>NZ_JBFALS010000008.1:307030-429681 GCF_040656295.1 Streptomyces sp. NPDC049954
GGCGGGCCCCGCGTGCCTCCCGCCCCCTGTCGCCCGGGGGGGGGGGGGGCCGCCCCGGGGGGGGGGGGCCGGGCCCCCCGGGGGGGGGGGGCGCCCCCCCCACCCCCCCCCCCCCCGCCCGTACACCTCGTCCGGCGCCCTCACTCGGGGCTCCCGGCCTCCTCGGCCGGCTGCGGCGCGGGGCCCGTCGCGGGGGGCCCTCCCGCCGGGGGCGGTCCCGCGGGTGCCTGCGGGGCGGGGGCCCCGGTGGCCCACGGGCCCTGCGGGGCGGGGGCGGCCCGGCGGACGGGCGCCTCGGGGGCGGGGGCCGGCGAGAAGGCGGGGCCGGAACCGTGGGCGGCCCCCAGGGTCTGCTCGGCCTTCCTGCGGATGTCGTCCGCGACCTGCCGGGTGTCCGTCAGGACATCGCCCTGCTCCTCGACGAGTTGCTGGTAGATGGGTGTGGGGGAAGACACAATCTGGACTCTCTGCCTTATCAGGGGCTTTCGTGCGTCGGCCCCTCGCGGGGGCGACGGGCTCACGCGGTGAGGATGGCAGACGCCTCGCCGGTCGCCGACCGGGGGGTCCTCTCCTGCGGCACGGCCTCGGCGACCCGGGCCCGGGCGACGGCCAGGGCGGCGTCGATCGTACGGGTCCCGGTGGAGACGCAGAGGGTGTAGGTCACGTCGTCGAGCTGCCGGCGGGTCTCGGCGGTCGGCCGGTCCTGACCGGTGAGCGATGCGTAACGGGCCAGGAGCTTGCGCAGGACGACGGGGTGAGCGAGCAGCACGGTCACGTCCCTTCTTTCACACCGAGGTGCGAGACACGGAGGATTCTTGTGCTCGGTTACCCGGGGAGGTGTAGACCATGCCTACCCATTTCGGCCATTCGTTCGAGCGATCCCGGCCATATCCCCCGGAGCCCGGGACGGCGAGGTCAGGGACGCCAGTATCCGAGAGCGTGGATCTGGCGTCTGGGCGCGGTGAGCACGGAGCGCGCCCGCGCGGCGAGAGCCCGGGTGGTGACGGTGTCGCAGGCGATCCACACGTACACGCCGGAGGGGTCCTTGACGAGGCCCGGCAGGGCGGAGCCCACCTCCTCGACGAGCCTCGCGCCGGCGCGCTCCCGGGGAACCCTGCGCACGTCGTGCCGCACCGGGTCGGCCCGCACCGCAAGCCGCTCGTCGGAGGCGTGCCGCGTCTCCAGCCAGACGGTGGCCGGGATGGGGCCGAACGCGTCGAGAAGGGAGTTGACGGCGGGCAGTGAGGCGGTGTCACCGACGACGAGGAGCTGCGCGGGAAGCGGATCGGGGGCCGTGAAGGCCGTGCCCTGGAGCGTCGCGTCGATCGTGTCGCCGGGCCGGGCGGAGCGGGCCCAGTCGCCCGCCGCGCCCGGGTGCAGGGCGAATTCGAGGGAGAAGGTGCCCGCCGCGGGGTCGGGGTCCACGAGGGTGTAGGCACGCTGGTGCGGTCTGCCCGAGCGGCTGAACCAGACGCGGACCCACATCGTCGGATGGGTGCCCGCCGCCGCGAGCAGGCCGCCGTCGGTGAAGTGCACCCGCAGGTAGTGCTCGGTGACGTACTCGGCCCCGGTCACCGTGAGGGTGAAGTCCTTGCCGCGCAGCAGTTTGAGGACCGCGCCCTCCCAGCCGTGCCCCATCGGCCGCCCTCCTGTCGACGGGCGTCGTCCGTGATTGCCGACGCCCCGCGAACCCACTAAGTTAGGTCAGCCTAACCTCATGGGCGGCGGGTCGGTACGCGTGTACGGCACCCGCTTCGAGTGATCCCCCGGCCCGGACGGCCTTTCGGGGGCCGGAACGGCAGGGAGCGTGGCATGACG
The DNA here is from genome assembly GCF_040656295.1 of Streptomyces sp. NPDC049954. Taxonomy (NCBI): domain Bacteria; kingdom Bacillati; phylum Actinomycetota; class Actinomycetes; order Kitasatosporales; family Streptomycetaceae; genus Streptomyces; species Streptomyces sp. NPDC049954. The sequence goes on from NZ_JBFALS010000008.1 coordinate 308,849, forward strand.
GTCGAGGTGCACCGGGACCGGTGGGGCGTACCGAGCGTGCGGGCCGGGGACGTCCTCGCGCTCGCCCGCGCCCAGGGACGTGAGACCGCCCGGGACCGGGGCTGGCAGATCGAGGTCGAACGCCACCGCGCGCAGGGCACCTCGGCCGCCTTCCTCGGCGAGGAGGCCCTGGAGTGGGACCTGTTCGCCCGCAGGGCCCGGCTCGCCGACACCGCGCGCCGCTGCGTGGAGCGTCTGGACCCCGCGACGCTGAGCTGGCTCAGCGCGTACACCGAGGGTGTCTCCGAGGGGCTGGCCGGGGCGGGCTCCCTCGCCCCGGAGTTCGCGGCCGCCGGGGTGCGTCCCGGCCGCTGGGAGCCGTGGGTGCCGCTCGCGGTGTGGCTGTCGACGCACGTGCTGTTCAGCGGGCTGCCCTCGAAGTTGTGGCGGGACGTGGCGCGGCGCGCGCTGGGTCCCGCGGCGGTCGGCTGGTTCGCCACCGACGGTCCCGCGACGGCCGGCAGCAACGGCTGGCTGCTGCCCGGCTCCCGCACCGCCTCGGGCTCCGCCCTGCTCGCCGGGGACCCGCACCGGATCATCGAGGCGCCCGGGGTGTACCAGCAGATCCACCTCGCCTGCCCGGAGTTCGACGTCGTGGGACTCGCGATGCCCGGCGTCCCCGGGATCGCGCACTTCGGGCACACCGGTTCGGTCGCCTGGGGCATCACCAACGCCATGGCCGACTACCAGGACCTGTACCGCGAGAAGCTGCGCCGGCGCGGCGGCCGGGTCGAGGCGCGGGGCCCCGAGGGCTGGCGGGAGGTCGCCGCGCACACCGAGACCGTCGAGGTCCGGGGCGGGGAGCCGGTCACCGTGGAGATCGTCGAGACCGGACGCGGACCCCTGGTGGCGGGCGGCGCGGACGAGGGGACGGGCGTGAGTCTGCGTCACGTCCCGCGCGTCGAGGGCGATCTCGGCTTCTCCGCGCTGCTGCCGCTGTTGCGGGCCCGGACCGTGGCCGACGTGGACGCGGCCGTGGACGCCTGGGTCGAACCGGTCAACGTGCTGATGGCCGCCGACACCGCCGGCGGGCTGCTGCACCGGGTCGCGGGCAAGGTCCCGGTGCGGCACCGGGACAACGGCTCGGGCACGGTGCCGGCGTGGCAGGCGCGGTACGCGTGGCAGGGGCGGTTCGCCGAGCCGCCGCGTGCGGCGGTGCCCGAGTGCGGGGCGGTGATGGCCAATCAGGCCGGTCTCGCCGCACCGCTCGGTGTCGAGTTCGCCGCACCCCACCGTGCCGCCCGGATCAGGGAGTTGCTGGATTCGCGGGAGCGGTGGACGGCGCGCGACATGGCCGCCGTGCACACCGACACCCACCTGGGCTCCGCGCGCACGCTGCTCGCGCTGCTGCCGCGGGCCGACGAGCTGGACGCGGCGGCCGGGGCGGTACGGGAGCGGCTGCTGCGCTGGGACCGGTCGATGGCCGCCGACTCGGCGGACGCCGGTCTCTACGCCTCGCTGCGGGGCACGGTCGTGCGGCGGCTGACGGCCCATCCGGTGTTCGCGCCGCTCGCCGCGCTCGCCGCCGAGGAGGGCGCCCGGCTGCCCGCGGTGTTCGCCCCCTGGCTCGCGTTCCCGCCGCGCGTGGCCTTCGCGCTGGACACGTTGCTGACCCCGGGCGCCGTGCCCGGTCTGGACCCGGCGGCCGAGGTGGCGGGCGCCCTCGCCGAGGTGGCCGGATCGGGTGAGCGGGCCCGCCCCTGGGGGGAGGCGCATGTGCTCGCCGCGTGGCAGGCGCTCCCGGAGCCGGCCGCGCCGGGGCCGGGGCTGAGCGGCGACCACGACTGCGTCCTGTCCACCTCCGGGGTCCCCGGCCTCGCCGAGCACGCCTGGCGTGGCCCGGCCGCCCGCTGGGTGTGGGATCTGGCCGACCGGGCGGACAGCGGCTGGGTGGTGCCGTTCGGCGCGCACGGGACGCCCGGGCACCCGCACGCCTACGACCAGTTGCCGCTGTGGCGCAAGGGTGCCCTCGTCCCCGTGCCCGCCGCGGCCACCCGACCGGCCGGGGCCGCCGGACCCGGCCCCTCCCCCGCACCCGGCGTACAGAAGGAGTCCCCTCTCATGGCGACAGATTCCACGGCGGCGGACGTCACGCCCCTGCACGAGGAGGCCGTCGAGGGCTTCGGCACCGTGACGGTCGTCCCGGTCGACCCCAGGCGCGACGGCGGGCTGATCCACCGCTGGGTCTCGCAGGAGCGGGCGAGGTTCTGGGGGATGGTCGGCAAGAGCCGGGAGGAGGTCGAGGACATCTACTCCTACCTCGACTCCCTGACGACGCATCACGCCTATCTGGTGCTGCGGGACCGTGAACCGGTCGGGCTGTTCCAGACGTACGAGCCGGCCGCCGACGTGGTCGGCGAGTGCTACGAGGTCGCCGAGGGCGACTTCGGGGTCCACCTGTTCATCGCCCCCGCGGAGCACGGCAGGCAGGAGGGGTTCACCGGGGTCCTGCTCCCGGTGTTCCTGCGCTTCGTCCTGAAGGAGCCCTCCCGCCGGCGCATCGTGGTGGAGCCCGACGCGCGCAACGAGAAGGCGGTGGCCCGGCTGGTGCGCACCGGGTTCGAGCTGGGCCCGGAGATCGACTTGCCGGACAAGCGCGCCCGCCTCGCGTTCCTGCGCAGGGAGACGGCGGCCGGACTGCTCTGAGGCCGGGGCCGGGCTCAGTCCCCGAGCCGCTGTTCGGCGAGGCCGAGCGCGTGATCGACCTCCCCGGGCCCGAAGTGGCGTACCGCCCAGTCGGTCGTCCGCAGGCTCATGTGGGCCCACAGCGGGCGCAGCCGCTCGGGGGCCACGGCGTCCAGGAGCGCGTCCAGACGCCGTACGACCCCGGGCGGAGCGCCCTGCGCGTGCGCGCCGAACCGGAGGGTGACGAGGTCGAGGAGTCGGTCGCCGCGCCCCGCGCCGTCCCAGTCGATGACCGCGGTGACCGTGCCGTCGACGGTCAGCAGATTGCCGGGGTGGAAGTCGAGGTGCACGGCGTCGTCGCCCGCGAGGAGCCGGGGTCCTTCGACGGCACGTACCCGGCGTTCGAGCGCCGCCGTGCGCGGGCTGTGCAGGCGCAGTGGTCCGTGGAGGCAGAAGCCGGGGCCGTCCTGGTCGAGATGGAGCGCGATCCGCGGCACCTCCGGGCGGCCGGCGAGGAGACCGGCCTGCCGGTCGAGCAGGGCGAGCGCCTGATCGAGCAACCGGTGGTCGAGGCGCTCGGCGGGCGTTCCGGGCAGGAGTTCCTGCACGGTGACGGTGTCCGGCCCGACCTGGGCGGACAGGAGCGTCGCCGGGACGGGGGCCCCGGCCGCGCGCACCGCCTCGGACACCGCCTGCGGCCCCGCCCGGTAGTCCTCGGCCCGTACCCCGGGGCGCCGCTTGAGGACGTGACGGCCCCCGTCCGCGCCCCTGACGTAGGCGGCGCCGACCTGCCCGCCGGGGCAAGGGCCCAGGACCGTGTACCTGTGCCCCGTCGCCTCGTACAGCTCGTCGACGAGCGAGTGCGCGTCGAGACGTCTCACGCGCACGGTGTCCGCCACTCCCCCGGCTTTCCCGGTACGGAGTTCAGCGTCGGCCCAGGCGCCGCGCACCACCCGGGTCGACCTGGTAGGTCAGCTCGTAGTGGGCGAAGATCTTGGGCTCGTCGTCGGCGAGCAGTTCCCCGTCGGTGTCGATCGAGGGGGCGTCCTTCACCGTCTTCTTGTCGTAACGGACCTTCAGCTGCCCCGGCCCGACGGTCGCCCCGTCCAGCGGGACGAAGACGAGCCTGCGTTTGGTCGGCAGTCCGACCACCACCGTCCCGAACGCCGGGAGGTCGGTGGCGGTGTCGACGTAGATCGCCTCCAGCGAGCCGATCTTGTGGCCCTCGGCGTCCACGACGTCGTGACCGCGCCAGTCCCGGATGTCCCCGGCTTCGAACACGTCCTGCCTCCTCCTGCTGCTGTCCCCGCTCGGTGCCCGCCCCTCTGCTGAGGTCGGATGCCCCGGGGGCGACCGGCCATACGCGGGTGAGCGTACCGGCCGGTGCGGCGCCTGCGCGGAAGCCGCGACGGACCGTGCCGCGACTGCCGGGTTTTCGCCGGGCTCACCGCATGGTCCACACTGTCCGGATGGTGGGGGAGCTTCCCGAGGAGAGCAGTACCTTCGTCGGGCGTGAGGGTGAACTGAAGCTGCTGGTGGAGGCCTTGTCCTCGTCCACGCGCCGGCTGGTGGCACTCACCGGCGGTGGCGGTATCGGGAAGTCCCGGCTGGCGCTGGCCGCGGCGCGTGCGGTCGAGGACCGGTTTCCCGACGGTGTCCGCTGGGCGGACCTGAGCCCGGTGACCGGGGACCGGCTGCTGGTGTCCGCCGTCTCGAAGGCCGTGGGCCTCGCCGACCAGACGCCCCGTCACCCCGTCGAGGCGCTGTGCGCGTTCCTCGCCACCAGGCGACTGCTGCTCGTCCTGGACTCCGGGGAACAGGCGTGGGCGGCCGGCCGGGACCTCGTGGGCGACCTGCTGACGGCGTGCCCGGGGCTCACCGTCCTGGTGGCCTCGCGCCGCTGCTTCGGTCTGGCCGAGGAGAAAGTCCTCGAACTCGGTCCGCTGCCGGCGGACGGCCCGGACGCGCTCGCGCTGTTCACCGAGCGGGCGGTCACGTGCCGGGGGCGGCTCGCACACGCGGACCTCGCGGAGGCGGGCCGGATCTGCCGGCGCCTCGAAGGCATCCCGCTGGCCCTCGAACTCGCGGCCGCGCAGACCGCGCACGCGACACTCCGGGAGATCTCCGCGGGCCTCGGTTCGCGCCTGGACACCGGGGCGGCCGCTCCGGACGGGCGGCCGGAGCGGCATCGCACGATGGCGACCGCGATCGGCTGGAGCCATGAGCTGTGCCGGCCCGCCGACCGGCTGCTGTGGGCCCGGCTGACGGTGTTCGGCGGGAGCTTCGACCTGCCCTCGGCGCGCGCGGTGTGCACGGGCGGGCCGTTGACCGAGACCGGGGTGAGCGAGGGACTGGAGCGGCTGACGGCACAGTCCGTACTGCACCGGCGGGGCGGGCGGTACTGGATGCTGGGCGCCGTGCGGGACTACGGCCGGCGCTGGCTGACCGCGCTCGGGGAGCACCAGGAGGTCGCCGGGCGGCATGCGCGGCATTTCCTGCGGCTGCTGCGGCTGGCCGACGCGGAGTGGCTCGGGCCGCGGCAGATCACCTGGTTCACGTGGTCGCGCGAGGCGTACACGGATCTGTGCGCGGCGCTCGAACACCTGCTGGGTGAGCGGCCGGACGAGGCGCTGGACCTCGCGGGCCGGACGGTCTTCTTCTGGACCTGCTGCGGACGGCTGCACGAGGCGCGCGCCTACCTGGAGCTGGCGCTGTCCCAGCCCAGCACGCCCGGCCCGCACCGCACCCGGGCCATGTGGGCGCTGGGCGTGGCGCTCGCGCTGCACGGCGAGTACGCGTCGGCGCGGGAGCTGAGCGAACGGTGCGGGTTCGCGGCAGCCGAGGACGGCGACGCGGAGGGGGTGCTGGGCGCCGCCTACGCGGGCGGGCTCACGGCACTGCTGGCCGGACGGCCGCAGGAGGCGCTGCTGATCGTCGACACGGCGCTGTCCGCCGCGCCGGGCCCCGATCTCGCCTCGGGGTCGCGGCTTCGCTGCCTGCTGGTACGGGTCTTCGCGTACACGGCGCTCGACAGGCTCGCGGAGGCCGGGGCCGAGGCCCAGCGGCTGCGCAAGGACTGCCTGGCGATCGGGGAGCGCTGGACGCTGTCGTACCTGGACTACCAGCTCACGCTGATCCGGCTGTCCCAGGACCGTCCCGTGGAGGCACTGCGGTACGCGCGGGCCTCACTGGAGAGCAAGCGCGCGATCGAGGACGCCTTCGGCTCGGCGCTGGGCCTGGACCTGTTGACGGCCGCGCTGAGTGCGGCGGGCCGGCACGAGGCGGCGGCCCGGATGGCCGGGGTCGCCGACTCCTACTGGCGCACCACGGGCCACCCGCAGCGCGGTACTCCGGAGCTGGCGCCCCTCAGGGAGCGGTTCGAGCAGCTCGCGCGGCAGTCGCTCGGGGCGCCGCGCTACGAGGGGGCGTTTCGCGCGGGGCTCGCCGCCGACCACCGCGAGGCGCTCGGCGCCTGGCTGGACGGCGAGCACTGACCCGGCTTCCGCCGGGGCGACCGGGGCGTGGCCGGTGGTGCGGAACGGACGGCGGCCCCCGGGGCGGTCGGGAAACCGCCGGGGGCCGTCGTCCTCAGGCTCTGCACTCGGGATCACCGCGGCCAGGGGAAGGTGTGGGTTTCCTCATGGCCGCCGTCCCTCCCGGGCGCGGGGCACCTGATCGGGGGTCGACGTACGACGTGGTCTGTCTCTGGCCTTCATCGTGTACTCCCCTGCTCGCTCGGGGGTGTGTCGTCCTTGAAGGCCGCGTGCCCCTGCTTCCGGCGGGCAAACCGGCGCGGGGTCGCGGAAACCTCGGCTCTCGCTCGATCCCCGTGACGCGCGGCGGGCGGGAGGACGGAGAATTCCGCCATGGAACACGAGAGGGCGGCGTACGCGGCAGTGGACACGGACGGTGGCGCGGAGGCTCCCGTCGTCCTGGTGCCGCTGGCCGTGGGGCACGCGGAGGCGATGGCGGAAGTACTGGCCGATCCCGCGCTGTACACGTTCACCGGCGGGAGCCCACCGGACGCGGCGACGCTGCGGGCGCGGTACGCGCGCCAGGTGGCGGGTTCGCCCGATCCCGCGGTGACCTGGCTGAACCTGCTGATCGTGGCGGAGGAGGGCGGTTTCGCGGGCTATGTGCAGGCGACGGTCACGGACACCGGTCGCCGCGCGGAGCTGGCCTGGGTCGTCGGTACCGCGTGGCAGGGCCGGGGCCTGGCGCGCCGGGCCGTCGCCGTACTGGTGCGGCGGCTCGCCCGGGACGGGGTGCGGGAACTGGTGGCGCACGTGCACCCGCACCACCTGGCCTCGCAGTCCGTGGCCCGCGCGGCCGGTCTCGCCCCGACGGCCTTCGTGGTGGACGGCGAACAGCGGTGGGAGGGCCGCGTCGCTCCGTGAACCTCAGCCGGCGGTCCGCTCGTAGCGCAGCTCGGTGAGCACGGGACCGCCGTAGTCGTCGAGCCGTTCCGCCCCGTCGGCCCGGTATCCGGCGCGTTCGTAGAAGCGACGGGCGCGTGTGTTGCCCGCGAGCACCCACAGCCGGGTGCGGTGCTCCACGCGGGTGTGCACGGCCTCGATGAGGAGCCGGCCCACTCCGGTGCCGATGCGGTCGGGTTCGGCGTAGAGGGCGTACACCTCGCTCACGCCGGAGACGGTTGCGCTGTGCTCGTCCCGGTAGGGGCCCATGCTCACCCAGCACAGCGGCGCGCCGTCCTCGTCGACGGCGAGCAGGTCGGTGACGGTGGCCCGGCTGCGCCGGAACCAGTCGGCGCGGGCGCGGGACACCGCGCCACGCCGTCCGCCGGTCACCCGCCGTCCCTCTCCTCCTCGATCTCCGGGCGGGCCCTGGGTTTGTAGCCGAGGCGTACGGCCCGACGCTCCAGCAGTTCGAAGGCCGTCTGGGGGAAGGGGTAACCCCAGTGCCCGATCATGCCGGCCGGGTCGGTGGACAAGGTCCGCACGACCCGTAGGGCAGCGGCGAACCGCAGCACGAACTCGTTGAACGGAACGTGCGCGCGGAAGACGACGCTGCCGCGTTCGGCGCTCCACACCTGGGCGGCGTCGCCGGGCTCGTCCTGGTGGAAGGCGTGCACGACCACGCTCAGTCCGCCGTGCGGATCGCTCACCAGGTCGACGAAGTGCCCTCCCGCGACCTCCCGCTGCCAGCGGCAGCTCACCGACCTCCTCCCCTCCAGGAGGAGGTTCACGGAATCGACCAGTTCCGGGAATCCGTCGTTCAGCCAGTGGTTCCTGATCTCGACGCTTTCGACGCCGTCCGTCAGGCGCAGGGTGCACCAGCCGTAGGAGAACTCGATTCCCACGTCGAACGATCCCATTCCGCGAACCTCCTTTTCCGGGGGAAGGCCGTGGGCTCTCAGCCGTAGGCCGCGCAGCCGGACCAGTTGTTGCCGACTCCGGCACCGGTGTACATGGTCACCACGTCCTTGCTGCTCTTGTCCCAGACTATGACGGCGAGTCCGCCACTACTGTTCGTGATCTTCTTGGCCTGGTACGGACAAGCACGCGCGGAGGTCGCGGACGGCGGTACGGCCTGCGTCGCGGTACTGGCGAAAGCCGGGGTGGTCAGCGTCAGGCCGACGAGCGTGGTCGAGATGGCCGACTCGGCTCCCCTGTCAGGCAGTTGCGGGGCCGCCGGAGGCGGTTGCGCCCGGGCGGTGGCGTCGCGGGTGTGGCGCACCCTGGCGAAGGGGTGGCGCGGGTGGCCGGTTTCCGCCCACGCCAAGGGGATCAGGGCCGTTCGGACCGGTGCCCGTGTACGCGGCGGGCATATGCTGGACCGCCACGACGAGGGGGCAAGTGATGCCGTCGGACGCCCGAATCCTCTTGGTCGACGACCACCGGGACACCCTGTTCGCCCTGGAGAGCGTGCTGGCTCCGCTCGGCCGGCCGGTCGTACTCGCGCAGAGCGGGGACGAGGCCCTGAAGACCGTGCTGCGCGGCGGGGTGGGGCTCGTCCTGCTGGACGTCGTGATGCCCGGCACCGGCGGGCTCGACGTGGTGCGCTACATGCAGGGCGTGGACCGGGCGCAGGACGTCCCCGTCGTCCTCATCACCGGTCTCGGCCCGGACCGTGAACTGTCCCAGCGGGCGCACGAGTTGGGGGTGGCCGATCTGCTGGCGAAGCCGGTGGACCCGTGGACCCTGCGGACCAAGGCACGCTTCCTGCTGCGGCAGTACGAACGGGTGCGGGGGCTGGAGGAGGAGCTGCGGGAGCTGCGGAGCGGCCCGGAGGGGCACGGCAGGCCGCGACCGGGCGGGCCCCGCACCCCGGGGAGCGGGGAGGAGCCGGCCCCGGGGCGCCCCCGTCCGCAGCAGCCGCCGGCCGGCGGGGCGCGGCCGCGTTCCCCGCTGGACGCGCGCCGGGGCTGAGCGGGCGGAGAGCACCGGGGCCCGTGCGGGGCGCCGGATCAGGCGGCAGGCAGGGCCTGCTCGATCACCGCGAGCACCTCGGGGGCGTCGGGCTCGGTCTGCGGGGCGAACCGGGCGAGGACCTCGCCCGCACCGTCGATCACGAACTTCTCGAAGTTCCACCGGATGTCGCCGGTGTGGCCCTCGGCGTCGGGGGCGTCCACGAGCTGCTGGTACAGGGGGTGCCGGTCCTCGCCGTTGACCTCGGTCTTCTCGGTCAGCGGGAAGGTCACGCCGTAGGTGGCGGAGCAGAAGGAGGCGATCTCCTCGGCGCTGCCGGGCTCCTGGCCCATGAACTGGTTGCAGGGCACGCCGAGTACGGAGAATCCCCGCGCGGCGTAGGTCTCGTGCAGCCGCTCCAGGGCGGTGTACTGCGGGGTGAGGCCGCACTTGGAGGCGACGTTGACGATCAGCAGGGCCTTGCCCCGGTACTGGTCGAGTGCGGCGGGGCCGCCGGTGAGGGCGTCGATCTTCACATCGTGGACAGTCATGTCCCGCATCGTACGACCGGGCCACGGGGGGCCGGACCGGTGGTCGGGTTCAGTCGGAGCCGACCGGCAGGACCGCGAGGACGGTCTTCCCGCCCCGCCTGCCGGGGCTGACCGTGACCCGGTCGGCGAGGGCGTGCACCAGGGTCATCCCGCGGCCACGCTCGGCGACGGTGCTGCCCGGCAGGGCCACGGGCAGGTGGTCGCCGTCGTCGTGGACCTCCACCACGAGCCGCCCGGTGCGGGCGCGCAGCCGAAGACGGCAGGCGCTGTTGCCGTGTTCGGCGGCGTTGGCGACGAGTTCGGAGACGACCAGTTCCGCGTCCTGCGCCCGCGAGCGGGAACAAGCCGCCCCGGACGCCGCGCCCGGCCGTCCGTCCAGGAAGTCCCTGGTCATGTGGCGGGCCCAGCGCGCCGAGGCCGGGGTCCGGGGCAGTGCGTACTCGACCTGGGCGTACCGCCTGGCGCGGTCCACGGTGCTCACCTTCCCGGGCCCTTTCCGTACGGCCGTCTCGTCCGGCCGTACGGAAAGGGCGATGCGTCGTCCCCCTCCGTCTTCCCGCCCAGGTGATCGATAGTCGGCCACGCGTACGAGAAGGACGGGGAGTGCGGGGCGGTGACGGGGGCGGGAGTCGGCCACGCTGAGGGCGCCGACCGGTCAGTCCGCCACGGCCGCGAGCAGGTCGCGGGTGACCGGTCCCGCGGACTCGGAGCCGTGGCCGCCCTCCTCGACCACGACGGCGACCGCGACGTCGCCGCGGTAGGCGACCATCCAGCCGTTCGCCTCGCCCTCCTCGGTGACCTCGGCGGAACCGGTCTTGGCGCCGACGTCCCCGGGCAGGTCCCGCAGGACGGTGGCGGTGCCCTCGGTGACGGTGGCCCGCATGAGGGTGCGCAGCTGGGTGACGGTGTTCTCGGAGAGGGGGCTGGTGCGGGCGGTGGCCTTCGCGCGGGCCCCGGGCACGACGTAGGGCTGGTGGAAGCGGCCGGACACGGCCGTCGCCGTGACCGAGGCCATGACGAGCGGGTTCGCCTCGGTGCGGCCCTGCCCGAAGACGGCGGCGGCCTTCTCGGTGTCGTCCCCGGGGACGGGCACCTTGCCGTCGAAGGTCGGCACCCCGGTGTGCCACTCCTGGCCGACGCCGAAGCGGGAGGAGGCGAAGGAGGTCAGTTCGTCGTCGGCGAGCCGTTCGCGCAGCGAGATGAAGGCGGTGTTGCAGGAGTGGGTGAAGTCGTCGCGGAAGGAGGCCCCGGGGATCTCGGAGGTCTCGACGTTGTGGAACTGCTTGCCGACGGTCAGATACTTCGGGCAGGGCACGGAGTCCCCGGGGGCCACGGCCTTCTTCTCGATGAGGGCGGCGGAGGTGAGGACCTTCATCGTGGAGCCGGGCGCGTACCGGCCGAGCAGGGCCCGGTTGAAGCCGGTGGCGGGGTTGTTGGCGACGGCGAGCACTCGCCCGTCGGAGATCCGCAACGCCACCAGCCCCGCGTTCTTCCCCTCGGCGCGGGCCGCGAGGGACTTCTCGGCGACGGACTGGAGGGCGGCGTCGAGGGTCGTGCGCTGCTCCTTCCTCTGGGTGCCGCGCGGACCGAAGTGCTTCTCCACGCGCAGCTTCTCGCCGGTGACCCGGTCCACGAGCCGTATCTCGCCGCGGGCGGCACCCTTGCCCGGGGCGAGCGAGAGCGCGACCGGCAGGGAGGGCGCGGTGCCCGGGCCGAGAGGCTCGCCCCGGGCGTCCAGGACCTTCGGAGCGGCTGTCTCCTCACGTTCCAGACCGAACTTGGCCCGGTCGCTCAACCGAGGGTGCACGAGCGGGAGTTCCCAGTGCACCACCCATTCCTTCCCCTCCTGCTGCGCGCGGCGGACGGTGATCGCCGAGCGGTAGGACCAGGCGCCCAGGCCCCGGACGGTCAGCCGCGCGGCGAACGGGACGCGCGCCCCGTCCTTCTCGGTGCTCGCCCGCCCGGCGGTGAGCCGGGACGTGGTGATGTCGAGCCCTTCCGTGAAGTTGCGCAGGGTGCGCGCCGCCGCCTCGGGGGTGTCGGTGCGGGCGGCGGCGCGGTCGTAGCTCCCGGCCGCCCAGTCCGTGAGGAAGCCCCGTGCGGCGGCGACGGCCGCCGCGTCGACGGACTCCTCGTCCTGGTCGCCGGGCAGCAGCGAGCAGCCGCCCAGCAGGAGCGTGGTGGCCAGGGCGAGCGGCAGCGGGGCCCGGCGGCCGCTGCGGCCCGGGGTGCGCTGGGTGGTGGTCATCGTGGTCCTCCCCGTGGGATCCGGGACCCGCGTCCGCGCCGGGTCCGCGCACCGGCGGCCGGCCCCGGTCCGGGACCGGGCGGTGCCGGTACGGCGCCCAGCAGAACAGAGTCCGGCCGCTCGGGTCCAAGAACCGGAACACGCACACGGTCATACGGAACTGACTATGATCCCTGCTCATGGACCTGTTGCGGCACTTGCGCTACTTCCGCGCGGTCGCCGAGGAGGAGCACTTCGGGCGGGCCGCCGAGCGGCTGCGGCTCACCCAGCCCTCGCTGTCGCAGCGGGTGCGGCGACTGGAGGAGGAGCTGGGACTGCGGCTGCTGGACCGTACGAGCAGGGGCGCGGTGCCCACGCCCGCGGGCCGGGCGGTGCTCGCCGAGAGCGCGGGTCTGCTGGAGGCCGCCGACCGGCTGGAGCGCACGGTGGCCGATCTGCGCAGTGGCACGGCGGGGACGCTGCGGGTCTCGGTGCCCCGGCAGTTGGGCGCGCGGGCGCTCACCGCGCTGCTGCTGGGCCACCGGGAACGCTCTCCGGGAGCGGAGGTCGAGATCCACGAGTCGGACACGGTGCGCCAGGTGCGCGGCCTGCGGTCGGGCGGTACGGAGATCGCGCTCGTACGGCAGCCGTGCCCCCCGGAGGGCCTGGAGTTCGGTCCTGCGCTGCGCCAGCCGCTCGGGGTGCTGCTGCCGCTGGGCGAGGCGGGGCCTGGTCCGGTACCGGCCGTCGCGCTGACCGGCCGGCCGCTGGCGCTGCTGCCGACGGACGGCGCCCCCGGGCTGCGGGCGCGTACGCTCACCGACTGCGCGCGCCACGGCTGGACGCCCTCCTCGGTGCGGGAGACCCCGGGCCTGGACCTGGCGCGGGCGCTGGTACTGTCCGGCGACACCGTGGCGCTGCTGCCCGAGGTGCCGGACGCGGCTGGGACGGTGTGGCGGCCGCTGGCTTCCCCGGCCCCGGTGTGGGAGGTGCGCGCGGCGTGGCCCGCCGCGGGCGGTACGGCGGCGGCCCGGCTGTTCGCCGACACCGCGTACCACTGCCTGCGGGAGAGCGCCGGTTTCCTGCCCGAGCCGCCGTCCCGTCCCCTGTTCCCCCGCCCCGCCTCGGAGTTCCCGCTGTGACCACCGATCCAGACCCCGCCCGCGGCTTCGGAGCCGCCGCGGCTCCGCGCCGTATCGAGGAGGTCCTCACGGAAGCGGGCCTGCTGGCCTCGTGGCACGTCAGGGACGTCGACGCGGAGGCCGAACTGGGCCGGGGGGCGGACGCCCCGGTGGCCACCGCGAGTGTGCACAAACTGTTCCTGGTGACCGCCCTGTTCCGGGAGGCGGCCGCCGGGCGGATCGACCCCACCGCGCCCGTCGAACTGCCGGTCCCGGGCCGCTCCCCCGGGCGTACGGGGCTGTCGGTCATGCGGGACGCGGCGCGGCTGTCGCTGCGGGATCTGGCCTCGCTCGCGGTGGCGGTGAGCGACAACGCGGCGGCCGACGTCCTGTGGGACCACGTCGGGATGGACACCGTGAACCGCACCGTCGCCGAACTCGGCCTGCGCCGCACGGTGTCCGCGCAGCGGTACGGGGAGCTGGCCGCCTCGGTCGCCGAGGACGCGGGGGAGGGCGGGGCGGCGGCGCTGCTCGACCCCGCCTCTCCCGTCCGGGTGCGGGCCCTGGACCCGGCGTCCGGCAACCGCAGTACGGCGCGGGACACGACCGCGCTGCTGGCGAAGGTGTGGCGCGGGGAGGCGTGCGCGGGCCCCTGGGGCGAGGAACTGCTGCGGGTGCTGGGGCTGCAGACCTGGCAGCACCGGCTCGCCTCGGGCTTCCCGTTCGACGACGTACGGGTGTCGGGGAAGACCGGGAGCCTGTTGAGCCTGCGCCACGAGGCGGGGGTGGTCGAGTACCCGGACGGCCGCCGCTACGCCGTGGCCTTCTACACGCGTGCCCTCTCCCCCGCCCTGGCCCAGCCGCGCGCCGACAGCGCGATCGGGACGGCGGCCCGTCTCGCGGTGGATGCCCTGCGCGGTTGAGTCGCGCGGCACCTTCAGCAGGATTCCAGCAACTCCCGCACGAGTGAGCCGACTTGCTCCGTCTCGACCAGGAATCCGTCGTGCCCGTAAGGCGATTCGACGATCCGGAGGGTGTCGGCCCCCGGCAGGCGGGCGGCGAGTTCGGCCTGCTGGGCGAGCGGGTACAGGCGGTCGGAGTCGACCCCGGCGACGAGCGCGGGCATGCCGGCGCGGGCCAGGGCGGCGCCGGTCCCGCCCCGGCCGCGCCCCACGTCGTGGGCGTCCATGGCGGCGGACAGCGTGAGGTAGCTGCCCGCGTCGAAGCGCCGGGCGAGCTTGTGCGCGTGGTGGTCGAGGTAGGAGGCGACCTCGAACCCGCCCCCGGGCCGTACGGCGCGGCCGAAGCGGGACTGGAGCTCCGGTTCGCTGCGGTACGTGAGGTGGGCGACGCGCCGGGCGAGTCCGAGGCCGCGGTGCGGTCCCCGGCCGGGGCCCGCGTCGTGGTAGCGGCCGCCGCGCCAGCCGGGATCGGTGTGGACGGCCTCGCGCTGGATCGCGGACCACGCGAGCTGTTCGGCGGAGGCGGCGGCGCAGGTCGCGAGCAGCAGCAGGGAGCCGGTGCGCCGCGGCCGTCCGACGGCCCACTCCAGTGCCCGCATGCCGCCCATGGAGCCGCCGATGACGGCCGCCCAGCGGCCGATGCCGAGCGCGTCGGCGAGCGCGGCTTCCGCGGCCACCTGGTCGCGCGGGGTCAGGGGCGGGAAGTCGGGGCCCCAGGGCCGGCCGCCGGGTCCCGCCGACGCGGGTCCGGTACTGCCCTGACAGCCTCCGAGGACGTTGGGCGCGACGAGGAACCAGCGGTCGGTGTCGAGGGGGCGGCCGGGCCCGATCAGCGCGTCCCACCAGCCGGGCGAGGGATGGCCCTCACCGGCGGGGCCCGCCGCGTGGCTGTCGCCGGTGAGGGCGTGCAGCAGCAGGACGGCGTTGGCGGCGTCGGGCGCGAGCCGGCCCCACGTCTCGTACGCGAGGCTCACTCCGGGCAGGGGTGGCGCGCCCTCCAGCGGCAGCGGCGCGGACATCCGCAGCCACGAGCGCCGACCCGGCGGGTCCCCCTCCCGCCAGGCGCCGGTGGCGGGAGGGAGCGCGAGAGGGGCCGGAGCGGCGGAGGGGTTCAGGACGCCGCCTTCGCCGCCCGGAAGCCGCTGTCGAGGTCGGCGAGCAGGTCGTCGACGTGCTCCAGCCCGACGGAGAGCCGCACGAGCCCGGGGGCGGTCCCGGTCGCGCGCAGTTGTTCCTCGTCCAGCTGGCTGTGGGTGGTGGAGGCGGGGTGGATGATGAGGCTGCGCACGTCGCCGATGTTCGCGAGGTGGCTGAACAGCCGTACCCCGTCGACGAACCTGCGGCCCGCCTCGACGCCGTCCCGCAGTTCGAAGGAGAGGACGGCGCCGCTGCCGCGCGGCAGGTACTTCCGGGCCTCTCCGTACCAGCGGCTCTCCTGGAGGCCGGGGTAGTGGACGGCGGACACCTCGTCACGCCGCCTCAGCCACTCGGCGAGGGCGAGCGCGTTGGCGCTGTGCCGCTCGACGCGCAGACTCAGCGTTTCGATCCCCTGGAGCAGCAGGAAGGCGGAGTGCGGGGAGAGCGCGGGCCCGAGGTCGCGCAGGAGCTGGACGCGCAGCTTCACGGCGTAGGCACCGGGGCCGAGCGCGGACCAGTAGCGCAGCCCGTGGTAGCTGGGGTCGGGGGCGTCGAACGCGGGGAAGCGGTCGGGGTGCGCGCCGAAGTCGAAGGTGCCGCCGTCCACGACGACCCCGCCGATCGTCGTTCCGTGTCCGCCGAGGAACTTGGTCGCCGAGTGCACGACGACGTCGGCGCCGTGTTCGATGGGCCGCAGCAGGTACGGGGTGGGCACGGTGTTGTCGACGACGAGCGGGACGCCCGCCGCGTGCGCGACGTCCGCGACGGCGCGTACGTCGAGGACGTTGCCGCGCGGGTTGCCGAGGGTCTCCGCGAACAGGGCCTTGGTGGTGGGGCGGACGGCTGCGCGCCAGGCGTCGAGGTCGTCGGGGTCCTCGACGAAGGTCACCTCGATGCCGAAGCGCGGCAGGGTGTGCCGCAGCAGGTTGTAGGTGCCGCCGTACAGCGAGGCGCTGCTGACGATGTGGTCGCCGGCCCCGGCGAGGTTGAGCAGGGCGAGGGTCTCCGCGGCCTGACCCGAGGCGAGGGCGACGGCGGCGACCCCACCCTCCAGGGCGGCGAGGCGCTGCTCCAGGACGTCCTGCGTGGGGTTGTGCAGACGCGAGTAGATGTTGCCCGGCTCGGCCAGCGAGAAGAGGTCGGCGGCGTGCTGGGTGTCCCGGAAGACGAAGGACGTGGTCTGGTAGATCGGCACGGCCCGCGCCCCGGTCGCCGGGTCGGGTACGGCGCCCGCGTGGATCTGCCGGGTCTCGAAGGACCAGCCGTCCTCCGGCTGTGCGGGGGCGTGTTCCGCGAGGGCGTCCTCGGTGACGGAGTCGGCGGTGGGCTCGGCCGGGTGGCTCATGGTGCCTCGCACGGTGGTTGCGGCGGGTGGGTGGGGCGGGACCGACTGCACAGCCCCGGAAAGCAAGGCAAGCAGCAGGGCCCGGCGCGGGAAAGCCGCTCGCCGCTCTGGCCACGAAGCTGCAATGCCCTCGCAACACGGCTTCGCACACGGGCGATCCGGAGTTTCTTCGGGAGGGTGCGCAACCGATGGGGCACGTCGGCACGTCGTCCAGGTACGGCGACCGGCGTGGACTCTTCGGACGCGGCGCGGGTCCTGTCGAGGGAGACCCGCAATAAGGAACACGTAAAGATTGCCGGGTTACGGCACTGTGGCACCGGGAGCGCCCGTGGGATGATCCACGCGGTCCGGCATCCACGCGGCCTCCGCCCGGCACGGGCCGGCCGCCGGCCGCGGACGGCTTCGATGGCCGTCTTGGCATGGGGCGGGCCCTCTTCGACGCGGAAGCACGGGGACATACGGGGACACAGGCGTTCGGGAAACGCGGGAAGCATGGGGGGAAGGGATGACGGCCATGACGTGGTTTCTCGTGACCGGGGTGGCGGGGCTGGCCGTTCTGGCCCTGTCGCTGGCCTTCGACGGCCTGCTGGAGGGTTTGTTCGACGGGGTGTCCGTCGTGGACGGCCTGCTGGACGGGCTGTTGTCGCTGCCGGTGCTCGCCGGAGCGGTGTCGATGCTGGGCTTCGCGGGAGCGATCACCCTGGGCACGACGGGGCTCGGCGTGGGGGCGGCCGTGGCGGTGGGTGCCGTGGCGGGTGTCGTCGCGGGCTGGGCGACCTGGCGTTTCAGCCGGGCGCTGATGCGGGATCAGACCACCCCGACGCCCAGGGGCGCCGACCTGGTGGGCACCGCGGGGGCCGTGGTGACGGCCATCCCGGCGGACGGCTTCGGCGAGGTGCTGCTGCGCCTGGCGGGCCAGCCGGTGAAGTACGCGGCGCGCAGCGCCGTGGCGGTGCCGCGCGGCACCGAGGTGTGGGTGGAGTCGGCGCTGTCGTCGACCTCCGTCCAGGTGCGGGCCGTGGAGCGCTGAGGCGGCTGACCGCCTCGCACCGCAGACGTACGACGGGCCGGTCTTCGGCCTGTCCGGATCAACCGTCCCGACGGGGGGACGGAGGGGAAGCACTATGAGTCCTGTACTGCTGGCCGTGGTCGGCATCGTCGTCCTGGTCGTACTGATCGGCCTGGTCGTCATCACCCGCTACAAGGTGGCGGGTCCCAGTGAGGCGTTCATCGTCACCGGCCGCCGGGGGAAGTCGGCGACCGATCCGGAGACCGGCCGGATCTTCACGGACAACAGCGGCCAGAAGGTCGTGGTGGGCGGCGGCGTGTTCGTCGTGCCCTTCGTCCAGCAGCGGTTCACCCTCGACCTGTCCTCGCGGCACATTCCGGTCGCGGTGCGCGGTGCGGTGACGCTGCGCGGGGTCAAGGCGCATCTGGAGGGTGTGGCGATCGTCAAGGTCGGCGGCACCGAGGACTCGATCCGGGCGGCGGCGCAGCGCTTCCTGATGCAGCAGGGCGGCATCGTCGGTTTCACGCAGGAGGTGCTCTCGGGCGCGCTGCGTTCGATCGTGGGCCGCATGTCGGTCGAGGACATCATCCGGGACCGGGCCGCGTTCGCCGGGCAGGTCGCCGAGGAGGCCGAGGCGAGCCTGTCGGGTCAGGGCCTGGTCCTGGACGCCTTCCAGATCCAGGACATCACGACCGAGGGTTCCTACCTGGAGGACCTGGGGCGGCCGGAGGCGGCGCGCGCCAAGCAGGAGGCGGACATCGCGGAGGCGGTGGCCCGGCGCGCCTCGGAGCAGGCGCGGCTGAAGGCGGCGGAGGAGATCGCGATCGCCGAGCGGACCTTCGCGCTCAAGCAGGCGGAGATCAAGGCGGAGACCGACGAGGCGGCGGCCCGCGCGGCCGCGGCCGGTCCGCTCGCGCAGGCGGCCCGCAACCAGGACGTGCTGGCCGAGCAGGAGAAGGTGGCGCAGCGTCAGGCGGCGCTGACCGACCGCGAGCTGGACACCAAGGTCCGTAAGCCCGCCGACGCGGCGCGCTACCAGGCCGAGCAGGAGGCAGAGGCCCGGCGGATCGCCCAGGTCAAGGAGGCCGAGGCGGACGCGCAGCGGGCCAGGGTCACCGGTGAGGGCCAGAAGGCGCAGCGTGCGGCGCTCGCCGACGCGGTCCGCCTGGAGGGTGAGGCGGACGGCGCCGCGATCCTCGCGAAGGGCGCCGCCGAGGCCGAGGCGATGCGGAAGAAGGCGGACGCCTTCGCGCAGTACGGTGACGCGGCGGTGCTGCAGATGCTGGTCGAGGTGCTGCCGCAGGTCGTGGCGAAGGCGGCGGAGCCGCTGAGCGCGGTCGACAAGATGACGGTGATCTCGACGGACGGAGCGAGCCGGCTGTCGCGCACGGTCACCGACAACGTCGCCCAGGGCATGGAGCTCCTCGGCTCGGCCACCGGGGTCGACCTGCCGGAGCTGCTGAAGAACCTGGTCGGCCGGCAGGGCGGCCTCGACGGTCTCATCGGCAAGGGCGCGGACGGCGAGGCGCGGGGCCCGAAGCCGCAGCGTGCGTCGGAGGACGGAAAGATCGAGGTGACCGGCTGACACCGGTTCGTCCAAAGGCTCACCGGCCTCTGTTCTCCCCCTGCGGGAGGACGGGGGCCGGTGCTGCTTTTCCGGGGCGGTGACCGCAGACGGGGGTGGGGCGACCGGTCTAGGCTCTCTGTCGAGGCGCAGGTGTCCGGCGCCCTGACGTCCGTACCAGAGAGGCGGTCCCGTGGTCGCGAGTGTCGCGGTGCTGTCCGACATCCACGGTGTACTGCCCGCGCTCGAAGCGGTGCTGGCGGAGCCCGAGGTGCGGGCCGCCGGGCTGGTCGTGGTCACCGGGGACCACGCGGCGGGCCCGCAGCCGGTGGAGGTGCTGGACCGGCTGGGCGCCCTGGGAGACCGGGCCCTGCTCGTGCGCGGCAACGCGGACCGGGAACTGGTCGCGCTCCGCAGGGGCGCGCCCCCGGTCGTCGGCACCCCGCCGATCGACCTGTGGGCGGCCGGGCAACTGACCGAGGCGCACGTGCGGTTGCTGGCGGGACTGCCGCACCCGGTGGTCCTGGAGGTGGCGGGCTTCGGGAAGGTGGTCTTCTGCCACGGCACCCCGCGCGACGACGACGAGGTGGTGCTGGTCGACACCCGGCTGGAGCGCTGGGCGGAGGTCTTCGCCAAACTCCCGCAGGACGTACGCACCGTGGTGTGCGGGCACACCCACATGCCCTTCGTGCGGCTCGTCGACGAACGGCTCGTGCTCAACCCGGGGAGCGTCGGCATGCCGTACGGCCGTCCCGGTGCCTCGTGGCTGCTGCTGGAGGACGGCCGGGTGGGTCCGCGCCACACCCGGTTCGACCTGGACGCGGCCGTGGAACGCGTGGCACGGGAGTCGGGCTTCCCCGGGGCGCGCGCCTGGGCGGAGCACTACGTGCGGGCCCGCACCACCGACGCCGAGGCCCTCACCGCCTTCGGCCCTCGCGACGGGCGGCGGACCGGCGGGGGCGGCTAGAGCGGGCGCTGCGCGGGGAGTTCCGGTCCGCGCTGTGGTGCGAGCGGGACGCGGGCGTCGAACCGCGCACGGCCCAGCTCGCCCTGAAGGAGGCCCTGCCGGCCTCCGGCAGGTACACCTTCCTCGGGGGCCGTGAGGTCCGCGAGGTCACCGGCACCGGCGCGGTCCGGGACGACCACGGACAGGTCCACGCCGGAGACGTCGTGATCCTCGCGACCGGCGCCTGGCTCGGCGGACTGGTGCGCGAACTGGCGGGCCCGGACCCGCCGGTGCGGCGCGTGCGGCTCCAGATGATGCAGACCGGTCCGCTCGGCGAGCCGCTCACCACCTCGGTGGCCGACGCCGACAGTTTCCGCTACTACCCCGCCTACGCGGTCGAGGCGCTCGACGCGCTCAACTCCGGGCACCCGCAGGAGCCCACCGCCACCCGGCACCGCATGCAGCTGCTGATGGTGCAGCGCCACGACGGCGGCCTGACCATCGGGGACACCCACGAGTACGAGCACCCCTTCGCCTTCGACACGGTCGAGGAGCCGTGCGACCACCTCAAAGGGATCGTCGAGTCCTTCCTCGGCCCCCGCTCCCCCGGGTGCGCCGGCGCTGGGCGGGGGGCTACGCCCAGTGCACCGACACCTCCCGTGTCGTGCACCGCCAGGAGGTGCGGGACGGGGTGTGGCTCGTGACCGGGCCCGGCGGTCGCGGCATGACCTGCTCCCCCGCGATCGCCGAGAAGACCGCCGACGCGCTCGGCTGGTGACTCCCGTGCGGGAAGAGGCCCCGCCCACCCGCCGTGGCCGGCGGTCTCGGCCTCGCCTGTTCCCGCTCCGCGCGCGAGGGGCACCGGGGTGTCACCGAGTGGCGCGGCTGGACTTCACGACCGACGAGTTTTGGACGGCGGCGGAGCGGGGCGAGGGGCGCGCGTTCACCGTGCGCGCCCGGAACGTCTTCGCGGTCGCCGACGGGGAGGAGCGGGTCGGCCCGCGGCTGCACCGGCACCTTCGACTCGACCCTCGTCTCCCCCCGCCTGGCCGGTGACCGGCGGCCGGGACGCCGCTGACGTTCACCGCCGACGCGCTCTCCCGGGTCGGAGCCGTGATCCTGCGGGTCCCCGGCGCGTACGGGTCCGCTTCCGCTGCGCGGGCGGCAGCAACTGGTACTGGACCGTGGACGGGGTGTCGGTCTCCGCGGCCTGGGAACGCGGGCCGGGTGGCCGGGGTCGCTCCCGCCCGCTCAGCCCCGCTGCTTCGCGAGCAGTCCCCGGTACCAGTCGAGCGTCGCGTCCAGCGCCCGCTCCAGTGGGGTGGGCGCGGCCCCGAAGGCGTGCTCGAAGGCGCCCGAGTCCACGATCTGCGGTTCGGTGTGCTGGTAGAACATCTCGGCGTACTCCGCCATGAACACCTCGTCGAAGGGGCCCGTCGGGCGGGGCTCGGCGGCCACGGTCACCTTGAGGGGAGCGCCGACCCGCCGGGCGATCAGCTCGTGGATCTCGCGGGTTGACCTGGCCGGGGCGGTCGGCAGATGCCACACCCGCCCGTCCCCCTCGGCCCGCTCCCCCAGGGTGGCCAGCGCGGCGGCGACGTCGCCGATGTACGTGTAGCTGTGCGGCAGTTGGATGTCACCGAGGCCGAGAACCTCCCCGCCGGTGAGCGCGGCGGGGAAGGTCGCGGCGCCCAGCGAGGAGTTGAGCACCCCGGGCCCGAAGAAGTCGGCGGAGCGGCCGAGGACGACGCGGGCCCGGCCCTCGCGGTGCGCGGCGAGATACCGCTCGTCGAGTGCGGCCCGCATCAGGCCCTTGCGGCTCGTGGCCCGCCACGGGGTCCGCTCCGTCATCACGGCGCCACCGGTCTCGCCGTACGGGTAGAGCGTGTCGAGGACGACGAGGCGGGCCCCGCTCTCCTCGACCGCGCCCAGTACCGCCTCCTGGACCTTCGGCATGACCTCGACCTGGAGGTGATAGGCGACGTTGACGGCGTGGTGGACGACGGCGGCGCCCGCCACCGCCTCCCGTGCGCCCTCCGGGGTGCTGACGTCGGCCGCGAAGCGTTCGACCCCCTCCACCGGGGCGCCGGTGCCCCTGCGGTCCACGAGGCGCACCGGGTGTCCTCGGCGGACGAGTTCGGCGGCGAGCGCGGAACCGGCCGGCCCGGCGCCGAGCACCGTGTGCATGGCGTGCGTGGTCATGTGTCTCCCCTGTCGGTCGGTGTGGTGTGCTGCCCGGCGCCCATGGACACCCAAGCCGTGTGAGCATTGCTCACTCTTGTTAGAGACCATAACAGTCGCCACGAGCACTCACCGGCGCGTGACGAGGTTTCCCCGTGCGGGGGCCACAGACCTGGGGCACGGTGGGACTCGGGCCATGTCGAGGAGGCTGTTGTGCGCTGTCTGGTGACCGGGGCGACGGGATACATCGGGGGCCGGCTGGTGCCCGAACTGCTCGACGCGGGGCACACCGTGCGCTGCCTCGTGCGCAGCCCGGAGAAGCTGCGCGACCACCCGTGGGCCGACCGGGTCGAGGTGGTCCGCGGCGACGTCACGAAGGCGGACTCGGTGCGGGCCGCCATGGACGGCGTGGAGTGCGCCTACTACCTCGTGCACGCGCTCGGTTCGGGCAAGAGCTTCGAGGAGACCGACCGCGAGGCCGCCCGTATCTTCGCGTCCGCCGCCGAGGAGGCGCAGGCCCGCCGCATCGTGTACCTCGGCGGGCTCACCCCCGCCGGGGTGCCCGAGTCCGAACTGTCGCCGCATCTGCGCTCGCGCGCCGAGGTGGGCCGCATCCTGCGGGCGTCCGCCGTGCCCACGGCCGTACTGCGGGCCGCCGTGGTCATCGGCTCGGGCTCCGCCTCCTTCGAGATGCTGCGGTACCTGACGGAGCGGCTGCCGGTGATGCTGACGCCGAGCTGGGTGCGCACCCGCATCCAGCCGATCGCGGTCCGGGACGCCCTGCGCTACCTCGTGGGCGCGGCCGAACTGCCTCCCGGCGTGGACCGGGACTTCGACATCGGCGGCCCGGACGTCATGACGTACCGCGACATGATGCAGCGCTACGCGGCGGTCGGGAAACTGCCCAAGCGCCTGATCCTGTCCGTGCCGATGCTCACCCCCGGCCTCTCCAGCCACTGGATCGGGCTGGTCACCCCGGTGCCGCGCGGGATCGCCCGGCCGCTCGCCGAGTCCCTGCGCTACGAGGTGGTGTGCGCCGACCACGACATCGCCCGCTACGTTCCCGACCCGCCGGGCTCCCCGCTCCCCTTCGACGAAGCGCTCCGTCTCGCCCTGCAACGCGTCAAGCAGGCCGAGGTGACCACCCGGTGGTCCTCCGCCTCGGTGCCGGGCGCGCCGAGCGACCCGCTGCCCACCGACCCGCAGTGGGCCGGCGGCAGCCTCTACACCGACAAACGCCAACGGCCCGTGAACGCCTCCGCGCAGGCCCTGTGGTGGGTCATCGAGGGCATCGGCGGCGAACACGGCTGGTACTCGTTCCCCCTGGCCTGGGCGGTACGCGGCTGGCTGGACCGGCTGTTGGGCGGGGTGGGCCTACGCCGGGGCCGGCGGGACGCGCAGCGGCTGCGGGTCGGCGACTCGCTGGACTTCTGGCGCGTCGAGGAGATCGAACCCGGACGGCTGCTGCGGCTGCGCGCCGAGATGCGGATGCCCGGCCCGGGCTGGCTCGAACTGGTGGTGGACCGCGACGTGCGGGGGCGCACGGTGTACCGGCAGCGGGCGCTGTTCCATCCGCGCGGGCTGCTGGGTCACGCGTACTGGTGGAGCGTCTCGCCCTTCCACGCCGTGATCTTCGGCGGTATGGCGCGCAACATCGCGCGCGCCGCCGAGCGCGCGGAGCGCGGCCAGCCGGTGTCGGGAAAGCCCTCGCCACGTGGACGGGGAACGGAGCCGCGGTTCAGGCGCGCGGGGGCCTGAACCGCCCTTCGCGCGGTCTCGGCACTCGTGGGGCCGCGAGGCTCCGGGGGCTCAGGCGGGCGGGTTCCTCTGGAGACGTCGGCGCTCGACGGCATTCGGATGCCGTACGCGGACCCCCGCCATGCCGCCGGTGCCGACCAGACGGACCAGCGGGGTGCCGGGCCGCCGGTCGGGGGTGGTGCGGTTCTTGAGGCCGCCCAGCCCCGGATCGACGCCCGTCACGTCGACCGCCCAGCTCTCGGGGACGACGATCCGCACCCCCGCCATCTCCCCGTACACCTCGATGGTGATCTCGGGCAGCGCGCACCGGGTCCGGGTGAAGTCCAGCCGTACGCCGCCCAGTCCGCCGTGCGCGACGATGCGCGCGGGCACCACCCAGTCCCCCGCGCGCTCCTGGCCGTGCACACCGCCGCGCAGAACCAGGGGCTCACCGGAGGCGTCCGGCGCTGTCGGCGTGTGGCGGCGGCCGGGCAGGTCGGCGGTGAGCGGGGCCAGTTCCCCGTAGGTGCGGGCGCTGAGCGCGCGCTCGACCCGCTCCTCCAGTTCGTCCAGCTCCAGCCGGCCCTCACCGGCCGCCTCGCGCAACAGGTCGACGACCGCGTCCCGGTCGGCGTGGGAAGCGCGCAGTTCCGGTTCGTTCGGTGGTTCGGCGGCCCCAGCAGTCATGCGGTGATCATAGGGAGCAAACCGGGGCGGGGACCAGAGCCGGTCGCCGCCCGGTTCCGGCCGCCGACGGTGCGCGGGGGCCACCGGGCGGCCCCTCCCGGGCTGCGTGCGGAGCCCGGTGGTGCGAGGCTCGAACACAAGGACCGACCGTTTGGGAGACCCTTGTGCGAGACACCTTCGAGCTGAATCCGGACATCCTGGCCGCGCTGCGCGCCCCGCGCCCGTACCCGGCCGTGTCCCTTCTGCTGCCCACGCACCGGGCGGCGCCGGAAAACGCCCAGGACGGCATCCGGCTGCGCAATGTCGTGGGCGAGGCCAAGAGGCGGCTCGCGCACGATCCGGCCGTGGACAAGGAGACGCTCCAGGCCATCGAGGCGCGGATCGACACGGCGGTCGCCTCGGTCGACCTGTCGCAGGTCACCGAGGGAACCCTCCTGCTCGTCTCCACTCAGGACTACGAGGTGTGGCAGCTGCCCACCACTCCGGAGGAGCGGGTCGTCGTCTCGGACACGTACCTCACCCGCGATCTCGTCTCCTCCTGGCTCCACGAACGGCCGTACTGGGTGCTCGTGCTGTCGGAGGAGTGCAGCAGGCTGTGGCACGGCGCGGGCGAATCGCTCAGCGAGGTGACCGGATTCGGCTTCCCCGCCGAACCGGAGCTGCCCGACCAGCGGGACGCCCTGCCGGGGGCGAACTTCGGCACCATGCCCTCGCCGTACCGCGAGGAGCGCCTGCGCCAGTACCTGCGCGACGTGGACGACAAGCTGATGGAGCCGCTGCGTACGGGGAAGGGGCCGGTGCACCTGGTGGGCCTCGCCAATGCTCTGAACACCTTCGCGGAGCGCTCGCGCAACGCGGAGCGGATCGGCGCGCGGGTCGAGCGGGGCGGCGCGGACAAGGCCCCCGCGCACACGCTGCTGGAGATCCTGGGTCCGGCCCGGGCCGAGTACACCGCCTCGCAGCAGCGTGCCGCGCTGGAGCGGCTGAGCGAGGCGATCGGGGCGCGGCGGTTCGCGGCCGGCACCGACGAGATCTGGCAGAACGTGCAGGAGGGCCGCGTCCAGCTCCTGCTGGTGGAGGACAGCTTCCAGGTCTCCGCGGTCCCGGAGGCCACCCATCTGGTGCCCTCGTCCTCCCCGGACGACCCGGACGTGGAGGACGATGTCGTCGACACCCTCGTCGAGTCGGCGCTCGGCACGGGGGCCGAGGTGGTCTTCGTCCCGGACGACGCGCTGTCCGGTCACGGCAGGATCGCGGCCGTCCTCAGGTACTGAACGGGACGCGAGCCGTCCCGGCCGACGGCGGGGCAGGTGCGGACGACGGTGCACGTCGTCCGCGCCCGCCCCGCCGTCGCGTGCTGACCCTGCCGGGTCAGCGGTGACGCCTGCGGGAGCCGAGGGCGGCGCCCGCGCCGCCGAGGTGCGCGGCGAGCACGGCGAGACCCACGAGGGCCAGGCTGGTCGGGGCGAACACCGCGTCGGTGCTGGTGGAGGTCGCGTTCAGCAGGAAGGCCACGAAGAACAGGGCGGCGGCCACGTAGGCGAGCATGTCGGGCTCCCTGGGTTCTGGCGGCGCGGGGGCCGCTCGGAAGAGGGGACGGCCGGTCGGCTGTTCCCGGTGCCGCCTCGGCGGACCGTGCGGCGTCACGGCGAGGGCGGGGGTCGTTCGGGGGATCGGGGCCCGTCTGCCCCGGAACCGCGCCTTCACACACCGTGTTCGCCCGGGGCCGGACGCCGTTTCCCGGGTGGGGGCCGGGGCATCCGGGCTCCATGACTCCCGACTCGACGACGTGGCGCGGACGGGCCAAGGCCCGTCGCGCGGCGAACAGTTCAACGGTGGACGCCGGGGCGCGCGCCGGATTCGTGGCCCGCGGCGTGATCTACGTACTCATCGGCGTACTCGCCCTGCGCATCGCCTTCCACCAGAGCGACGGCAAACAGGCCGACCGTTCCGGGGCGCTGGCCGAGATAGCGGAGAAGCCCTTCGGTTCCGTCCTGCTGTGGGTCCTGGGGACAGCGGTGGCCGGGATGGCGCTGTGGCGGCTGTCCGAGGCCGTGTTCGGCTCCTCGGGCCCTGACGGCGGCAAGGCCCACAAGCGCCTGATGTCGGCCGGGCGCGCGGTGTTCTACGGCTTCGTGTCCTTCTCCGTGCTGTCCTTCGCGGCGGGCGGCAAGAACAGCGGTTCCTCCGACAAGAGCTCGAAGGACATCACGGCCCATGCGCTGGAGTGGACCGGGGGCCGCTGGCTGGTGGGCGCCGCCGGGATCGGGGTGGCCGTCGCGGGTGTCTGGATCCTGGTGCGGGCGGTGATGCGCACGTTCCGCAAGCACCTGAAGACGCAGGACATGTCCCGGCGTACGCGGCAGGCGGTGGACGTGCTCGGGGTGTTCGGCGGCGGCGCGCGCGGGGTGCTGTTCGCGACGGCCGGGATCTTCGCGGTGGTCGCGGCCTGGCAGTACGAGCCGGGCAGGGCCAAGGGGATGGACGACACGCTGCGGTCCTTCACCCGGACGCCGGTCGGCCCGTGGCTGCTGGTCGTCGTCGCCCTGGGGCTCATGGCTTTCGGCCTGTTCTCCTTCGCGAGCGCCCGGTGGCGCCGTACCTGAGCGAGCGGGCCGGTGTCGCCGCCGTTCGTCCCCGCGGGAAGGATTCGTCCTCGCGGGAAGGATTCGTCCTCGCGGGGCGGAGGGGAAGCACGGGGAGCGGTGGGCGGGCCGCCCGGCACGGCGTCGGGGACCCGCCCACCGCTTCGGGCGTACCAGGACCGGTTGCCCGCTCCGGGCGTACCGGGAACACCGCCGGAGGCGACCCGGGGCGGGGCTCGCGCGAAGAAGAGGTGCGGGGGCTCCCTGCCTCCGGACGCCGCACCGGGACGTTGCCGCGCAGGCCCCCGGACAGCCGGGCGAGTCCGGTGGCGGCAGGCGGACAAGCGGCTGCCCCCGTCTTCCGGCCGGTGAGGGGAGCCGGGAGAACGGGGGCAGCCGCTGTCCTGAGGGGGTGCCGCCGGAGCGAGCGGACCGGTCAGTCCTGGGACATGAGACCGGCGCGCAGGTTGCCGAGCGTGCGGTTGAGCAGCCGGGAGACGTGCATCTGGGAGACGCCGAGCCGCTCGCCGATCTGGGCCTGGGTCAGCTCCTGGCCGAAACGCAGCTCCAGGATCTGGCGGTCGCGCGGCTCCAGGCCGGCGACCAGCGGAGCGAGCGCGTGCAGGTCCTCGACGAGTTCCATGCCGGGGTCCTCGGCGCCGATGAAGTCGGAGAGGACCGCCTCGCCGTCACCGCTGTCCTCGCCGCCGATCGCCGCGTCCAGCGAGGAGGAGGAGTAGCCGTTGGAGGCGAGCTGGGCCTCGACGACCTGCTGCTCGCTGAGGTTCATGAGCGCGGCCAGCTCGGCGACCCTGGGGGCGCGGCCCAGCCGGGTGCTGAGCTCCTCGTTGGCCTTCGCGAGTTCGACGCGCGCCTCCTGGAGCCGGCGGGGCACGTGCACGGCCCACGTCGTGTCGCGGAAGAAACGCTTGATCTCACCGACGATGTACGGGACGGCGAAGGTGGTGAACTCGACCTCACGCGAGAGTTCGAACCGGTCGATCGCCTTGATCAGGCCGATCGTGCCGACCTGCACGACGTCTTCCATGTCGTCACCGCGGCTGCGGAAGCGGCGGGCCGCGAAGCGGACCAGCGACATGTTCATCTCGATCAGGGTGTTGCGGGCGTCCTGGTATTCACGCGTCCCCTCCTCCAGGCCGTCGAGCCGGTCGAAGAAGAGCTTCGTCAGAGCCCGCGCGTCGCGCGGGGCGACCTTGTGGGGCTCGTCGATCTCGGGGAGGAGAGGAGCAGCTTCGGTCCGTGCCTCTTCAGCCGCGACGGTCCTGACCGCACCCATAGGAACCTCCAGAGTTTTCATGTACGCCACACTGCGCGGCGCGCTGCGGCCCGTGTACCCCGGTCCGCACCACGTATACGTGAAACTTCTCGACCAGTTTTCTCGCGCTCCGGGGAGCGGCGCGGCAGAACGGGCTGCCGACTCCTGTCTACCCGGTACGGCGCAGCGCGCCCCTGGCGGGGGTGTGTTCCGGCCAGGGGCGACGGCGCACTCGCGCCCCGGACACGTCATGACATCTGCGCATGAATACGGTCCGGGGATGCCCTTGCGGGCGTCCCCGGACCGGGGCGGGCGCGGGTTCTTCCGGGCGCGGGGCGGCCGGTCAGGTGGCCGAGCCGATGTCCTCCGCCTCGGCCTGCCGCTCCAGTTCCTCCTCGCGGTTCCCGGCCGCGGAGTGCCGGGCGGCGTCGGCCGCCTGGTTGCGTTCGGCCTCGGCGAGCATGGCGTGGCCGGTCGCGAGGACGGCGATGCCGACGACGACGGCCGCGGCGCCGACGTAGAACGGCACGTGCATGTCGTAGTGCTCGGCCAGCTTCCCGGCGACGTACGGGGCCAGACCGCCGCCGATGAAGCGGATGAAGCCGTAGGCCGCCGAGGCGGTGGAGCGTTCGACGGGGGCGACCGTCATGACCGCCTGGGTCGTGATGGTGTTGTTGACGCCGATGAAGCAGCCCGTGACGATCACCGCGACGATCAGCGTGGTCCGGTTGTCGGTGAACAGCCCGATGACCAGGATGTCGACGGCGAACAGGGCGAGGTTGAGGTAGAGCGCCTTGGCGATGCCCAGCTTGGACTGGAGCCAGGGGGCGCCGAAGACCGAGAAGAAGGCGACGAGCACGCCCCAGCCGGTGAACACGTAGCCCAGCTTGTGGGTGTCCAGCTCCATCGGGTACGGCGCGTAGCCGAGGACGGTGAAGAAGCCCCAGTTGTAGCAGAGCGCCATGAGGCCCATGGTGAGCAGGCTGCGGTGGCGCAGGGCCTTGATCGGGTCGAGGACCGAGGCGCGGCGTTCCGGCTTGGGGGTGGGCTGGACGAGCACGATCGTCGCGAGGAGCGCGATGGCCATGAGGACGGCCACGCCGAAGAACGGGCCGCGCCAGCTGATCGCGCCGAGTTCCCCGCCGAGCAGGGGGCCTATCGCGATACCGATGCCGAGGGCCGTCTCGTAGAGGATGATGGCGCCCGCGAAGCCGCCGCTGGCCGAGCCGACGATGACGGCGAGGGAGGTCGCGATGAACAGGGCGTTGCCCAGGCCCCAGCCGGCCCGGAAGCCGACGATCCCGTTGATGCTTCCGCTGGCTCCCGCGAGGGCGCTGAAGACGACGATGACGCTCAGCCCCGCCACGAGGGTCTTCTTCGCCCCGATGCGGCTGGAGACGAATCCGGTGAACAGCATCGCGACGGCGGTCACCACGAGGTAGCTGGTGAACAGCAGGGAGACCTGGCTCGGGGTGGCGTGCAGGCTCGTGGAGAGGGCCGGGAGGATCGGGTCCACGAGACCGATCCCCATGAAGGAGATGACGCAGGCGAAGGCCACGGCCCAGACGGCCTTCGGCTGCTTGAAGGGGCTGACTGTGCTCGGATGGGAGGACAAGTGCTGCTCCAGAGGGGAAAGCCCGCCCCGGTGCCGGGGCCCGGGGGACGGGCGGTGCAAGGGTTCAGCCGCTCGCTCAGCCCGGGGAGGCGTCCGCGTCCGGCAGGGGTTCGGCGGCGGGCCACTGGGTCCTGACCGCTGTCTCCAGCAGGCGTTCCAGGGCGGGCATCGCCATCCGCGCGGCCGAGACCAAGGTGTCGCGCTCCTCGTCCGGCAGGGTGGCGAGCAGTCCGTGGAGCCGCTCCAGGCGGGTGCCCCGGCGCTCCTCGACCCTGGCCCGCCCGGCGTCGGTGACCGAGACGAGGACGGCCCGGCCGTCCTCGGGACAGCGGACCCGGCTGACCAGCCCCTGTTTCTCCAGCCGCTGGACGAGCTGGGTCATGGAGGGCTGGGAGACGCCCTCCTCCGTCGCGAGGACGGTGAGCCGGGTGGGCCCCCCTCGGGCGAGTCTGCTGAGGGTGAGGGCCGCCGTGAAACTGATGTCGCGCACCGTCAGATGGCGTACGGCGAGGGCGGTCAGCCCTTCGAGGAGTGCCGCGACGTCGCTCTGGCTCTGGTGGTTCGCGTCCATGGAGAAGTATGTATCACGCACCTATATAGGCGTGTCCATGGGTGATGCACGGAGTGACGCGTCTCACACTCCTCGGCGGAATTACCGCCCCGCCCCGGCCTGGCCTGGCACGTGGAGGGCGCTCAGTGGCCCGAGTCGGCCGTCGTCTCGCGGCCGGGGCGGTCGCGCCGGCCCAGCAGCCGGCCGAGGCCGTGCCGGGTCGCGGCGAGGACGACCCGGTCCTCGGCGCGCAGGACGTAGCCGGGGTGCAGGTCCCACACGAGACCGCCGCCCTCCTCGGCGGGCCGCTCGCTCAGGTCGGGACGGCGGTCGCCGGGCCGCGCGGTGTCGAGCGCGATCACCCGCCAGGCGCCCGGCCGGAAGGCCTCGGCGACCGTGCGGCCCTGGAGTTCGGGACGTCCCGCGACATCCAGCGCCGCGAACAGCAGGACCCGGCGTTCGACCGGGATCGCCCCGAGGATCTGGCGCCCCATCATGGCCCCCGCGAAGGCGGGCGCGGCGAGCGAGGAGACGCTGCGGCTGCGGGTCAGGGCACCGGGATGCGCGGCGCGCAGTGTCCGGTAGACGGCGGTCGCGAAGTCGTCGTCGAACAGGCGCAGCGACACCCGCAGCCGTGGATTGAGCGAACGGGCGTAGAGCGCGGCCTCCAGGTTCGTCGTGTCGACGCTGGTGACGGCCAGCAGGGCGGCGGCCCGGCCGATCTTGGCGGCTTCGAGGACCCCCTCGTCGGCGACGTCGCCGATCACGCAGGGCACCCGCAGCCGGCGGGCCAGCGGGATGCCACGCGCCTCCGGGTCCTCCTCGACGCACACGACGGGGATGTTCATCTCGTGCAGCCGGGCCAGGACCCGGGAGCCGACCTTGCCGAGGCCGAGCAGCACGACGTGCCCGGCCAGGCCGCGGGGCGGGCGGCGCAGCGTCGAGGCGGTGCGGAAGGTGCCGAGCCCTTCGAGGGCGGCGGCGACGAGCACGGGCAGCAGGAGCAGCCCGACCAGGCCGTTCAGCAGTTGCAGCACCTGCCGGCCCCGGCCGTCCTCCAGGGCGGGCTCGTTGATGGCGAAGAGGTCGAGCAGGGTCATGTACGCGGCGTGCAGGGGGTGGTCGCCGGTGAGGAACTTCGCGGTGGCGGTGAGGGCGACGACGGCGGCGGCGAGCCCCGCGATGGACCAGCGCAGTCGCGCGGAGAACAGCGAGCCCAGCGGTACCCGCCAGCCGGCGAGCGGTCCGGGGTGCCCGGTCCCGGGGCGGCCGATCTGCTCCAGGACGACGGTCTCGCGTCCCGTCGCGGCGGCGACCTCGGCGTCGTCGGGCAGCAGCCGCGGCCCGTCGGTGCTGCTGTCCGAGCCCTCGGCGCCGCCCGGGTCGCCGATGGTCGCGGACAGCAGGGCGAGGGTGGCCAGGCCGGGGGCGGCGACGTCCTGTCCGCCGGCCGGGCGGCGTTCCGCGGCGCGCAGCAGGATGCCGTCGGCCTGGATGACCTTGCTGGTACCGGCGACGGCGGAGGCGGCGAGCGCGGGGGCGGCGGTGGCCGCGTCGGAGAGCACGGTGACGCTGGAGACGCCGGCGTCGAGACCGGCGAGGACCGCGGCCTGGTCGAGCAGTTCCTCCAGTTGCTGACCGAGCCGCCGGTTGTAGAGCCGGATCACAAGGCGCAGTCGCGGATTGAGCCGGCGCGCGCGCAGGGCCGCGTGGATGTTGGCCTCGTCGTCGTCGTGGACGAGGGCGAGCGCCTGGGCCCGGCCCACCCCGGCCTCGGTCAGCGCCTCGTCGTCCAGGTGCGCGGCCTCGACGACGGTGATGTCCCCGGTGGGCGCGGCCCCGGCGGGCGGCTGCGGGGCCGGGGTCCGGCTCATCGCGGAGGTCATACGGTCCAGGAGGGCCGAGGCGCGGCCCAGCGCGCGGCCGGAGAACGCGGCGCCGGTGGCGAGCCCGCCGGGCGACGGGGGCTCGATGAGGGTGACCCGCTCGCGGTAGACGTCGGCGAGTTCGGCGGCGATCCTGGGCGCGAGGGCGTCGTCGCCCGCGACCACCATGTGGTGCTCGGGGGCCGGGGGCGCGGTCTGGGTGGGGAGAGCGGGCACGGGCACCACCCTGCCTCATGGGCGTGCCCGCGCGCACCCGGCCGGCTGACCGGCCGTCTGATCCCTTGCCCCGCAGGGCAGTCGGGGTCACACGCCCGCGTGCTCATCGTACGAGCAGCTGGGCCACCGGCCCAGGACGTCGACCCCGACGACCAGCCGCTCGGCCCTGGTGCCGGACGGCCTCTGCCGGGTGGGGCGCCGCACCCGCACCGTGGACGGGCCCCTCCCCCGCCCCCGCTCAGGCGTTGACGTCGACCACGGTGCGGCCCCTGACGCGGCCCTCCAGGATGCGGCGGGCGGTGTCCGGGACCTCGTCGAGGCCGATCACCGTGATCATGCCCTCCAGGAGGGCCGGGTCGAGTTCCTCGGCGAGCCGCTCGTAGGCGCGCACCCGGCGTTCCATCGGGGCGTAGACCGAGTCGACGCCCAGCAGGCTGATGCCGCGCAGGATGAACGGGGCGACCGAGGCGGGCAGGTCCAGGCCCTGCGCCATCCCGCAGGTCGTGACGGTGCCGCCGTAGCGTGTCGCCGACAGGACGTTGGCCAGCGTGTGGCTGCCGACGGTGTCGACGGCGGCGGACCAGCGTTCCTTCGCCAACGGCTTTCCGGGGCCGGACAGTTCCTCGCGGTCCACGATCCCGGCCGCGCCGAGGCCGCGCAGGTAGTCGCCCTCCTCCTCGCGGCGCCCGGTGGAGGCCAGGACCTGGTGGCCGCGCCGCGCGAGCAGGGCGATGGCCACCGAACCGACGCCGCCGGCCGCCCCGGTCACCAGGACCTCGCCGCTGTCCTTGGTCACCCCGGCGTCCTCCAGGGCGAGGACGCTGAGCATCGCGGTGTACCCGGCGGTGCCGATCGCGGCGGCCTGCCGGGTGGTGAGGCTCCCGGGCAGGCGTACGAGGTGTTCCCCGCGCACCCGGGCCTTCTGCGCGAGGCCGCCGTCCGTCTTCTCGCCCGTGCCGAAGCCGTTGAGTACGACGCGGTCGCCGGGGGTGAAACCGGGGTGCTCGGAGGACTCGACGGTGCCGGCCAGGTCGATGCCGGGGGTGAGCGGGAAGCTGCGGACGATGCCGCGCCCGGAGACCGCGAGGCCGTCCTTGTAGTTGACCGTCGAGTACTCGACGCGGACGGTGACGTCGCCGTCCGGCAACTGGTCCTCGTCGAGGGTCTCCAGTGCGGCGTGCTGCCCCTGGTCGTCCTTGGTGACACGGATGGCGCGGAACGACATGTGGCGGTTCTCCTCGGCGCTGCGGGGGTGGACTGTTCCCCGTCAGTGTGCCCCTCCCGTCCCGTCCGTCACGGTCAGGGCTCGACGAGTCCGGCGCGGATCGCGTAACGGGTCAGCTCCAGGCGGTCCTTGAGGCCGAGTTTGTGCAGCAGGTTCGCGCGGTGCCGTTCGACGGTCTTCACGCTGATCACCAGGAGCGCCGCGATGTCCTTGGAGGAGTGCCCTTCGGCGACGAGTTTCAGGATCTCCTCCTCGCGGTGGGTGATCGTCCGGTCGGCGGAGGGGTCCTCGCCGCGCCGGACCCGCTCCAGGTAGTGCCGGATGAGGGCGCCGGTCGCGCCGGGGTAGAGGAAGGGCTCGTCACGCATCGCGGAGCGGCACGCGGCGAGCAGGTCCCGGTCGGCGAGCGACTTGAGCACGTAGCCGCCGGCCCCGGCCTTGAGCGCCTCGAAGAGGAACTGCTCGTTGTCGTGCATCGTCAGGACGAGCATCCGCAGGCCCGGCATCGTGCGGGACAGTTCCCTGGCGGCCTGGAGCCCGGTCATGCGGGGCATCGCGATGTCGAGGACGGCCAGGTCCGGCCGGTGCAGGCGGGCCTGTTCCACGGCGTCCGCGCCGTCCCCGGCCTCGGCGACCACCGTCAGGTCGGGTTCGCCGTCGAGGATCAGCCGCAGCCCGCGCCGTACCAGGGCGTGGTCGTCGGCGAGCAGGATGCGGGTGGCCGCGGCGGCCGGCCGGGCCCCGAGAGCGGTGTTCGTCGCGGGTGCCGGGGGCGACGCGTCCGTGGCGACTGTGGTCATGGCAGAGTCACATGCTG
This sequence comes from Streptomyces sp. NPDC049954, assembly GCF_040656295.1. NCBI lineage: Bacteria > Bacillati > Actinomycetota > Actinomycetes > Kitasatosporales > Streptomycetaceae > Streptomyces > Streptomyces sp. NPDC049954. The sequence continues at coordinate 343,518 of NZ_JBFALS010000008.1, forward strand.
AGTGCGGGGGCCGCCGGGGGCGAGGTCCGGTGCGGGGCCCGTCCGCTCGCCAGGCGGATCGACGGGCCGGGGCGCCGCGGGGGCGCTCAGGCAGATCTCGGTGCCCCCGCCGGGGGCCTCGCCGACCTGGAGGGTGGCCCCGATGAGCAGGGCCCGCTCCCGCATGCCGCGCAGACCGGCGCCCTCGGGGGCGGCGTCCACCCCCCGGCCGTCGTCGCGCAGCCGCAGTTCGACGCCGCCCGGGAGGCGGCGCAGGCTCAGGTCGAGGTGGCGGGCGCCCGCGTGCCGGACCGTGTTGGTGACGGCTTCCTGGGCGACGCGGTAGAGGACCAGCTCCACGTCCTCGGTCAGGCGCGGGAGTTCGGGGTCGAAGCGGCGCGCGACGCTCAGCCCGCTGCCGGCCGGCACCTCGGCGAGGAGGGAGGCGAGGGCCGAGCGCAGACCGAGTTCGTCGAGGACGCCGGGGCGCAGACGGCGGGCGATCCGGCGGATCTCGTCGAGTCCGCCGCGCGTCGTCTCCTGCACCTGGTGCAGCCGTTCGGCCAGTCCGGGCGGGGCGCCCTTGGCGGCGCTCTTGAGTTCCAGCAGGACGGCGGTGAGGGTCTGGCCGACCTCGTCGTGCAACTCCTGGGCGATGCGCCTGCGTTCGCCCTCCTGTGCCGACAGGGCACGTGCGGCGCTGGTGGCCCGTTCGGCCTCCAGACGGTCCAGCATCGTGTTGAACGCGGTGATCAGCCCGGCGACCTCCCCGTGCCCGGAGACGTCGGGGCGCCGTCCGGGTCGCAGCAGGTCGGTCGTGGTCATCGCCCGGTTGAGGCGCTGGAGCGGGGCGAGACCGACGCGCAGCAGGGCCGCGTTGGCGCTGAGCATCGCGGCGAGACCGACGGCGAGGATGAGCGCCTCGGTCAGGACGACGGGGGCGGAGACGGTGACGGGTCCGAGCAGGAGCATGCTCGTCGCGGCGAGCAGCACGGCGGCGTTCAGCAGGAAGATGCGCCAGAACAGCGACATCGCTCGGCCTCCTCGTGGATTGTCCGGGCGGCGGGTCCGCGGGCACGGGGCGGCTCGCGGAGCCCCGGGCACGGCGCGGGGCGGTGTCCCGCCCAGCCTGGCGCATCGCCGTGGGCCCCGTCCATCCGTGGTGACACCCATTCCGGAGGTCGCCGCGGCGTGGGGGGCCCACCCCGGGACGGGTGCGCGGCGCGCTCCCCCCGGGGTGGGCGGTGACCCCGATGGCGGCGGGGGCGGAATGCGGGGAGGGTCGAAGCAGGTGCCGCGACGCCGCTCGCAGCGGCAGGGGCCCGGCCGCGACCGCCGCCCCGGGCCGGGGAGGGCGCTCGGCGACCGGGGCCGGGTGCGAGGTGTGGCGGGGGCGTGAGGACGGAATGCCCTTGGTACGTCGCCCCGGACGGTGGACCGTACGGGCCGCCGTCGCGCGGCCGTGGGCCGGCACGAGAGAGGGGCGAGCGATGGACGACCGTTTCGACGAGAGGCTCACCACCCTGGAGCGCGAGCTGCGCCGCGAGGACCCGGGACTGGACCGCGCCCTGCGCACCGGCCGGCCGCGCCGTGTCGTACGGGGCTGGGCGGTGCTGCTGCTCGCGGCGGCGTTCGCCGTCCTGCTGGGCGGGCTGGCCGCGGGCCACGGACTGCTGCTGGCGACCGGCCTGGTGGCCGCGGGGATAGCGGCACACCTCCTGGAGCGTCCGCTCACACGATCGCGCCCCGGCCTCGGAGAACCGCCCCGGGCCCCTTGCGGGGACGGACCGCCCGGGGGGCGGTGACCACCCGCCCTCCGGTCCACGACCGCGGCGTGCCCGGCCTGCCGATCGGCAGGCCGGGCACGCCGCGGTCGTGGTCGAGGTGCGGCAAGTCAAGAGAGCCGCGCGGGCGCAAACACCTTGGTCGCCCGCGAAATTCCCTCCCGGCGTAACGCCCTGAACCTCCCCGCAAGGGCGATTTGTCGCCATTGCCGTACGTTAAAGTACTGGTCAAATAACAAGCTCGGTCAGCCGCTTCGGCGCTGCCGGGCATTCGCGCGGCCGAGGTCGGGGACCTCGGCGTCGCAGGCCAGGGAGGGGGCATCCCATGGAGACCGAACGGCTCACCGGCCGCGCGCCGGCGTTCCTTCGTCCCTCCGGCCGGCACAAACACACCCCGGCCACCGCTGTGCGCCCCCGGGGCCGTGGGCGGATCGGAGTCCGGCCGCGCGACGCCGTACCCCATAGCGCTTCCGCCCGCTGAGACCGGGCGCCGGACCCTCCGCCGTCCCCGACCGCCGCTCCCCTCCGCCCCCTGATCCCGCGTCCCGGGGTCCGTCCCCGTGTCCCGCCGCCCCGCATCAGGAGCCGTACACACGGAAGCCAGCACCCCCGGGACCGCCCGTACCGACGCACGGGTGTTCTGTGCGCCCTCCCGGGATGGCACGGTATGGGGGCCGCGCGGCCGCCGCCGCCCGGCCCGTCACCATGCGTCCCCGCATCCGGAACACCGTACGGAGTTTTCGATGGAGCCCACCGCTCACTTCCGCAAGACCGCTCTCCCAGGGATCGGAGCCCGCTACGACCTGGACACCGAGTCCGGCAGGCACGTGTCCGTGGTGGTGCACCAGGACGGCCGCCGGATCATCGGGCTCCACGACCCGGAGGACGAGGACAGCTGCCTCGACAGCGCGCAGCTCGACCCGGCGGAGTCGCTGGCCCTGGCCGGTCTGCTCAAGCCCGACCCGGTCAGGTACCTGCACAGCCACGTGGAGATCGACCTGGTCACCGAGCACATTCCGGTGACGAAGCGGTCCCCGTTCGCCGGCCGGGTGCTGGGCGCCACGCAGGCCCGTACCCGCACCGGCGCCTCGATCGTCGCCGTGCTGCGGCGCACCGACGCCGTCCCCTCTCCGACCCCGGACTTCCGCTTCGCCATCGGGGACGTACTCGTCGTCGTCGGCACCCGCGAGGGCGTGGACGCCGTGGCCGAACTGATCACTGGAGGATGACCCCTCGTGCACGACACGACTGAACTGCTGATAGAGCTGGGTGCGATCATTCTCGGCCTCGGCCTGCTCGGGCGCCTGGCCGGGCGCATCGGCTTCTCCCCCATCCCTCTCTATCTGCTGGCGGGCCTGGCCTTCGGGCACGGTGGTTTCCTGCCGCTCAACGCCAGCGAGGAGTTCGTCGCGACGGGCGCCGAGATCGGGGTGATCCTGCTGCTGCTCCTGCTGGGCCTGGAGTACAGCGCCTCCGAACTCGTCACCAACCTCAAGACGCAGTACCCCTCGGGCATCGTGGACTTCGTCCTCAACGCGCTGCCCGGGGCGGTCTGCGCACTGATCCTCGGCTGGGGTCCGGTGGCCGCCGTGGCGCTCGCCGGGGTCACCTGGATCTCCTCCTCCGGGGTGATCGCCAAGGTCCTCGGCGACCTGGGCCGGCTCGGCAACCGTGAAACCCCCGTCATCCTCGGGGTCCTGGTCATCGAGGACCTCGCGATGGCCGTGTACCTGCCGATCCTGACCGCGCTGCTGGCCGGGCTGAGCCTGGGCGGCGCGAGCCTCGCCCTGCTCATCTCGCTCGGCACCGTCGGTTTCGTGCTGTACCTCGCGCTGCGCCACGGCCGCCTCATCAGCCGCATGGTGTCCTCCGACAACCCGGAGATGCTGCTGCTGGTCGTGCTGGGCCTGACCGTGCTGGTCGCCGGGGTCGCGGCCGAGCTTCAGGTGTCGGCCGCGGTCGGGGCCTTCCTCGTCGGCATCGCCCTGTCCGGTGAGGTCGCCGAGGGCGCGCACAATCTGCTCGCGCCGCTGCGTGACCTGTTCGCCGCCGTGTTCTTCGTGTTCTTCGGCCTGTCCACCGACCCCGCGGACATCCCGCCGGTGTTCCTGACGGCGCTGATCCTGGCCGTCGTCACGGTCTGCACGAAGATCGCCACCGGTTGGTACGCGGCGCGCCGCGCCGGGGTCAAGCGCGCCGGACGCTGGCGGGCCGGCGGGACGCTCGTGGCGCGCGGCGAGTTCTCCATCGTGATCGCCGGTCTCGCCGTCGGCGTCGAGCCGCGCATCGGGCCGCTGGCCACGGCGTACGTCCTGATCCTGGTGATCGTCGGGCCGCTCACCGCCCGCTGGACCGAGCCCCTGGCCCGCAGGCTGCTGGGCCGCGCACGGCCGGCCCCGGCCGAACCTCCCGCCGTTCAGAGTGCCGAGACCCCGGACAGCACGGCCGCGGCGAACTAGGGGAGGTGCTCTCGTGCAGCCGAGAGAGATTCCGGACACGTACACCGAGGGGTTCCGCGAGACGCTCGCCGAGGTGGCCCGCACGGGGCGCCGGCTGAGCCGGGAGGAACTGACCGCGCGCCGCAGCCTCGGCGAACAGGCCGCCGAGGACGGCTACGGGCTGCGCTCCCTCGTCAACGGGCTCCTGACGGCGGCCCGGGCGAACTGGCCCGCGCCGCCCGGGGTCTCGGGCTCCTCGGGGCCCGAGGTGCTCGCCGCCGTCGAGCAGGCCGTCGACGCGAGCGCCGAGGGCTACGAGCGCGCCCAGCGGCTCGCGGTGCGGCACGAGGAGGCCGCGCGCCGCGAGTTCATCGACGACCTGCTGCACGGCCGCGCCGACCAGGGGCGGCTCGCGGAGCGCGCCGAGCGCTTCGGGCTGCGGCTCGCGCACTCCCACGTGGTCGCGGTGGCCAGGGGCTCGGAGCCCTACGACGACGGGCATCCCGTGGCGCGCTCCGTGGAGGCGGCCGTGTTCGCCCGGTTCGGTGACCGCAGGACCCTGCTGACCACCAAGAACGACCTGCTGATCTGTGTCGTACCGGCCGGACAGGAGGAGATGGCCCGGTTCTTCGCGAAACAGGCGTACGCCTCCGCCGAGGACTGCCGAGCGGCCGTCGGCCGCCCCCATCCGGGCCCGGGCGGGGTGGTGCTGTCCTACGAGGAGGCCGTCGGCGCACTGGACATCGCGGACCGCATGGGCTTCGACAACCCGGTGCTGTCCTCGTCCGACCTGCTGGTGTTCCCGGTGCTGATGCGGGACCGGCAGGCGATGTTCGACCTCATGGACACCGCGCTCGGCCCGCTGAAGGCGGCGCGCGGAGGGCCGAAGCCGCTGCTGCGGACGCTCACCGTCTACTTCGACGCGGGCTGCGTCTCCGCCGAGGCCGCGCGCCGCCTCAGTCTGAGCGTGCGGGCGCTGACCTACCGGCTGGAGCGCATCCGGGCGCTGACCGGCATGGACCTGAACGACGCCATGGACCGCTACTCCCTGCACACCGCGGTCATCGGGGCCCGGCTCTTCGGCTGGCCCGGCGAGGACATCTGAACGCGCCCGACGGGCGCCGCGTCAACCGCGTCTGACGCCCCGTCGGGCGGCGGTGACCTGCGCCTCTATGCTCTACACGGCTGTAGACGGCGCGAGGGACGCGCCGGTTGTCCGCGGGAGGAAGCCACGATGGTGTTCACACGACTGCTCGGTTCGCTCGGGGTGGGCGGGCCCACGGTCGACACGGTGCTCGCGCCGGGCCCGGTCCTGCCCGGCGGGACGCTGTCCGGCGAGGTCCGCGTCGAGGGCGGCAGGGCGGAGGCCCGGATCGAGGGCATCACGCTCGAACTCGTCGCCCGGGTCGAGGCCGAGACCGAGGACGGCGAGCACGAGGGCGGGGTCGTCTTCGAGCGGTACCTCGTCGGCGGCGGGCTGCGGATCGCCGAGGGCGAGCGCGAGACCGTGCCGTTCTCGCTCGTCCTGCCCTGGGAAACGCCGCTGACCGAGCTGTACGGGCAGCCGCTCGGCATCGTGCTCGGGGTCCGCACCGAGGTCGCCGTCGCGGGCGGCCGGGACAAGGGCGACCTCGACCCGCTGACCGTCGGCGCGCTGCCCGCGCAGGAGGCGGTCCTGGAGGCCTTCGGCCGGCTGGGCTTCGGCTTCCGCTGTGCCGACCTGGAACTGGGGCGGATCGGCGGCACCGGTCAGCAGCTGCCCTTTTACCAGGAGATCGAGCTGACGCCTCCGCCGCGGTACGCGCACGCGGTCAACGAGATCGAGGTGACCTTCCTCGCCTCGCCGGGCGGCATGGACGTCGTCCTGGAGGCCGACAAACGCGGCGGCCTGTTCTCCGAGGGGCACGACACCCTCACCCGGTTCACCGTCTCCCACGAACAGGCCGGGCAGCTGGACTGGACGAGCGAGGTCGACGGCTGGGTGAGCCGGCTCGTGGAGCACCGCGCGGTCTACGGCGACCACGCCTCGTACGGCCACGGGGACCCGTACGGCGGGCAGCACTCCGGGCACGAGGGGCACGGCGGACACGGCGGACACCGCTCGGGCCCGGGGGTCGGCGCGGCGGTGGCCGCCGGGGCGGCGGGCCTCGCGGTCGGGGTCGCGGGCGGGCTCGTCGCGGCGGAGATCGTGGACGAGGTCGGCGACTTCTTCGAGGACGAGGACGAGGACGAGAACGAGAACGAGGACGAGGGGGGCGGCGACGAGGACTGAGCCCCTCCGCCCGGCCCGCGCCGGAGGATCTGGTCCGGCCCTGTGCGCTCCTGTAGATTCGGCTCCGACCAGCCGCCGGGCCGCCGACCGCGCCCCGGCCCCGACCGCCTTCCGGGGAGACACCACCCGCGATGTTCGGCATCAGTGAGATCGCCCTGCTCCTCATCGTCGTGATCGTCGTCCTGGGAGCGAAACGGCTGCCGGACCTCGTGCGCTCGGCGGGCCGGGCCACCCGCATCCTCAAGAGCGAGCGCCGCACCATGAAGGACATGGACACCCCCGGTCCGCAGGAGGCACCGGGACAACCGCGCACCATCCGGGCGCGACCGGGCGACTGGACCGAGAAGCCCAGGGACCCGGCCGCCTGAACGAGGCCGGAACCGGCCGCGCCGGGCCCCGCCGGAAGGCTTCCGGCGGGGCCCGGGCCCGCGCAGGGGGCCGTTTCGCCGGTGCCTACACTGTGCTCGGGCCCGGCACCGGCCCGGCGGAACGGAGAGCGGCGATGGCCAGGGACAGCGGCGGGTACGAGGACGATCCGTCCGTCGGCGTACTCACGGACGCGGCCTCCGTCTTCGGTCTCCTCGCCTCTCCCGCGCGGCTGCACATCGTCTGGGCGCTGGCCGGGGGCGAGAGCGATGTGACGGGGCTCGCCGAGCGTGTGGGCGGGGCGCTGCCCGCGGTCAGCCAGCACCTGACCAAACTCAAACTGGCCGGTCTGGTCGGTGCCCGTCGCGAGGGCCGGCGACAGGTGTACTACGTGTGCGATCCCGATGTCGTCGCCGTGGTCCGGCTCGTGATCGGCGGCCTCGACGGGCGCCGTGCGACTCCGGCGGCCCGCCGTGACCTCGCCTGACATCGCCGCTCCCCCGCTCCAGGTGCTGCGCCGCCTGGGCAGCGGCCCGCTGGGACTGACCGAGCAGGAGGCCGGGGACCGGCTCGCCCGGTACGGGCCCAACACCCCTCCTGCGCCCCGCGCCCGGCACGGGCTCCTCGTCCTGGCCCGGGGGCTGCGCGACCCGTTCACCGCCGTCCTGCTCTGCCTGGTGCCGGTCGCGGCGGCCGTGGGCGCTCTCGGCACGGCGGGGGTGACGGCCGCGCTGGTGGCCGCGAGCCTGGTCCTGCGGGCGCTGGGCGAGGACCGCGGCCGGCGCTCCGCCGCCGCCCTGCGCGCGCTCGTGGCCGGTACGGCGGCGGTACGGCGCAGGGAAGTCCCGGGCGGCGCGGCCCGGGTGCGTGAGGTGCCGGTGTCCGAGCTGGTGCCGGGAGACGTGGTCCTGCTGGGCCCCGGCGACCAGGTTCCGGCGGATCTGCGGCTGCTGCGCACGCACGGGCTGCGCGTGCACCGGGCGGCGTTCACCGGGGAGAGCGACGCGGTCGCGAAGACGGCCGTCGACTTCCCGGCCCTGGCGGCACCGGAGGGCGCACGGCCTTGGCCCGCCGCGCTGGACGCGCCGGGGCTGTGCCTCCAGGGGGCCTCGGTCGCGGCCGGTACCGCCACCGGGGTTGTGCTCGCGACGGGCGCGGACACCCGGCTGTCGGGCGCCTGGCGGGCGCCGGCCGGGCGCCGTATGCCGAGCGCCTTCGACCGTTCGGTGCGCGGCATCGCGTGGACGCTGGTGCGCTTCATGCTGGTGATTCCGCCGCTCGTCCTGGCCGCCGACGCGCTCGCCCAGGGCCGCGGGGCGCAGACCCTGCCGTTCGCGGTCGCGGTGGCCGTCGGCCTCACACCCGGGATGCTCCCGGTCGTCACGACGCTCGCCCCCGCCCGTGCGGCGGGACGCCTCGCGCGGGAGCACGGGGTGATCGTGAACCGGCTGTCGGCACTGCACGACCTGGGCGGTACGGAGGTGCTGTGCGTCGACAAGACGGGCACGCTCACCACGGACCGGCCCGTCGTGCACGGCAGTCTCGGCCCGTACGGCGATCCGGAGCCCGAGGCGTTGCGCTGGGCCGCGGTGACGGCGGCCTGGACCCTGGAGTTGGCCGAACTTCCCGGCCCGGCCCCGCTGGACGCGGCCGTCCTGGCGGCGGCCGCCGCCGAGGGCCACGACCCGTTCGCACTGGACGGGGTGGACGCGCTGCCCTTCGACCCGGAGCGACGCCTCGCCCTGGCCGTGGTGCGTACCCCGGGGACGGCCGGGAGGCACACCCTCGTCGTCAACGGCGCCGTCGAGAGCGTCCTCGACCGGTGCGCGCTGTCCCCCGGGCAGCGCGCCGACCTCCACGCCCGGGTGAGGGCCGCGACGGAGAGCGGGCTGCGGCTGCTCGCGGTCGCCCTCGGTGAACGCGCGGCCCGCACCCGTCCGTACACCCCGGCCGATGTGCGCGGGCTGCGCCTGGTGGGCTTCGTCACCCTGCGGGACGAGCCGGCCCCGAGCGCGGGCGCGGCGCTGCGCGGGCTGGAGCGGCAGGGGATCGACGTACGGGTGCTCACCGGAGACCAGCCGGGGACGGCGGCACGGGCCTGCCGTGACCTGGGTCTCGACCCGGGGGCCGTGGTCAGCGCGGCGGACCTCGACGCGCTGCCCGCCCCGGCGCGGGAGGAACTGGTCGCCCGCACCCGGGTGTTCGCCCGCTGCTCGCCCGCCGACAAGGCGCGGATCGTCGGCCTGCTGCGCGCTTCGGGCCGGACGACGGGTTTCCTCGGGGACGGCGTCAACGACGTGCCCGCGCTGCGCGCCGCCGACGTGGGCCTGTGCCCCTCGGGTGCGGTGGACCTCGCGCGGCAGAGCGCGGATCTCGTGCTGAGCGGCAAGGACCTGACGGCGGTGGGACACGCGGTGGGGGCCGGCCGGCGCAGTACGTCGACGGTCCTGGCGTATCTGCGGCTGACGCTCTCCTCGAACCTGGGCAACGTCCTGTCCATGCTGGTGGCCGGCCTGTTGCTGCCCTTCCTGCCGATGCTGCCCGCGCAGGTGCTCGTGCAGAACCTGTGTTTCGACGCCGCGCAGCTCGCTTTCGTGGGGCGGGGCACCCGGCCGCGTGCCTCGGCGGCGCCCTCGGTGCTGCGGGTGCCGGAGCTGTTGCGCGCCGTCGTCCGGTTCGGGCTGCTCAACGCGGCTGCCGACCTCGCGACCTTCGGCGTGCTCGCGTTCACCCTGCGGCACTCCGGCGGTGCTGCCGGGGAGGCGGGTTTCCACTCGGGCTGGTTCACCGAGAACCTGTTGTCGCAGGCCGTGTTCCTCATGCTGCTCGGTCCGGGGCGCCGCCTCGCGCGCGGACCGCTGCTGCGCGCGGCGGGCGCGCTGGCCGGGACCGGCGTCCTGCTGCCGCTCGGCCCGGCGGGCGCGGCACTGGGTCTGGTGCCGCTGCCCGGTCCGTACTACGCGGTGGTGGGTGCGGGCTGCGCGGTGGCGGGCGCGGTGGTCCTGCTGCGCGGCCGGGTGAGGGGCCCGGGCCCGGGAGGCGGGGACCGCCCCTGAGGTGCCCCGCGCGCCGTGATCAGCCGTACGAGACGTCCTCGCAGGGGTTCTCGTCGGCCGAGCGGGCGTCGGAGCCGACGGGTGCGGACTTGGCCGGGGCGACGGGTGAACTCGGTGCGGCGGCCGGGTCGTTGGCGTAGGAGCTGCCGAGCGTCACGGTCACGCCGGGTTCCTCGGCCGCCTTCAGGGTGGCGCCGGGGAACCAGCGCGCGGTGGTCTGTGCGGCCTTCTTCGCGCCGGGACCGTAGGCGATCGTCGTCGTCGCGTGCCCCTGGTCGGGCGAGGTGGCGGTGGAGGCGACCGTGAACCCGCCCGTGCGCAGCACGCCGGCGGCGCGGGCGGCGAGACCGGGGACGGTGGTGCCGTTGCGCACGCTCACCGAGATGCCGGCGCCGGTGGCCGGGGCCTCGTCGGCGGCCTTCGCCTCGCCCGTCTTCCCGGTCTTCTTCTTCGGCGGGTCCCCGATCGGCTTGTCCCGCCGCAGCGCGGACCACAGGGCGTCCGCGCCGGGCTGGACGACGGCGACCCGGCTGCCCTCGTACCGCCAGGGCACCGTCACGAACTTCGTGTTGTGCAGGTCGACGTTCTTCATGGAGAGCGCGAAGGACAGCATCTTGTCGGCCGAGCCGAGTCCGGGGTCGACGGTCGTGGAGTCGGTCGCGGCCTCCGCGAGGGGCAGCAGTCTGGTGGGGGTCAGCCCCTTCTCGCGCACGGTCTTGAGCAGCGCGGAGACGAAGGCCTGCTGACGTTTGATGCGGCCGATGTCGGAGCCGTCGCCGATGCCGTGCCGCAGCCGGACGTAGTCGAGGGCCTGCTGTCCGGAGACCTTCTGCGTCCCCTCGTGGAAGACGAGTTCGCCCCGGGTGGGGCGCTTGGGGCTCAGGTCCCGCTGGTAGATGTCGTTCGGCAGGCACACCGGGACGCCGCCGACCACCGAGGTGAGCTTGGAGAAGCCGTTGAAGTCGACCACCACCGTGTGGTCCACGCGCAGGCCGGTCAGTTTCTCGACGGTGTTCTGGGTGCAGGCCGGGTTGCCCTCCGGGGTCTCGCCGGTGGAGAAGGCCGAGTTGAACATGGCCTCGGCCCGCGGCGCGCTCCAGCTGCCGTCCGGCAGCCGGCAGCGCGGGATCTCTACGAGCGTGTCGCGGGGCACCGAGACCGCGACGGCATGCCGCCGGTCGGCGTAGACGTGCAGCAGGAAGGCGGTGTCCGAGCGGCCGATGTCGCCCTCGCCGCCACCGAGCTCCTTGTTCTTTCCGGAGCGACTGTCCGAGCCGATCACCAGGACGTTCTGGCCTCCGCCGCCGGCCGCGGGGCGGTTGTCGGACAGCCCGTCACCGCTGAACGTACTGATCTTCCCGCCGAGCTTGAACCACACCCAGCCGAAGCCACCGCTCGCCAGCACGGCGAAGGCGCCGACGACGGCGAGGGCCATGAGGACCTTGTTGCGGCCGCCGCGCGGCGCCGGGCGACGGGCCATGTGCCCGGCGCCACCGCTCGCACCGTCCCTGCGTGTCATGCGCACACACCTCTGTCCGTCCGGGCCGTCCGGGGGAGGCGCGCCACCCACCCCACAGTTGTACAGTTGCGCAATGTAGCAATCTTGCCGGTGGGGAACCGTACACCGGTTCCCCCAAGCCCTGAGACGAAGAATGAGGCGCTCATGTTCCGTAACGCGTTGGAGCCCTGGCACCTGGCGGTCGTGGTACTCGCCGCCGTCCTCCTGTTCGGCTCGCGCAAGCTGCCGGACACGGCTCGGGCGCTGGGCAAGTCCCTGCGCATCCTCAAGAGCGAGACGGCCGCGCTGCGCGCGGAGAACGCGGAGCCCCCGGCGGCCACGGACACGACCGGGAGCACCGCGCCCGCCGGGGACCCGGGGACCGCCGGGGCCCGGGAAGCGGGCGCCGGCTTCTCGACGGTGCGACAGGACCCGGCGGGCGGTGCGGGTACGGCCGACGCGGACCACCGGGGCGCCGCCACCACCGCGTCCGTCCCCCGCTGAGCGCGCCCACGTCCGGGCTCGGAGCGCCGGACCGGCCGGGACGGCGGGCTCCCCGGGGGCGCTGCGCCCCGTTCAGGGCGTGGCTCCGTCGAAGCCGTACCGCAGCGGTTCCTCACGGACGCGGGGATCGCGCCGGTAGACGTACAGGGCCTCGACCCGCAGCCCGGCCGCACCGGGCTCCTCGTCCACCGGGCAGGGCAGCGTCACCTGCACCACACCCGGGCGGTCGGCGACCCTCATCCGCAGTCCGTCCGCGGGCCCTCCGTCGAGCACCGCGGCCTCCCATCCCTGCACTGCGCCCGTGGACGCCGTATCCATTGACATGCCAGAGAGTTTAGGGCTTGCGCAATAAACGTCGTTCGCGGCGTTCGGACGGTGTCGCCCGGCCCGGGCCCGCGACGACACCGCGGGCCCGGGCCGGGACGTCCTCCGCTCCCGTCGGGGCGGGCGCCCCAACGGCTCGGGGCCGCACAGCCGTTCCCGGCGGCGCGGCCCTCTCCGTGCGGGGTCAGTGCCCCCGGTCGATCCACTCCTGGACGTGGCCGGCCTCGGCGCCGATCGTGGTGCTGTCACCGTGTCCGGTGCGCACGACGGTGTCGGCGGGCAGGGTCAGCAGCTTCTCCCGGATCGAGTCCACGATGGTCGGGAAGTCGCTGAAGGAGCGGCCGGTGGCCCCGGGCCCGCCCGCGAACAGCGTGTCCCCCGTGAAGACGGTGCCGAGGTCCGGCGCGTACAGGCACACCGCGCCCGGCGCGTGCCCGGGGGTGTGCAGCACCGTCAGTCCGGTACCGCCGACGGAGATCCGCTGACCGTCCGCGAGGGGGCCGTCCGGTACGAGGCCGGGGTGGGTCAGCTTCCACAGTTCGGTGTCGGCGGGGTGCAGCAGGACGGAGGCCCCGGTGAGGTCCGCGAGGGCGGGCGCGGCACCGACGTGGTCATCGTGGGCGTGCGTGCACACGATCGCCGTGACGCGGCGTCCGGCCACCTTCTCGGCGATGGCCTCGGCGTCGTGCGCGGCGTCGATGACGATCACCTCCTCGTCGTCGCCGACGAGCCACACGTTGTTGTCGACCTCCCAGGTGCCGCCGTCGAGTGAGAAGGTGCCTGAGGTGACGAGGTGGTCGATGCGGGCGGCCATCAGAAGACCACCACCGAACGCAGCACATCGCCCTCGTGCATCCGCGCGAAGGCGGTCTCCACCTGGTCGAGCGCGATGGTCTCGGTGACGAACGCGTCGAGGTCGAGCCGGCCCTGACGGTAGAGGTCGATGAGCATCGGGAAGTCGCGCGAGGGCAGGCAGTCGCCGTACCACGAGGACTTGAGGGCGCCGCCGCGGCCGAACACGTCGATGAGCGGCAGCTCGATCTTCATCTCGGGGGTGGGCACGCCCACCAGGACGACGGTCCCGGCGAGGTCCCGGGCGTAGAACGCCTGCTCGTAGGTCTCGGGGCGGCCGACCGCCTCGATCACCACGTCGGCGCCGAAGCCTCCGGTCAGCTCGCGGATCGCGTCGACCGGGTCGCTCGTGCGGGAGTTGACGGTGTGGGTCGCGCCGAGCCTCCTGGCGGTCTCCAGCTTGCGGTCCTCGACGTCCACCGCGATGATCCGCGCGGCTCCGGCCAGCCGCGAGCCCATGATCGCCGCGTCGCCGACACCGCCGCAGCCGATGACGGCGACGGTGTCCCCGCGCGTGACGTTGCCGGTGTTGATGGCGGCGCCGATGCCCGCCATGATCCCGCAGCCCAGCAGTCCGGCGGCGGCCGGGGAGGCCTCCGGGTCCACCTTGGTGCACTGCCCGGCGGCGACCAGGGTCTTCTCCGCGAAGGCCCCGATACCGAGGGCCGGCGTCAGCTCGGTGCCGTCCGCGAGGGTCATCCTCTGTGTGGCGTTGGCCGTGTCGAAGCAGTACCACGGGCGCCCGCGCTTACACGCCCGGCACTGGCCGCACACCGCGCGCCAGTTGAGGACGACGTAGTCGCCGGGGGCCACCTCGGTGACGCCCTCGCCGACCGACTCGACCACTCCCGCGGCCTCGTGGCCGAGGAGGAAGGGGAACTCGTCGTTCACCCCGCCCTCGCGGTAGTGCAGGTCGGTGTGGCACACCCCGCACGCCTGGATCCGCACGACGGCCTCGCCCGGGCCCGGGTCCGGGACGGTGATGGTCTCGATCCGCACCGGCTCGCCCTTGGCCCGCGCGATCACGCCCTGTACCTGCTGTGGCATCTTGAAGCCTCTCTCTTTCGGGGTGGGGTCGCCCGTCCGTGATTGTCTCGCAGCCGGGTCCCGCAGGCGCCCAGGGGGCCGTTCCCCGCAGGTCGCGGCGGCAGGTGCGTGCCGCCGGGCGGGCCTGTGCCACAGTGAAGGCCACATCCGGGGGCGGCAGGGGGACGCGATGAAGGTGGGGCGGGCGCGCGAGGCCGCCGCCGACTGGGTGGCGCGGTACGCCCGTGTCCTGCCGGACTTCCGCGGCGCCTACTTCACCGGCTCGACGCTGCTGCTGGACCGGGACGCGGACCTCGCGCCCTCCTCCGACGTCGACGTCGTGGTGCTCGTGGACCGCGCCGAGGCCCCGCCCAAGCCGGGGAAGCTGGAACACCGGGGCGCGCTGCTGGAGGTGACGTACGAGCCGTGGAGCACGGTCGTCACGCCGGAGGCGGTGCTCGGCGACTACCACCTGGCCGGTCCCTTCGTACGGGACTGTGTGATCGCCGATCCGAGCGGGCGGCTGGCCCTTCTGCGGGAGCGGGTCGCGCGGGACTTCGCCGACCGCTTTTGGGTGCGGCGGCGCTGCGCCGAGGCCGAGGAGCGGGTACGGGGCCGGCTCGGCGCGCTCGACGGGGCGGCGCCCTTCCACGAGCAGGTCACGGCCTGGTTCTTCCCTACCGGGGTGTCCGCGCACGTCCTCCTGGTCGCCGCGCTGCGCAATCCGACGATCCGGCTGCGCTACCCGGCGGCCCGCGAGGTGCTGAGCGACTTCGGCCGGCTGGACCTGTACCCGGCGCTGCTGGAGGCCCTGGGCTGCGCGCGACTGCCGGCCCCGGTGGTGCGGCGGCACCTGGCCACGCTGGTGGAGACCTTCGACGCGACGGCGCAGGTGGCGCGCACGCCGTTCCCCTTCAGCTCGGACCTGACCGCGCGGGCCCGTCCGATCGCCGTGGCGGGGAGTGCGGCGCTGATCGCGGAGGGACTGCACCGGGAGGCGGTGTTCTGGATCGTGGCGACCCTGGCCCGCTGCCACACGGCGCTGGCCGCGGACGCCCCGCAGGAGCACGAGCGCCGGTGGCCGGCCTTCGCCGAGGTCCTCGCCGATCTCGGCGTCCGCACACCCGCCGATCTGCACTGGCGGGCCGAGTCCACCGTGCGGGACCTGCTGCCCCGGGTGAGCGCGGCGGCCGAGGAGATCATGGCGGCGCACCCCGGGATACGGGGCCGGGGCGGACACCTGCCCCTCTACCACAAGTGACGGAAGCGCACTCGTGATGTGACGGTCCGACGAATCACTCGTTTGACGCAGCGAAGGTTCCCTTCCGCCGCCGTCATCCGAAAGGTTCTCCCATGCCCACGTCCTCGCGGCAACAGTCCCGCTCCCCCGGGGAGCGCATCGACCTGGACCAGGCCGAGGCGGCTCTCGTGGAGCAGTACGCGCGGCTCGTGCGCCTCGCCTACCTCGTCCTGCCACCGGCCGTGGGCCGGCACCGCCGCGTGCTCGCGGCGCACGGCATCGTCCAGCGGGCCCTGCCCGGCACCGGTTCCCGGCTGCTGCGGCCCGCGCCGCGCCGGGTGCCCTCACCGCGCGGCGCGCGGGACCGCCCGGGGTACGCGTGGGTGCGGGAGCAGATCCTGCGGGAGGCCCTGGCCCATGAGCGGCGTCCGCGCTGGTGGCCGGGGCGGCTGCCGCCGCCGCGCGTCCTGCGCCCCGGTCTGCCCGTCGTATGGGGTCTGCGTTTCTTTCCCCGGGCGGGCGGCACGGAGGAACTGGCGCTGGACCAGGCGCTGTCGAAGGCGGACGGGGTGACGCGGGCCGCGCTCGCGCTGTCCGCCCTGGAGGGGCTGCCCGAGCCCGGGGTGCGCGAGGTGCTGTCCCGGCTGGGCGTCACCGACACCTCGACGCCCGTCGTGCTGGCCGGCCGGCTGGCCCGGGAGGCCGAGGGCGACCCGGCCGCACTCGTGCGCTCCGCCGAGTTCGACCCGTCCTCGGTACGGACGCGGCCGACGGACCTGCTGCGGCGCAGGCACCGGGTGCGGCTCGGGATGGCCCTGGGCGCGGCCGTCGTGGCGGCCGCTCTCCTGCTGACCCTGTTCGGTACGGGCGCCGCGACCCTGCCCTCGGCCGGTCCCGCCCCGGTCCCGCGCGGCACGGGCGCGCTGGACCCGCGCGGGGTGGTCGACGAGAAGGAGGTGCCGTGGGACGACACCTCCCGCGTCGACTTCACGGCCTGGCCCACCCGCGGGGAGCGCACCGGTGACGAGGAACTGCTCGCGCGGGCGCTGAACGCGTGGGCGCGGGCCGCGCGGGCGGTGCGCGGTGCGGCGGCGCGCGGGGAGCACGAAGGGGTACGCGTCACCCGCGCCCCGGGCACCCCCGTCGACGCGCCGCCCCGCTCCCCGAAGCTGCTGTTCGCGGGGGACGTGGACGGGTCGGCCGTGGTCCTGCTGCACGACGGGCAGCGCGCGGTGCGCTACGCCCGGCCGCTGGACGGCAAGGGGGACGCGGCCCTGGATCTCGTCCGCACCGACGACGCGGACGTCACGACGGCGGCGGCCCTCGTGCTGAGCCGCACCCGGGCCGGCACCCGCTATCTGACCGCGCCGTGGGTGGCCAGGAGCACGACCAGGGACCTGCTGAGGCCGGACACCCCGGCGGCGGCCCTCGCGGTGTCGCGCTCCGGGGTGAGTGATCCGGTGCCCGGCGCGCCGGCCGGCGGTTCCTGCGCCCGTCTGCCGGTGCTTCAGCTGCGCTCCTCCGCGCGGATCGTGGAGAACCACTCCTTCCTGCTGGCCGACCTCGGGGACCTCACGCCGGTGCACCTGACGTACACGCCGCTGCCGGGCTCGGGCGCCCCCGCGCGTCAGCCGCGTGAGGCGACGGGTCCGGCGGCCCTGCTCGCGTGGGCCCGGCTGGGCTGCCGGCTCGACGCGATGCGCGGACTCGGGGTCCGCTCCGTCAACACGTGGGACTTCGCGCGGCAGGACCTGCCCGAAGACGGCGGCCGCGCGGTGTGGGCCTGCACGCGCGCCGACACGTGGCGCGGACCGGGCGACGTCCTGCTGTCGCTGCGCACCCCCGCCTCCTCCCCCGCCGCGCCGGTGGACGTCGTGGGGCGGGCCCGGGCGACGGCCGCGTGCAGCAGGTTCGGCCGGCACGTGGTGGCCGGGACGCACTGGCGCTCCCCGGCGGGTCACTGGTACGTCGTGGGCGCGGGCAGCCGCGCGGTGACGGCTCTGCGGGCGCGGGGCGCGGTGAGCGGCGTCCAGCGCGGTACGACCTTCGCGCGCCGGGCCCCCGAGGACGCGCGGGTGCGACTCACCGGGAGCCTCGCGGACGGCGGCACCCTGCGGGAACTCTCCTACGAAAAGGGGTAGTTCGGTCCCGAGCACCCTGGCCCCGGCGACGCGGCGGTCGGGGCGGCGTCCCGGCCGCAGGCCCCGGCCGAGGGCGGGCCGGGCAGTGCATTCAGGCCATCCACCCACGTCATCATCGCCACTTGTGGCCCACCCGCTCACCCGGCTCTCCGCGTCGGCGCGCATTTCGGGGTGGTGGCGGCGACACTGTGGCGATGACCGACGATCAGCGGGGCCAGGACCCGTACACGGAGAAGGGCCTCTCGGAGGCGTACGCCGAGGAACGCCGCCGGGCCCGCCTGGTGCTGGCCGCCCGCGCGCAGAACGCGGAGGACCTGTCCTTCCTTCTGGAGATCCTGGACCTGCGCCCGCAGCGGGAGCGCCCGGCCCGGGACCGTGAGCAGCGGCGCGGGGAGGGCGGCGAGTCGCCGTAGGCCCCGGCGACCACTGCGCGCGAGGCGGGCCGGGCCGGACGCCGGTCCGGTCCGGCCGGGTCAGCCGGCCTCGGGGCCCTCGGGCCCCGGCCGGCCCGCGAAGTACGTCGCGATCATGTCCTCGTCCCCGTGTCCCTCGCGCACGGCGCGGGCCGAGCGCTCGGCGGCGGCCGGGAGCATGTCGAGCCGCAGGCCGCTGTCCCGTACGGCCGCGAGGATCAGCTCGGTGTCCTTGAGCGCCGTGGACAGGGCGAAGCTGGGCGTCAGGTCGCCGGACAGCACGGCCTCGGTCTTGGTGCGCAGGTACGGGCTGTCGAGCGGCCCGCCGGAGACGACGTCGAGGAACGAGCGCGGGTCCACGCCGAGGCCGTCGGCGACGTTCAGGGTCTCGGCGACCCCGCCGACCAGGGTGGTGAGCCACGTGTTGGTGACGAGTTTGAGCCGGGTCGCGGCGCCGGGTTCCGCACCGGCCCACACGGTCTTCCGCCCGATGGCCGAGAGCACCGGTTCCACGGTCTCGCGAGCGGTTTCGGGGCCGGACACCAGGACGGTCAGCGCGCCCTGTTCGGCGGGCTGCTTCGTGCCGGACACGGGGCTGTCGAGGTAGACCAGGCCCCACTCCTCGCCTCGTTCCGCGAGGGAGCGGGTGGCCTCGACACCGACCGTGGACACCTGGAGCCAGATCTGTCCGGGACGCAGCCCGGGACGGGCGGCGTCCATGGCGGACTCGACGGCCGCCCCGTCGTTCAGGACGGTGAGGAGGACGTCGGCGTCCCGGACGGCGGCCTCGGCGCTCGCGGCGACCTCGGCGCCGTCGCCGGCCAGGGCTTCGGCCTTGGCCCGGGTGCGGTTCCACACGCGGACCGGGAGCCCGGCGCGCAGCAGGCTGCGGGCCATGCCGGATCCCATGATTCCGGTGCCGAGCACGGCGACGACGGGGGTGGTGGCGGTCATCAGGGCCTCCGTGGGGTGGGAACGGCGAGGGGAGCGCCCAGGGGGGCGTCTCCTGCCCCCACCCTGCCACCGCAGGCGCGGGCACGGCGCAGAGGCGCGGGCACGGCGCAGGGGCGGGGCGTGCCCTCTCACCGTGTCGGCGCCGCCCGGCACCCCGGGCCCGCGGACCCGGGACCGGAGCCTCAGCTCCCCCGGGCGGACGCGGCGCCGCCGGTGGTGTGCGGCCGTTGTCAGTGGCGTACGGCAGGCTGGGACGCGGCCCGTCGATGACGGGCTGTCAGGCGTGGCCCGTCCGGGTCGCGCGCGGCCGGGACCACCGAGGACGGGGAGCGGAGCACGTGATGACGGTGCACGGAGTGACGGAGGCGAGGACGGAGGCGGCGCGGGCCTGCCTGCGGCTGCGGCAGGCGGCCCGGGCGGTGCTCGACGACCCGGGGACCGCGCCTCTGGCGGCGGCGCTGCTCGCGGGCCCGATGGCGGAGGCGGACGCCGCGCTGCGGTCCGCCGGCCTTTCGGGGAACGAGGGCGAACTGTGCGAGCTGCTGGGGCTGCCCGGATGAGCGGCGCGGGAGCGGGGCGCGTCGCCGCCACCGGTGCGGCGCCGCTGGAGCCGCCGCCGGGAGCGGGGCGCTGCGGCTGGGCGAGTGGCACCTCGGAGCTGATGACGGCGTACCACGACCGGGAGTGGGGCAGACCCGCGCACGACGACGCCTACCTGTTCGAACTGCTGGTCCTGGAAGGCGCGCAGGCGGGCCTGTCCTGGTCGACGGTGCTCAACAAGAGGGAGAACTACCGTCGGCTGCTGGACGGTTTCGACGTGCGCCGGGTGGCTGAGTACGGGCAGCCGAAGCTGGACGCGCTGCTCACCGATCCGGGGATCGTGCGCAACCGGCTGAAGGTCGCCTCGCTCGTGAAGAACGCGCGGGCCTTCCTCGCCGTGCGCGAGGAGCGCGGTTCCTTCGACGCGTATCTGTGGCAGTGGGTGGGCGGGAGACCGGTGGTGAACACGCGTGCCTCGGGCACCTTCCCGCCGGCGCGCACGGAGTTGTCCGACCGGATCAGCAAGGATCTGAAGAAGCGGGGGTTCACCTTCGTCGGGACGACGATCACCTACGCCTTCCTCCAGGCGGTCGGCGTGGTGGACGACCACGCGGAGGACTGCTGGGTGCGCCGGGGGAACTGACCGCTCCCCCGGCGCGGCGGGGCGGGGTCAGTCCTTCTGCTCGACGCGGACCCAGTCGATCTCGGCCTGCACCCCGCCCTGGGCGACCCGGTCCACGCTGGACTGGGGCAGCCCCCAGTAGGGCTCGGTGACCTTGTTCCAGCCCGCCGGGTAGGCGCCGCCCAGCGCCATGTTGAGGATGACGTACTGGTCGTGGTCGAAGACCCACTGGCCGCGCGTGGACTCCAGCTTGTTGCGGCTGGTCTCCTGCACCACGCGGTCGTCGACCGTGAAGGTCATCCCGGTCGGTTTCCACTCGACGCCGTAGGTGTGCCAGGCGTCGGACCGGGTGTCGGGGTAGGTCTGCTGGGCGCCGATGTTGCCGTCCGCCGAGTAGCCCGGCCCGTGCAGGGCGCTGGAGGTCCAGTCGCCGTAACCGATGTTCTCCATGATGTCGGTCTCGCCGGAGGCGGGCCAGGAGACCTTCGGGTCGTCGACGTTGCTGCCGAGCATCCAGAAGGCGGGCCAGAAGCCGTCGCCGACCGGCAGCTTCATGCGGGCGCTGACCTTGCCGTAGGTGAAGTCGAACGTCGTGTTGGTGTCGATGCGGCCGGAGGTGAAGTCGTAGGTGGTGCCGCCGGCCTCGGTGCAGCCCTTGCAGTACTTGGTCTTGAGCTGGAGCACCCCGTCCTGGGTGGAGATGTTGTCGGGCGAGTCGACGTACGCCTGGGACTCGCCGTTGACCGGGCCCATTTCGGTGCCCGTGCGCACGACGCGCCACTTGGAGCGGTCGAGGCCGTCCCCGGTGAAGTCGTCGAAGAAGGTGGTGCGGTAGTCCCCGCTTTGCTCGCCGGGGAGCGCCGGGTAGGCGGCGTCGGCGCTGCCGCCGGTTCCCCACACCTCGAACTCGTAGAGGGAGTAGCCGAACTGGGCGGTGGCGGGCGCCGGGTTGTAGAAGGAGCGGCGTTCCTTGCCGAGCATCCTGACGTACCGCCCGGTGGCGGGGGTGGGCAGCTGGACGGTGTCGTGCTTCCCGGCCGACTGGCCCGGGGTGCCGATGTCGGCGCGGCGGGCCTCGACCTCGGCGGCGGACAGCTCGTGCACGGTGCGCCAGTTCTCGTTGTCGTCGGAGACCTGGATCGCGTAGTCGACGGCGAAGGCGGACTCCCAGTAGAGGTCGACGCTGTCGATCGTGGAGGACGCGCCGAGGTCGACGGAGACCCAGCGGTCCGCGTTCCAGTCGCTGGACCAGCGGGTGGCGTCGCCCGTGAGGCCGTCCGGTTTCCCGCCGTCGGTGACGAAGGCCGGCGAGTTGCCCGCGCTCTGGTAGACGTCGCTGTAGGCCGGGTGGTGCAGCGCGAGGTTGGCGCGGGTGGTGGTCGCGGGGGCGGGTTCCCCGCCGTACACCTTGAGGGCGGACAGCGCGTAGCCGCCCCCCGCGGACCGCTCGACCCCGCGCATCCGGACATAGCGGCCGCGCACCTCCTGCGGGTAGGTGTGGGCGGTGACGCTCTCGCCGGTGCCCTGGTCCTCGGTGAAGAAGGGTTTCCAGTCGCTGCCGTCGTCGGAGGTCTCCACGACGTACTTCTTGCCGAAGTCGGCGCCCCAGTCCAGGACGACGCGCTCGATGCGCAGTCTGCTGCCGAGGTCGACGCTGATCCACGCGTCGTCGGCGGCGTCACTGGTCCAGGTCGTGGCGTCGTTCCCGTCGAAGGCCGCCTGGGCGCTGCCGCCGGAGGCGGAGACAGCGGCCGGATCGGCGCTGTACGCGGCGGCGGCGAGGTCGGTGTCCCAGGCCGCGGCGGCGCGGGCGGCGCCGGCTCTCGGGGTGGCGGCCGGGTCCGCGACGGCGGGCACCGCGAGCAGACAGGCCGCCGACAGGGTCGCGAGGGCGACGGTCAGCGTACGGGAGGTGCGTGCGGAGCGAGGGGTACGGCTCGTGCGGGATGGCATGCGGCTCTCCTAGCGGGAGGTGGGGGGCGCCTCTCCATCGGTACGCGTGCGGTGCGCGGGTGCGGTCGGCAGGTGGGGGTGCCGTTCGGCCCGTGGTGGTACGGATCGGCTGTGCGCGGCCGTTTCGGGGTGTCGTCGTGCCGGCCACGACGCAAGCGCACGCGACACGGGTACAGGCGTTGGAGCGTGAGTAAACACAGCCCCCGAGAAACCGTCAATACTTCACACCGGGATGGCGCGATCCTGAACTGGAGGCCTAACAAAGCCTGTTGACCGTTCACTTCCTGAATGCGGGGCTGCGAGGGGGCCGGAGCCCGGCAGCGGCCCTGCGGGGCGTGCGGTCACGGCTCGGCGGACACGGCGGCCGCCCTCTCCCGTCCGGCCCCTCCCCGCTCGCCGCGTCACCGCGCCGCGCCTAGCGTGGGCAGCTCTGAGCTTCGAAGGGCTGACCAGCATGGATAGCGGACCTGAAGACACGGGCAGGGCAGCGGGCCCCTCCGGGCCGGAAGCCTCCGACGGCGACCCGGGCAGGGGCGGATCGCACGAGCACCGCTGGCTGATCCTGAGCGTCATCGGCATCGCCCAGCTCATGGTGGTCCTCGACGCGACCATCGTGAACATCGCGCTGCCCTCCGCCCAGCGGGAGCTGGGGTTCAGCAACGGCAACCGGCAGTGGGTCATCACGGCGTACGCGCTCGCCTTCGGCAGCCTCCTGCTGCTCGGCGGGCGGATCGCCGACCTGGTCGGCCGCAAGCGGGTCTTCCTGATCGGGCTGGCCGGTTTCGCGGCGGCCTCGGCGGTCGGCGGGGCCTCGCAGAGTTTCCTGATGCTCGTCGTGGCACGCGCCGCGCAAGGCGTGTTCGGGGCGCTCCTCGCGCCCGCCGCGCTGTCCCTGCTGACGACGACGTTCACGGACGGCAAGGAACGCGCGAAGGCCTTCGGCATCTACGGGGCCATCGCCGGTGCGGGTGGTGCGGTGGGTCTGCTGCTGGGCGGGGTGCTGACCGAGTACCTGGACTGGCGCTGGTGCCTCTACGTCAACCTGCTGTTCGCCGTGGGCGCGATGCTGGGCGGGGCCCGGCTGCTGTACTCGGGCAAGCCGACCGGGCGCCCGAGCCTCGACCTGCCGGGCAGTCTGCTGGCCTCGGGCGGCCTGTTCTGCATCGTCTACGGCTTCTCCAACGCCGAGCGTCACCACTGGGGCTCTCCGCTGACCTGGGGGTTCCTCGCGGCGGGCGGGGTCCTGCTGCTCGCCTTCGCGTGGTGGGAGAAGCGGGTGGCGCATCCGTTGCTGCCGCTGCGCGTGGTGCTGCACCGCAATCGCGGCGCCTCGTTCCTCGCGATGTTCATCTCGGGCGCCGGCATGTTCGGGGTGTTCCTGTTCCTGACGTACTACCTCCAGCAGATCCTGCACTACTCCCCGATCCGGACCGGGTTCGCGTTCCTGCCGATGGTCGCGGTGCTGATCGTCACCTCGGTGACGGTGACCAACTTCGTCCTGCCACGCGTGGGACCGAAGCCGCTGGTGCCGACCGGGATGGGGCTCGCGGGCGCCGGGATGGCGTGGCTGACGGGGCTGAACCTGTCCAGTTCCTACGCCGCGCACGTGCTGCCGCCGCTGCTGGTGGCGGGCCTGGGGCTCGGGCTCGTCTTCGCCCCGGCGATGAACACGGCGACCTCCGGGATCGCCTCCAGGGACGCCGGGGTGGCCTCGGCGATGGTCAACACCTGCCAGCAGGTAGGCGGTTCGGTCGGCACCTCGCTGCTGAACACGCTCGCCACGACCGCCGCCGCCAACTACGTCGTCGGCAAACGGCCCAGCCGTCTGCTCCCGCTCCAGGCCCAGATGCACAGCTACACGACGGCGTTCTGGTGGTCGGCGGGCTTCTTCGCCCTGGGGCTGCTGATCACCGTGTTCCTGTACCGCTGGGGGAGGCTGCCCGCCGGTGACCAGACGGTGCCGAGCGCCTGAGCACGGCCGCACCCCGCGACCACCGCGTGTCGGCGGCAGCGGGGCACGGCTGTGCCGGACGTCCCTCAGTTCGCGACGTCGAAGGCCCCGGCGAGCGGTCCGTTGACCGGCTTCCACTCCTCGACCCGGACCTCGGCCACCAGGCCCTCCAGCCGGAAGGGGTCCTGCTCGGTGTGGGCGCGGGCCTCCTCGGCCGATGCGGCGCGCAACAGCAGCAGAGCGCCGTCCTGGGGGCCGCCCGCGAGCGGCCCCGAGACGAGGTTGACGCCCTTCTCGGCGAGTTCCGTCAGGTAGGCGCGGTGTGCGGGACGCGTCTCGTCACGCCCCGCGCTGTTGTCGGTGTACGTGTAGAAGACGGCGAAGACTGCCATCGGTGATCGTTCCTCTCGCTGAAGCCTGCGTACGCGCGGCGGCCTCCTTCGAAGCGGCTCGCCCGGCGTCGTCGTCCATGATCCCAGTCGCCGCTCCTGCGTCCCGGTCCGGGTGGAACAGGCGCAGCAGGGCGCCGACGAGGACGGCGGCGGCCGCCAGCGCGTACGCCGTCGCGGCGATCGGGTCGGGACCGGGCACCGTACGCGAGGTGACGTAGGCGGCGGCTCCCGCGACGGCGACGCCCAGCCAACTCCCAGCGGCCGTCGAGCGCGACGAGACCGACGACGAGCAACGCGTACCAGGGGTGGCCGGGGGTGAGCAGCAGGAAGGCGCCACCGGTCACGAGCAGCGCCCCGCGCCAGGGGCGCAGCGGGTCACCGCGCCACAGGACGTACCCGGCCAGGGCGAGCAGGACGAGGACGACGGCGAGGGGCGCCCAGTCGGCGGGCAGCACGCGCCGGGTCCTCGGGGGCGGCGAGGCCGGGCCGTTCGTGGTCCGCGCACGCGGGGCCGACCGGGAACAGCCAGGGGTCGCGCAGCGCGGCGAGGGCGGGGTCGGCGGGGGTGTGGTCGTACGGGGAGATCCCGGCCGCCTGCACGCGTCCGTCCCACGCGTACCGGGAGGAGTCGGTGCTGGTGGTGGGCGGGGAGACGAGTCCGGTCACGGCGACGGCGATCCCTCCGGTGAGCACGACGGCGGCGACCGCGCGGACCGGGACCTTGCGCAGGGCCAGGGCGGCGCCGCCGAACAGCAGCCAGCAGGCCCCGTACTGGTACGAGAGGAGTGCGGCGTCCTCGGGGAAGGTGTCGCCGCCGAGCGTCACGACGAGGGTGACGCACAGGGCCGCGAGTACGGCGGTGGTGGCGGCCAGGGCGGGAGCCGGGGTACGGAACGCGGTCACGGGGCCAGACTGGCAGCGGCACGGCGGCGTGCGGTGGCCCACCGGGCCGGTGTCCGCGATTGGCCGGGGGTTCCTGCCCCGGTGGAGCAGCCCGGGTGGTGTCCTCGCGCGTCCGCCCTTTCGCTGCGCCTCCCTGCGTGTCGACTCGCCCGGTGTGGTGGCGGCGGGCGCGCTGTTCACGCGGGCGGCGCGGAGTGGGCCTCCCCGGGGACAGCGCGCCCGCCGCAGCCGTCAGGGAGCGGCCGGATCAGCCGCCGGGGCGCGGCGCAGCGCCACGAAATGGCGGCCGGCCGCCGTCCACCGCTCCGCCTCGGCCCAGCCCGCCTCCCGCGCGTACCGCAGCAGCGCGGGAGTGCCGACGCGGGCCCAGGGGAAGGGCGCGCCGTGCTGGTCGCTGCCGTTGCCCACCCGGACCAGGACACGCTCGTCGAGGTCGAGCGGTGCCGTCTCGACGATGAGGAGACCCTGCGGTGCGACGAGTTCGGCGCTGCGTCCGAGCAGGGCCACGGGGTCGCCGCCGATGCCGATGTTGCCGTCGATGAGCAGCGCGGTGTCCCAGCGGCCGGTGCCGGGCAGCGGGCCGAAGACGGAGCGGCACACGGCCCCCGCCCCGGCGTCGAGGGCGCGGGCGACCGCGTCGCGGCACAGGTCGACGCCGAGCGCGGTCCGCTTGCGTTCGGCGAGGGCGACGAGGAAGCGGCCCGGTCCGCAGCCGATGTCCAGGACCGTGCCGTGGCAGCGGTCGAGGACGGTGGTGTCGGCGGCGTCCGGGGCTGCGCACCAGCGTTCGACGTCGAGCGGCAGCAGCCAGCCGTCCTCGCGGCGCAGGAAGAGCGGCCCGCGCCCGGTGCGCACGGCTTCTCCCCACGGGTCGTCACTGCCGCTCCAGGGCAGTCCGGCGGGCGCGTCGACGAGGCCGGTGCGGGAGCCGGGCAAGGCGGTCTCGCGCGAGCGGGCGGGGGCGCTCACCGGTTCGACTCCCGCCGGGCGGCGGCCGCGCGGCCGGGTGCGGGGACGGCGTACGCGGCGTGCCGCGCGGCGAAGGCGGTCCACGGCGCCTGTGCGGCGACCTGGTCGGCGTCGGCCGCCGTGTCCACGTCGCTGAGGGCGGGCAGCCGGCCGACGCGCAGCCCGGCCGCTGTCAGCCGCTCGTACTGGCGGGCTCCGGTGTCGGCGCGCGACATGGGTACTCCGCGCAGCAGCGCCGGGTCGGGGTCGGCGAGGCCGAGGGCCCAGAAACCGCCGTCCTCGGCGGGCCCGAACCAGGCGTCGTGGTGGGTCCAGGCGTCCGGGGCGAGGGCCGGGGCGAGCAGGTCCGGGGTGATCTGCGGGGTGTCCATGCCGACGAGGAGCGTCGGCCCGGTACACGCGCCGAAGACGGCGGCCAGCCGCTCGTCGAGGCCGCCCGCGCACTGCGGGACGACGGTGAAACCGGGCGGCAGCCAGGGCCCGGGGGCGCCGTCGAGGGCGAGGACGCGGCGCGCGGCGGGCAGCGCGGCGACGCAGTCGAGCGTGTCGCGCAGCGCGGCCTCGGCGAGCGCGGCGGCCTGCCGCGGCGTGTAGGGCGGGGTCAGCCGGGTCTTGACGCGGCCGGGCACGGGTTCTTTGGCGATGACGACGAGGGTCGTCCCGGCCCGCCGCGCGGGGCGGGGGACGTGGGGGGCGGTGCTCACGGGGTACGGGCCTCCTCGGCGGTCGGTGCCCGGCGCGGGGCGGGCGGTTCCACGGCGTTCAGCACGGCGCGCATGTCGTGGACGGCCTGCCAGGTGCCGCGCCAGGTGCCGGTGACCTTGGAGGTCCCGGTGCGCGGCAGGTAGGGCACGTCCTGTTCGAGGACCCGCCAGCCGGCGTCGGCGGCGCGCACGACCATCTGGAGCGGGTAGCCGCTGCGCCGGTCGCTGAGGCCGAGGGAGAGCAGGTCGGTGCGGCGCGCGATCCGCATCGGTCCGAGGTCGCGCAGCCGCAGCCCGGTTCTGGAGCGCAGCATCCGGGCCAGGGCGGCGTTCCCGAGGCGGGCGTGCAGGGGCCAGCTGCCGCGTTCGGGACGGCGTCGGCCGAGGACGAGATCGGCCCGGCCCTCCGTCACCTGCCGGGCGAGGGCGGGCAGCAGCGCCGGATCGAGCGAGGCGTCGCAGTCGCAGAACGCCACCAGCTCGGCGGTCGCGGCCTGAAGCCCGGCGTGGCAGGCGGCGCCGAAGCCCTTCCGGGACTCCCGGACGACGTGGGCGCCGAGCCGCGCGGCGATCTCGCCCGAGCCGTCGTCGGAACCGTTGTCCACGACGACGGCCCGCCAGCCGCGCGGTACCCGGCCCAGCACCCAGGGCAGGGCGCCGGCCTCGTTGAGACAGGGCAGGACGAGGTCTACGGAGCCGGCCTGGGGCCCCGGTGCTGTCGAGTCGTTCACCCCGACACCGTACGAAGCGGAATCCGACATTTCCGGCTCCCGCTCCTGACGAAACGAGGACGGCACACCGTTGGGGGTGCGGCGGCCTTCGGTCGCGCCCCTCAGCCGGGCACGGCCTCGCGCATGGGCTCGGCGGCGAACTCCGCGACGCCGTCGGCGAAGGAGACCTCGGGGCGCCAGCCCAGTTCGGTGCGCAGCCGGCCGGAGTCGGCGGTGATGTGCCGTACGTCGCCGAGGCGGTACTCGCCGGTCACGACGGGGGCGGGGCCGCCGTGCGCGAGGGCGAGGGCGCCGGCCATGTCGGCGATGGTGCGCGGGGTGCCGCTGCCGGTGTTGTAGGCGGTGAGGCTTCCGGGCGGGCGCTGCTCCAGCGCCTCCAGGGCCGTGACGTTGGCGCTCGCGACGTCCCGTACGTGGACGAAGTCCCGGCGCTGGGCCCCGTCCTCGAAGACGCGCGGGGCCTCGCCCCGGGCCAGCGCCGAGCGGAAGAACGAGGCGACGCCCGCGTACGGGGTGTCGCGGGGCATCCCGGGCCCGTAGACGTTGTGGTAGCGCAGCGACACGGAACGGCCGCCGGTGGCGCGGGCCCACGCGGAGGTGAGGTGTTCCTGGGCGAGTTTCGTCGCGGCGTACACGTTGCGCGGGTCGGCGGGGGCGTCCTCGGGCACGAGTCCGGGCACCAGGGGCGCGGCGCACCGGGGGCAGCGGGGTTCGAAGCGGCCGGCGCGCAGGTCGTCCTCGGCGCGCGGTCCGGGGCGTACGGTGCCGTGCCGGGCGCAGTCGTAGCGGCCCTCGCCGTACACGACCATCGAGCCGGCGAGGACGAGGCGGCGCACCCCGGCCTCGGCGGCGGCGGACAGCAGCACGGCGGTTCCGAGGTCGTTGCAGCCGACGTAGTCCGCGGCGTCGGCGACCCCGTTGCCCAGGCCCACCATCGCGGCCTGGTGGCACACGGCGTCGACGCCGCGCAGGACGAGCGCGACGGCCTCGGGGTCGCGGACGTCGGCGTGGTGGAAGGTCGCGCCGCGCGGGGCCGGTACGGCGGCGGCGTGGGGGTGGACGGCCGGCAGGAGGGCGTCGAGCACGACGGGCTCGTGCCCTCGGGCGGTGAGTTCCGTGACGATGTGCCGGCCGATGAAGCCGGCGCCTCCGGTGACTAGTACGCGCATGCCGCCCGACCTTAGGGTCCCGCATGGGGCGTCGGCCGCAGGACGCGCGGGCGTCTTCGCGGGCCGGAGGAGGCCGGTCCGCCGTCCGGGAGCGGACCGGCCTCCTCTCGTTCGCGCGCTCAGACCGCCGACAGCCCGTCCGCGACCTCCTGGAGGAAGGTGGCGCACGCGCCGGCCGCCGGGGCCAGTTCGGGGTTCCAGGGCAGGACGGGCCTGTCGTGGGTGAGGGACCGCCAGTCGGTCACCCCGGTCAGTTCGGCGGCTGGGACGGCGTTGCCGCGCGCGTCGGCCAGGATCAGGTCGGCGCCGAGGCGCGCGGCGTGGTCCCAGCCCGCCGTGAGCCAGTTGACGCCGGGGCCGGGCCCCGGGTCGACCAGACGGACGCCCAGTTCGCTCAGATGACGCAGTTCCGGCCAGGCTTCCGGCCGGGCGAGGTGCACCTGCTGGGGCCCGGCCGCGGACAGGACGAGGACCCGTGGCGCCCGGGGCCGGCCCGCCGCGCGGCGTACCGCCTCGCGCGCGGCGTCGAGAGCGGCCTGCCCGCTCGTGTCGGGCACCGCGCCGAGGGAGGCGGCGAGTTCGGCGAAGCGGTCCACGATGCGGGACAGGGAGGTCTGCCCCGCGACCGAGAGGGCGACGACCGGGACGCCGAGGGAGCCGGCCGTCCCGTCGTCCACGGCGTACGCGAAGTGCTCGTCGTACGTGACGTCCACGATCAGCTCGGGTGCGACGGCGCCGAGCGTCTCCGCGTCGAGGGTCTTTCCCGCGCCCAGGTAGGGCACGTCGGCCGGGAGCCGGCCGGCCTTGACCGGGTCGACGCTGTCACCGTCGTGTCCCGAACCGTAGACACCGGCCGGGGTGATGCCGTGTTCCCACAGACCGGCGCCGGCCCGCAGGTACGCCACGATCCGCTCCGGACGCCGCCCGGCCGTCGAACGGACCCCCCGGTCGTCGGTGAACTCCCATATCGTCGCGGACATTCGCTCCACCCCCTCCTGGCCCCTCGGACGGGGCCGAGGGCCGGACATCGGCCCGGCTCCCAGCGTCCGCCGTATCCCCCGGCGCTTCAAGGGGCCCGAAGACGCGGCGGCAGGAACTCGCCCCCGCGGTGACTTGTTCCCACCATCGCGCCGGACCGGCCGCCCTCATCGGGGCAGGCGTCGGCTACCCGGCGGGGGTGAAGAGGTGGGCGCGGCCGTGCAGCGCGACCGAGAAGGCGTCCACGACCTGTTCCAGCGCCTCGGAGGCCGCGGGGGCGACCGTCACCGTCCCGTCGGGACCGGTCGCGATGTCCTTGTCGAGGGTGAACCAGCCGGGCACGACGTGGGTCGCCCCCATTGAGGTGAGCACGGGCCGCAGCGCGTAGTCGATGGCCAGGACGTGGGCGACGGAACCGCCGGTGGCGAGCGGCAGTACGGTCTTCCCCGTCAGCGCGTACTGCGGGAGGACGTCCAGCAGGGCCTTGAGCAGCCCCGAGTAGGCGGCCTTGTAGACGGGCGTGGCGACGACCACCCCTTCGGCCGCCTCGACCAGGGCGGCCAGTTCCCGCAGCGCGGGGTGGCCGAGGTCGCCGCCCAGGAGCGCTTCGGGGGGCACGGTGCGGGCGTCGAGGGGTATCACCTCGTGCCCCTGGTCGCGCAGCCGCGCGTCGAGCAGGCGCAGCAGACGGGCGGTGCGGGAGACCGGGGACGGACTGCCGGAGACGGACAGGACGGTGGCCATGGGGGCAACCCTTCGGTTCACGGAGAAGCGCACGGTGGCGGCCCGCGGTACGGCGCGAGCCGTCTGGGCAGGGCGGCGCAGACGCACGGGGGCGGCGGTCGACGGTGACGGTCGCCCGCACGGACGCCGGTACGCGCCGGCCCGGGAGAGCGGGCCCTGCGGAGGCGGGGCGGGGAAGAGAGGAGGACGCCGGGGAGAGGGGCGCGGCGGCGCCGTCAGCGGGAAGGGCGACAGCCCGCGCTGGAGACCCGCGCGAGGTCGACGTGACGTCGTCGCGTGAGGTCCCGTCCGGTGGTCATGTTCTCGACTAAAGCAGCAGGGTGCGCCGCCGGTCAAGGACACCTTCCCGGGGGCTGGACGCGCGGGGCGGTCGCACGCCACGCCAATCGACCGCGCCACAAGGCGAGTTGTGCGCACGGAGAACACGCTTCAGCGCAGATCGAAGACGATTCTCGCCGTCATCCGGCCCGACATCAGCTCGTCGATCGCGAGGTTGACGTCCTCCAGCCGCCGGGTCTCCCGGAGCACCCGGGTCCGGCCGAGCCGGTGCAGCCGGAACACCTCGGCGAGGTCCTGCCGGGTGCCGACGACGGAGCCGGTCACCGTCCTGGCGTCCAGAACCGTCTCGGACACGGGCCGTTCGAGGGAGCCCCCGGCGGGCAGGGCGACCAGGACGAGGGTGCCGTTGCGGCGCAGCGCCCGGCAGGCGGCGAGGAAGGACTCGTCGCTGACGGCGAGGCAGATCGCGGCGTCGGCGCCGCCGAGCCTGCGCACCTCGTCGGCGACGTCCTGGGTCCGTGCGTCCAGGACGTGGCCGGCGCCCAGTTCGCGGGCGAGCGCGAGCTTCTCGTCGGTGATGTCGACGGCGACGGTCTCGGCGCCGGAGATCCTCGCGTACTGGAGCGCGAGGTGACCGAGGCCGCCGATGCCGGACACCAGGACCCGCGAGCCGGGGCACGCTCCGGAGACCTTGACGGCCTGGTACGTGGTGAGACCGGCGCAGGTGAGGGGCGCGGCGTCGAGCGGGTCGATGCCCTCGGGCACCGGCATCACGTAGTCGCCGTCCGCGAGGGCGTACTCGGCGTGGGTGCCGTCCACCGAGTAGCCGGTGTTGGCCTGCTCAAGGCAGAGCGTCTCCCGGCCGCTGACGCAGAAGTCGCAGCGTCCGCAGGCGGAGCCGAGCCAGGGTACGGCGATCCGGTCGCCGACCGAGAGGTGCCGCACCCGCTCACCGGCCGCCTCGACGATGCCGACGCCCTCGTGTCCGGGGACGAAGGGCGGACCCGGTTTCACCGGCCAGTCGCCGTGCGCCGCGTGGACGTCGGTGTGGCACAGCCCGGAGGTCTCCATCCGTACGAGCACCTGGCGCCCCGCCGGCTCCGGCACCGGACGGTCCTCGACGACGAGGGGGGCGGTGAAGCTCTCGACCACGGCGGCCTTCATGGTGCTCCCCTCCCGGCGCGCCGCGGTCTCCGGGACGTCCGCCGTGCGCCCCGGTCCGGGGGCGGTGCGGGCGAGGTGGAGCGCGCGGGCAGGGTCCACCGCCCGCAGCGCCGCTCTCAGTCCCGGGACAGACATGGGAAACACCTCTGTCCGTACCGGCCGGACGGGCCAGGGGCCCTCTCCGTCCGGGCCGGCCCTAGATGGTGGGGTCCTCGCCCGTGTCCCGGCCGCCCGCGCCGTAGCGCCGCTCGTACTTGGCGACCTGGCCCTCGGAGTCCACGACGCGGGCCTTGCCCGTGTAGAAGGGGTGGCTCTCCGAGGAGATCTCCACGTCGATCACGGGATAGGTCTCGCCGTCGTCCCACGCCAGCGTCTCGGCGCTGTCGGCGGTGGAGCGGGTCAGGAAGGCGTAGCCGGCCGCACGGTCCCGGAAGATCACGGGGTGGTAGTCGGGCTGCTTGTCCTTCTGCATCGCTGCGGCTCCTTCGGTGGGTACGTGGCGCTCCGGGTGGCGGGCGGCGGATCGGTCCGGGCGGAGTCAGTCGAGCCCTTCCGGCTCCTCGTCGTCGACGAGGTGGACGGCGGCCTCCTCGGCACCGGCCGCCGCGCCGTCGATGCCCACGTCGGAGGCGATCATGTCCTTCTCCGCATCCTCCCGCGCCCCTTCGTCGGGCGCCACCAGACGGCCGGAGCGGCCCTCGCCGACCTCGTCGTCCCGGACCTCGCCGTCGGTGTCCCAGGTGTCGCCGAGGCCGTCCCCCTCGGGAACGGTGACGTCGGGCACCTCTTCGGCGAGCCGTTCGTCGAGGCTCTCGCCCTCTTCCTGCTCCTCCTGGGTGGTGCCGTCCTTGTCCACGGCGAGCGGGCGTTCGTTGGGCGAGTAGCCCTCGTCCAGCGGGTCCTTGACATCGGGGTCGAACAGGGTGTCCTCGTAATCGAGCTGGACGGCCTCGTCCTGGTCCATGGCCTGTTCGTCCGAGCCGTCCGGCTGGTACACGTCGTCGCCCCGCGCGTCGTCACTGTCCACGAGCGGTACCTCCCACTGTTCGGTTCACGCCGCCGGCGCCTGCTTCCTCGGTCCCTGGCCAGCCTGGTCCGCCCGGGGCGGCGCGGCGAGCGCTTCGGGACCGAACGGGTGAGCGCACCGGTCGGCCGTACGCCCCGCCGGTACCCGCACATCCGCAGCTCACGCGTCCGCTCCGGCCGCGAGAGGACAGCCCCTCCCTGCGACACGCGTCACAAGGAGGGGGCACGGTTCGAGGGAACAGTCCGAAATGGTTTAGCGTTCATGCATAAGTGCCGGGAACGGAGACTCCTCCCCTCCTGGCCACCCCAGAGCGGCCCCTGCCGGTTCCCCCCGTCCGGCAGGGGCCTTTTACTGCCTGGTCGCTGGTGCTCTTGCCGTCCACTGCCGCTCGGGCGCGGGTCGGGCAGTGAGGCGCGTGGTCGTTATCTCGACAAAATCCCGGTGCCCGGTGCGTGGCACGTGCCGCCACGCGCGTGCGTCGCCCGGCCCGGCCCGCCGGTCTCGTCCACGGGGGCCGAGATGGTTTACGCGGTGCGGCGGATCAGACTTCGAGCCATGACGTCCCCGGCTTCGGCAGGCTGTCCTTGGCGGCGGCGATCTCCTCGCGCGAGGCCGGGGCCAGGTCCTGTCGACGGCAGACGGCACCGAGGTGGGCGAACTGGACGTACCGCTTGCCGTCCCCGAGGTCCTTGGTGACGATGCCCGTGCCCCAGGCCCAGGCGGTGTGCCGGTAGTACTGGCCGACGGGCTCGGTGAGGATGATCTTCATGGCGCCTCCAGCGTGCGATTCCTGTACGGGCTGTCGAGGTGGCCGGGGAAACGGGACGGCGCGCCGTCCCGGCCGAGCGGGGGTATCGGCAGGTCGCCCGCGTCAGTCACGTGGGCGACGGAGGGCCGTACTCGGCTTCGGTCCCCGCGACGTCGGAGCGCGGCCACCGCTTCAGCCGCCTTACGAGGCCGAGCCCGCGCACGGCGGACAGGCCCGTGGGTACCAGAGGGCGAAGTGGGTGGCGCTCGGCCGCTGCCGAACGCCGAGGTCGACCTCGGCGCCGGGCTTCAGAGGTCCGGCACACCAGACGCAGGCGGCGCCCCGTGATTGCGACTCGCTGAGAGCGTCGATATGTGGGAGTTCCCGGGGCGACGGGTCCGGTGCATAAGCATGATCCGGCCGGTCAGCCGCGTGTCGAGTCATGGTCGGCTCCATGTCGAGGGGCTGGTGACGACATGGTGGAGCACGCACAAGGCCCCAACTATCCGCAATTGCGGATAATTGGGGCCAAGGGGTTACGTGCCGTCAAACTCCCAGCCAGGACCCGTAGGAGAGAAAGCTGTCGGGCAGCTGCCTCTTCGCCGCTTCCAGCCCCGCGTAGGTCTCCCGAACGGTCGGGTGGTAACGGGCCTGCTGCGGGGCCGTCTTCCTGGCGGACAGCAAGTTCGCGAATGCGGCGGGCAGGTCGCCCGTCCACATCTGGGCGCGGGCCAACTCGGCGTAGTGGTGAGAGCGGCGGGACGCCGGCCACTCGCGGGGGAACTGGATGCCGCGTCCCGCCTGGGCGGCGGTCGCGTACTCGTCCAGTTCGGCAGCCACCGACACCCGGTGCACGTGGACGTTCGTCGGCCCGAAGGACAGCCAGTGCACCTTGACCGCTTCCCCGGTGTGCGTGGCGATCCGCTCGGCCTCGCCGAGGTGAAGTTCGGCGCGCTGCTTGTCCTGTCCGCGACCGGCCATGACCGCCGCGCCGAGATGCAGTTGCCCACTGAGGACGTCGCGCTCCCGCCCCGGATCGGCCTGCTCCAGAGTGGACAGGCCGAGGGAGATGAGCCGGTCACCGGTGCGGTACCGGCCCTCACGCAGATAGGTGAGGGCGCGCATGTAGCGGTACATTCCCCCGACCACCGCGTCGCCGCCACGCTGCGCGGCCCAGCCCATGCGCTCAAGGGCGATCGCCGCGAGATCGCCGAAGCCCAACTTGCTCGCCACGTCGTAGGCGGTGCGATATGTGGAGGCGAGGAGCAGCCACCCTTCGGTGCTGCGTGTGGTGTGCGCTGCGGTCGTGGCTTCCTGAATGAGTCCTGCGACCTGACCGGCGGCCCTCTTGATTTCCCCGGCACGGACTATGGCGAGCAGACCCTCGGCGTCTTCGGCGAGGAGCCGGTGCGGGCGGGGCGTGATGTCGGGGTCGACACCGAGGTCGTAGACGTCGAGCGCCTCCCGGATCGGGCGGATCAGAACATCCAGCTCGTCTTGCCGGAGCTCGGCGGTGTAGGGCTGGCCGGTGACGGTGGCAACCTCGACCCGGAGGGCGCGCGCGACGCTGGCGATGATGTGCGGGCTGGCCGCCGTCACGCCTTGCTCGACCTTCGCGAGGGTGGAGTAAGGGACGGTGGACAGGTCGGCGAGGGCTCTCTGGGTGAGGTGCCTCTCCAGGCGGAGACGCTTGATGCGTGCGCCGGTGTGGTCATGAGGGAGAGCGTGCATACTGGCTCCAGTTCTGACTCGACACCAGAACGGTACCCGCTGCTGGCGCGGCAGGTGCCATCCGAAAGCCTCCTCGCCCAGGGACCGTTGAGGCCTCGCGCTGCCCGGCGTCGGTGCGGCTCCTTCCGGCCTCGCCCCTCCCCGTTTATCGCTTCGCCGTGCCCTACCGCGCTGGTGCACGCCGAGAACCACGGCTTGGCCGCGAGGGGGGTCGTCGGCGGCGGAGCGGGTCCGGTACGCACTACCCGCCGAGGGAGGGGCCAGCGGACCCAGTCGACCGGACAGTGCGCTCAGGCGGATCGAGCAGCCCGGAGCACCGACTCACGTGAGTCGGTGCTCCGGGCTCGGACTGCCACCGGGCCATGGGAGCCGGCGACAGGAGCACCCCTGAACGTTGAGGTATGCGCTCGGAGGAGAACCGCTAGTCGACTCACGGTCCT
Organism: Streptomyces sp. NPDC049954; assembly: GCF_040656295.1. Taxonomy (NCBI): domain Bacteria; kingdom Bacillati; phylum Actinomycetota; class Actinomycetes; order Kitasatosporales; family Streptomycetaceae; genus Streptomyces; species Streptomyces sp. NPDC049954. The sequence continues at coordinate 379,410 of NZ_JBFALS010000008.1, forward strand.
CGCCTCACCTACCCCCTTGACCTGCACTTTCGCGGCCGCGCGAAGCGTGCATCGCCTTGCGGGCCTCGCGAGAAATTTTATTATGCGCACATGTTCTCCTGCGCGAGTGACTCACGCTGGTCTACCGTGAAGCACGGATACCCAAGGCTTGGACTCTTGCACTTGGGGAAGAGGCAGGGGGCGCGCTCAGCGCACCCCCTGCGGTCGAGTTGGCTCCGGAGTGGCCTCCGGTGCGTGTCAGTGCCTGAGCAGATCGAGTACGAGTCGAACTGCTGACATCAGGAATGACCCGAGCGCCAGGCCCCTCCGGGCCCAGCGCCGCCACGACGGCGCCCGCAGCTTCCGCAGCGGCCGCTTCCAGCGCGGCGGTTCCTTCGCTTCTTCCACGCTCACCTCCGATTCGTGATCACGTGTGCGATCAGAGGTGTGCTTGCAGCAACGAATCACCGCCTGGAAGCGAGCCTAGAACGGGTGGCTCGGGCGTGTCCTGGGAATGATGAGGAATCCTCGAACAGATTCGCCACCGGCATATGCCAGTTGCATCACGCGGACTCGCCTCGCTCGTCTGCTCCGCGGTCCGCTTCTGGGCCAACTTGCAGGCAGGGCCCCCTGGACGGTCCTACCGCGCGGCGTCTCGGCGCGAGGCACAGGGGGGTGGACACGACGTAGACGGCGTCCTCGCGCGGCCGCCGCTCCCGTCGCTCGACTCCTTCAACTTCTTGACACGCAGTGGCAGGCGTCAACGGCTGGCGTGCGCGGCGCCGTTGAGTAAGCAGCGTCCACAGCCCGCCCTGTCCTACCGGATCGGGACCCCCGCCAGGGTGCGGGCGATGACCAGGCGCTGGATCTCGCTCGTGCCCTCGAAGATCGTGTAGATGGCGGCGTCGCGGTGCATGCGCTCGACCGGGTACTCGCGGGTGTAGCCGTTGCCGCCGAGGATCTGTATCGCCTGGGCGGTGACCTTCTTCGCGGTCTCGCTGGCGAAGAGTTTCGACATCGAGCCCTCGGCCGAGGTGAAGGGGCGTCCCGCGCTCGCCATCCAGGAGGCGCGCCACACCAGGAGGCGGGCCGCGTCGACCTGGGTGCGCATGTCGGCGAGCTGGAAGGCGACGCCCTGGTTGTCGATGATCGGGCGGCCGAACTGGGTGCGCGTCCTCGCGTACTCCAGCGCCTCCTCGTAGGCGGCGCGGGCGGTGCCGACGGCCATCGCGCCGACCGCCGGCCTGGACGCCTCGAAGGTCGCCATCGCGGCGTTCTTGATGCGCTCGCCGCCCGCCCTCGCGCGCTCCCGGGCCCGGGCCAGGCGCTCGTCCAGCTTCTCCTTGCCGCCCAGCAGGCAGTCGCCGGGGACGCGGACGTCCTCCAGGACCACCTCGGCGGTGTGCGAGGCGCGGATGCCGTGCTTCTTGAACTTCTGGCCCTGCGACAGGCCCGGCGTCCCCGGCGGCACGATGAACGAGGCGTGGCCCTTGGAACCCAGCTCGGGATCGACGACGGCGACGACGACGTGCACGTTGGCGATGCCGCCGTTGGTGGCCCAGGTCTTGGTGCCGCTCAGCACCCACTCGTCCTTGGCCTCGTCGTACACGGCGCGGGTACGCATGCCGGAGACGTCGGAACCGGCGTCCGGCTCGGAGGAGCAGAAGGCCGCGACCTTGACGTCGTTCGCGTCCCCGTACATCTGCGGGACCCAGGTCCCGATCTGCTCCTCGGTGCCGTTGGCGAGCACCCCGACGGCGGCGAGACCGGTGCCGACGATCGACAGGGCGATACCGGCGTCACCCCAGAACAACTCCTCCATCGTCATCGGGATGCCGAGCCCGGTCGGGTCGAAGAACTGCTGGGCGTAGAAGTCCAGGGAGTAGATCCCGAGTTCGGCGGCCTCCTGGATGACCGGCCAGGGGGTCTCCTCCCGCTCGTCCCACTCGGCGGCGGCGGGACGGATCACATCGGCGGCGAAGCCGTGCAGCCAGTCCCGGATCTCCCGCTGTTCCTCGTTCAGCTCCATGGTGAACTCGGCCATGACCCCTCCCACAGCTTGTTACTTAAGGTAACCCGAGTCTGTTACCGACAAGTACGCATGTCAACCGCCCTCCGGCCCGCCGACACCCCTCCCGCGCACGGTGTTAGGTTGCGCGTGCGCCACCTATATCGCACGGGCGGGGAGAGAGTCTTGGAGAGCAGCGGCACCACACACCGCGCGCAGCAGCAGCGGTCCGCCGCGTCGCGCCGACGGGAGCTGCTGGAGGCCGCCGACCGAGTGGTCCTGCGGGACGGCCCGGGCGCCTCGATGAACGCGATCGCCTCCGAGGCGGGCATCACCAAGCCCATCCTCTACCGGCACTTCGGCGACAAGAGCGGCCTGTACCGGGCGCTCGCGACCCGCCACACGGACGCCCTCCTGGCCTCCCTGCGCAAGGCCCTGGACGCCCCCGCCCCCAGCCGCAGGCAGCGCGTCGAGGCCACCCTCGACACCTACCTCGCGGCGATCGAGGCCCGTCCGAAGGTCTACCGCTTCCTCATGCACCCCGCCGAGGGCGCCTCCGCCGCCGAGAGCGAACCGGACTCCGGTTTCGACGTGGGCCTGCACTCGGCCCCGCTGCTGCGCCGGCTCGGCGAGGAGCTGGCCGAGGTCATCGCGGAGCGGGTGGACCTGGGGCCGGGCGGCGAGCGCCGGGCCCGTGCCTGGGGCCACGGCATCGTCGGCATGATGCACGCCGCCGGGGACTGGTGGCTCGGCGAGCACCCGTGCGAGCGCGCCGAGCTGGTGCGCGACCTCGCCGATCTGCTGTGGGGCCGGCTGGGCGAGTTCCCCGACCGCGCGGAGAGCGGACTGCCCTTCTAAGGGCCCCGCGCCCGTCAGGCCCCCGCCGCCCGCCCCCACTCGGTACGGCCCGCCTGCCGCAGCACCCGGCGCCGGCGCCACCCGTCGAGCCGGTCCACGTAGAGGCGGCCCTCCAGATGGTCGTACTCGTGCTGGAGGCAGCGCGCGAAGAAGCCGGTGCCGCTGACCCGGCGCGGCCGGCCGTCGACGTCCTGCCCTTCGAGCACCGCGTGGTCGAAACGTTCGGTGCCGGCTTCGAGACCGGGCAGGGACAGGCAGCCCTCGGGGCCGCGCACGGCAGGGCCGTCCACGTCGACGAGCCGGGGGTTGACGAGGTGTCCGAGATGGCGCCGGTCCTCGTCGTCGGGACAGTCGTAGACGAAGACCCGCAGCCCCTCCCCGATCTGGTTCGCCGCCAGGCCCACTCCCCGTGCGGCGTACATGGTGGCGAACAAGTCCTCGACGAGCCGGGCGAGCAGCGGGCCGAAGCCGGTCACCTCGCGGGCGGGCGTGGCCAGCAGGGGATCGCCGAGGAGGGTGAGGGGCCGGACGTGTCCGGAACTGCCCGGGATGGGACCGTGTCGCATGGTCGTCAACCTTACGATCCGTCTCCCGAGCGGCCGTTCCGGCGGTGCCGCGGTACGGGGCCGGGAGTGGATCTCGGTAGGCTGCACTCGACCGATGCCTCCCCGCCGGCGTGCGGCGCCAGGGGGGCGCCACCGCACCACCCCCGAAGGGCTCGCCCGGGCAGGAGACAGGCGCGGCGCCGTATGCAAGGAGGATCTAGGACGATGGCAGGCAACTCGGACCCGCTGTCGCCGCGGGCCAAGCTGGCCGTGACGGCAGGCAAGGCGGCCGCGGCGGTGTCCCGCGCGGCGGGCCGGGGCAGCGGATCGGTGATCGGCGGCAAGGTCGCGCTCCGGCTCGACCCCGATCTGCTGGCGCGGCTCGCGACCCATCTCGACGTGGTCCTGGTCTCCGCCACCAACGGGAAAACCACGACGACCCGGCTCATCGCGGAGGCTCTGCGCGCGGCCGGGCCCGTGGTGTCCAACGCGCTGGGCGCCAACATGCCGGCCGGTATCACCTCGGCGCTCGCGGGCGGTTCCGACGCGCGTTTCGGGGTCATCGAGGTCGACGAGAAGTACCTCGCGGGGGTGGCCAGGGACGTCTCCCCGAAGGCGATCGCCCTGCTCAACCTCTCGCGCGACCAGCTCGACCGGGCGGCGGAGACCCGCATGCTCGCCGAGCACTGGCGCGAGGGGCTCGCGGGTTCCAAGGCCGTCGTCATCGCCAACGCGGACGACCCGCTCGTGGTGTGGGCGGCCTCCTCCTCACCGAACGTGATCTGGGTCGCGGCCGGTCAGGAGTGGAAGGACGACGCGTGGTCCTGCCCGTCCTGCGGCGGCGTCATGCAGCGTCCGGGCGACGACTGGTTCTGCGCCGAGTGCGGTTTCCGCCGTCCCGCCGCGAGCTGGGCCCTGTCCGGTGAGCACGTGCTCGACCCGAACGGCTCGGCCTGGCCCATCCACCTCCAGCTGCCCGGCCGCGCCAACCGCGCCAACGCGGCGACCTCGGCCGCCGTCGCCGCTGTGTTCGGGGTCCCCCCGCAGGTCGCGCTGGAGCGCATGTACCAGGTGCAGGCGGTGGCCGGCCGCTACGACGTCGTGCAGTTCCTCGGCCGGGACCTGCGCCTGCTCCTCGCGAAGAACCCGGCGGGCTGGCTGGAGACCTTCTCGCTCATCGACCCGCCGCCCACCCCGGTCCTGCTCGCGGTCAACGCGCGCGGCGCCGACGGGACGGACACCTCGTGGCTGTGGGACGTGGACTACACGCGTCTGGCCGGTCACCCGATCTTCGTCCTGGGCGACCGCAAGCTCGACCTCGCGGTCCGGCTGGAGGTGGCGGGCCTGGACTTCCGGGTGTGCCAGACGGTGGACGAGGCGGTCAACATGGCCCCGCCCGGCCGCATCGAGGCCATCGCCAACTACACGGCGTTCCAGGACCTGCGCCGTCGCGTCGGGAACTGACCAGGCAGTTGAGGAAGGACAGAGATATGAGCGAGAGCAGTCTGCGCCTGGTCTGGGTCTACCCGGACCTGCTCAGCACCTACGGCGACCAGGGCAACGCGCTGGTCGTGGAACGGCGGGCCCGGCAGCGCGGTCTCGGGGTGTCGCGCGTCGACGTGCGCAGCGACCAGCCGATCCCCACCTCGGGGGACATCTACCTGATCGGTGGCGGCGAGGACCGGCCGCAGCGACTGGCCGCCGAGCGGCTGCGCCGGGACGGCGGCCTGGAGCGGGCCGTGGGCAACGGCGCGATCCTCTTCTCGGTGTGCGCGGGCTACCAGATCCTCGGCCACGAGTTCGTCAACGACCTCGGTCAGCGCGAGCCGGGCCTGGGCCTGCTCGACGTCGTGTCGGTGCGCGGGGAGGGCGAGCGCTGCGTGGGCGACGTCCTCGCCGACATCGACCCGCGCCTGGGGCTGCCTCCGCTGACCGGCTTCGAGAACCACCAGGGCGTCACCCATCTGGGCCCGACCGCCCGCCCCTTCGCCCGCACCCGGATCGGCCGGGGCAACGGCACCGGGGACGGTACCGAGGGCGCCTTCAACGACACCGTGTTCGGTACGTACATGCACGGTCCCGTGATGGCGCGCAACCCGCTCATCGCGGACCTGCTGCTCAAGCTGGCGCTGGACGTCAACGCCCTGCCGCCGGCCGACGACCGCTGGTACGAGGCGCTGCGCAACGAGCGCATCGCGGCGGCCACCCAGCCGGCCTGAGCCCGCCAGGACCGGCCGCGCGCCGCGTCAAGCAGCCGTACGGAGCCCGTACGGGAGCCCGCTCGCACCGCTCGCCCGAGCGCGTTCGAGCGGGCTCCCGCACGTCTGGGCGGGCCATTCGTATACGGCTGCACCCAGGTCGCCGCGAGTGCGGACGAATCGAGGAAAGCGCAGCTCACAGCCCATTTCGCGAGGAGCTGTCCAGGTGTCGGACCGGGTTCGGAACCGCTCCCGCGCGCCGGTAGGGTGACGACACCCCACCGGACGCCGCGGTCCGGTGATCCTCACAGGTTGCAAAGGTGTTTCGGGCCATGCGCATTGGTGTCCTCACTTCCGGCGGTGACTGCCCCGGGCTGAACGCGGTCATCCGCTCCGTCGTCCACCGCGCCACCGTCGACCACGGCGACGAGGTCATCGGTTTCCACGACGGCTGGCGGGGCCTGCTGGAGTGCGACTACCGCAGGCTCGACCTGGACGCGGTCGGCGGGATCCTGGCGCAGGGCGGCACGATCCTCGGCTCCTCCCGGGTGCAGCCGGCCCATCTGCGCGGCGGGGTGGAGCGGGCCCGCGGGCATCTGCGCGACCTCGGCCTGGACGCGGTCGTCCCGATCGGCGGCGAGGGCACCCTCAAGGCGGCCCGGCTGCTGTCGGACGCGGGTCTGCCCGTCGTCGGGGTGCCGAAGACCATCGACAACGACATCGAGTCGACCGACGTGACCTTCGGCTTCGACACGGCGGTGGGGGTCGCGACGGAGGCCCTGGACCGGCTGAAGACGACCGCGGAGTCCCATCAGCGGGTGCTGATCGTCGAGGTCATGGGGCGGCACACCGGCTGGATCGCGCTCCACTCGGGCATGGCCGCCGGGGCCCACGCGATCCTCGTGCCCGAGCGTCCCTTCGACATCGACGAGGTCGCCGCACGGGTCGGCGAACGGTTCACGGCCGGCAAGAAGTTCGCGATCGTCGTGGTGGCGGAGGGCGCGAAGCCGCGCCCTGACACGATGAAGTTCGAGGAGGGCGCGCGCGACGTCTACGGCCACGAGCGCTTCTCGGGGATCGCCCGGCAGCTGTCCCTGGAGCTGGAGAGCAGGCTCGGCAAGGAGGCCCGCCCGGTGATCCTCGGGCATGTGCAGCGCGGCGGCACCCCGACGGCGTACGACCGGGTCCTGGCCACCCGCTTCGGCTGGCACGCGGTGGAGGCGGTGCACCGCGGCGAGTTCGGGCGGATGACCGCGCTGCGGGGTACGGACATCACGATGGTGCCGCTCTCGGCGGCCGTCGAGACGCTGAAGACGGTGCCTGCCGCGCGGTACGAGGAGTGCGGCGCCGTGCTGTGAGAAGCCGGCCCCTCGGGGCCGCATGCGTCGTCGACGCGCTGACCGCCCCCGGCCGAGGTCCTGGCCGGGGGCGGTTCTAGTCTGGTGCGGACAACCGGTACGAAATCAGGAGTCAGCGGATGGATCACAGCGGGCACGGCATGATGTCCGATCTGCCGCCGTTCACGCTGGGACGGGGACTGGAGCCGTCGGCCGACGTCTTCTTCCTGGCCGGGTGCCTGCTGGCGCTCGTGCTCTACGGCTGGGGGGTGGCGCGGCTGCGGCGGCGCGGGGACGCGTGGCCCTGGGGCCGGGTCGTCGCCTTCGTCCTCGGTGTGCTGACCATCGCCCTGGTGACCTGCACGAAGCTGAACGACTACGGCATGGTCATGTTCAGTGTGCACATGGTGCAGCACATGGTCATCAGCATGCTCTCGCCGATCCTGCTACTCCTGGGGGCGCCCACCACGCTGGCCCTGCGGGCGCTGCCGGTGGCGGGGAAGGGCCGCAAGGGGCCCCGGGAATGGCTGCTGTGGCTGCTGCACAGCGTGTACATGCGGGTCGTGACCCATCCCGGGTTCACGATCCCGCTGTTCATCGCGAGTCTCTACGCGCTGTACTTCACGCCGTTGTTCGACTTCCTGATGGGCTCCACGACGGGGCACATCGTGATGATGGTGCACTTCCTCGCGGTCGGCGTCGTGTTCTTCTGGCCGATCATGGGCATCGACCCGGGCCCGCACCGTCCCGGTTATCTCATGCGGATGCTGGAGCTGTTCGCGGGGATGCCCTTCCACGCGTTCTTCGGCATCGCGCTCATGATGGGCTCGACCCCGATGGTGGGGACCTTCCAGCACCCGCCGGCCTCGCTCGGCATCGACGCCCTGTCCGACCAGACGGCGGCGGGCGGGATCGCCTGGGCGTTCAGCGAGGTGCCCTCGGTCATGGTGCTGCTGGCGCTGCTGTTCCAGTGGCACCGCTCCGAGGAGCGGCAGGCGCGCCGCACGGACCGGGCGGCGGACCGGGACGGCGACGCCGAGCTGAAGGCGTACAACGCGTATCTCGCTTCCCTGGACGCCCGGCGCTAGCGCGGGGTGGGGCTGCCGGGTGAGGATGGAGCCCAGGCCGCGGCCACGTGTCGCGGCACCCCGGCTGTCCGGAGGAGGGTGTCTCGATGCCCGGTACTACGAAGACGATGGGGGTCCTCACCATCGCAGGACTGGTCGTGGTCACGGCCTACACCGTGGCGCTCGGCAGCAACGGCTGGCTGTGGTTCGGCTGGGTGGTGATCGGGCTGATCACGCTCGCGATGACGATGACGCGAGACGCCTGACCGGCTTGCGCACACCGCGCTCACCACGGCGCTCGCCCCCGTCCCCTCGCGAGGGGACGGGGGCGAGCGCGTTCCGCCGGGTTCTGCGGGAGGACGCGACGGGCGCGGACCGGGCTCGTCAGAACCGGAAGACGGCCCCGGTCTGCGCCCGCAGTACGCAGCGGTTGGCGTAGGTGCGCCGCCAGCTCACGGGGCGCCCCCGGTAGCGGCCGTACGCGGTGGCGGTGACGGGCGCCCAGCGGCGGGTGCACGCGCGCGACGTGCCGGGGAGCTGGTCCGGCTCTCCCCCGGCCGCGGCGAGGTCGGCGCACGCGCGGCCCGGGTGCGGATGCGAGCCGTCGGGCGGCGTCGCGGCACAGTTCAGGCTCACCGTGCGCACCCAGGTGACCGCCTCGTCCGTGACGATCAGGGTGAGCCCGTGCGCGGGCAGGTCCGGCCGGTTCGGGCGCCACGGTCCGTCCTCGGGCCCCCGGTCGGCCCGCGGGTCGCCGGACAGGCCGGTGTCGTGCGGGCCGCCGGGCGCGGGGCGCTGGAGCGCGGGTCGCTCGGCGGGCGGCGGCGGGGGCGCCGCCTGGGCCGGCAGGGCGGTGGCGGAGGCCATGAGGGCCGCCGCAAGGACCGTGACGAGACGCATTCCGGAACCTCTCGGGGACGTACGCGGGGCAGGGGTCTCCCACGGCATCCCCACGCGAAGCCCCCGGTCCGTGCGGCGCGCCGGGCAAGTCGCCCGGACGAGTGAACGAGGGTGACCGATCGGGGGCTCCCGACACGGAGCGCGGCCGGACGAGGTGGCCGCGACCCGGCCGGCCGGCGCGTTCGCCTCCCCGTCCCTGCCAGGCGTCCGGCGGACCGCCCCGCCGCCGGGCCGCCGTGACGCGCGCGACACCGTTGGCATATGTCAAGGCGATACCCCACGGGGCACCTACGCCTTCGCAAGGACGCAGCCGCACCGGCCCCGCAATGGCGGGGAGGGAGCCTCTCGGGTCTCTTCGCGCCCGCAACGCAATCCCTCGTCCGAGTGAGCCCACACCACACGGGTGATTCGAACACGCGGCGAGACGACGGGAGCCCCGGAGAGCGCGGAGTGTCGGCCGACGAATCGAACATCCGGGCGAGAGATCGCCCGTTCCCGGCCGTGACACCCGCTTGATCAGCTCCGTTGTGTCCAGCGTCCGCATCCGGCGGGCCCCGATCCCGGAGGAACCATGCATCCTGTCCCGCTCATCACCCCTGCCCTCGCCGCCCGTCCCGTGTTCGATCGCGACACGGGCGCCCCGCACTTCCCGGGGCACCGTGTTGACGCCGACCGGCGGCTGCTGGGCAGCGCGTCCGGTGCGACGGCCCACCGTTCACTCGCCTCACCCGGGAGGGCCGCATGAGCCGCACGACCCCCACGCCGCCCGCCGCTCCGCAGCCGGCTACCGCCACCGCGGAGGACCGCGGCGTCTCCGAGTCGGAACGGCGCCTGTTCGGCGGTCCGCTCCGCTACGACCAGGGCTGGAACAGCCACGAGAACGCCTTCCTGCAGCTCGGTCTGCGCGCGATGGTCACGCGGCTGCCCCGGCTGCTCGCCGACACCGCGCGCATGGCCTGGGAGGCGGACCGCAAGGCGCTGCGCGCGGTGACTCTCGCGGAGACCGGGAGGGGCGCCGCACAGGCCGTCGGTCTCGTCGCCGTCAACCGTGTGCTCGCCCATCTCCTGGAGGACGGAGCGGTCGGTGAACGCCTGACGCACGGCGTCCCGGCGCTCGTGGTGGCGGGCGGCGCCGCGGCGGCGGGCGCGGTGCTGCGCTCGGTGTCGACGGCCGCCACCGGGCAGTTGGAGCCCAAGGTGGAGCGGGTCGCGACGGAGCGGTACCTGTCGCACACGGTCCGGGTCGAACTGGAGGCGGTCGAGGACGACGAGTTCCACAAGCTGCTCGACAGCGCGCAGTACGGGGCGGGTTCGGCGCGCCGGCTCGTGAAGTACTGCCAGAACGTCCTGGCCTCCCTCATGTCGCTGTGCGCCGCGGCCGGGGTGCTCACCTCGCTGCATCCGGCGCTGCTGCCGCTGCTGGTCGCGATGACGCTGCCGAGCGCGTGGGCGGCGCTGTCGGTGGCGCGCCGCAGGTACGCCTCCTTCCAGGTGTGGGTGCAGCACTCGCGGGCGGGTCAGCTGATCAGCAGGCTGCTGATCTCGCAGGAGGCGGCCGCCGAGATCCGGGTGCACGAGGTGGGGCCGTTCCTGCTGCACCACTTCCGTCTGATGTCGCAGTCGCAGGAGGAGGAGCAGCGCAGGCTGTCCCGGCTCGCGGCCCGCACCGGGCTGGTCGCAGCGACCTGGACGGGGCTGGCCACGGCGGCGGCGTACGCGACGCTCGGCGGGCTGCTGTGGTCGGGGACGATGGCCCTGGCGGTCGGCGGCACGGCGGTGCTCGCGATCCGCAGCGGGGCGGCCGGGCTCGACTCCCTCGTCCTCCAGATCAACTACATGCACGAGGAGAGCCTGTTCGTCGGTGACCTGCACCGTCTGTGCGCCGAGGCGGAGAAGCGGGCCGTTCCGCGGGGCGGCCCCGCGCTGCCGAAGGCGCCCGCGCGGATCGTCTTCGAGGACGTCGTCTTCTCCTACCCGGGGACCGAGGGGGCCCCGGAGGGTACGGAGAGCAGGCAGCGGGCCCTGGACGGGGTGAGCCTGACCATCCCGACGGGCAGGATCGTGGCCCTCGTCGGCGAGAACGGCAGCGGCAAGAGCACGCTGGTGAAGCTGCTCGCCGGTCTGTACCGGCCGGAGTCGGGCCGGGTCCTGTGGGACGACGTGGACACCGCGCTCGCCGACCGGCAGCAGCTCGTGTCCCGGATCGCGATGGTGGGCCAGGACTTCCAGCGCTGGCCGTTCACCGCGGCCACCAACGTGGACATCGGCCGCTCCGCGCTGCCCGAGGACGCGGAGCGCCGGCAGCGCGCGGTGCGGTACGCGGGCGCCGAGGACCTGGTCGAGGAGCTGCCGCGCGGCTGGGACACCCTGCTGGCGCGCGGGTACAAGGGCGGCCACCAGTTGTCCGGCGGGCAGTGGCAGCGTCTGGGGCTGGCCCGGGCGCACTACCGGGGCGGCGAGATCCTGATCGTGGACGAGCCCACCTCCGCGCTCGACGCACGGGCCGAGCAGCGCCTGTTCGAGCAGATCAGGCTGCTGGCGGACGCGGGCCAGACGGTCGTGCTCATCACGCACCGGCTCGGCAGCGTCCGGGCCGCCGACCTGATCCACGTCCTGGAGCACGGGCGGCTCGTGGAGAGCGGCACCTTCGAGGAGCTGCTCTCGGGCACCGGCTCGGGCCCGGGCACCTTCCGTGAGCTGTACCGCATCCAGGCGGCGCAGTACGGGCTGGCGGCCGCGGTGCCGGAGCCGCGCGCCGCACGCCGCGACGCGGAGGCCGGACTGAGCGACTGAGCACGGCGGCAGCGGTCCCGGCCCGGTCACCGGCGGGCCGGGACCGCTGACGGCGGAACCCCCGTGTTCGTGCGGACGTCTCCCTGTGCAGCCGGCCGCTGAGGACGGCACACATGGGGGGGCATCGATGGAGGACGACGGATTCGGGCTTGTCTTCGGCTTGCTCGGAGGGCTCTTCGCGGCTCTCGGCGCGGGCGGGATCATCGGCGTTCTGGTCCGCCTGCGCCGACGCCGCACGACCCTGGCCACGGGGCGGACGGCGGAGGCGACGGTGGTGGACACCTATGTGACGCGGCGCGAGAGCGCGGCCTTCTCGGAGACGGACACGGCGACCAGGACCGAGCGGCGGGCGCTGCTGGAGTTCTCCGCCGCGGACGGCACGCGGGTCCGGTTCGAGGAGACGTCGGGCAAGCGGGTCAGGGGCGACCTCGTGCCCGTCCGCTACCCGGTCGAGCACCCGGAGCGCGCCGTGTGCGTGGACTCCGGTGCGGGCGGCCGGGTGGGGGCGGCGTTCCTGATCGCCTTCCTCGTCGTGTTCACCGCGCTCGGGCTGTACTTCGCCTCGCTGGGCTTCGGCGGGTTCGACGGCTTCGGCGGGTCCGAGGCGCCCGACGGCTTCGACGGGTTCGACGGGTTCTGAGTCCGGGTGCGACAGACGGGGCGGGCCGGTTCCGGCGGGAGCCGGCCCCGTCCGGTCGAGCCGTCTCCACGGCGGGGCCGGGAGCCCGGATCAGCCTCCCGCCACCCGCGCCCCGGTACCGCCCTCGGGGTCCCAGCCGAGGGCGATCAGCCCGCGGTGCACGGCCTCCCGGCGGTGGGGGTCCACGGCGCCCATCTTCACGTCGGCACGGGCCCGTTCGTCCACCGCGAAGGCGAGATCCGCGTCGAGATGGCCGGTCGCGCGCCAGGCGCGCAGCCGGGCCTCCTCGGCCGTTCGGTAGCCGAGTGTCTCCTCGTACTCCTTGGTGCCCTCGGTGGCCGCGCCGAGCTGCCCGTCCCACTCGGAGAGCCGTCGGCTCAGATAGACGTCGACGGCCTCCCTGGCCAGGTCGGCGTCGCTGGGCGGCCTGGTCGCGTCCTGTGCGGAATCAGTCATTTTCGTACCGTATTACCGTTCGCGGCCGACCGCACCGGCGTACTCACCAGCCGTGTGAACGAGCCCCGCGTCCCGAGCCCGTGCGCACCCTCGGCGCGCGGGCCGGGCCGAGGGCGCACGGTCAGCCGGCGATGTCCGAGGGATTGATGCCGGGCCCCCGGGTGACGTAGGCGCATTCGGTGTACAGGTAGTTCGGCCGGAGCTTGGCGGTGTCGGTGCCGGGGCTGGAGGGCGCTCCCCCGCCGAGCGGCTTGTGCAGGAAGTACGTCGTCCCGGCGGGGAGGCTGATCGTCCGCTTGGGGTAGTTCCGGCCCGCCGAGCACGGCTTGAAGGACGGGGAGAGGGTGTCGGTCCAGTCGTAGCGCTTGCAGCCGTGGCAGGCGGCGAGGGTGACCCGGCCGGTGACCGGTCCGGTGTACAGGACCTCGACCGGGTCGGGGCTGTCGTTGGTCAGGGTCACGGAGATGGAGCCGCCGGAGGCGAGGGTGGGGAGCTTGCGGCCGGCCGCCGGTTCCTCCCCGGCGATCTCGGCCGCCGTCACGATCTTCTTGGCCAGGGGGACGTGCCGGTCGTTCTCGTAGGTCTTGACGAAGTCGGTGAGCCGTTCTCCGGCGGTGTCGAAGTCCTTGTCCCGGTAGGCGTCCACCCCGCAGGCATAGGCGCCGCCGGGGATCTCACCGCGCGCCCGGGCGGCGTCCTTGTCGAGGGCCGTCGCCACCGCGCCGGGCCCGCCTTCGAGCGCGGCGGCCTGCGCGGCGAGGAGCTTGAGCCGGTCGGTGGCCTCGCACGGGTCGTCCGCGACGTCCTTGACGGCGGCGGAGATCGAGCGGCCGAGAGCCGGTTCGACCCGCGCGGCCTGCGGTGACCGGGGGAAGTCCGCGAGCAGTTCGTTGAACTGGGCGCGCGGCGCGCCGTACGCCGTGCCCGCGCTGCCGACGGCGGCGGCCCCGCACTCGTACAGCGCGGTCGGCAGCCGCTGTTCGGGCCAGTCGGCGAGGGAGCCGACGCGCTTCTCGCCCAGGGTGGCGGGCACCGTCCGCAGGTACTTCAGCGGGGCGAGGGCCTCGCAGTACTTCTTCTGGGCGTAGGGCTCGCCCACGGCCTCGTAATAGGCGCGCAGCCGATCGGGCACCCGGGCCGCGGCGGCCGACTCCGGGTGTTTCTCGGCCAGTTCGCGGTACGTGCCGAGGGCCTGGCGGAACCGCGGCTGGCTCGTGGCGAACGGGGTTCCCTGCGCGCTCGCGACGGTCCGGTCGGCCGCGTCGAGCCGGCCCAGCAGCATGCGTTCGACCGCGGCGTGGTGCGCGTCGTCCTGGGCGCGGTCGTAGAGCAGCGTCCCGCCGGCCGGGACGAGGAGCAGCGCGAGGGCCAGGGCCAGCGCCACCGCAGGTGAGGGCGGCCAGAACAGCGGGGTGCGCAGCCCCTTGGCCGCGCCGTGCGCCGCGACGGCGAGCAGGACGAGGAGGTAGCCGACGACCAGGGCGCCCGGCACCCCGTCGGCGTCGGCGGGCAGGGCGACCACGAGCAGGACGCCGGTCGCGATGCAGCACACGGCGAGTCCGGTCCAGGCGCGCAGTGCGGCGTAACCAAGGCCGAGACCAGTGAGGTTGAGCAGTCCCACCGCGAGGGCCCGCAGCGGCTGGGCGGGGGCCGGCGGGCGCGGCGGGACGGTCGGCGGGTACGCGGGCGGCGCGGGCGGGCCGAATCCCGGTCCGCCCACCTCGCCCGTCCCGCCGTGAACGCCGGCGGACGGGCCCGAGGCCAGCGGGCCCGGGCCCGCCGCGACGCCGCCCGGTTCCTCCGGCCGCCCGGGCCAGGGGGGCGGCGGCGGCCCGAAGCCCGCGCCCTCCGTGTCTCTGTTCTCCTCGTGCCGCCCGCCCTGCGGCGGGTTCGTGTTCTCCCCCGGCATCACGACCCCCAGTCGTCCTCGGACGCCCTGTGAGCGCCCGTTCTCCGGATGACTCCCCCGAAAGGTGTCGGGGGTGACTTACCACCAGGAACCACCCCCTGAACCCTCGGCACGTGACCGGCGGGGACCGGGCGCTCACCTCCCGACCCGCCCGCCTCTCTTCTCACGGGCCCTTCCGCGGAGCACAGTTCACCGATGCACCGCCCTCGCGGGATTTCCGGTCCGCGCTTCACCGGCCGAGGCATGAGTGCGCGGCTTCGGGTAACTCGGCGTGTACACAACCGACGGACGGCGCAGCCGCCTCTGGACGAAGGAGTTCACATGACTGGGTACGGCACGAGTTCGTCGCGGGCCCGTGGCAACGCGGGCGGGATGGCCATCGCGTCGCTGGTCCTCGGCATCGTCGGGCTGTTCTTCCTCGGCATCATCCTCGGCATCCTCGCCATCGTCTTCGGCTACCTCGCGCTGAAGCAGGCGAGCCGCAACGGAATGGCCAAGGCGGGCCTGATCCTCGGCGTCGTCGACGTCGTCTTCGCGGTCGTCATGATGTTCGTGAGCGGGTTCGGACTGTACGTGGGCGCATGACACCCCCGGGTGCCGCCGGTCCTCACCGCGGCACGTCTCCCCCACGGGGAGCAGCCCCCAGCGCCTGCGCCGCTTCGTCGAGAAGCCGGCGCAGGCGCAGTGCGTCGGGGGCCAGCGCGGTGACCAGGACGGCCGGTCCCGCGAGCGGCATGAGGGCCGCGTAGGGTCCCAGTTGCCGCGCCGCCACCGGATTGTCCTCGAACTCCGGCGCCACGACCACGAGTTGTCCGAGGGTCCGCAGTCCTGCCAGTACGGCGGGTCCGTCCCAGCCGCCGGGCGCCCCGGGCCCGCAGTGTGTCTCCTGGTCGAGCAGGGCGCTCCCGTCGTGGTGCACGGTGAGGCGGCTGGCGAGCCGGCCCGGTTCCTCGGCGCTGCGTCCGAGGACCTGCTCCTCCCGCAGGACGAGGCGCGCGCCGCGCTCCAGCCGCACCCGGGTCGTGACGCGCAGGTCGCTGCCCTTCGCGGCGATCAACTGCTCGGGCAGCCAGCGCAGTTCGGCACCCTGCGCCACATCGAGGCGTACGTCGTAGCGCGCGTGCCCCTTCGCCTGACCGGGCAGGGCGAGGGTCGCGGCGACGGAGCCGACGGTGAGCCGGGCCCCGGGCCGCACCCGCGCCCGTACGGTGAAGTGGTCGCCGCCCAGCGGGCCGCTCATCGCCCCGACCGTGAGGACCCGCGCACCGCCGTCGCCGGCCCTGGTCCTGCGCAGGGCGAGCGGGCCCTCGCCGCTGAGCAGTGGCAGTGCGGTACCGCCCCGGCCGTCGGGGGCGGCGTTGATCCGCGCCGTGGCGACGACCCCGGAGTACCGCTCCCCCGCCGGGCCGGAGGTTCCCGTCATGCCCGGCCCCGCCAGGCGGCGGACTGGCCGCGCACCCAGTCGGCGACCGGCTTGACGCCGTCGCCGGTGCGCAGGGACTGGAGGATCACCGGGAGCGCACCGCGCTGCGCTGCGGCGTCGGCGGCCATCCGGTCGAGGTCGGAGCCCACGTACGGGGCGAGGTCGGTCTTGTTGACGACGAGAAGGTCGGCGGTGGTGACCCCGGGGCCGCCCTTGCGGGGGATGTCGTCGCCGCCGGCCACGTCGATGACGAAGACCTGCGCGTCCACCAGCCCCCGCGAGAAGGTCGCGGTGAGGTTGTCGCCGCCGGACTCGACGAGGATCAGGTCGAGCGGCCCGCTCGTGTCCTCCAGGTCCTCGACCGCTTCGAGGTTGGCGGAGATGTCGTCGCGGATCGCGGTGTGCGGGCAGGCCCCGGTCTCGACAGCGGTGATCCGCTCGGGCGGCAGGACCGCCTCGCGCAGGAGGAACTCGGCGTCCTCCCGCGTGTAGATGTCGTTGGTGACGACGGCCAGGGAGAGTTCGGCGCGCAGTTCCCGGCACAGGGCGGCGACCGTCGCGGTCTTCCCCGAGCCGACGGGCCCGCCCAGGCCGATCCGCAGCGCCCGCCTGCTGCCGTCGGGGCGGTGGGCGTCGGCGCTGACGGCGGCGGGGCCGGAGTGGGAGTGGTCGAGGTGCACGGGGCGGCTCCAGTCGGGGGTGCGAGGGGATCGTAGGAGGATGCGGGAGGGGCCGTAGGGATCAGGAGGCGAAGAGGCGGGCGGGGCGGGCCGCGTGGTGTTCGGCGCCGATCTCCAGCAGCGGAGCCGAGTGGGCGGGCAGCGCGTCGACGCCTTCGGCACGGGCCCGGTGGGCGTGTTCGACGGACTCGGCGGCGAGCCGGTCGAGTTCGGGGGCGAGCCGGGCGAGCAGGGCGGTGGCGTCGAGCGGGTCCAGGCTCAGCAGCCGGACGGTCGCGGTGGCCGGTCCGCCCACCGTCTCGTAGAGGCAGGCGTACGCGGCGTCCTCGGGGCCCAGGCCGGCGGCGCGGGCGGTCAGGCCGAGGACGACCGGCTGGTGCGCCCCGCGCGGCCTGGCCCGGGCCAGGGCTTCGAGTTCGGGGTGCGGCCAGGCCGCGCGGGCGGCGCGCAGCAGTTGCCTGCCGAGGCGGCGGGCGGCGGTGCGCAGGGCGGGTGAGGGGGTGCGTGCGTCGGCCGCGGCGTCGAGGGCGAGCGGGTCGAGGCCCAGGGCGGCGCTCGCGGCGAGGCTCGCGGCGACGCGCCCGGTGGTGTGCAGCCGGCCCCGGCAGAAGCTCTCCAGCTCCGCCGGGCCGGTGAGGCGGCCCGAGTTGACGGCCTCCTCGGCGCCCCCCGAGTGGGCGTGGCCCCCTGCGGGGAGGCGGCCGTCGGCGAGAACGAGCAGCGCGGCGCGGGTCATTCGGGTCACCTCCCGGACAGGGCGGACGGACTGGTGCGGCGGCGGATCGCCGGAAGCGTCGTACGGGGATGGCTCAGAACAGGAAGTAGCGCTGGGCCATGGGCAGTTCCGCGACGGGAGCGGGCTCGACGAGTTCGCCGTCGATGGTGACGGCGAAGCTGTCGGGGGCGACCTCGACGTGGGGCAGCGCGTCGTTGAGCCGCATGTCGGCCTTGCCCAGCCCCCGGGTGGAGTTGATCGCGGTGAACGCACGGCTCAGGCAGAGGCGTTCGGGCAGGCCGTCGTCAAGGGCGGCCTGGGTGACGAAGTTGAGGGAGAGCGCGGCGGGTGCCTTGCCGAGGGCGCCGAACATGGGCCGGGGCAGGACGGGTTGCGGAGTGGGGATGGACGCGTTGGCGTCACCCATCTGCGCGTAGGCGATCTGCCCGCCCTTGATGACGAGTTGCGGGCTGACGCCGAAGAAGGCGGGCTCCCACAGCACGAGGTCGGCGAGTTTGCCCGGTTCCACCGAGCCGATCTCGGCGTCGAGGCCCTGCGCGATCGCCGCGTTGATCGTGTACTTGGCGACGTAGCGGCGGGCGCGCAGGTTGTCGGCCCGGGTGTCGCCCGGGAGCGGTCCCCGCCGGTTCTTCATGACGTGCGCGGTCTGCCAGGTCCGCAGGATCACCTCGCCGATGCGGCCCATGGCCTGGGAGTCCGAGGACATGATCGAGATGGCGCCGAGGTCGTGCAGGATGTCCTCGGCGGCGATGGTCGAGGGCCGGATCCTTGATTCGGCGAAGGCCAGGTCCTCGGGGACGGCGGCGTTGAGGTGGTGGCAGACCATCAGCATGTCGAGGTGCTCCTCGACGGTGTTGACGGTGTGCGGGCGGGTCGGGTTCGTGGAGCTGGGCAGCATGTGCGGCAGCGACACGGCGGTGATCATGTCGGGCGCGTGCCCGCCTCCGGCGCCCTCGACGTGGAAGGCGTGCACGGTGCGGCCGTTGATCGCGGCGAAGGTGTCGCCGACGAATCCGGCCTCGTTGAGGGTGTCGGTGTGGATCGCGAGCTGGGCGCCGGACTCCTCGCACACGTCGAGGCAGGCGTCGAGCACGGCGGGCGTCGAGCCCCAGTCCTCGTGGATCTTGAACCCGACCGCACCGGCGCGCAGTTGGTCGCGCATCGAGCGTTTCGAGGTGGTGTTGCCCTTGCCGAGGAAGCCGATGTTGACGGGGCTGTTCTCCATCGCCTCGAACATGCGGGCCAGGTGCCAGCGGCCGGGGGTGATGGTGGTGGCCTTGGTGCCCTCGGCGGGTCCGGTGCCGCCGCCGACGAGAGTCGTCACCCCGGAGGCGAGCGCCTCGTCGACGAGTCCGGGCGAGATGAAGTGGACGTGGGTGTCGATGCCGCCCGCGGTGAGGATCTTGCCGTTCCCGGCGATGATCTCGGTCTCGGGGCCGATCACGAGGTCCGGGTGGACGCCGTCCATCGTGTCGGGGTTGCCCGCCTTGCCGAGCGCGACGACGCGGCCGTCCCGGATGCCGACGTCGGCCTTGACGACGCCCCAGTGGTCGAGGACCACGGCCCCGGTGACGACCGTGTCGGGGGTGCCTTCGGCGCGCGCGGCCGGGGACTGCCCCATGGACTCGCGGATGACCTTGCCGCCGCCGAAGACGGCCTCGTCGCCGGAGCGGCCCGGGCCGCCGCAGCGGTCCTCCTCGATCTCGACGGTCAGCGCGGTGTCGGCGAGCCGGAGCCGGTCGCCGGTCGTGGGACCGAAGAGGTCGGCGTAGGCGGCGCGCGAGAGCCGGGCGGCCCGCGGATCGTACTCAGACATGTGCGGCTCCCTCTCCGGGGGCGGCCGGTTGGCCGGTGGGCGCGGGGTCGAGCGGGCCCGCCGTCTGTCCGCGCAGCCCCGGGACGCGGCGCGCTCCGGCCAGCGGGACGAGGGCGACCTCGACGGGGATGCCGGGTTCGAAGCGCACGGCCGTACCGGCGGCGATGTGCAGGCGGGTGCCGTGGGCGGCGGCGCGGTCGAACTCCAGGCCGGGGTTGGCCTCGGCGAAATGGTAGTGGGAGCCGACCTGGACGGGCCGGTCGGCGGCGTTGAGCACGGTCAGCACGGTGACCTCGCGGCCCTCGTTGAAGGCGACGGGCTCCTCGGCGTACAGGATCTCTCCGGGAATCACGCTGCTCCCCCTCAGACGATCGGGTCGTGGACGGTGACGAGTTTGGTGCCGTCCGGGAAGGTCGCCTCGACCTGCACGTCGTGGATCATCTCGGCGATGCCGTCCATGACGTCCTGACGGGTGAGCACCGTCCGCCCCGAGGCCATGAGTTCGGCGACGGTCCGGCCGTCCCTGGCGCCTTCGAGGAGGTGCGAGGTGATGAGCGCGACAGCCTCGGGATGGTTGAGCTTCAGGCCCCTGTCCCGGCGCCGCCGCGCCACGTCGGCCGCTACGTGGATGAGCAGCCGTTCCTGTTCGTGCGGGGTCAGGTGCACGCGTACCGCCTTCCGGTCCTCGCTCGGCCGGGGCGGCCGGGCTCTGGCGCGTCCGGGCAGGGGCGGTGCCCGACCGGTCGCCCCACGGCGTCCGGGGGGCGCCGGACAGTGGCTGATCCGGTGGCGCCGGGCCGAGGCTAATCCCGCGGGGTTTCGGCCGCGTTAACTGCCGCCCGACGGCCTGCGGGAGCGGCGACGAGACGCGGGGGCCCGGCGGCCGACCGGGCCTGACGCGCGGTCGGCGGGGTGCGCGAACGGTCTCAGCTCCTGCCGGAGCCGGCCCGCGACCCCGCGGACCAGGGACCACCGCCCCGGCCGGACCTCCCCGGCCCCCGGGTCGGCCCGACCGCACAGGGCTCGTGACCGTATACGGGGAGGACGCGCTCGCCGGGCGCTGCGGAGCGGGCGTGCACCGCCGGCCGGGCCGTGCCGGTGAGGTCGGGAGGCGAGGCCGCTGTCGGGGCCGGACCTCAGCCCGCCCCCGGCCCCCGGTACTGGGCCGCGATACCGAAGCGGTGCGGTTCGGGGGCGGGGGAGACCGGGTGCACCGGGGCGACGGAACCGGCGACGGACTGCTCCCCGGCCTCCGCGAGCGCTTCGAGCCGTTCCAGGTCGGCGGCGGAGACGAGGGCGACGAGTGGCTTTCCGTGGCGGGTGAGGACCACCCGTTCCTCACCGTAGACGACCCGGTTGATCAGGTCGGCCAGCTCGGCGCGGGCTTGCGTCACCGGAATCTCGTGGGCCATGCCCTCCAGCTTACTGACCGCTCAGAAAGTGTCCTGGTGCGATCCGGGGTTCGCGTGGGTGTGGCGGGCGGGAGGGGTCGTCTGACGGGGGTGGCGCACGCCGTCGTGCGCGTGCGGGGGGACGGGGGTGCCGGACGTGCGGTGCCGGTCGCCGTCCGTGGTCCCGCCGGTGCCCTCGCCGCGCTCCGCCGGTGCCGGGTAGAAGTCGCGGGCCCACTGCCGGAAGGCCCCGATGGGCCCGTCGCCCTGCGCGAGGCGGGGCGGCTTGCGGTACTGCTTGTGGTGCCAGACGGGGAAGTCGGCCTCGGTGAACTCGCAGCTCGCGCGGAAGACGGCGCGGCTCAGCACCCGCTCGGCGGTGCGGCTCGCCAGCCGGGCGGCCGGGGCCGGCAGGAAGCCGGGTCCGGCGAACTCCAGCCGGTTGAGCTGCCGGAACTGCATCCGGTGGGGGCCGATCGCGGTGGGCATCACCGTCGTGCACATGCGCAGGCCGAGGCGGGGCGTGTACGCGTCGGCGTGCAGGCAGCCCAGCCCGTAGCCGTCGACCTCCACCTCGACCGTGAAGTCCCCGAGCAGCGGCGCCGACTCGTGGGCGACGAGCGACACGTGGAACCTCGCCCCGTCGTAGACGACCGGTCCGCCGGTCTCCGCCTTCTTCCAGCCGTGCAGGGTGGCGAAGTGCCCGACGTCCACCGAGTTCTCGATGACCTCCTGCACCTGGCCGCACAGCTCCCAGGCCGTGTGCCGGGCCGGGCGGCTGCCGATCACGTGCCAGGCGGGGATCGTCCAGTCCGGGGCCCGGCCGTCGTGGTGACGCCACACGAACACGGCGCCGTTGACCTCGCACACCGGGAACGCGTCGAGCGGGGACCGGGGCGGCGCGGTGCCGTACCCCGTGCGCACGCACGCCCCGTCCGGGCCGAAGGCGAAGAGGTGGAAGGGGCAGACCAGGTCCTCCCCCTCCACCGTGGCGAGGCCGAGGTGCGCGCCGAGATGCGGGCAGTAGGGACGCACCGCCCGCAGGGCCCCGGTCGGCAGCCGGTACAGCACCACGTCCTGACCGGCGAGCGGCCTCGTCAGCACCTTGCGGGGCGGGAGTTCGTCCGAGAAGGCCAGCGCGGACCAGCCGCTCGGATACGGCAGGGCGGGCTGCCCCGCCAGGTCGGCCGGGGTCGGCCCCTCGGTGATTCCTCGCCCGTGCGCACGTGACAGTCCCACGCCTTCTCCCTCAGCTCGGTTGTGTGGAGGCTGCCCGGCCGCCTCCCTGGCCCCTCCGCGAGGAGTCGCTCTCACCCCTTGGAGGGGCCAAACCACACGGCGGGACGGTCCGTGGGCTCGGGTTCGAATCCCGTCACGGCAGCACGAATTGGACGGAATGGACCCGGTATCCACCTGCCGGTCCGGGAGTGTATGTCCGTGTACGTGACGGGCTGAACCGGGCGGCCGACACCGGCCCGGCGACCTTCGGGCCGTACAGGGCCGCACCACCCCGTGTCCCCCTCCCCCTCCGGTCGTTGCTCCTGTCGCCGGTGCCGCCACCGGCCCTTCGGGCGGGGCCCGTTGACGCACACCGGGCGGTGCGGCGAGGGCGGCGAACACGCCGCCGCGGAACGACGTGTGACGAGGAGGGCCTGTGAGCGGCTGGATCACCGCGGGCATAGCGGCCGCGGCCGTGCTCTGCCCGGTGCCCCATCACTCCGGTACGTCCGTGCTCATCGAGCACGGTCCGGCCGGGGGCCATCTCGTGGTGTGCACGGGTGAGGCGTGGGTGGAGATCGGGGGCACCCACCCGACTCCTCCGCCGCCCGAACCGACGCCGCCGCCTTCGCCTTCACCTTCACCTTCGCCGAGCCCCCCTCCGCCCAGCCCCACCCCTTCACCCTCGCCCCCACCGACACCCACACCGAGCCCGCCTCCCTCGGCGACGGTGCCACGGCCCTCGTCTCCTCCGCCGTCCGTCGCCGCGCCCGCCCCCGGCCCGGCCCCCTCCCGGAGCCCGGCCCCGGCGGCGGCCCCTCCGAGGCCCGAGCCGCCCTCCCCGCGCCCGACCCGGCGGCCGCCCCCGCCGGCGAGCCCGGCCCCGGCTCCGCCCGAGGCGCCCGCGGCCTTCCACTGGGTGCCGCGCTCCCACTACGCGGGCGGTTCCCGACGCCCACCGCCGGCGGCGCTGTCGACCGTCACCACGACCGTCGTGATCATGTGTCCCGCGATCCTGGCGGCGGCCGCCCTGCGGCCCGGTTCCCGCCGTCGCGGGCGCGGCTGACCCCCGCCTCCCCTCTCCCACCACTTCTCGCCGGCATTCTTGGAGCCCCGCTGTGCCCGAATGGCTGATCTACACCCTGGCCTCGGTGCTGGTCTGCACCCTGGTCGTCACCGCCACGCTGATGCGCAACCGCCGGGTGGTCGACGAGGACACCTCCGAGACCCCGGACGTCCTCGAATACCTCGTGATGATGGTCGGCGTCGTCTACGCCATCGTGCTGGGCCTCGCGATCGCCGGCGTGTGGGAGGCCAGGAACGCGGCCGACGACACCGTGCAGCGCGAGGCCCAGGCGCTCTACGAGATCGACCAGCGTCTGGACGTCTACCCGGCCGACTTCCGCGCCCAGGTCCGCGCACACATCGACACCTACGCCCGGCACACCGTCACCTCGGAATGGCGCGCCATGGAGGCGGACCGGGATCCGGGCACCAAGGGCGGGGACCTCCTGCGGCAGATCCGCACCGACATCGCCCGCCACACCCCGGCCGACGAACTCCAGGCCCAGGCGTACCAGCCGCTGCTCGACCAGGTCGCCGCCGCCGACGACGCGCGCCACCAGCGTCTGGAGAACGCCGGCACCACGCTTCCCGGGACCGTGTGGTTCGGCCTGGTGGCCGGCGCCGTGGTCACCCTCGGCCTCATGTACACCCTTCAGATCCGCCGTTCGGCCCGCGAGCTGCTGCTCGCCACGACGTTCAGCGCCCTGATCGTCTTCCTGCTGTTCCTGGTCTGGAGCTTCGACGCGCCCTTCGGGCACGAGGGCCTCGACTCGGCCCAGCCGTTCGTGGACCTGTACAGCAGCACCTGACCCGCAGGGGCGCACCATGAGCCCAACGCCCGCGCCACACCCTCCCCCTGCGCCGACGTCAACACCGTACGTACTGCCGACCGGGCCCCCCGCCGCTTCTCGCCGAGAGCGAAACGGGGGCCCTTGTCGTTGTCCCCGGCTGCCTCCTGAGCGATGCTCACCTCAAGAGTCTGTACGTCCTGTACATTTTTTACAGGGCACCTCACAGAGGAGACGTGTGCCGTGATCCGTCCGTCCGCTCGTTACGTCCTGCCCGAGTTCACCGAACGCACCAGCTCCGGGCACCGCACCCTGGACCCGTACGCGAAGCTGCTGGAGAATCGGATCGTGTTTCTCGGCACCCCGCTCGACGACACCGCGGCCGGCGACCTGGTGGCCCAGTTCATGTACCTGGAGCACGCCGCGCCCGACCAGGACATCTCCCTCTACCTCAACTGCCCGGGCGGTACCTTCACCGCGATGACCGCCGTGTACGACACCGTCCGCTTCCTGGCCTGCGACGTGTCGACGTACTGCCTCGGCCAGGCCGTCTCGGTGGGCGCCGTGCTCCTGGCGGCCGGGACCGAGGGGAAACGGGCGGCGCTGCCGGGCGCCCGCATCGTCATCGGCCAGCCGGCCCTGACCGAACCCGCCCAGGGGCAGCCGAGCGACCTGGAGATCCAGGCCGCCGAGGTGCAGCGCATGCGGGAGGTGACGGAGCGACTGCTCGCCCGGCACACGGGCCGCGATCCGCGGGACGTCGGCGCGGACATCGAACGGGACAAGGTACTGACCGCCACCGAGGCGCGCGCGTACGGGATCGTGGACGCCGTGGTGGGCGACCGGGGCCCCCTGCCGGGCACCTGGAACCAGTGAGGACGCGATGCTGCCGCCGGAGCTGCCACCCCTGCCCGCCCTGACCAGGGCCGAGGGCGAACTGATCGACAGTTACCTGGCCGCCGCCGACCTGCTCGGCCGCGCCAATCCCGGCCGGGGCGGCGACACGTACGCCGCGCTGCGGGCGGCTCAGGCGCTCGTCGCCCGGGCGGTGAGCCTGCGCGACGCGCTCGCCCGCATGCACGCGCGCGGCGAGACGGAGCTGCACGCACGGACCCTGGAACAGGCGCTGCGCGTACTCGACGGAGAGCGTCGTACCGCCCGGGTGGCAGTCCCCCCGCAGGAGGCCCCGGAGGCGTAGGACGCGCCGCGACACACGTCCGCGTGCGCGTTCCGCGACCACCCATGTCCGCAGCGCGACGCAAACCTACCAAACGAGGTACCCACCAACGGCGTACCTCCGGGCCCTGGGGGACCGGCTCGGGGTTGCGCTCCGCGTGGGCACTCTCGGCCCGGCGGATGACTGCGCCGCTGGTCGGGCGCTCGTCCGCTCTCGACGGAGGGTGCCGCCCGGGAGGCGGGACACCCGAACGGCACAAGGGTGAGGAAGCTCACATAGGGACGATTCTGCCCGGTTTCCGGCCCGGCCGTGCGTGAAGATCCTTGACGACGACAAGCCCCCGTCGCAGCGGCGGGGCGGTCCGGGCGGACGCCGAATCCCGCCGCCGTCCGGATGCCGGTCGACACATGGATCGGCGGGAGTGGAGGACCCAGCACGGCGGGTCGGCGCGTGTGGAGCGCGTCGGTCCTTGGGGTGAAGCCGCAATGCGGCCGGGCATCTTCGCCGGCCCGAACCCGACAGGTCATCCTTCACAGGCGGTTGACGAAGGGTTACGCATGTCTGTGCGGAATCGAGTTCCCGTTCTGCTGACCAGGGCCGGCACCGCCTCGGCTCTCACTCTCGCCGCCGTGGGCGGCACCCTGGCAGTGCCGGGCGGCGCCCCGGAGGCCCGGGCCGCCACCGCCGGTGTCCACGCCAAGGCGCTCAGGATCGCGGCTTCCAAGAAGGGCTCGCCCTATGGCTGGGGCGCCGCGGGCCCCCACCGCTTCGACTGTTCGGGGCTGACTGTCTACGCCTTCAAGAAGGCGGGGAAGGCCCTGCCGCGCACCGCCCAGGCGCAGTACAACAAGACCCGGCACATCTCCGCGGGCCACCGCACCAAGGGGGACCTGGTCTTCTTCCGCTCGGGCGGCAGCGTGTACCACGTGGCCATCTACGCGGGCGGCAACAAGGTGTGGCACGCGCCCAAGACGGGAGACGTCGTCAAACTCGAACGGATCTGGACGAGGTCGGTCAGTTACGGACGCGTGAGGTGAGGTGAGGGGCGGCGGGCGCGGCGGACACGTCCGTACGGCGGGTGGTGACGGCCCGCCAGGTGCCGCCGTGCCCGCTGCTCACCACGTGCCCTCCCCCGTCCGGCTCCGCGACCGCGCCCCGCTACGGACGGTGCGGACCGGGCGGGCAGAACGTTTTTGCAGGGGCCGGGGCCCGGGGACGGCCGTTCAGTCGAGTGCGGCCGCCCCGGCCTGCCACGGGAGTTCGACCCGGACGGTCTTCCCGCCCTCCTCGGTGGGCACGACCGACAGCCGCCCGCCGCACTCCGCGGCGAGCCACCGGATGATGACCAGGCCGCGTCCGTTGTCCTGCTGCACGGCGGCGGGCAGCCGCTGGGGCCAGCGGGGGTGGCTGTCGGTCACTCCGATACAGAGCCGTTCATCGCGTTCCAGCACGAGCTCCACCGTGAAGGTGGGTGACTGCCCGCAGGTGTGCTGGACGGCGTTGGTGGCGAGTTCCGAGACGATCAGCCGGATCGTGTCGGCCGATTCGGAGCCGGCGGGCAGTCCCCATTCGGCGAGGAGGGCGCCGACATGTCTGCGGGCCTCCGGAACCGAGGCCGGATCGCTCGGCAGCGTGACCGAGGCTTCCTGATGATCTGCCATGACGGCCTGTCCCTTCCCGCAGGGCCCGGTGAGGCGAGTCGTCGTGGAATGACACCGAGGGGCCGGGCCCTTACTGTGCGCCAGACTGCCACCGCGGGGGCTCGCGTGCGGTCCGATCCCGGAGGATCTGCGGGGTTCTGTCGCCCGAAGCGGTGAACCCTGCTACGGCCGAGCGGATTACGGCCTGCCGGACCCGGAACGGAGAGTGACGGCCGGTCCCGGCGAACGCGGCCCGGGCACCTCGACGGCATCGCCTTTCACTCCCTCCTCCGCCTTCCCGAGTCCGGTGCCCCCTTGCCTCTCCCGTGCGCGCAGGGATGAATGGCCGGACGGAACACACCGGCGAGGCAGAAGGAGACGTCATGGCCGAGGCATTCCGGTTCGGGGTCAACATGGTCACCGCCGCCCAGGGGGCGGAGTGGAGCGAGAGGTGCCGCAGGGCGGAGGAACTGGGCTACGACACGGTGCTCGTCGCCGATCACCTGGGCATGATGGCGCCCTTCCCGGCGCTGGTCGCCGCCGCCGGGGCGACCGAGCACGTCAGGATCGGCACCTTCGTCCTCAACGCCGGATTCTGGAACCCGGCCCTGCTCGCCCGGGAGGCGGCGACGGTCGACGCGCTCAGCGGGGGCCGGCTCGAACTGGGCCTCGGCACCGGTTACGTACCGGCCGAACACGAGGCGGCCGGCCTTCCGTGGGGGTCCGCGCGGGAGCGGGTCGACCATCTCCGGGACACGCTGGCCGAGTTGGGGCGGCTGTTCGGCTCGGCCGAGCACCGGCCCGCCGTGGTGCAGCGACCTCGGCCCACGCTGCTGGTGGGTGGCAACGGCGACCGGGTGCTGCGCCTGGCGGCACGGCACGCGGACGTCGTGGCGTTCAGCGGGGGGCGTACGACTCCGGAGGGCACCCCGAGGCCGCTCACGGCGGACCAGTTGGAGGAGCGCGTCGCGGCCTACCGGGGTTTCGCGGCCGGTCGCCCCCGGCCCGCCGAGCTGAATCTGCTGATCCAGGCCGTCGTCGTCACCGAGGACCGCGAGCGGGCGGCCGAGGAGTGGCGCACGCACCTGCCGCACCTCAGTACGGACGAGCTGCTGGAGGTGCCGATCCTCGCGCTGGGGACGGTACGGGAGATCGCGGACCGGATCGAGGCGCACCGGGAGCGATACGGCTTCTCGTACTTCACGGTGCTCGACCCCTCCATGGAGGCCTTCGCCCCCGTGCTGGCGGAGCTGCGGCGCCGGGACGCCGTGCGGCCGCGCTGACCCGTTCCGCCGGCCGGAGCGGTACACCGCGCTCCATACAGGACACGGTGTACCGTAAAGAGCAGCGAGCGAGCGGCGCGGGTCCTGCGCGGCCGGCCCGGTATCCGCCCGCCGGTCCCGGTCCACGGCTGTCGCGAGGCGGCGCCGCGTGCCACCGAGGGGCCCCGGGTGTCCCGCCCGAGGGCTCCCCGGACGTGAACGAGAGGAAAGCACCATGCAGGAACCGGCCCCCGAGCAGCAGCTCGTCGACGTGCACGCGCACTTCGTCACCGATCACTACGCGGAACTCGCCAAAGCCGCGGGGCACGAGCGGCCCGACGGGATGCCGGGCTGGCCGTCGTGGGACGTCGACAGTCATCTCGCGCTCATGGACGAGGGCGGCATCCGCACCTCGGTCCTGTCCATCTCCTCTCCCGGCGTGCACTTCGGCGACGACCGCGCGGCCCGGTCGCTGGCCCGGGAGGTCAACGAGTACGGCGCCGGGCTCAAGCGGGACCACCCCGGCCGCTTCGGGCACTTCGCCTCCCTGCCCCTGCCCGATGTCACGGGCGCGCTGGACGAACTGGCCCACGCCCTGGACACGCTGGGCAGTGACGGTGTGACCCTGGAGTCGAACGCCGGGGGCCGCTACCTCGGCCACCCCGACTTCGAGCCCCTGTGGGCGGAGCTGGACAGCCGCCGGGCCGTCGTCTTCGTCCACCCCACCTCGCCGTCCTGCGCCGAGGCCGTGTCGCTGGGGCGTCCCCGGCCGATGCTGGAGTTCATCTTCGACTCGACGCGGACCGTGAGCGACCTGGTCTTCAACGGGGTCCTCACCCGCTACCCGGGCATCCAGTGGCTGTTCACGCACGGCGCCGGGACGCTGCCGCTGCTCGCGGACCGCATGGAGTTGTTCCGCTCGGGGTTCATGGGCGGCTCCGCGGACGTGCCGCGTGTCCAGGAGCAGGTCGGCCGGCTGTGGTTCGACATCGCCGGCACGCCCTTCCCGAACCAGGTCCCCGCGCTGGTCTCGGCCTTCGGCAGTGCGCAGGTGCTGTACGGCAGCGACTACTGCTGGACCCCGGCGGCCGGCGCCCTCGCCCAGGTGAGGTCCGTCGACGCCGCCGTGCAGCCGGACGGCGACACGTGGCGCGCCCTGACCACGCGCAACGCCACGCGCCTGCTGCCGGGGCTCCTCGACGGGCCTCGCTGACCACCTCCCGCCGAAGCGGCGCCGCCGGGGCGGTCAGATCCCGGCGTCCCACCAGCCGAACGGTGCGGTCGGGGCGTGCCGCAGGGGCGCGGGGTCGAGCCGGCCGAGCCGGCCCCCGTAGAAGACCAGCGGTTTGTGCTCCGTCGTGGCCGCGCGCAGGCGCCGTACCCGGCCGAGGACCGCGATGTGGTCCCCGGCCGGGAAGGTGTTCTCGACCTCGCAGTCGATCCAGGCGAGGCAGCCCTCGATGTGCGGGGCCCCGTCCGCCCCGGTCTCCCAGGAGCAGGAGGCGAACCGGTCCCCGGTGCGGCTCGCGAAGGCCTGGCACTGCTGCCGCTGGTCCTCGGCCAGGACGTTGACGCAGAACCGGCCGGCCCGGGCGACGGCGGCGGCGCTGGTCGAGGCCAGGTCGCAGAAGAACATCACGAGCGGTGGTTGCAGGGACACCGAGGTGAAACTGCCGACGGTGACGCCGACGGGCCCGTCGGGGGTGGACGCGGTGACGACGCTGACGGCGGTGGGTACCCGGCCGAGCACCTTGCGGTACTCGGCGGGGCCGAAGCCGTGGGCGGGCTCCGCCGGCGCGGTGGTGGCGGGTGCGGGCATGACGGCCTCCGGGTGGCTCGCGTGCGGGTGAGGTGGGCGGTCCCGTCCCTGACCGCGGGCGGATGCCGCGGTGCGCGGCGGGCCCGGACGGGACCTGTGCGCACGAGTGAAGCCAGGGCCGGGGGCGGCCGGCCATGGTCCGGGCGGGCAGGAGCGGCGCCCGGATGTGGCCCCGGGGCCCAAACGGGCCGGTGTTTGGGCTGCGGGCCCAAGCACCGGTCGCGATCCTGCTGTCCGGGCACCACGACACCCGGTCGGCGGTGGCGTGGAATCCCTGGAACGGCACCCGCACCGTGAGCTGGGCCACAGCTCACGTCGCCCACTGGAGGAACCCATGAGCACCACCGTGACGGAATCCCCGCGAACGGCCCAGGACCCGGCCGGACGGGCCGCCGCCCTGGTTCCGTTGCTGCGCGCCAACGCCGCCCGTACCGAGGACGAGCGCAGGGTCGTGGAGGAGAACATCGCCGCGCTGACGGAGGCGGGGCTGTTCGGCCTCACCGTGCCGCGCCGGTTCGGCGGGGCGCAGGCGGACTTCCGTACGTTCCTCAAGGTCTCCTCGGAGCTGGGCCGGGGCTGCGGTTCGACGGCCTGGGTGGCGACGTTGATCAACGTGTGCAACTGGCTGACGGCCCTGTACCCCGAGCGGGCCCAGCAGGAGGTGTGGGGGGCCGATCCGCAGGCCCGGGTGTGCGGGGTCCTGGCGCCCACCGCGAAGAGCAGGGCCGTGGCGGGCGGTCTGGTGGTGACCGGCAAGTGGGGCTTCGCCTCCGGGTGTCTGCACGCGCAGTGGGCCACTCTCGGGGTGCCGGTCGTGGACGAGTCCGGTGAGCAGACCGACCAGGGCGTGGCGCTGATCCCGCTGTCCGAGCTGTCGGTCGAGGACACGTGGTACGTCGCGGGGATGCGCGGCACAGGCAGCAACACCCTGGTCGCCAACGAGGTGTTCGTGCCCGCGCACCGGATCATGTCGATGACGCGGGCCGTGCAGGGCGAGTACCCGACCGAGCACACGGGGGAGACGCTGTACCGCTCGGCCCTCGTCCCGGTGCTCGCCCTCGTGCTGGGCGGTCCGCAGGTGGGCCTGGCCCGCGCCGGTCTGGACATCGTGCGCGGCTCCCTCGCCAAGGGCAAGGGCATCTCGTACACCTTCTACGAGCGCGCCGACCACTCCCCCAGCACGCAGATCCAGTTCGCCGAGGCGACGCAGCTCGTCGACACGGCCGAGCTGCACCTGATGCGGGCGGCCGACGACATCGACAGGTGGGCCGCGGCCGAGGAGTACATGCCGCTCGTGACGCGGGCCCGGGTGCGGATGGACACCGGGTACGTGGCGCGGCGCTCGCGTGAGGCGCTCGATCTGCTGCTGAGTGTGCAGGGGGCGGGCAGCTTCGCCGAGGTGAGTCCGCTGCAGCGCGTGTGGCGTGATCAGGAGACCGGGAGCCGGCACGCGGTGATCAACCCGGCGATCGCCCAGGAGCTGTACGGGCGTGCGCTGCTGGGGATCGAGGAGCAGGTCACTCCGCTGATCTGAGCCTCGTGGCGGGCGGGCGGCCGGTGGTGTGCGGGGAGCCGGCCGCCGGCCGCAGCACCGCGGGGCCGAGCACGTGCGCGGCCGCGAGGGCGGCGTGCACCTCGAAGCGCCGGTGGGAGATGTCGTGTCCGAGCAGTTGCTGGGCTCTCTTGACCCGGTAGGTGACGGTGTTGCGGGCGACGTGCATGTGCGCGGCGGCCGTCAGCAGGCTGCGCTCTCCGGCCAGGTAGTGCCGCAGCGTCTCCCTGAGTTGTTCGGCGTGCGAGGTGTCCTCGGCCAGCGGGCCCAGTTCGCTGTGCACGAACTGCCGTACGGCGGGCAGGTCGTTGCTCATGAGGGCGACCACCTCCACTTCGCCGTAGTCGGTCACGCCGCCGCCCGGGCGGGGGTTGAGCCCGGCGACGCGGGCGGCGCGCAGGGCCTGTTCGTGGGACTGCCGGAATCCCGCGACCCCGAGTCCGGGTGCTCCGCAGGCGAGGTGGAACCACTCGGGTCCCGGGGCCGTCACGTCCGGGCTCGGGCCCTCGGCCGGCGGTGCGCCCCACGCCCACAGGCCGGTACGGCCCGTGGGTACCACAAGAGTCGTGGTGCAGCCGCGCCCGCGCAGGAACTCGACGGCGTGGTGCTGGAGTTCGCCGGTCTCCGGTCCGGCGGCCGGATCGCACCAGGCGGTGATCGCGAGGTGTTCCGCGGTGAGCGGGTAGCCGAGGACCCGGGCAGCGGCCTCGGCGTCCAGGGGGTCCCCGGCGAGGATCGAGCGGACGGTCTCCTGCCGGGCGGCGGCGCTGCTGGTGATCCAGCGGTCGTGCTCGGCGAGGTACTCCTCGGTCATCCGGGAGGAGAAGCCGTCGATGAAGTCGAAGAGGGTGTCGGAGAGTTGACGCATCTCCTCGGCGCGCCGGTCGGGTGGTGCGAGCCGTTCGCAGGCGGCCAGGAGGGCGTGGACCATCTCGGCATGACCGAGCCGGATGCCGCGCAGCACCTTGTCGAGGGCGATGCCGCGCCGTACGAAGTCGCGGTCGCCCTGGAGCGCCTCATCGGTGACGGGGCCCGCGGCGGCCGGGTCGTGCAGGAGCAGCAGGGCGCGCAGGGTCGCGGACTCGGTCCCCATCCGCAGGGTCTGGAACGGCCCTTCCCCGGGGCCGAGTTCGGGGACGCGGCGCATGATGTCGACGGCCATGGCGTGGCCGACTCCGACCGCCCAGGCGACGGGTTCCGGGCCGAGGCAGGCCGTGGTCGCGGCGATCGTTTCGGGGGAGCTGGCGGGGACCAGCTCGCGCGCGGCCCGGTCGGGCACGAGCCGCCTGAGCCAGTGGCCCCCGACCGCGCCCGGTGTCGTCCCGGGCGGCTGCGTACCGCCCGCTTCGCGGTGGCCTTCTCCCGCACCGTGCATGGCGTGCTCCTTCCGGTCCGTCCGCAGGAGGTCTCAGAGGCTGCCGAGCCCCGTCCCGTCCTCGACGACGGCCCGCAGGGCGGCCGAGGTCCGGTCGATGTGCCGGGTCAGTACGTGTGCGGCCCGGTCCGGTTCGCGCGCGAGGACGGCGTCGAGCAGCTCCTGGTGTTCGCGGGTCACGTCGCGGTCGTCGTCATGCCCGAGCGGGCGCGACCAGCGGCGGTACAGGGTCGCCGCGTCGCGCAGGGACATCGCGGTGGCCAGCAGCCGGTCGTTGCCGCAGCCTTCGAGCAGGGTGCGGTGGAAGTGCTCGTGGACGGTGAACCACGCACCGCTCAGGGTGCCGTCGGGCAGGACGGCCGGGGTACCGCCGAGCTGGTGGTGGGCGGCGACGGCCGCCGCCTCCCAGCGCAGGTCGCCCCGGGCTACGGCCAGGCGCAGCACCATGGCCTCGATCTCGACACGGGCCTCGGTGAGGTCGTTGAGGTCCTTGAGCGACAACGGGACCACGCTGAAGCCCTGTTGGGGGGTGGCCACCACGAGTCCCTGCGCGGAGAGCCGGGTGAGGGCCTCGCGGACGACGGACTGGCTGACCGTGAAGCGCCGGGCCAGTTCGACCAGGCGCAGCCGCTGCCCGGGGCACAGCACCCCCTGGAAGATGTCCTCCCGGACATGGGCGTAGACCGTGCCTGCTCGCGTCGCCTTCTCCTCCGCCATGGTGACGCAGAGTACCAGCGGAACGCTACCGCCGTTAAATATCGTTAATCTATTGCTTTCGCGATACCTCAGGTGAACACTGCGTTGCGGAGGGCAGCGCCGCCCCGGGCCGTTCCGGCACGCGTGGCGCACTCCTCCGACCTGTCGCCGCGGGAACCAGCCCGCCCGAGGAGAGCCAGAACCATGTCTCTGCATCGTTTGACCCAGATCGTCATGGGCGTGCCGAACGTCGAGCAGACCGCCTCCTACTACACGGACTTCGGCCTGACCGCGGGCGGGAGCGCGAGCCCCGCCCCGGAGGCAGCCGCGGCCCCGGGCCGGGGACCTGTCCTGTCCACAGTGGACGGCGGGGAGCAACTGCGCCTCGTACGCACGGCCCGGCGCCGGCTGGTGGAGCTGGGCGTCGGCGCCGACGACCCCGACGACCTGGACCGGGTGGCGGCCTCGCTCGCGCGGCTCGGGGTGCGCGCCGAGCGCACCGCGACGAGCGTCTCGGCCACCGACCCGGGCACCGAGGTGGTGGTGCGGGTCGAGATCGCCCCGAGGCTGCGGCCCGAGCCGGCCGCGGTCCCGGCGTACAACGGCCCGGGGGTGGACGCGCGCCGCGAGGCGCGCGCGCCCGGCATCCTGCGCCCGGGCCCGGTCCGCCCCCGCAAGCTGGGCCACGTCGTACTCGGCTCCACCGACCAGGAGTTCTCCCAGCGCTTCTTCCAGGCGGGTCTCGGCTTCAAGGTGAGCGACACGGTGCCGGGCCTGGCGGCGTTCATGCGCTGCTCGACGGACCACCACAACGTGCTGGTGCAGCAGGCGCCGGTGGCCTTCCTGCACCACACCTCCTGGCAGGTCGACGACGTGGACGAGGTGGGGCGCGGGGCGAGCGCGATGCTGGAGGCCGATCCCGGGCGGCATACCTGGGGGCTCGGCCGGCACTTCATCGGCTCCAACTTCTTCTGGTACCTGAAGGACCCGGCGGGCACGTTCTCGGAGTACTACTCCGACCTCGACTGCATCGTGGACGACGCGCTGTGGAAGCCGGGCGTGTGGGAGGGGGCGAAGGCGCTGTGGGCCTGGGGCCCGCCCCCGCCGCCCTCCTTCCTCGCCCCCGAGGACCTCGCCGAACTCATGACCGGCGCCCACTCCGGCCCGGTGAAGTAGGAGAACACCATGGATCTTCTTCCCTCCGAGGGATCTTCGACGACGGGCGCGGGGCCGGCCCCGCGGACGGACCCGGCTCCGGTCTGGTCCCCCGATCCGGACCGGGTGGCCGGCTCCCGGCTCGCCCGGTTCACGGAGTTCGTCGCCGCGCGCACCGGCGTCCGGCACGCCGACTACACCTCCCTGTGGGAGTGGTCGGTCGGTGACCTGCCGGGTTTCTGGTCGGCGGTGTGGGACTTCTTCGGCATCAGCTCGACGGGCGCGTACACCGAGGTCCTCGACGAGGCGCCGATGCCGGACACCCGGTGGTTCGCCGGGGCACGGCTCAACTACGCGGAGCACGCACTGCGGGCGGGTACGGGCGAGGAGCCCGCGATCGTGTCCGTGACCGAGGACGGCGCGACCGTGCGCACGAGCCGCGCGAGGCTGCGCGAGCAGGTGGGCGCGCTCGCCGCATGGCTGCGCCGGCAGGGAGTGGTGGAGGGCGACCGGGTCGTCGGCTACCTGCCCAACACCACGCACGCGGTCGTCGCCTTCCTCGCGACGGTCAGCATCGGCGCGGTGTGGTCGGCCTGCGGACAGGACTACGGGGCCTCGGGTGCGGCGGCGCGCTTCGGGCAGCTCGAACCGGTCGTCCTGTTCGCGGCGGACGGCTACCGGTGGAACGGCAGGGAGCACGACCGGCGCGCGGAGACGGAGGAGCTGCGCCAGGCCCTGCCGACGGTGCGTCACACGGTGCGGGTGTCGTGTCTCGGACTGCCGCAGGCCCCCCAGGAGACGGCCACGGACTGGGACCGGGCCGTGTCCGGGCACGAGGAGCCGGTCTTCGCCCAGGTGCCCTTCGACGCCCCGCTGTGGGTGCTGTTCTCCTCGGGCACCACGGGCACCCCGAAGGGCATCGTGCACGGGCACGGCGGGGTCCTGCTGGACCACCACAAGCTGCTGGGCCTGCACCTCGACCTCGGGCCCGACGAGCGGTTCCTCTGGTACACCACCACCAACTGGATGATGTGGAACATGGTGGTCTCGGGCCTGCTGGTCGGGGCGACCGTCGTCCTCTACGACGGCAGCCCCACCCACCCGGGCCCCGACCGCCTGTGGCAACTCGCCGCCGAGCACCGGGTGTCCGTGCTCGGGGTGAGCCCCGGCTTCCTGCTGGGCTCGGCCCGGGCGGGCCTCGAACCGGGCCGGGACCTCGACCTGTCCGCGCTGAAGGTGCTCGGCTCGACGGGCGCCCCGCTGCCGCCGCAGCCGTATCTGTGGGTGCGCGACCACGTGGGCCCCGCGGTCCAGGTCGCGTCCACGAGCGGCGGCACCGACATCGTCAGCGGGTTCGCGGGCGGCGCGCCCAGCACCCCGGTGTGGCCGGGCGAGATCTCCGCGCCGATGCTCGGGGTCGCCCTGGAGTCCTGGGACGGGGACGGGCGTCCGGTCGTCGACGAGGTGGGGGAACTCGTCGTGACCCGTCCGATGCCCTCGATGCCGGTCCGGTTCTGGAACGACCCCGAGGGCAGCCGCTACCGCGAGGCCTACTTCGGCGCGTATCCCGGCGTGTGGCGGCACGGGGACTGGATGACCCGCACCTCGCGGGGCAGCGTGATCGTGTCGGGGCGTTCGGACTCGACGCTCAACCGGCACGGCGTGCGCCTGGGCAGCGCCGACGTCTACGCCGTGGTCGACGAACTGCCCTTCGTCCGGGAGAGCCTCGTCATCGGCGCGGAACTCCCCGACGGCGGTTACTGGTTGCCGCTGTTCGTGGTCATGGAGCCCGGCCACGAACTGACCGACGAACTCCGCACGCGGATCAGCTCCGCGATCCGCACCCACGCCTCGCCGCGCCACGTGCCCGACACCATCCACGCGGTGCCGGCCCTGCCGCACACCAGGACCGGGAAGAAACTGGAGGTCCCGGTGAAACGGCTGCTCCAGGGGGCCTCGCTCGACGCGGTGGTGAGCCGCGAGGCGGTGGACGACTTCGAGGCGCTGCGGTACTTCGCGGGCCTCACCCCGCCCGCCTAGGAGCGGCGCCCTCTCCCGGTGGGGCGGTCTGCCCGCCCGGGCACCGCTCCACCGGAAATCCCTCGCGGCCGGGGCGCGCGCCGTGCTTGGCTGCGGGCCATGAGCGATCTTCACCTGCGCGCCGCGACCGGGTCCGACCTCGACGCCGTCCTGCGGTTCTGGCGCACGGCGGCCGAGGGGACGAGTATCAGCGACGACCGCGAGGGGCTGGAGCGGCTGCTTGCGCGGGACCCCGGCGCGCTGCTCCTCGCCGAGCGCGCGGGGGTGCTCGCGGGCACCCTGATAGCCGGTTTCGACGGATGGCGCTGCCACCTGTACCGCCTGGCCGTGGCGCCCGAGCAGCGGCGCCGGGGCGTGGCCACGGCCCTGCTGGCGGCGGCCGAGGAGCGGTTCGTCGCGCTCGGCGGGCGGCGCGGGGACGCGATGGTCCTGACCGGGAACGAACGGGCGCACCACGCGTGGCGAGCGGCCGGGTACGCACCGCAGCCGCAGTGGAACCGGTGGGTGAAGCCGCTCCGGGAGAGTCGCCCGGCAGACGGCGAGGTTCACTGACGGCCGGCGCGGGGGCGGGCCGCGTCAAGACGTCGGGCGCCGGGGCCGAGCCGGCCTGTCGGCACCGTAGCCGGGATCACAGCAGCGTCTGCTTTGCTTTTCCTTTACTCTGGGCTGACCATCGCTTTCCCCAGACGAAAGGTGTGAGCGTCCGCCCATGGGCGAGCCTCCCAGTCCGCGCCCCCGCGCGCATGTGCCCGTGTCCTGCGCTCCCTCCGCTTCCGAGCGCACGGAGCCGTCCCGATGAT
The DNA here is from genome assembly GCF_040656295.1 of Streptomyces sp. NPDC049954. Taxonomy (NCBI): domain Bacteria; kingdom Bacillati; phylum Actinomycetota; class Actinomycetes; order Kitasatosporales; family Streptomycetaceae; genus Streptomyces; species Streptomyces sp. NPDC049954. The sequence continues at coordinate 416,733 of NZ_JBFALS010000008.1, forward strand.
CACCGAACTCCTCCTGCTCGGCGCCGCCGTGCTGCTGGCCCTGGCCTGCGGTGCCTTCGTCGCCGCCGAGTTCTCCCTGACCACCGTCGAACGGGGTGACCTGGAGGCGGCCGTCGAGCGCGGCGACCGCGGCGCCGCCGGGGCGCTCAAGGCGGTCAGGAACCTCACCTTCCAGCTCTCCGGGGCACAGCTCGGCATCACCGTCACCAACCTGGTCATCGGGATGCTCGCGCAGCCCTCGGTCGCCCGCCTGCTCTCCGGCCCGCTCGGTGCGGCCGGGCTGTCCGGGGGCGCTTCCGCCACGATCGCCCTGGTCCTCGGTACGGCCCTGTCGACGCTGTTCCTGATGGTCGTGGGCGAACTGGTGCCGAAGAACCTGGCGATCTCCGCGCCGCTCCCGGTCGCCCTGCGGGTGGCCGGCCCCCTGCGGGTGTTCAGCCTGGCCCTCCACCCCTTCATCAAGCACCTCGACAACACGGCGAACAGGGTCGTACGCCGCTTCGGGCTGACCCCGGCCGAGGAGCTGGACTCCGCGCGCGGCCCGAGGGAACTGGCGGCGCTCGCCCGGCACTCCGCGCGGGAGGGCACGCTGGAGGCCGACACGGCCGAGCTGTTCGTGCGGACGCTGAGTCTCGCCGACCTGACGGCGCAGAACGTCATGACTCCGCGCGTGCGCGTCGTGGCCCTGGAGGCGGCGGCGAGCTGCGCGGATGTGGTGACGGCCGCCCGGCGCACCGGACTCTCCCGCTTCCCGGTGCACCGGAACGGCCTGGACTCGGTCGTCGGCATCGTGCACGTCAAGGACGTCCTGTCGGTTCCGGCGGCGCGGCGCGGCGCGGTGCGGGCCGGAGAGCTGATGCGGGAGGCGCTGCTGGTGCCCGAGTCGCTGGGCGTCGACCGGCTGCTCGACCGGCTGACCGGTCGCAGCACGATGGCCGTCGTCATCGACGAGTACGGCGGTACGGCGGGGGTCGCCACCCTGGAGGACATCGTCGAGGAGGTCGTCGGCGAGGTCCGCGACGAACACGATCCGCGCGAGTCCCCCGAACTCGTCGTCGAGGACACCGGCCCGGCGGGGCGGCCCCGCTGGACCGCCGAGGGCTCGGTGCGCGCCGACCGGCTCGCGGCCCTCGGGCTGCGGCTGCCGCCGGGCCCGTACGAGACGCTGGCCGGGCTGCTCGCGGCGGAACTGGGCCGTATCCCGGCCGAGGGGGACCGGGTGGAGCTGGACGGCTGGCGCCTTGAGGTGACCGGGGCGAGCGGCCGGCGTGCGAGCCGCGTCGCGCTGACCGGCCCACCGGCCGCCCCCGCCGCGACCGCCGACCGCGCCACCGCGCCGGAGGGAACCCGATGACGCTCGTGCAGTTGTTCATCGGCCTCGCGACGCTCCTCGCCAACGCCTTCTTCGTCGGCGCCGAGTTCGCGCTGATCTCAGTGCGCCGCTCCCAGGTGGAGCCGTACGCCGAGGACGGCGACCGCAGGGCCGTACGCGTGCTGTGGGGCTTGCGGCACGTGTCCGCCCTGATGGCGGCGGCCCAGCTCGGCATCACGCTGTGCACGCTCGTGCTCGGCATCGTCGCCGAACCCGCCGTCGCGCACCTGCTGGAGCCGGTGTTCGGCGCGGTGGGCGTGGGGCGCGGGCTGGTGCACCCGCTGGCCTTCGTCCTCGCGCTGGCTCTCGCGACGTACCTCCACATGCTGCTCGGCGAGATGATCCCGAAGAACCTCGCCCTCGCCGACCCCGTGCGCGCCGCCCGGTGGCTCGGACCGCCGCTGGTGTCGCTGACGCGCGCGCTGCGCCCGCTGATCCTCTCGGTGAACGCGGTGGCCAACGGCCTGCTGCGGCTACTGCGCGTCGAGCCGAAGGACGAGGTCGCGGCGGCGTTCTCGGACGACGGACTGGCCCGCCTGGTCCGCGACTCCCGCGCGGCGGGACTGCTGGACGCGCGGGCCGGCGAACGCCTGAACGACGCCCTGGAGCTCGGCCGCAGACCGGTGCGGGACGTCGTACTGCCCCTGGAGCGGGTCGTGTACGCACGGCTCGGCGTGACGCCCGAGCGGCTGACCGAACTGGCCGCGGGCTGCGGGTACTCGCGGTTCCCGGTCGTGGACGACGCGCGCCGCATCATCGGGTACCTGCACGTCAAGGACGCGCTGGAGGCCCGCCCCGCCGACCTGCCGTTCGCGCTGCGGGAGGTGCGCCCGATCGCGCGGGTCGGCGAGAGCACACCGCTCGACGAGGTCCTGACGGCGATGCGGGGCAGCAGCGCCCACCTCGCGGCCGTCCTCGGCGCGGACGGGCGGCTCGCGGGGCTGGTCACGATGGAGGACGTCCTGCGGGAGCTGTTCGGGCGCCGGGACGAGACCGCTGGGGCCGGGGGCCGAGATCAAGGAAACCCGGGACCTCACGATCCTCGGGAGCCGGTGAGCGGCTGACCACCGCCCGGTGGGCCGGGCCTCGCACTCGGGGCGGCCCCGTCCGCCGGGCCGTCGCCCATTCCCCCGCCCGGCGGCCCCGTCTCAGCCCTCGAAACCCCGCTCGGCGAGGATCTTGTCGATCCGGCGGCGGTGGTCCTCCTCCCACGCGTCGAGGGTCTCCGCCGCCTCCTTGGCCGCCTTCGCGCGCGCCGCCGCGAACACCTTCTCGGCGCGCTCGCGCGGGGTGACGACGATCCCCTCCTCGTCGGCGACCACGACGTCCCCGGCGCTCACCCGCACACCTCCGCAGCACACCTCGGCGCCGAGCGGGGTCACGGCCTCCTTCCGGCCCGGCTTCGGCACGACGCCCCGCGCGAACACGGGGAAGCCCATGGCGCGGACCTCGGCGAGGTCGCGGATCACCCCGTCGGTCACGAGGGCCACGATGCCCCTGCGCCGCGCGACGGCGCACACGTTGCCCCCGGCGAGCGCGAAGTCCGCGTCGCCCGCCTCGACCACGAGAACCGATCCGGGCTCGGCCCGGTGGACGGCGGCGTGCAGCATCAGGTTGTCACCGGCCGGGCAGCGGACGGTGTAGGCCGGTCCCGCGACGTGCGGCACGGGCTCCCACAGGGAGCGGATGCCCGGGTCCATGACCTGCTCGCTCTCCAGCAGGTCCGCGAGGGTGGTGGGCGAGACGTCCTGGAATCCGCTGGTGTCGTTCATGGTTCTCCTCCGTCAGCACGTCCCCCGGGGCGGGGGCGCGCCGCAGCCTGCCACAACGGACGCCCGGCGTCACGGCCTCTCCGGCCGGGCGGTGCCCGGGTTACCATCGCTCTCGCCATGTCGATCAATGCCTCTTACACCAGCCTGGTCGCCGTCGGGGACAGCTTCACCGAGGGCATGTCGGACCAGTTGCCCGACGGTTCCTACCGGGGCTGGGCGGACCTGCTCGCCGCCCGGCTCGCCGAGCGCACCCCACGGTTCCGGTACGCGAACCTCGCCGTGCGCGGCAAGCTCATCGGGCAGATCGTCGAGGAGCAGGTGGGACCGGCCGCCGCGATGCGCGCGGACGTCGTGACGCTGGTCGGCGGACTGAACGACACCCTGCGCCCCAAGGTCGACATGGGGCGGGTGCGCGGTCTGCTGGAGGAGGCCGTGGAAACCCTCGCCCCCTCGTGCGAGCGGCTCGTCCTCATGCGCAGCCCCGGCCGCCAGGGCCCGGTGCTGGACAAGTTCCGGCCGCGGATGGAGGCGCTGTTCGCGTGCATCGACGAACTGGCGGCCCGGCACGGCGCGGTCGTCGTCGACCTGTACGGCTCCACGGCGCTCGCCGATCCGCGGCTGTGGGGCGTGGACCGGCTGCACCTGACCGCCGAGGGGCACCGGCGGGTGGCCGAGGCCGTGTGGCAGGCGCTCGGCCTCGACGCCGAGGAGGACTGGGACCGGCCGCTGCCGCCCGCCCTCCCGCCGGCCTGGGTGAGCCGCAGAGCCGCCGATCTCAGCTTCACCCGCGCCCACCTGCTGCCGTGGATAGGGCGCCGTCTCACGGGCCGCTCCTCCGGTGACGGCCGGGCCGCGAAACGCCCCGAGCTGCTGCCGTACGCGGACATGCGGGTGGTCTCGGCCGAGGGGCCGCACCGGTCCGAGTGAGCGGGCGCGCGGAACGGGCCGGCCGGACCGCTGGAGGTGACCGGTGCCCTCGCGCCTCCGGCCTCTTCGTAGCTTCCTCCGAACAGGGGTGCGGCGCCGGTCTGCGCGAACCGCCAGTAGACTGCGTCAACGTGACTGCGAAGCCCCGTATCCCGAACGTCCTGGCAGGCCGCTACGCCTCCACCGAGCTGGCCACGTACTGGTCGCCCGAGCAGAAGGTGAAGCTGGAGCGCCGGCTCTGGCTCGCCGTGCTGCGGGCGCAGAAGGACCTCGGCATCGAGGTGCCCGACGGGGCGATCGAGGACTACGAGCGGGTCCTGGACACCGTGGACCTCGCCTCCATCGCCGAACGCGAGAAGATCACCCGGCACGACGTGAAGGCCCGCATCGAGGAGTTCAACGACCTCGCCGGGCATGAGCAGGTGCACAAGGGCATGACCTCGCGGGACCTCACCGAGAACGTCGAGCAGCTTCAGGTGCGGCTGTCCCTGGAGCTGGTGCGCGACCGCACGGTGGCGGTCCTCGCCCGGCTCGGGAAGCTCGCCGGGGAGTACGGCGAGCTGGTCATGGCGGGCCGTTCGCACAACGTGGCGGCCCAGGCGACGACCCTCGGCAAGCGGTTCGCGAGCGCCGCCGACGAACTGCTCGTGGCCTACGGGCGGGTCGAGGAGCTGCTGGAGCGCTACCCGCTGCGCGGCATCAAGGGCCCGGTGGGCACCGCTCAGGACATGCTGGACCTGCTGGGCGGTGACGCGGCCAAGCTCGCGGAGCTGGAGGAGCGGATCGCCGGGCACCTCGGCTTCGGCCAGGTGTTCACCTCGGTCGGCCAGGTCTACCCGCGCTCGCTGGACTACGAGGTGGTGACGGCCCTCGTGCAGCTCGCGGCGGCGCCCTCCTCGACGGCGAAGACGATCCGGCTGATGGCCGGCAACGAACTGGTCACCGAGGGCTTCAAGCCGGGCCAGGTGGGTTCCTCGGCGATGCCGCACAAGATGAACACGCGCTCCTGCGAGCGGGTCAACGGCCTGATGGTGATCCTGCGCGGCTACGCCTCGATGACCGGTGAGCTGGCGGGCGACCAGTGGAACGAGGGCGACGTGTCCTGCTCGGTGGTGCGCCGGGTCGCGCTGCCGGACGCCTTCTTCGCGCTGGACGGGCTGCTGGAGACCTTCCTCACGGTGCTCGACGAGTTCGGCGCCTTCCCGGCCGTCGTCGCCCGCGAACTGGACCGCTACCTGCCGTTCCTCGCGACCACCAAGGTCCTCATGGGCGCGGTGCGGGCCGGCGTGGGCCGCGAGATCGCCCACGAGGCGATCAAGGAGAACGCGGTGTCCACGGCGCTGGAGATGCGCGAGCGGGGCGCCGAGCGCAACGACCTGCTCGACAAGCTGGCCGCCGACTCCCGTATCCCGCTGGACCGTTCGGAGCTGGACGGGCTGATGGCGGACAAGCTGTCCTTCACCGGCGCCGCCGCCGACCAGGTCGCGTCCGTGGTCGCGCGCGTCGAGGCGGTCGTGAAGCAGCGTCCGGAGGCGGCCGGTTACACGCCCGGAGCGATCCTCTGAGCCCGTCCCGTCCGTCCCCCGAGGAGCTGGCCGCCGCGCGCGGCCGGCTCGTCCCGGACGTGCTGGCGCCGGGGCTGCGGGTGCTGTTCTGCGGGATCAACCCCGGTCTGCTCTCGGCGGTGAAGGGCCAGCACTTCGCCCGTCCGGGCAACCGCTTCTGGCCGGTACTGCACGCATCCGGTTTCACCCCCCGCCGACTGCGCCCGGACGAGCAGGAGTCGCTGCTGTCGTACGGGCTCGGCATCACCAACGTCGTGGAGCGGGCGAGCGCCCGGGCCGACGAACTGAGTGCGCAGGAGTACCGCGAGGGCGGCCGCGCGCTGACCGCGAAGGTGGCGCGGTACCGGCCCCGGTGGCTCGCCGTCGTCGGGATCAGCGCCTACCGTGTCGCGTTCGGCGACCGGCACGCGCGGATCGGCCCGCAGGAGACGGACATAGGCGGCGCCCGGGTGTGGGTGCTGCCCAATCCCAGTGGTCTCAACGCCCACTGGTCGCTCGCGACGATGGCCGAGGAGTACGGGCGGCTGCGGGCGGCGGTCGAGGCGGAGGACTGAGCGGCCGGCTCCCCCGCCTTCGGCACAATCTCCGGTGGGCCCTCGTCTCAGCTCTTGCGGGCCACCAGCCCGTACTGGGCGACCTGACGAGGCGGGGTGCCGTCCGGGGTCGGCTCGGGGCGCCAGTGGACGCAGGAGACGAGCCCCGGGGGCAGCAGTTCCAGGCCCTCGGCGAAGGAGGCGATCTCGGCGCCGGTACGGGCCGTGATCGGCGGGGTCGCGTGCTCGTTCCAGAAGGCCATCGCCTCGATGTTGCCGGCACCGCCGAGTTCGAGCGTCGGGTGGGTCAGGACGAGGTGACTGCCGGGGGCCAGGGCGTCCAGGAGGGTGCGGACGATACGGCGGGCCTCGTCGGTGTCGGGCACGAAGTTGAGGATGCCCAGGAGCATGAGGGCGACCGGCCGGCCGAGGTCCAGGCTGCTGGCGGCCTGTTCCAGGATCGCCTCGGGTTCACGGGCGTCGGCGTCGATGTACCGGGTGACGCCCTCGGGCGCCCCGGCCAGCAGGGCCCGCGCGTGGGTCAGCACCATCGGGTCGTTGTCGACGTAGACGACGCGGGCCTCGGGCGCTGTGCGCTGGGCGACCTCGTGGGTGTTGTCGGCGCTCGGCAGTCCGGTGCCGATGTCGAGGAACTGCCGCAGCCCCGCCTCGGCGGTCAGATGGGTGACCGCACGGCGCAGGAAGGCGCGGTCCGCGCGCGCCACCTCGCCGATGCTCGGGTACATCGCGGTGATGCTGTCGCCGACCCGCTCGTCGACCAGATAGTGGTCCTTGCCGCCCAGCCAGTGGTTCCACACACGGGCGTTGTGGGCCGTTCCGGCAGCCTGGCCCTCCTTGTCCGCGGTACGGGCGGGTCCACTGGTGTCGCTCACGTCCGGCCTCTCCGTCGTCGTCCGGCGCCCGCGCACGGCGGCGGTCCTTCGCGCCGGTGCATGGCGGGCATCCCCAAGGCCGCATCCTGCCATGCCGGTTGGGAGCCAGTGCGTCAGGGCGGGTCGACGTCGGTCACGAACGCCAGTAGACGTACCGGGAGTTCGGGGCCGGTACGCGCTATGCCCAGTCCGGCCCAGCGTTCGGCGCGGCGCCACAGGCACAGGTCCGGCACGGCCGCCGCGAGTTCCGCCCAGGGCGTCGGCACCGCCCCGGGTTCCTCCGCGGCACGCACGGCGAGGCTCCACAGCGCGAACCGCTGCGGCTGCGCCCAGCCCCGCGCCTCAAGCAGCGCCACGAGCCCGTCCCGCTCAGATTCGAACTGGTCTTCGATGACCTCGCGTTGCTCCTCGTCCGCTCCCGGCCCCGCGCCGCCCGTGAGCAGGACGGCGAGGTGGTGACCGGGGCCGGAGGCGAGGTGAGGGGTGCGGCCGGGCTCGCGGGGGAAGGGGAGCGCGCACAGCGACTCGATGGTCTCCAGGTGCTGTACCGCGCGGCTCATGGCCTCCAGTAAACCCGGCGGCCCCCGTCCCGGGAACAGCGCCCCGGGACAGGGGCCGGCGTCCTGCTCGCACGGGCTCGCGCGACGTGCTCAGGCGTCCCGGCGCAGCAGTCGCCAGCCGCCCGCGGCGAGGGCCGCCGCCGCCCACAGGGCGAGGACACCGAGGCCGGTCCAGGGGCCGAGCGGACCGCCGTCCGGATGCAGGTGCAGGGCGAGCTGACCGGCCCGGTCGGGCAGGAACCGGGCGGCGCCACCGGCCGAGTCCCCGATCACGAAGGGCAGCAGGAGCAGCAGCGGCACCGTGATGCCGAGGACCGCGACGCCGCTGCGCAGGAGGGCCGCGAGCCCCACGGCGCACCACGTGACGAGGGTCAGGTAGAGCGCGCAGCCCACGGTGGCCCGCCAGCCGGCCGCCGAGCCGAGGCCCACCGAGGCGTCCCCGGTCACCGCCGCCCCCAGCAGCGCGGAGGCGAGTCCGGCGAGCAGTCCGGCGGCGCACGCGTACGCGCCGACGACCGCGATCTTCGCCCCGTACCAGCGTCCGCGCTCCGGCACGGCGGCGAACGCGATCCGCAGTCCGCCGCCCCGGCAGTCGGAGGTCATCGCGAGGGTTCCGTGCGCGAGCGCCGCGACCTGGCCGAACAGGACGCCGAAGAAGGCGCTGAACAGGGGGTCGGTGTCGGCCTCGCTCGCGGCGCCCAGCGCCCCGAATCCGGCCGTGACGAGCGGGACGAGGAGGAGCCCGGCGCGCAGGGAGGGTAGCGAACCGTGCCGGACTCTCTCCGAGCGCAGTACGGCGGCGGTGGTGGTGCTCACGAGGTGGCCTCCTGGTCCGTGGGGGCGGTGGTGCGCTGCCGGGCCGGTCCGGACGCGCGATCGCTGCCCTCGTACTCGGTCTCCGTGCGGGTCAGTTCGAGATACGCCTGCTCCAGGGTGCCGTCCACGGCGCTCAGTTCGAGGATGCCGATGCCCTCGGTGGCGGCGATGGTCCCGACCTCGTCGGGCGGCAGGCCCTCGGCGGTCCAGGTGCCGTCGTCGGCCTCGCTCCTCGGCTCGTGGCCGCGGGCGCGCAGGGCCTGCGCGAGGCGGTCCGCGTCGGTGCTGCGGAAGCGCACGGCGGGCCGGGTCCCGCCTGCGACGAAGTCGCGCAGCGGGGTGTCGGCCAGCACCCGGCCCCGGCCGAGCACCACGAGATGGTCGGCGTAGCTCGCGGTCTCCTGCATGAGGTGGCTGGAGACGAGGACGGTGCGGCCCTCGTCGGCGAGTTCGCGCAGCAGGTGCCGCAGCCAGATGATGCCCTCGGGGTCGAGCCCGTTGGACGGTTCGTCGAGGATGAGGACGGCGGGGTCGCCCAGGAGGGCCGCGCCGATGCCGAGGCGCTGGCGCATGCCGAGCGAGAAGGAGCCCGCGCGGCGCCGGGCGACCTCGCCGAGGCCCACGAGGCCAAGGACCTCGTCGACCCGGCGTTCGGGCACCCGGTTGCTCGCGGCGAGGACCCGCAGGTGGTCGCGGGCGGTACGGGAGCGGTGCGCGGCGCCGGCGTCGAGCAGCGCCCCGACGTGCCGCAGCGGGTCCTTCAGCCGGTGGTAGGGCGTACCGCCGAGGGTCGCGGTGCCGGAGGTGGGCCGGTCGAGTCCGAGGACGAGGCGCAGGGTGGTCGACTTCCCCGACCCGTTGGGCCCGAGGAAGCCGGTCACCTTGCCGGGGCGGACGCTGAAGTCGAGGCGCTCCACGGCGCGGACGCGGCCGTACTCCTTGGTCAGCTCGTGCACGTCGATGCTGGTCATGACCTCAGCCTCGTGTCGGCGGGGCCCCGGCGCCTCCCCCGGGCGGGGGCGGCTTCTCCCCCGTGCGGGGGAACCGGTGGGCGCCGGTCGCGGTGATGATGGGGGCATGGCCGTCTCCTCCCTCTCGCGCGCGGTGCGCTCCTTCGCGCGTCCGGCGTTCAGCGGGCTGACGTACGCGCGCTGGCTGCACCTGGCGATGGTGACCGCGTGGCCGTCGCTGCTCATGTTCGTCTTCGCGGACCCGCTCACCACAGCGGCGGTGAGCGCGGTGTCGCTCGCGATCGCCGCGCTGTTCCCCGGGATGCGTACCGCCGAGGCGTTGCAGGCGCGCTTCCTGCTGGCGCGGCAGGGCCCGGACGGTTCGCGGCCGCACATCGACGTGTCGCCCTCGCGCGGCGCGCGGGACCGCTGGCGGCTGGTGCTGTGGCTTGAGACGCGCCTGGTGGCCGGCGCGGTGGTGTCGATCCTGTCCGTCCATCTGCCCGGCATCGCCCAGGCCTTGTTCACCGGTGCCGCGCCGGCGGGGTTGCCGCCGGTACCGCACGGCGGCTGGTGGCCGGTGCTGACTCCGGTTCCGCTCCTCGCGCTGTACGGGGTCGTGGTGGGCGCGGGCCGTGTCATGGCGGTCCTCGCCGGGCGGCTGCTGGGCCCCTCGCCGCAGCAGCGGTTCGCCGCCTTGGAGGCGCGGGCCGAGCAGTTGCAGGAGCGCAACCGGATCGCCGCCGAGCTGCACGACTCGATCGGGCACGCGCTGACCGTCGCCGTCCTTCAGGCGGGGGCGGCGCGGACGGCGGGCGACGCCGGGTTCACCGACCGGGCGCTGGCCGCGATCGAGGAGACCGGGCGGGCGGCGCTGGACGATCTGGAGCGGGTGCTGCGGGTGTTGCGCGATCCGGGGCAGGGCGGGGGCGGGCGGCCCACGCTGGAGCAGGCGAAGGTCCTGTTCGACTCGGCGCGCGGGGCGGGCGCCTCGGTGGACGTGGAGGTGAGCGGGGCACTGGAGCGGCTGCCGGGCACGGTCTCGCGCGAGGGGTACCGGATACTTCAGGAGTCGCTCACGAACGTGCTGCGGCACTCGGGCCCGGTTCCGGTACGGGTGCGGATCGCGGTGGCGGACTCGCTCGCCCTGGAGGTCAGCAATCCGCTGCCCGGGGCCAGGCTCCCCTTCCCCGGCGGGGGTACGGGGCTGCGAGGAGTCGAGGAGCGGGTCGCGCTGCTGGGCGGCGTGGTGCGGGCAGGCAAGGAGGAGGACGAGTGGCGGGTGAGGGTGTCGCTGCCGCTGGACTGAGCGGTGCGGGTCCTGGCGTGCCCGAGGGGGCGCGGCAGGCGCCTCGCGGCGCGACGGTGACGGTGTTGCTGGTGGACGACGAGCCGCTGGTACGGGCCGGACTGCGGGCCGTCCTGGAGGCGCAGCCCGGTATCGAGGTGGTGGGCGAGGCGGCGGACGGGGCGGCGGTGGTCCCGCTGGTGCGCCGGCTGCGGCCGGACGTGGTCGCCATGGACGTCCGGATGCCGCTCATGGACGGGATCGAGGCGACCCGCGCGGTCCTCGCCTTCGTGGACCGCCCGCCGAAGATCATCGTCGTGACGACCTTCGAGCAGGACGAGTACGTCTACGCGGCGCTGCGCGCGGGCGCGGACGGCTTCCTGCTGAAGCGGGCCAGGCCCGCCGAGATCGTGCACGCGGTGCGGCTGGTGGCCGAGGGCGAGTCACTGCTGTTCCCGGCCGCCGTCCGGGCGCTCGCGGCGACGTACGGCAACGTGCGGGCGCGTACGGCCATGGAGCGCGCGGAGCTGACCGGCCGTGAGGAGGAGGTGCTGCGGCTCATGGCGCGGGGCCTGTCGAACGCGGAGATCGCCGCCCGGCTCGTGGTCGGGTCGGAGACGGTCAAGAGCCATGTGAGCGCCGTCCTGGCCAAGCTGGGGGCGCGGGACCGCACCCAGGCGGTGATCGCGGCGTACGAGTCGGGGTTCGTGTCCCCGGGCTGATCTCCGCGCCCCGGACGGCGGCTGTTTCCACAGGCCGGGCCCGCGCCGGGCGGTGGCGTCCGGAAGAGGATCGTCCGCCCCCGGGGTGCTGTGCGTCACGCCGTTGATAACAGGGCTGTGTACCTGCGGCCCCGAACCCTCCCGGCGCTCCCCCCGGCCTTGTACGATCCGGCCATCACGCGTGCGAGCTGGGAGGACGGGACCTTGGGGCAGCTGACCGGCGGGGATCCCTCGCTGCTGCGGCGGATCAACTCGGCGGTGGTGCTGCACACGCTGCGCGGCGGGACCCGTACGACGCTCACCGAGATCGCCCGGGTCACCGGGCTGTCCCGGCCGACCGTCGAGGGCGTCGTGGACGATCTGGTGGCCGGCGGGCTGGTCGTGGAGACGGCGGCCGAGGACGGCGGTGCACGCCGGCAGGGCAGGCCGGCCCGGATGTTCCGGTTCCGCGCCGAGGCCGGGCACCTGCTGGGTCTGGAGATCGGTCCGCGCCGGGTCGCGGCCATGCTCGCGGACCTGGACGGGCGGATTCTGGGCACCGCGGCGAAGGACGTGGACGCCTCCGACGCGGCCGACGAGCGGATCGACCGCCTGCGCGGGGCCGTCGCCGAACTGCTGAAACGGTGCGGGGTGGCCCGCAGTTCGCTGCGCGCGGTCGGGGTGGGCAGCCCGGGCATCGTGGAGGCGGACGGCACGGTCCGGCTGGGCACGGCGATGCCGGAGTGGACGGGGCTGCGGCTCGGGGAGCGGCTGCGCCGTTCCTTCCGCTGCCCGGTGCTGGTCGAGAACGACGCGAACGCGGCGGCCGTCGCCGAGCACTGGAAGGGCGCGGCGAAGGACAGCGACGACGTGGTGTTCGTGCTCGCGGGGCTGAGCCCGGGGGCGGGTTCGCTGATCGGGGGCCGGCTGCACCGCGGCTTCGGCGGGGCGGCCGGGGAGATCGGCGCGCTGCACCTGCTGGGCCAGGAGGTCACCCCGGAAACGCTGCTCTCGACCACGGACCGGCCACTGCATCCGCTGGACGAGCGGGCGGTGGCCGAGGTGTTCGCGCTCGCCCGGGGCGGGGACGCGGGGGCGCGGGCGGCGATGGACCGCTTCATCCAGCGCCTCACGCACGATGTCGCGGCCCTGGTGCTGGCCCTGGACCCGGAGCTCGTCGTCATCGGTGGCTGGGCGGCCGGTCTGGACGGCGTACTGGAGCCCTTGCGCCGCCAGTTGGAGAAGTACTGCCTGCGCGCCCCCCGGGTGGAGCTGTCCATCCTCGGGGAGGCGGCCGTCGCGACCGGGGCGCTGCGCGTGGCGCTGGACCACGTCGAGGAGGAGCTGTTCGCGGTCGAGAGCACGGTATCGGCCCGGCGCCACTGAGGGCGGTGCCGGCCCGGCGCCACCACGTGCGCGGCGGGCACTACCGGCCGCGCGCCGCCCGCACCACCGAGCGCCGGACGGGTCCCGGCCCGGCGTGCCGGGGGGCCGGCAGGAACGCCCGTGGCGGCTCCCCGGCCATGTCCGGGGAGCCGCCACGGGCGGGGGGCGCTGGGGCCTGTCTTCAAA
>NZ_JBFALS010000009.1:0-80373 GCF_040656295.1 Streptomyces sp. NPDC049954
CGGGACGGCAGCGCCGTCGCCACCGAACGGCTGGGGGCACACCCACGTCAGCGTTCCCGGGCGGACCGGCTGCCCGCCCGGACGGTGGTCAGGACAGGAGTTCCACCTCCGCGATCCGCGAACCCTCGGAGCCGCTGTCCGGGACCAGGCGGTAGTGCTGGTAGCTGCCCGGGTGCTGGACGGTGAAGGCGCGGGTCTGCTTGTCCCACGGGAAGGACTCGCCGGAACGCTTGTCCAGGTCACGCCACGTGGAGCCGTCGGCCGAGCCCTGGAGGGTCCAGCCGACCGGGGCCTTCGTGTGGTCGGACGAGGTGAGCGTGTACTGGATCGCCTTCGTCGGGGACTGGACCGGGAGTTCGGCCGAGGTGAAGGCGGCCTCGGTGGCCGAGGTGTTGTCGGTCAGCGGGCCCTGACCCGTCGTGAGGACGTCGGAACGGGGCGCGGCCACCTTGTCGTCCTGGGTGATCGAGGCCGGCGCGTCACCCTTGCCGGTGCCCCACCTCGACGGCTTCGCTCCCATGTCGAAGTCCAGGGTGCCGCCCTTGGCGATCACCTCGTGCGGCAGCGCCGTGGAGGCCCACTTCTTGCCGTTGACCCGCAGGCCCTGCACGTAGATGTTCTTCGTGCTGTTCTTCGGGGCGTTGATCACGAGCTTGTGACCGCCCTCCATGGTGAGGGTCACCTTCTTGAACAGCGGGGAACCCACCGCGTACTCGTCGCCGCCCATCACGAGCGGGTAGAAGCCGAGCGAGGAGAACAGGTACCAGGCCGACTGCTCGCCGTTGTCCTCGTCGCCGTGGTAGCCCTGGCCGATCGCGCTGCCCGTGTAGAGCCGGGAGAGGACCTCGCGGACCTTCTCCTGCGTCTTCCAGGGCTGCCCCGCCGCGTCGTACATGTACGTGGCGTGGTGGGCGACCTGGTTGCTGTGGCCGTACTGGCCCATCCGTACGTCCCTGGCCTCGGTCATCTCGTGGATGACCCCGCCGTAGGAGCCGGTGAACTCCGCCGTGGCGGTCTCGGGGGTCGAGAAGTACGTGTCCAGCTTCTTGGCCAGACCGTCCCGGCCGCCGTACAGGTTGGCCAGGCCCCGGGAGTCCTGCGGGGCGGTGAAGGCGTAACCCCAGCCGTTGGTCTCGGTGTAGTCGTAACCCCACACCCGCGGGTCGTACTTGTCGGCCGGGAGCCGGAACGTGCCCGCGGCGTCCCTGCCCTGGAAGAAGCCCGCCTTGTCGTCGAACATCTTGACGTAGTCCTGCGCACGGTTGAGGAAGTACGCGGACTCGTCCTTGTAGTGCGCTTCCTTCGTCTTCTTGTAGAGGGCGTCCGCCATCCGGCTGATGCCGTAGTCGTTGACGTATCCCTCCATCGCCCACGACATGCCCTCACCGGTGTCGGTGCTGGTGTAGCCGAGGAAGGGGGAGGTGTCCATGCCCTTGCGCCCGACCCCGGAGGAGGGCGGTACGACGGTCGCGTTCTTCAGGGCCGCCTTGTACGCCGACTCCACGTCGAAGTCCACGCCCTTGGTGTAGGCGTCCGCGAAGGCCACGTCCGAGGAGGTGCCGGTCATGAGGTCGGCGTAACCCGGCGAGGACCAGCGGGAGATCCAGCCGCCGTCCCGGTACTGCTGCACGAAGCCGTCGACCAGTTCGCCCGCCTTCTTCGGGGTGAACAGCGAGTACGCCGGCCACGTGGTCCGGTAGGTGTCCCAGAAACCGTTGTTGACGTACGGCTTTCCTTCGACCACCTTCGCGCCGGTGTGGGTGGGGGTGTCCTGCCCCGTCATCTTCGAGAAGGGGCTCGCGTACTGGTACTTGGGCTGCTTCTGCGTACCGGTGTTCTCGAAACCGGAGTTCGGGTACAGGTAGAGCCGGTACAGGCTGGAGTAGAGCGTGGTGAGCTGGTCCTGGCTCGCGCCCTCGACCTTGATCACGTTCATGATCTCGTCCCAGGACTTCTGCGCCTGTGACGTGACCGTGTCGAAGGAGCGGCCCGCCGGGATCTCCTGGGCCAGGTTGGCCTTCGCCTGGTCGACGCTGATCAGCGAGGTCGCCAGCCGCAGGGTGACCGTGCGGTCGCGGCCGGCGTCGAAGCCCAGGTAGCCCTTGACGCCCGAGGACTCGCCGGACTTCACCGGCGCGTCGAACTCGCCGTAGACGAACAGGCGGGTGGCGCCCGTCGACAGCCCGCTCTTGACGTCGGAGTAGCCGGTGAAGGTGCCCTTCTCCTTGTCGAGGCTCAGTCCGCCCTGCTCGGAGACGTTGTCGAAGACGACGGAGGCGTCGTCACCGGGGAAGCGGAACCGCATCATCGCCGCGTGGTCGGTCGGGGTGACCTCGGCCTTGAGCCCGTTCTCGAAGGTGACTCCGTACAGGTACGGCTTCGCGGTCTCGTTCTCGTGGCGGAAGGGGAGCGCCCGCTCGGTACGGCTGGTGGGCGGGGCGCCGGCGGCGGCCGAGGGCATGACCTGGAAGGTCTGCCGGTCGCCCATCCACGGGCTCGGTTCGTGGCTCGCGGCCAGGGCCTGCATGGTGGGCAGGTTGTCCGCGTTGTTGGAGCGCGCGTAGTCGTACAGCCAGCTCGTGGAGGCGGCGTTGGTCACCGGCGTCCAGAAGTTGAAGCCGTGCGGCACCGCGGCGGCCGGGAGGTCGTTGCCCCGGGAGAAGTCACCGCTGGAGTTGGTGCCCCGGGTGGTCAGCGCGTAGTCGGACAGGTGCGCCTTCGGCGCCTGGGGAGCCTTCTTGTCGAGGACGACGTCGTCGACCCAGCCGCGGAACTTCGCCTTGCCCTTCGGCGCGTCGTACGCCACCAGCACCCGGTCCACCGTCTTGCCGGCGGCGACCGCGCCGATCTGCGAGGAACGGTCGTTCCACTGGTTGACGTAGAGCGACTTGGAGTCGCCCTGGCCCCTGGGGCTGAGCCGGAACCCGTTCTGGTCCAGCGCGCCCAGATCGCTCAGGTACGTGCCGTCGGTGAAGGCGAGGTCCACCGAGACGTTCGTCGCCGGGTAGTTGAGGTCCGTCTCCGGCATCGAGGGGAACACGCGGTACGAGAGTTCGGTGTCCCGCTTCACCGCGACGTTCACGTCGAAGACCTTGTTGTACGCGTAACCCCGGCCGTCCGCCTGGTGGGTGCCCGCGTAGCGCAGGGCGTGCTTGCCGGTGAACCCGGCGCCCGCCTTGGCCGTCGGGGAGCCCGAGGGGCCCTTGTCGACCAGCGTCTGCATGTTCTTGGGGCCGGGCGCGTCCTCGCCCGTGGAGAGCTGCACGTCCGCGAGCTGGATCGCGTCGTCCGCGCCGTTGTTGGCGGTGAACTCCAGCCGGTAGTGGTCATAGGCGACCGCCGAGCCCGCGATGTCGTAGGTCTTCGTCTCGGCGCGCTTGGCGAAGGACTCGCCGGAACGCGTGTCGAGCGTCTTCCAGTCCTTGCCGTCGGTGGAGCCCTGAAGGGTCCAGTCCTTCGGGTCGCGCTCGTCGTGGTCGTTGGCCGAGACCAGTGCGTAGCGCGTGATCTTGGCCGGCGCGTCGAGGTCGAACTCCGTCCACGCGGTGGGCGTGAAGGCGAGCCACTTCGTGCCGGGAAGGCCGTCGACGAGATTCGCCGCGCCCTCCCCGCCGCCGGTGTTCTCCTCGCTGGCCCGTACATCGGTGACGTGGTCGCTGACATTGCCCGGGATGCCCGAGCTGTAGCTCCCGTCCACGCCCGAGGTGCGCGGGTGTCCGGCGGCATCCGTGTCGGCCGTGCTCAGCCAGTCCGGGGAGGGTTCCCCGTCCTCGAACGACGAACGGAAAGTGTCCGACGGACGGTGCGGGGCGGCGTTCGTGGCCGCCGTCGCGCCCTGGGCCGTGCCGGCCAGCAGAAGCAGGGCCGTCCCCAGGACGACCGCGGGAAAGCCTCGTCTGTGCCGAGACCGGTTCCGCATTGTGGCCTCCTCGTACTCCGGTCCTTGGCGGACCCTTGGACAACGTTGTCAGCAAGCTGTGCAACGTTCAGTAGGTGCCTGGGCGGGACCAAAGTTCAAGAGTCCGTACGGAGGGAGGAGAAGGTTGGCGGGAAAGTGACGGGTGGGACGCGGGCGAATGCGGCCGTAAGGGGCGGGCGGGCGCAGCTGATGCGCCCCGTGCCCGGGCCGCGCATGGTGGTGAGTACGGCCGGTATGCCCGGGTACGCGGACAGGCCCGGACCCGTGCGTCCGCCCGGGCGCCGAGACGGTGTGCGGAGCGGGAGTGCGCAGGCGACCAGCGAGTACGGAAGACAGGTGATCACCCCATGAAGGCACTGGTGTACCGAGGCCCCAAGGACGTGGCGGTCGAAGAGGTTCCCGACGCCGCGATCGAGCGGCCGACGGACGTCGTCGTCCGGATCACGTCCACCAACATCTGCGGGTCCGACCTGCACATGTACGAGGGCCGCACGACGATGGAGACCGGCCGCGTCCTCGGGCACGAGAACCTGGGCGAGGTCGTGGAGGTGGGCGACGGCGTCGACCGGATCACGGTGGGCGACCGGGTCTGCCTGCCCTTCAACGTGGGGTGCGGCTTCTGCGAGAACTGCGAGCGCGGCTTCACCGGCTTCTGTCTCTCGGTCGACTCGGACACCCCGGGCGGCGCCTACGGCTTCGCGGAGATGGGCAGTTACGCCGGCGGGCAGGCCGAGTACCTGCGGGTGCCCTGGGCGGACTTCAACTGTCTCGTGCTGCCCGAGGACGCGGCCGAGAAGGAGAACGACTACGTCATGCTCGCGGACATCTTCCCGACCGGGTACCACGCCACCGAACTCGCCGGTGTCTCGCCCGGCGAGTCCGTCGTGGTCTACGGCGGCGGCCCGGTCGGGCTGATGGCCGCGTACTCCGCGCGGCTGCGCGGCGCGAGCCAGGTCCTCCTGGTGGACCGGCACCCGGACCGGCTCAAACTCGCCGAGGAGGCCGGGGCGACCCCGGTCGACGACAGCAAGGGCGATCACGTCGAGCGCATCCTCGACCTGACCGGTGGGGGAGCGGACCGGGGTTGCGAGTGCGTCGGCTACCAGGCCCACGACCCGCAGGGCAACGAGAAGCCCGAGGCCACCATGAACGACCTGGTGGCCTCGGTGCGCGCCACCGGCGGGATCGGCGTGGTCGGCGTGTTCCTGCCGCAGGACGACGCCGCGCCCACCGAACTGACGCGACAGGGAAAACTGCCGTTCGACTTCGGCCAGTTCTGGTTCAAGGGACAGCGCATCGGCACCGGACAGGCCAACGTCAAGGCGTATAACCGCCGGCTGGGGAAGCTGATCCACCAGGGGCGGGCCACGCCCTCGTTCATCGTGTCCCACGAGCTGCCGCTCGACGAGGCGGCCACCGCGTACCGCTCCTTCGACGACCGGCTCGACGGCTGGACCAAGGTGATCCTCAAGCCCTGAGCGCTCTCTCGTCGCCTCCTCAGTCCCCGGGGCGGACGGGCGTCGCCAGATCCTGAAGGAAGGCACCGAACCCGTGCGGGGCCCTGGGGTCGGTGCGGCCCGAGGTGAGCACCGGACAGCGGTCGGTGCGCAGGACGCGCGCACCGTCCCGCTCCAGGGCCCGCACGAGAGCGCGGTCCTCGCTGTGCTCCAGCGCGGGGAAACCTCCCGCGCGGGCGTACGCCTGAGCGCACACACCGAAGTTGGCGCCGTGCACGTGCGGATGGGACCAGGAGGCGGCGCCCGGCGCACGGTCCGCGTAGTACAGCGAACGGTGCCGCTCGACCACCTCGGGCGGAAGCTGCGGGCAGGCCTCCAGCCGTACCGTGCCCAGCACGCACTCCCAGCCCTCCGCCGCCCGCTGCCACTGGTGCGCGAGCCAGTCGGGCGGGACGAGGCTGTCGGCGTCGGTCGTCGCGATCCACACCGTGCGGGCCGCGATCCCCAGCCGCAGCAGCCCGTGCCGTACGGCGGCGCCGCGCGCCGCGCCCACGTTCCGGTGCGCCACCTCCACGACCCCGGCGCCGTACGAAAGGGCGACCTGCGCGGTGGTGTCCGTGCAGGCGTCGGCGGCGACCACGGTGAGCACCCGCACTCCGGCGCGCAGAAGGGCGGGGTGGCGCGCCGCCGCCCGCAGGGCGCGCAGGGCCCCGGGGAGTCGTTCGGCCTCGTCGTGCGCCGGGACGGCGACGAGGAGCGCGGTGCGGTGTGCGGCAGGCGGGGCACCGCACCGCGGTCCGGTGTCTGTCACACCAGCCCTTCCGCCGCGGCGGTGGACGGGGCCTCGCCGCCGTCCGCGAGCCTTCTGCGGAAGGTGCGCAGGACGAAATCCGGGTCGTCCAGGCGCAGTTGGGGGCTCATCCCCTCCAGGGCGTCCAGGAACGGGTCCAGCTCCCGGCCGGTGCGTACGTGGTCGGGCACCGGGTGGTCCCAGTGCACGGTGAGCAGCGTGCCGCCCGGCTCCAGCGAGTGTGCCGCCCGGTCGAGGACGGTGCGCAGCGTGGCGTCGTCGAAGTAGTAGAGCAACTCGGACAGCACGATCAGGTCGAAGCCTCCCCCGGGCCAGTCGTCCGGCAGGACCAGGTGCCGGAACGCGACGTGCGGCAGGTCGCGGTTGCGTGCCCGCGCGGCGTCCACGGCGGAGGCGACCCGGTCGGCCGCGAGGAGTTCCTGGCAGCGCCCCGCGAGCAGCCCCGTCAACACGCCCACGGAGCAGCCCGGTTCGAAGGCCCGGCGGAAGCGCTGGTGCGGCAGCGCGCCGAGGGTCAGGGCGTACTTGCGCTGCTCGTACCAGCGGCCCGCGAGATTCCAGGGGTCCTCGGTGCCCGCGTACATGGAGGTGAAGTAGTCCGGGGGCGTCGCGGAAGGTGCGGTCACGAGAAGATCACCTCGAAGGGCCGTATGTGGTGGGCGAGTTCCTCGGGCGGGAGGATCACGGTGTCCTCTCCGGGGCCGAGCGGGGCGGTCTGGGTGACGAAGTGGCCCAGGGCCCGGCGTTTGCGCTCCAGGGCGCCGGCGCCGAGCGGCAACCGGCCGGCCGAGGCCCAGGGCACCCGGGGGTCGCCGGGCCCCGCCCAGTGCCACAGCCAGATGGGATAGTGCCGGCACAGGGCGCCGGTCCGGCGCGCGGCCCGGGTCGCCGCGCGGCCCGCCGCCTCGTGGTCGGCGTGCAGATCACCGTCCCAGGGGGCCAGGCACACCGCGGCGCCCGTCGTGCGCAGCAGTCCGGCGAGGACGTCGGTGAGCCGGTTCTCGTGAGCCGCGACGGCCGTGTCGGGGATGCCGAGACGGTGCACCCGGCCGAGGTCGAGGCCGAGGGCGTCGAGAGCCCCGTCGAGTTCCCCGGCCCGGCGTTCGGCGAGCGCCCGCGGCGTGAGATGGACACTCCCGGGGTGCGAGCCCTCCCCGTCGGTCGCGGTCACGAGGTGCACCTCGGTCCCCGCGTCGGCGAGAGCCGCGAGGGTGCCGCCCAGGCCCAGCACCTCGTCGTCGGGATGCGCGGAGACGACGACCACCGGGCCCGGCGGCAACTCGACGGCGGGCAGCGCGGCGAGGCCCGCCCACTCCGCCCAGCGGGCCTCGGGGGTGCCGGGCGCGTCGATGGACCGTGCCGCCGCCGACCGGCCGGGGTCCGTGGTGGTCACGCGTCCCCCTTCGCCGGTCCGCCGACGGAGGAACCGGCCGGCACGATCCGTCCTTCAGTGCCGCCGGACAGGGAGCGGTCCTGGCCCGGGCCGTCCTGTGCCCGGACCGCGTCGTCCTCGGCGAGCAGGGTGCCCAGCGCGGCCAGATCGCGTTCGCCGTGGTGCTGACGGATGTAGACGGTCAGGTCGGCGACCTTGCGGGCGTGCCCGGGGTCGTGGCACAACGGTCCCGCGCCCGTCGCGCGCCCCACCCGGTCGAGGACCTCGGAGCACACCCGCTCGGCCAGCGCCCGCACCCGCAGCCCCCGCACCCGGGCCCCGCCGAGCAGGTCGAGCGGGTCGTGGTCGATCGCGTCGGCCGCCTCGTCGAGCACCGTGAGCGCCGCGTGCAGCGCCGTGTCGCAGGCCCCCAGGTGCGCCGCGAGGAAGGGGCTCGTCCGCGTGCGGGCGGCCTCGTGCAGGGTGTCCGCGACCGCGAGCGCCCCGCCGATCCAGCAGGCGGCCACTCCGACGCCGCCGTGCTCGAAGCCCGGCCGCTCCAGATAGGCGTCGACCCCGCCGACCGCCCGGGCCGCGACGGCGGTGAAGCGGACGTCCGGGGTGTCGCTGCCCGCCATGCCCAGGGCCTGCCACGTGCCCTCCACGGGCCGGTAGCCGGGGTGGTCGGTGGGCACGACGAAGAGCCGGTGGCCCTCGCCGGTGTCGGCGGTCACCAGAGCATGCGTGCAGGAGTGCGCCCCGGAGCAGTACGGCTTGACCCCGTCCAGCAGCCAGGACGTGCCCGCGCGCCGCGCGCTCAGCCCGGGGCCGGGAGGCTGCGCCGCCCACACGCCCCAGCGCTCCCCGGGGCCGGGCGGCGCGGCTCCCAGTTCCTGGAGGATCGCCGCGGCGTCCACGTGTCCCTCGGCGAGCCGGGTCAGGGACAGGTCCGTCCTGCCCAGGCCGACCAGAGCCCGGAACCGGTCCCGGGTGCGGCCGCCGCCCGGCAGCGGCAGCGTGGCGTCCCCGGAGGCGGCCCAGCGCGCGAACCGGTCCGCGGCCGCCTCCCGCAGCGTGGTGGAGTCGGGGACCGGGGGCGGATTCTGAGCGGTGGGGGACATCGACCTGTGCCTTTCGCGCGGCGCGTACCCGCCCCTGGGGACGGGATCCGGCTCTGTGGCTGCTTCTCGTATTTTGTGGGCTGCGGCAGGGGCCCGCATTTCTGTCGTCCTCGCCCCCTCTCCCTGACGAACGCCACTTCGAAGGGGGCTGGGGTTGGGTGCCCGGGGCGGCGCGCCGTAAACGGGCCGCGCCACGGCGGGTGACTCCGCCGGCGCACCCGGCTAGCGGCCCGGGCCGTTGTGCCGTCCAGTGGAGTGGGGCGCGGTGGGCCACTCGCGGGTGTGCAAGCCCGCCCCGCCGGGGTACCCGACCCGCGTGGCGGGGAGCCCCCGCCAGGAGGAACGTGGAAGCCGTAGGAGAAGAGGTGGAGCATGCCTGCAGGTGCGAGCCCGAAGCGGGAGCGGCAGTACGAGCACATCAAGGACAGCGCCGAGAAGCGCGGTACGTCCGAGGGGCGGGCGGAGGAGATCGCCGCGCGCACCGTCAACAAGGAACGGGCCCGCTCCGGCGAGTCGAAATCCGCGAGCAAGGTCTCGACGAGGGACCCCAAGTCCGCCCCGGAACGCGGCGGCGAACGCTCGCACAGCGGCGCGCAGGGCCCCACCCGCGACCAGCTCTACGAGGAGGCCAGGAAGAAGAACGTCAAGGGCCGCTCCTCGATGAACAAGCAGGAGCTGCGCAAGGCCGTGGGCCGCTGACCCGCGCGGCAGCGCCCCAGCGCCGCACGAGGCGGCACCTCGTACAGAACCGAAGCACGAAGGAGAGACACCATGGCCGGCGCAGATCTCAGCGGGCACCGCGTCCTTGCCCTCGTCACCAACTACGGCGTGGAGCAGGACGAACTCGTCGTCCCGGTCGAGCACCTCAGGAAGGCCGGCGCGCAGGTCACCGTCGCGGCCGTGAAGGACGAGCCGGTCCGCACACTGGTCAGCGACGAGGACCCCGGCACCACCGTGCGGCCTGACACCACGATCACCGACGTCGACGCGGCCGCCTACGAACTGCTGTTGATCCCGGGCGGCACCCTGAACGCCGACTCCCTGCGCCTCGACCAGGACGCGCTCGGCGTGGTCCGGTCCTTCGCCTCGGCGGGGCGGCCGATCGCGGCGATCTGCCACGGCCCCTGGGCCCTCGTGGAGGCGGGCCTCGTGGAGGGCAAGACCCTCACCTCGTACCCCTCGCTGCGCACCGACATCCGCAACGCCGGGGCGAAGGACTGGGTGGACCGCTCCGTGGTCACCGACACGGCCGGCGGGTACACCCTCGTGACCTCCCGCAATCCGGGCGACCTGGACGACTTCCTCGGCGAGGTCGACAAGGCGCTGCTGGGCTGAGAGCGCTCCGTCCAGCCCGCTCGTCTTTGCTCCGGAGTCCGCGTGAGCCCCTCATCGCCTCCCGGTACGGACCGGCGGGCGATGAGGGGCTCACGCGGTGGGCGCTCGCGGTCCGACGCGCCCCGGGGGCGCTTCAGCCCTCCTCCGTCGCGGCACGGTGCTCGCGCATGAGGCGCAGGACCTCCTCGTCGCCGACCTGGTCGAAGTCGTCGTACCACAGGCCGACCGCGCGGAAGTCCGACGGCTGGTGCAGGCACACGAGGTCGTCGGCCTCCCCGCTCATCTCCTCCGCCGTCCCGGCGGCGCAGACGGGGACGGCGGAGGACCAGCCGGGCGGGCCGCAGCCGCCGCAGGTGACGCAGGGCGGCCCGCGCGGTGACCCCGGTGGCGAGCCCGTCGTCGACCAGGAGCACGGTCCGCCCCTCGACGGGAGGTGCCGGCCGGTCGCCCCGGTACAACAGTTCGCGACGACGCAGTTCCGTGCGTTCGCTCTCCACCTGCGGCCCGAGCCGGTCCTCGCTCAGGCCGAGTCCCTGTGTCATGCGCCGGTCGTACAGCGGCGGGTCCTCGCCGACGATCGCGCCGACGCCGGTCTCCGGCTGCCCGGGGACCCCGATCTTCCGGACCACCAGGAGGTCGAGCGGCACCCCGAGCACCGCGGTCACCTCGGCGGCGACGGGGACACCCCCTCGGGGCAGCGCGAGGACGACGGGGTCGACCAGGGAAGCACCGGCCGACCATTCGCTCAGCCGGACGGCGAGCCTCCGGCCCGCGTCGCGGCGGTCGTGGAAGCGCATCAGCCTGCACCTGCTTTCCTCCGGGGACGGGCGGACATTGTCCCCGGCAGATCGAGGGCTCTTGGTCAGGCGCACTGCGTCCGGCTCGGTGAGGGCCCCGCCGTGCCGCCCGATGCGCCGTATGCCACGACCGGCGCGTGTTCACGAGGGAATGCCGGTTTCCGTAGCGCGAGGTTCCCTGATCGGCAACACCTGGAGCATTGACAACCATTCAATCAAGCCTAGCCTGAATGGAATTATTTATCCGGGTGTGCAGGCAGCGCCCGGACGCCCCCTGGTCCGAGGAGTCCGCCATGTCAGCTCCCCAGCCGTCCGCAAGCGACGACGGCCTGGTCGAACGCCGTTCCATCGAGGTCGTCCCCGACCGTGAGCGGCACGGCACACCCTTCAGCCAGTTCACCCTCTGGTTCGGCGCCAACCTCCAGATCACCGCCGTCGTGACCGGCGCGCTCGCCGTCGTCCTCGGCGCCGACGCCTTCTGGTCACTCATCGCGCTGCTGCTCGGCAACCTGCTCGGCGGCGCCGTCATGGCCCTGCACTCGGCGCAGGGTCCCCGCCTCGGACTGCCGCAGATGATCTCCAGCCGGGCCCAGTTCGGCGTCTACGGGGCCATCGTGCCGCTCGTGTGCGTCGTCGTCATGTACGTCGGGTTCTTCGCGAGCGGCACGGTCCTGGCCGGACAGGCGGTCGGTCACCTCACCCACCTCGGCGACACCACCGGCATCCTCGTCTTCGCCGTGGTCACGGCCGTCATGGCGGTCATCGGCTACCGGGTCATCCACCGCCTGGGCCGGGTCGCGGGGGTGGTGTGCGCGCTGGCCTTCGTCTACCTCGGCATCCGCCTCCTGCGCCGCGTCTCCCTGGGCGACCTCGCCGACCACTCCTTCCACCTGCCCGCCTTCCTGCTCGCCGTCTCCCTCGCCGCCTCCTGGCAACTCGCCTTCGGGCCCTACGTCGCCGACTACTCGCGCTACCTCCCGCGCGACACCTCCCCGCGCACCACGTTCTGGGCGACGCTGGCCGGCACCGTCCTCGGCTCCCAGTGGTCCATGGCCTTCGGCGCGCTCGCCGCGGCCGCCTCCGCCGGCGCCATCGTCGGCGACGAGGTCGGCTACGTCGTGGGCCTCGGCGGCGGCGGACTGATCGCCTCGGTGCTCTACTTCGTGATCGCGCTCGGCAAACTCACCATCAACGTGCTCAACACCTACGGCGGCTTCATGTCCCTGCTGACCGGAGTGAGCGGCTTCCGCGCGCAGCGCGGCCTCAGCCGGCGCGGGCGGGCGGGCTACGTGCTGGGCATCATGCTGGCCGGAACCGTCGTCGCCCTGCTGGGCCGGGGCGACTTCCTGGACTCCTTCTCCACGTTCCTGCTCTTCCTGCTCATCTTCTTCACGCCGTGGAGCGCCATCAACCTCGTCGACTACTACTTCGTCGCCAAGGAGCGCTACGACCTCCCGGCGCTGTCCGACCCGGCCGGCCGCTACGGCACCTGGCGGTGGCGGGCCATCCTCACCTATGTCCTCGGCATCCTCGCCCAACTCCCGTTCAGCGCGACGGAGTTCTACACCGGCCCGCTGGTCGGGCGGCTCGGCGGAGCGGACATCTCCTGGATCGTGGGCCTCGTGATCCCCGCCGCCCTCTACGCCGTACTGGCACGCGGCGACCGCGCCCGGGTGCCCGACCACATGATCTGGGGCCAGGAGGAGCCGGGCATCCCCGCCCCGACGCCGCCGCAGCCGAGCGGAGTCTCGGCGGCCGGCTGACCACGGGACTCGACGGCCGACCGGCCAAGGGAGGAGGCTCGTGCCCCTGGTTAGGGTGGTACGGCAGGGCCGGAGCGCGTCGACGAGGTGGGGAGAGCCGGTCATGAGTACTACGGGGACGACGGCCACGGCCCTGGTGATCCAGCACGGGCCCGCCGGCGGACTCGGCCCCTGGGCGGGCTGGCTGGCCGGACGGGGCGTACGGGCACACGTGCTGCCCGCGTACGAAGGAGCCCCGGTCCCCGACCGGCTCGAACACGACGCGCTCGTCGTCCTCGGCGGTGCCTATCTCCCCGACGACGACGCGCGCGCCCCGTGGCTGCCCGCGACCCGGGACCTCGTACGCCAGGCCCTGAGCGGAGCGACCCCGCTGTTCGGCATCTGCCTCGGAGGCCAGATGCTCGCCCAGGTCGCGGGCGGCGAGGTGCGCGCAGAGCACGGCACCCCGGAGTTCGGCAGCACCCGGCTCAGCCTGCGCCCCGAAGCCGCGCACGACCCGCTGTTCCACGGTCTGCCCGCGCACCCCCGGGCCATCGAGAACCACGTCGACGCCATCACCGCGCTCCCCCCGGGCGCCCACTGGCTTGCGCACAGCGAGCACTGCCCCTACCAGGGGTTCCGGGTCGGCCCCTCGGCGTGGGGCGTGCAGTTCCACCCGGAGGCGACGGCCGAACGGATCCGGCACTGGAACCCCGGCCGGCTGTCCCGGCACGGCGCCCCGGACCCCGAGACCCTGCGTGCCCTCGCCCTGCGCGAGGAGCCGTCCACCGTCGAGACCTGGCGCACGGTCGCCCACCGCTTCGCCGACGTGGTGACCTCGGCGGAACGCTGAGACCGGCGGCTGCCTCTCAGCGCGGCCCGAGCCCGGCCTCCAGCGCCGCCCGGAACTGCGGCCGGGCGCTGAGCCGCTCCACGTACGCCAGCAGCCGCAGGCGGCCGGGATGCTCCTCCAGCGCGGCCCGCAGCTCGCCCCCGTGTCCGGCGGCCGGCCACAGCAGTGCCGCCCAGACGTCGACGTCGGAAGCGGTCAGCGCCTCGCCCCACACATGGGGGCTGTCCGTCAGACGCCGGTCGATCTCGTCCAACACCGCCCCAGAGCAGTGGTGTTCGCGTTCCTCGGGCAGGGGATGGAGCAGGGACTCCAGCCGGTCGATGTCGGCGGCGCGGCACGCGGGCCGCAGCCCGGGCGCCCCGGGGCGGCCGTCGCGGGCGGGGGAGGGGAACCGGTCCGTGAGGTCGCGCAGGATGTCCGGGGCGTGGTTGCTGACCACCCGGCCGCTCCACCGGTCGCACAGGGCCGGCACGGAGAGCGGCCCCGCGTACCGGTGCCGCGCCGCCTCGTAGGCGTGCCGCAGCCCCGCCTCCGCCGAGGGCGTGACGCCCGGCGTGCCCAGGACCGTCACGGGCACCTCCTCGCGCAGGCCCAGCAGGCCCAGCGTGACGAACACCCGCAGCGCGTCGGGACAGTGGCCGCGCAGGTACACCTCGTAGCGGTGCGGCGCCGGATAGAAGCCCCGGGCGGCCGAACTGCCGATCCGGCCGCGGAAGACGGGGGCGGGCAGGGAAGGGCGGACGAGCGTCGCGAGGGGGTGCTGCGCCTGGTCGTGGGTGTGCGGGGCGGTAGCGGTCATGGCTCTCCAACTCATCTGACTCGGCGGGGTGTCCGGAGCCGGCGAAACGGGCGCGGAAGGAGGGACGTACAGGAGGGCGGAGCGGGGCGCGGGGGTCCCGGCGGGCCCGCCCGGTGCGGAACGGCGAGCCGGACGCAGGTCCTGACCCGTCGTGAACGGTGCGGCACGGCGTGGGCAGGGGCCGCACGGGGCGCGCCGGCGATCCGCCCGTCAGCGGAGACGGACAGCGGCGCTGCACACCCGCAGCAGATCGATGTGCAGCCGACGGGTCAAGGTGCGGCGCCGGGGAGCGGGCGAGGAGGCCGGTCGCCGGCGCGGCATCCGCGTCGCTTCCCTGACCGTTCCTGACATCCCCACCAGTCCCCTCCCGGGTTCGCCGGAGGCAAACCACGCTTGCCCCGCCGCCGTCGGCGGGACCCGGTCGTCACCCGGGGCACCCCATCGCGGCGGAAGGGTTGCCTGTCAGCGGGCCGGGGCCGATGAACCGCGTACGGGGTCTGCGCGCGCGGGCGCTGACGATCGTGACCGTCCTCCTCAGTGTCACGGGGCCCGCAACGGCCGTCAAGACCGGTCTCGTGGCGCGGACTTCGCAAGCGACCACGGTCTGCCCCTGGTAGGCGTGCATCGCGTCCAGGTCCCGCGCGGTGAACAGGCGCAGCGTCAGGCGTGGAGTACGCAGGGGGAGGAGGGGGCCCGGATCCACGGGCGGCCTTCTTCGGCGGCGGGGTGCGGACGCCGGGTGGTGGACGGGGAGCGCCCCGCACCCGGCGTCGGAGTCCTGCCACGATCCTCCGAGGTCCGCCCGCGCGGCGCAGGCGGTTTCGGCGCCCGCGCCCCGGCCCGCCGGGCGCCCGACGGACCGGTACTCCCCGTCGGGTGCCCGGCGCGCACGGCTGTCAGGAGACGGCGGGCACCCCCTCGGGCGCCGGCAGGAACCCCGTCGTACGAAACCAGGTCAGGTAGCGGGTCAGGACCTCCTCGGTCAGGACCGGCAGACGCACGCCCCGGGCCGCCGCCGCGGTGATCGTCCGGCTGGAGTCGAAGCGGCGCCGGTCCGTCGCCCCGTGCCGGTCGTCGGACTCGTCACCCAGGAACAGTTGTGCCGCGTTGTCCTGCTGCGCCGCGACACGGGCCCGCCACCGCGCAGCGGGGACGGTGCGCAGCTCGTGGCCGAGGCGGGCGGCCACCTCGAAGACCGTGCGCAGACCGGGGGCCTCGGGGTGCGTGAGATGGAACGGCTCCGTGGCGTCCCCGCCACAGGTGGCGAGCGCCACGACCGCCGCGCTGACGTAGTCCACGGGCACCCAGTCGGTCGACCCGTACGGCAGGTCCGGCACCATCCCCGCCTGGAGGCAGCCCTTGATGAGCTGCCACAGCAGATCCCGGTCCTGGCAGGCCCCCGTGGTGGTGTCGCCGCTGATGCGGCCCGGCCGGTAGACGGTCACCGGCAGGCCGCGTTCCCGGGCCAGACCGAGAAGTCCCTCGGCGACCCACTTGCTCCGCGCGTACCCGTCGGGCAGTCCGGCCGCCGGGCCGGTCGGCGTCGACTCCGTGATGACGGCCTGTCCGGCGGCGGAGGCGGGGGCGTAGACGCTCGTGGTCGAGACGTAGTGCATCCCGGGGGAGGCCGAGTCGGCGAGCAGGCGCAGCAGCTCCTCGGTGCCGGCCACGTTGGGGGCCCGCAGATCCCCGTACCCGGCGGCGAAGTTGACGCGCGCGCCGTTGTGCAGCACGAGGCCGAGACGGCGCACCAGAGCGGCCCGCTCCTCGGGCGGCAGGCCGAGGCCCGGGGCGGCGAGATCGCCGGGCACGGGCCGGATCAGGTCCGCGTACCGCTCGCGCCACAGGCCGTAGCGCTCCAGGTTGGCCCGCAGCCGGTGGGCTGCCCGTCGCCCGTCCTCGGCCCGTACCAGGCAGTCGACCGGTTCGCCGGTGGTCTCGATCAGGTCGCGCAGGAGGAAGGCGCCGAGGAAGCCGGACGCGCCGGTCAGGAAGGGCCGGGGCGAAGGACGCGAGGGGCGCGGGGCGGGGACACCGTCCGGGCCGCGCCGTCCCGTGCCCGTGATGTCCGGGGCCAGCCGGACCTCGGCGGCGAGATCGGTCGTGAGGGAGGGCTCCTCGCGCCCGCCCTCCGTCCCCGCCAGGTAGCGGTCGACGCCCTCGACGGTGGGAGCCGCGAACAGCGCCCGCAGGGACGGCCGTCGACCGCAGCGTTCGCCGATCCGCTGGGCCAGGGTCACGGCGAGCAGCGAGTGGCCGCCCAGCGCGAAGAAGTCGTCCGTGAGGCCGACCTCGGGCACGCCGAGCGTCTCGGCGAACGCCGCGCACAGGTCCCGCTGCCGGGCGGTGCGCGGCGCACCGCCCGAGGCCGGTGCGGCCGGTCCCGGCGCGGGCAGGGCCCGCCGGTCGGTCTTCCCGTTGGGGGTGACGGGCAGGGCGGTCAGACGGACATGGGCGGACGGGATCATGTGGTCGGGCAGGGTCGTCGCGAGACGGGCCCGGATCTCGGCCTCCTCCCAGCCCGTCGCCGTCCCGTCCGCGGGCACGGTGTAGGCGACCAGACGCCGGTCGCCGGGCCGGTCCTCGCGGACCATGGCGCAGGCCGCACGGACTCCGGGCAGCGAGGTCAGAGCGGCCTCCACCTCCCCGAGTTCGATGCGGAAGCCGCGGAGCTTGACCTGGTCGTCGACGCGCGAGACGTAGCGCAGCTCGCCCTCGGCCGTCCAGCGCACCAGATCGCCGGTGCGGTACATGCGGCCCCCGGCGGTGTCGAAGGGGTCGGCCACGAAACGCGAGGCCGTCAGGGCCGCCCGGCCGTGGTACCCGCGGGCGAGGCCCGCACCGGACACGTACAGTTCGCCGACGACACCGGGCGGCACGGGCGCCAGCCGCTCGTCCAGGACGTGGACCCGCGTGCCGTCGACGGGGACACCGATGGACACGCTGCGGTCCGGGGCGAGCGGGCCCTGTGCGTGCTGGAAGCCGCTCATGGTGGCGCAGACGGTGGTCTCCGTCGGCCCGTACGCGTTGACCAGGAACCGGTCCCGCGCCCACTCCCGCGCCAGCGCGGGCGGGCACGCCTCCCCGGCGAGCACCAGTGTGGTCCCCGCGGGGAGCGAGCCGGGCGGCATGACCGCGAGCGCGGGGGGCGGCAGAGTGAGGTGGGTGACGCCGCGTTCGCGCACCAGGGCCGCGAGAGTGGGCCCCGGCAGCAGGGCCTCGCGGGTGTCGATCTCCAGGCAGGCGCCCGAGAGCACGCCCATGCACAGCTCCCAGAACGCGGCGTCGAAGCTGACGGACGCCATGTGCAGCACCCGGCTGCCCGGTCCCGCGCCCAGCCGCTCTCCCTGCGTCCTGACCAGGGCGCCGACGCCCCCGTGGGTGACCACGACGCCCTTGGGCCGGCCCGTGGAGCCGGACGTGTAGATGACGTACGCGGGGTGCGCGGGGAGCAGCGCGGGAGCGGCGGGTACGTCTTCTGCGGGTGCCCCGGCCGGGGCACCCTGCCCGGTGTCCGCCACGTGCAGGTACGGCACCCGCGTCTGCGGGAGGCGGCGGTGCGTCTCGGGCGTGGTCAGGAGCAGGCGCGGCCGGGCGTCGTCGAGCATGTACGACAGGCGCCGGGCCGGGTAGTCCGGGTCGAGCGGCAGGTAGGCGGCCCCGGCCTTGAGGACGCCGAGCAGCGCCACGACCAGTTCGTGGGTGCGGGGCAGGGCGACGGCCACCCGGTCCTCCGGACCGATGCCGCGGGCCCGCAGGTGGTGGGCCACCGCGTCGGCGCGCGCGTTCAGTTCACGGTAGGTGAGGCTGGTACCGGCGTCGCGGAGGGCCGGGGCGTCCGGGCTGCGCCGCACCCGGCGCTCGAACAGCGCGGGGACCGTGGACTGCGGCAGGTCCTTGTCGGGACCGGTGCCCCAGGCGCCGAGACGGTCGCGCTCGGCGACGGTGAGCACGTCGTACGTGTGCAGGGGGCGGCCCGGGTCGCTGCTCACGGCGTCGAGCAGCAGGACGAGTCGCTCGGCGAGCCCGTGGACCGTCGCCGCGTCGAAGAGTTCCGTCGCGTAGTCCACGGTGGCCCGCAGGCCGCTGAGCGTGCCGTCGGCCCCGTAGGTCTCGGTGAAGGTGAAGGACAGGTCGAACTTGCTGACTCCCAGGTCGACCGGCACGCCGCTCACGCTGAGGCCGGGCAGGGCGACGGGGGCGGCCGGAGTGTGGTTCTGGAGCACCAGCATGGTCTGGAAGAGCGGGGGGTGGTTCTGCGAACGCGCCGGGTTGAGCAGTTCCACCAGCCGCTCGAAGGGGACGTCCTGGTGCGCGTACGCCGAGAGGTCGAACTCCTTGACGCGATCCAGTAGTTCGAGAAAGGTCGGATCGCCGCTCAGGTCCGTGCGCAGCACGAGCGTGTTCACGAAGAAGCCGACGACGTCCGCGACGGCCTCGTCGGTACGTCCGGCGACCGCCGTGCCCAGCGGGATGTCCTCGCCCGCGCCGTGCCGCGAGAGCACGAGGGACAACGCGGCCTGGAGCACCATGAAGACACTGCTTCCGCCGAACCGGGCGAGGTCCGCGATCCGCTGGGCGGTGGCACCGTCGACAGCGAACTCGTGGGTGGCGCCGCCGTGTTGCGGCACCGCGGGACGCGGCCGGTCCCACGGCAGCTCGATCAGCTCCGGGAGCCCGGCCAACGCCTCCTTCCAGAAGTCGAGCTGACGGGCGACAAGGCTCTCGGGCGTGCTCTCGTCGCCGAGCAGGCGGCGCTGCCAGAGGGTGTAGTCGGCGTAGTCGACGGCGCGTTCGGCCCACGCGGGGGCCTCGGCGCGGCTGCGGGCCCGGTAGGCGACGCCGAGGTCCTGGGCGAGAGGCGCCAGCGAGGAGCCGTCCGCGGCGATGTGGTGGATGACGAGCACCAGGACATGGGAGTTCTCGGCCAGCCGCAGCAGGGTCGCCCGCAGCGGCAGCTCGCGCTCGACGTCGATCGACACGCCCGCCAGCGCGTCGACACGGTGGTGGAGTCCGTCCTCCGCCACGTCCTCCCGGCCGTACGGCAGACGCGCCTCGTGCGCCGCGAGGACGTGCTGACGCGGTACGCCGTCGTGCTCGGGGAAGACGGTGCGCAGGGCGGCGTGCCGGGCGAGGACGTCCCCCAGGGCGAGCCGCAGGGCCTGAGCGTCGAGTGGCCCGTCGAGGCGCACGGCGAAGGGGATGTTGTACGTCGCGGACGGGCCTTCGAGGCGGTGCAGGAACCACAGGCGCTGCTGCGCGAAGGACAGCGGCACCGTCTCGGGACGCTCCCCCGCCACGAGGGCGGGGCGGGCCGGGCGGTTCTCCTGCGCCAGGGCGACGGCGAGCGCGGCCACCGTCGGGTGCTCGAAGAGCGTACGGATCTCGGTCTCGGTGCCCAGCGCCGAACGGACCCGGCCCACGAGGCGGGTGGCGAGCAGTGAATGGCCGCCCAGAGCGAAGAAGTCGTCCTCGGCGCCGACCCGCTCCACTCCGAGCACGTCGGCGAACAGCCCGGCGAGGATCTCCTCGTGGGCGCCGCGCGCCGGCCGGCCCACCGCCGTGCTCGGCCCGGCGGGCGCGGGCAGGGCCGCCCGGTCGAGCTTGCCGTTGGTGGTCAGGGGCAGCGCGTCCAGCGGCTGCACGGCGCTCGGCACGAGGTAGGCGGGCAGGAGGCGGCCGAGGTGCGCGGTGAGCAGGTCCGCGTCCGCGGTGTGCCCGGGCGCGGGCACGACGTAGGCGGTGAGGGTGCGATCACCCGGCAGGTCCTCACGGACCACGACGCAGGCCGCGCGCACGGACGGATGCGCCAGCAGCGCCGCCTCGATCTCGGCGGGTTCGATGCGATGACCGCGCAGTTTGATCTGCTGGTCCGCCCGCGCCACGTAGTGCGGCGCGCCGTCGACGCCCAGCCGCACGAGGTCGCCGGTGCGGTACATGCGGGCCCCGGTGGAGGAGAAGGGATCGGCGACGAAGCGGGTCGCGGTGAGGCCCGGGCGGCCCAGATAGCCGCGGGCCACCCCGGGGCCCGCGACGTACAACTCGCCCTCCGCGCCCACCGGGACGGGCCGCAGCGCCGCGTCCAGCACGTAGGCGCGCATCCCGTCGAGCGGCCGGCCGATCGGCGGCACCCCGGCGGGGGCGTCAGGACGCACGCGGTGGAGCGTGGCGAACGTGGTGGTCTCGGTGGGCCCGTAGGCGTTGAGGACCGCCGTACCGGGGTGGGCGGCGGCGACCCGCTGGAGCACCCCGGGCGCGGCGGCCTCACCGCCGGCCGCCGCCAGCCGCAGCAGCCCCAGAGCGCCGGGGTCGGTCTCGGCGACGACGTTGAACAGCGCCGTCGTCAGGAAAGCCGCCGTCACCCCGTGGCGGGCGACGAGTTCGCGCAGCACGGCGGGCTGAAGAGTGCCCTCGGGGGCCACGACGACCCGGCCGCCGTTGAGCAGGGGCACCCAGATCTCGAAGGTCGAGGCGTCGAACACGTACGCCGAGTGCAGCAGGACACCATCCGCGACCCCCTCACCCCAGGTGCGGTCCGCCGCGAGAGCGGTCAGGTCGCCGTGCGTGACGCCGACGCCCTTGGGCAGACCCGTCGACCCGGAGGTGAACATCACGTACGCGAGCCGGGAGCCGTCCGTGACCACGGGCAGCTCTCCCGGGGTCGCCGGGCCGCCACTGAGGACCCGCCCCGCACGGTCCACCGTCACCACCGGCACCTCGGGGCCGAGCGCGCGCACCCAGGGATGCGTGCGGGTGCTCTCGTCGACGATCAGCGCACGCGGGACGGCCACCTCGGCGACCCGCAGAAGCCGCTCGGCGGGCCAGCGCGGATCGAGGGGCACATAGGCCGCCCCTGCCCGCAGAGCCGCCAAGGACGCGGTGACCAGGGCCGTCGAGCGGCCCAGGAGGACCCCGACGCCGTCCTCGGCGCCGGTTCCGAGACCCGTCAGCGCGCCGGCCAATGCGTCACCGAGGGACACCAGTTGGCCGTAGGTAAGGTGTTCGCCGGCTCCCGAGACGGCCGGCGCCTCCGGGTGACGGGCGGCGAGACGGGCGACGGCCTGCGCCACGCCCCCGCCGTCCTGGACGGGGCGCAACTCGCCGCCGCGCCCCAGGCCGAGCAGCGCCTCGTGTTCGCCGTCCAGCAGGACGGGGACCGAGTCGGCCCGCCGGTCCAGGCCCCGCCCCATCTCCGTGAGCAGGCGCCGCATCCGGTCGACCGTACGCGCCACCTCCTCGCGGTCCAGGGCGGCGGCCCGGTACCCGAAGGTGATCCGCAAGCTGTCGCCGGGGGCGATGGTGAGGGTGAGCGGGTAGTGGGCGGCGTCGGTGCCGCTGAACCCGGTGACGGCCAGCCCCGGCAGCCCCTGCCGCGCCGAACGCAGGGCCTCGGCGTCCATCGGGTAGTTCTCGAACACGGCCAGCGTGTCGAAGAGTTCGTCCAGACCCGTGAGGTCCCGCGTCTCGGTCAGCCCCACGTACTGGCTGCCCAGGAGACGGCCCTGCTCCTCCTGGAGCCGGGTCAGCAGCGCGGCCAGCGTCTCACCGGGCACCGTGCGCAGCCGCACCGGGACGGTGTTGATGAACAGGCCCACCATGGTCTCGATCCCGGGCACCTCCGGCGGGCGGCCGGAGACGGTGGTGCCGAACACGACGTCGGGACGCCCCGTGAGCTGCGTGAGCAGAAGGCCCCAGGCGCCCTGGATTAGGGTGTTGAGGGTGAGCCGGTGGGCTCGGGCGCTCTCGCGCAGCAGCCGTGTCGTGGCCTCGCCCAGGTCGAGGACGAGCGTCTCGGGCAACTCGCCGGAACCGGCGAGAGCCGCGCCCACGCCCTCGCGCCGGGACAGCAGGGTCGGCGCCTCGATCCCCTCCAGGGCCGTGCGCCACGCGTCCAGAGCGGCGGCGCGGTCCTGCCGGGCCAGCCACGCGAGGTAGGTGCGGTACGGGGTGACTCGCGGCAGCGCCCGGTCGTCACCCCCGTTCGCGTACAGCTCGAACAGTTCCCGCACGAGCAGCGGCATCGACCAGCCGTCGAGCAGGATGTGGTGGCTGGTCATCACCAGCCGGTGGCGCTCCGGCGCGGTGCGCACCAGGGTGAAGCGCATCAGCGGCGGCGTGGTGAGGTCGAAACGCCGGACCCGGTCGGCGGCGAGGAACGCGTCCAGCCGCTCCTGCGGCGTACCCGTCCCGTCCGCCGTGCTCAGGTCCAGCTCCGCCAGCGGCACCGGCACCTCGGCGGCGACGGCCTGCACCGGCTCGTCCAGGCCCTCGTGGAGGAAGCCGACGCGCAGATTGGCGTGCCGCCGCAGCAGGGCGCCGATCGCGGACCGCAACCGCGGTACACCGACCGGCCCTTCGAGCTCGAACACGAACTGCGAGGTGTACACGTCGACCTCGCGCGAGTCGTACAGCGCGTGGAAGAGCATCCCCGCCTGGAGCGGTGTCAGTGGCAGTACGTCCTCCAACTGGAACCCGGTCACTTGCGTCCACCCCACTTGTTCTGCAGTCGGTCGATCTGGGCCTGGTTCAGCGAGACCAGGGGGAGGTCGGACGGCGTCCAGCCGCCCGCCTCGGGTCGTTCGGCGTACTCGGCCAGGGCGCGCAGGGCGCTGCCGAAGCCCTCGGACAGGGCCTCCACGTCCTCGTCCTTGAGCAGGTCGCCCGGCCACGTCCAGCGGGTCACCAGCCGCGGGCCGTCCGGCAGGTCCTCGGTGTGCGCGTTGATGTCGACGACGTGGTGCACGGGCATGTCCGGGTCCTGGCTGCGCGGCCCGCCGCCGTCGAGCAGCACCTCCCAGTCGGCGCCCGCGTCCCCGGAGCCGTCCGGCGTCCCGGGCGAGGCGGCGTACCGGCCCAGGTAGTTGAAGCCGATCTGCGGTTGCGGCGCGGCGGCCAGCCGGGACCGGGTGGCCGGGTTGAGGTAGCGCAGCATGCCGTAGCCGACGCCGTGGTCGGGAACGGCCCGCAACTGCTCCTTGACGCGTTTGAGGGCCCGTTCGACCACGGCCGCGTCGAAGTGTCCCGGAGCGAAGCCGTCGAGGGGACCGGGATCGAGCCGGACCGGGTACAGACTCGTGAACCAGCCGACCGTACGGGACAGGTCCAGGTGCTCGGCGATCTGCTCGCGGCCGTGCCCCTCCAGGTCGACCAGGACGCCGGTGTCCGCCGGGCGCGCCCCGCCGAGCCGGGCCGCCCGCTCCCCGCGCCACGCGCGGACCGCGAGCGCCAGCCCCGTCAGCAGCACGTCGTCCACCCCGGCGTGGAAGGCGGCGGGGACGGTGGTCAGCAGGGGCTTCGTCCACGTCGCGGGCAGGCGGGTCACCACGGTCCGGGTCCGGTCGGCGGTGTCCAGACCGGGATCGAGCGGCCGATAGCCCAGCTGCGGGTCGGGGGTCGCCAGGGCCGACTCCCACAGCGGGAGTTCCGCCTCCCGCTCGGCGCTGGTCGCCTGGGCGTTCAGCAGCCGCGCCCAGCCGCGGTAGGACGTCGGGACGGGGGGCAGCGCCGCCGCCGGGGCGGGCCGCCCGCCCGCGGCAGCGCGAGCGGTGACGATCTGCCAGGCGGCGGCCAGATCGGTGGCGAGGACGCGCCAGGAGACCGCGTCGACGGCCAGGTGGTGGACGACGAGCAGCAGCCGCCCCGGGGCCCGCGCCCCGGCGTCGCACCACACGGCCTCGACCACGTTCCCGTCCCCGGGCCGCAGCCGCCTGCGGGCCTCCTCACCCGACGCGTTCAGGGCGGCGCGGACCGCGTCGGCGTCCAGGCCCGCGACGTCGACCCGGGTCAGGCGGCTGCGGGCCGGCACCGACCCCGGTGGCAGGGCTTCGAGGACCGGCTCCCCTTCGGCCGGCCGGACCACTCGCAGCCGGAGCATGTCGTGCTGGTCGAGCAGGAGTTGCAGGGCGGCGACGAGGAGATCCTGTTCGGCGCCCGGCGGGGTCCGCAGCACCCCGGACTGGTTGTAGCCGTCCGTGGCGGCGGGCCGCTCCAGGAGCCCCGCGACGATCGGTGTCGGCGGCAGCACACCGGTGCCGGTCTCGGCCGGCGCCGCGGTGTCCCGGTCGAGCGCGCCGGCGACCGCCGCGATGGCCTCCGGGGTGCGGTGGAGGAAGACGTCACGCGGGGTGACGCCGTAACCGGCCTCCCGGACCCGGCTGACGACCTGGATGGAGAGGATGCTGTCGCCTCCGAGAGCGAAGAAGTCGTCGTCGGCCCGGACGGGGGTGCGCAGCACGGCGGCGAACACCTCGCACAGGACGCGCTCGCGCGCCGTGCGCGGCTCCCCGCCCGTCCGGGCGGCGGCGGGACGCACCGGGACCGGCAGCGCCCGCCGGTCCGTCTTGCCGTTCGGCAGCAGCGGCAGCGCGTCGAGCGCGACGAAGACGCCGGGCACCATGTACGGCGGCAGGACCGCCGCGAGGCGGGCCCGCAGCTCGCTGTCGGCCGCAGGGGCGACCCCGTGCCCCTCCCGGACGAGGTAGGCGACCAGCCGCCGTTCGCCCGGCCGGTCCTCGCGGACCACGGCGCAGGCCGCGGACACGCCGTCGAGCGCGGTGAGAGCGGACTCGATCTCGCCGAGCTCGATGCGGAAGCCGTTCAGCTTCACCTGGTCGTCGGCGCGCGAGACGTAGGTGAGCAGACCGTCGGCGCCCCGTCGCACGAGGTCGCCCGTGCGGTACATGCGGCTGCCCTCGGGGCCGTGGGGATCGGCGACGAACCGTGCCGAGGTCAGGCCCGGACGCCCCAGGTAGCCGCGCGCCAGACCCTCACCCGCGACGTACAGCTCGCCGGTCACCCCGACCGGCACCGGCCGCAGAGCGGCGTCCAGGACGTGGGCGCGCGTGTTGTCGACGGGACCGCCGAGCGGCACGCTCCCCTCTTCCGCGCCGGGGCCCGCCGCGGCGCCCCGGTAGTGGTGGGCGGTGGCGTCGATGGTCGTCTCGGTCGGCCCGTACAGGTTGTGCACGTCGACCCGCCACTGACGGGCGGCGCGTTCGGCCAGCGAGCGGGTCAGGGGCTCGCCACCGCACAGGACGGCCCGCAGACTCGCGGGCCGCTCCCGCGCGGCGGTCTCGGCCAGGACGAGCGACAGATGCGCGGGCACGAACTGGGCCAGCGTGACACCCAGTTCGCGCATCCGGTCCAGCAGCCCGGCCGGGTCGTGGTTGACGGAGGGCGGCACCGGGCAGGTCGACCCGCCGTGCAGAAGCGGCAGCCAGGTCTCCCAGACGGAGGCGTCGAAGCTCGGCGAGGTGCGGGCGAGGACCCGGTCCGCACCGGTGAGGCCGAGGTGGTCCGCCATCCACGCCATGTGGTTGGTCAGCGAGGCGTGGGTGACGACGACCCCCTTGGGCCGGCTGGTGGAGCCCGAGGTGTAGATGACGTACGCCGCGTCGCGCGGGTCGGGCGCCGTGGCGGGCGGTGTCACCCGCCCGGTGGACCACGCCGACCGGTCGTCGAGCGCGAGGCAGGGCACCGGCGGGGCGATCCGTACGGTGCCGTGGGTGAGGAGCAGCGCGGGGCGGGCCTCCTCGACCATGTGGGCGATCCGCGCCGCGGGGTACTCCAGGTCGACCGGCAGGTAGGCGGCCCCCGCCTTGGCCACCGCGAGCATCGCGACGACCTGGTCGGCGGTGCCGGCCAGCGCGAGCGCGACGAGGTCCCCACGGCCGATGTTCCTGTCGAGCAGGTGGTGAGCCAAGTCGTCGGACAGAGCGTCCAGTTCGCTGAAGGTGAGGTCGTGTGCGCCGCCCCTGACGGCGATCGCCTCAGGGGTCCGCAGGCACTGCGCGCGGAACGCCTCGGGCACGGTGCGTGCCGCGACGGGCCGGAGCCGGCCGTGCGCGGCCCTCTCCAGCGCCTGCCGCTCGGCGTCGTCCGACACGTCCACCCGGTGGACACGCAGGCCCGGGTCGGTGGCGAGCGGACCCAGCAGGCGGGTCAGCCGGTCGGCCAGGGCGTGCGCGGTGGTGGGGGTGAACAGTTCGGTGGAGAACTCCAGCACGCCGGCCAGGCCCCCGGGCCGCCCCGCGCCGTCGCGGGTCTCGGTGAAGGTGAAGCTCAGGTCGAACTTGCTGATGCCGGTACGCACCGGCTGCGGTGTCACCGTGAGACCGGACAGGCCGACCGCGGCGTCCTCCAGGTTCTGCAGGACCAGCATGGTCTGGAACAGCGGATGGTGGTTCTGCGCCCGCACCGGACTGAGGGCGTCCACCAGCCGCTCGAAGGGAACGTCCTGACGGGCGTACGCGGCGAGGTCGAACTCGCGCACCCGGTCGACGACTTCGCCGAAGGTGGGGTCGCCGCTCAGGTCGGTGCGCAGGACGAGGGTGTTCACGAAGAAGCCCACCAGCTCGTCCAGCGCCTCGTCGGTGCGTCCGGCGACGGCGGTGCCGAGCGGGATGTCCGTCCCGGCGCCGTGCCGGGACAGCAGCACCGAGACGGCCGCCTGGAGCACCATGAACAGGCTGCACCCGCGGGCCCGGGCGAGGTCCGCGAGAGCCCGGTGGGTGTCCGCGTCGACCGAGAAGGCGTACGCCTCGCCGCGGTGCGCCAGGACGGCGGGGCGCGGCCGGTCGCAGGGCAGGTCGAGCAGCTCCGGGGCGCCGGCGAGCGCGGTGCGCCAGAAGTCGAGCTGCCGGGCGGCCCTGCTCGACGGGTCCTCCTCGTCGCCGAGCAGCGCACGCTGCCACAGGGTGTAGTCGGCGTACTGGACGGCGAGTCCGGGCCACGAGGGTTCCACGCCCTCGACGCGCGCCCGGTAGGCCCCGGCCAGATCGCGGGCGAGCGGGGCCAGGGACCAGCCGTCACCCGCGATGTGGTGGACGAGCAGCACCAGGACGTGGGCCTCGGCCCCCAGCCGCAGCAGCCGCGCGCGCACCGGCAGCTCGGTGCTCACGTCGAAGGCGTGCGCCACCTCGGCGGTCAGCACCTCGTCGAGGCGCGCCTCGTCGGTGTCCCGGGGTGTCAGGTCGAGATCGGCGCTCGTGGCCTCGCGGACGAGCTGACGCGCCACGCCCCCCGTGTCGGGGAAGACGGTGCGCAGGCTCTCGTGGCGGGCGACGACGTCCACGAGGGCGCTCTCCAGGGCGTCCACGTCGAGCGGCCCGTCCAGGCGCAGGACGAGCGGCACGTTGTACGTGGCGCTCGGCCCCTCGAACCGGTTGAGGAACCACAGCCGCTGCTGCGCGAAGGACAGCGGCAGCGGATCGGGGCGGCGGGCGGCGCGCTCCAGGGCGGGCCTGGCCTCCCCGGCGCCGTCCAGCGCCGCCGCGAGCGCGGCCGGCGTGGGGTGCTCGAAGAGAGTTCTCACCTCGACCTCCACCCCGAGCGCGGTACGGATCCGGGCGGCCAGCCGGGTGGCGAGCAGCGAATGCCCGCCCAGGGCGAAGAAGTCGTCCTCGACGCCCGCCTCGCCGAGGCCGAGCACCCCGGCGAAGAGCGAGCACAGGATCTCCTCGCGCACGCTGCGCGGTGCCCGTCCGCCCCCGGCGGCCTGCCGCTCGGGCGCCGGCAGGGCCCGCCGGTCCACCTTTCCGTTGACGGTCAGCGGCAGCGCGTCCAGCGGGACGAACGCCGAGGGCACCATGTACGCGGGCAGGGAGCGGCCCACGGACCGCGCGAGTTCGCCCGCGTCGAGGCGGACGCCCGCGGCGGGCACCACGTACGCGACGAGCCCGCGCTCGCCCGCGGCGTCCTCGCGGACGAGGACGAAGGAGTCGGCGACGCCCTCGCAGCACGCGAGCACGCCCTCGATCTCGCCGAGCTCGATGCGGTAGCCGCGCAGTTTGACCTGGCTGTCGGCGCGGGCGACGTACGCGATCTGCCCGTCCCGCGTCCACCGCACGAGGTCGCCGGTGCGGTACATGCGGCCGCCCGGGGTGGCGAAGGGGTCGGCCACGAAGCGTGCGGCCGTCAGCCCGGGGAGCCCCGTGTAGCCGCGCGCCACTCCGCGTCCGGCGAGGTACAACTCGCCCACGACGCCCGGCGGGACGGGGACCAGGGACGGGCCGAGGACGTACAGGCGCATGCCGTCCAGGGGACGCCCGATCGGCGGCGGGCCCGGCGGCAGACCGGCGGACACCTCGTAGCGGGTGGCGAAGGTGGTGGTCTCGGTGGGGCCGTACACGTGCAGGACCCGGACACCGGGAGCGCTGCCCGCGACCCGCTGCATCGCGTCGGGGGAGGCCAGTTCACCCCCGGCGCACACCAGCCGCAGACCGCTGAAGGCGCCGGGATCGGTCTCGGCGATCACGTTGAACAGGGCCGTGGTCAGGAACACGGCGCTCACCCCGTGCTCGTGGACGGCGTCGCCGAGGGCCCGGGCCTCCAGGACCCCCTCGGGGGCTACGACCACCCGGCCACCGTGCAGGAGCGGAGCCCAGATCTCGAAGGTGGAGGCGTCGAAGACGTAGGCCGAGTGCATCAGGACGGCGTCGGCGGCCCCGTCCTCCCAGGCGGAGTCCGCCGTGAGCGCGACCACGTCGGCGTGCGTGACACCGACGCCCTTGGGCAGCCCGGTCGAGCCGGAGGTGAACATCACGTAGGCGAGGGCGTCCGGCCCCGGCACCGGACCCGGGTGGCCCGGCCGCTCGGGCGCTCCCCGCAGGACCCGGCCGAGCCGGTCCACGACCACGACCGGCATCCGGCGGGCCGCCGCGCTCACCCAGGGGGTGTCCAGCGCTTCCTCGTCGACGACCAGGACCCGCAGGTGGACCGCCCCGGCGACCTGGTCCAGCCGCTCCCGCGGCCAGCGGGCGTCCAGCGGGACGTACGCACCGGCCGCGCGGACCGTGCCGAGCGACACCGACACCACGGCCGGCGCCCGGCCGAGCAGCACACCGACCGCGGTCTCCGGGCCGACGTCCAGGCCCGCCAGGACACCCGCCAAGTCGGAGGAGATCCGGTCGAGTTCGGCGTAGGTGACGGAAGTGTCCTCGTCGGTGACGGCCACGGCGTGCGGGGTGCGAGCGGCCCGGTCCGCGAAGAGGGCGGGCAGGGTGGACCCCCCGGAACCCGCGGGCAGCGCGCGGCCGGCGCCCCACCGTGTGACCCGGTCGTGTTCCCCGTGGGTCAACAGCTCGTAGCGCGCGAGCGGCAGACCGGGGTCGGCGACCACCTGCTCCAGCAGACGCAGCAGCCGCGAGGCGAGGGTCTGGACGGTGTCGCGGTCGAACAGGGCGGTGGCGTACTCGATCCCGCCGTCGAGTCCGTCCTCGCCCTGTTCCTCGGTGAACGCGAAGGTGAGGTCGAACTTGCTCAGCCCGTTGTGGACGAGCCGGTCCTCGACGGTGAGCCCCGGCAGGTCGGGGCGGGCCGTCTCCTGGTTCTGGAGCACCAGCATGGTCTGGAACAGCGGATGGTGGTTGCGGGCCCTGACCGGGTTCACGCTCTCCACGAGGCGCTCGAAGGGCACGTCCTGGTGTGCGTAGGCGGAGAGGTCGAACTCCCGCACCCGCCGCAACAGTTCACGGAAGCTCGGGCTGCCCGAGAGATCCGTTCTCAGGACCAGCGTGTTGACGAAGAAGCCGACCATGTCCTCCAGGGCCTCGTCGGTGCGGCCGGCGACCGGCGAGCCGAGCGGAATGTCCTCGCCCGCGCCGTGCCGGTGCAGCAGCGTGGCCACCGCCGCCTGGAGGACCATGAACAGGCTGCTGCCCGACTCCCTCGCCAGGCGCAGCAGCCCGGAGTGCACCTCGGGCGGGACGGCGAAGGTGTGGACGGCGCCCCTCGGGTCGGTGGTGGCAGGACGCGGCCGGTCCAGCGGCAGGTCGATCAGCCCGGGCAGGCCCGCGAGCGCCTCG
This sequence comes from Streptomyces sp. NPDC049954, assembly GCF_040656295.1. Classification (NCBI taxonomy): domain Bacteria; kingdom Bacillati; phylum Actinomycetota; class Actinomycetes; order Kitasatosporales; family Streptomycetaceae; genus Streptomyces; species Streptomyces sp. NPDC049954. The sequence continues at coordinate 30,010 of NZ_JBFALS010000009.1, forward strand.
TGCCAATGGTCGAGCTGCGCGCGCAGGACGCCCCGCGTCCCCTCGCCCTCGCCCAGGGCGGCGTGCTGCCACAGGGCGTAGTCGGCGTACTGGAGCGGGACCCCGGCGCTCAGCACCGGCGCCTCGCCGAGGAGCCGGGCCCGGTAGGCCGTCCCGAGGTGACGGGCGAGCGGGGCGAGGGACCAGCCGTCGCCCGCGATGTGGTGCAGGACGAGCACCAGGACGTGGTGGCCGGGCGCGGAGCGCAGCAGCAGGGCGCGCAACGGCGGGTCCCTGAGCACGTCGAACGGCTCGCGCACCGCGGCCAGTACGGCCGCCTCCACCTCGCCCGGCGCGGTGCTCGCGACCGGCAGCCGCGGTGTGGCGGTGTCCGCGGACAGCACCGACTGGTACGGGACGCCGGCCTGCTCGGGGAACACGGTGCGCAGCGCCTCGTGCCGCCGCACGACGTCGCGCAGCGCCGCCCGCAGGGCGTCCGTGTCCAGGGCGCCGTCGAGTTCGAGGACGAGCGGGATGTTGTAGGCGGAGTTCGGGCCTTCGAGCCGGTTGAGGAACCACAGCCGCTGCTGCGCGAAGGACAGCGGCAGCGGATCGGGCCGCTCCCGCACGGGCACCACCGGTGGGCGGGAGCGGCCCGGCGCGTCCAGGACGTGGGCCAGTCCCGCGACGGTCGGGTGCTCGAAGAGGGTGCGTACCGCGATCTCGGCGCCCAGCACGGCGCGGACCCGGCTGACGACCCGCATGGCGAGCAGCGAGTGACCGCCGAGTTCGAAGAAGCTGTCGTGCGGGCCGACGGCCGGGCGGTGCAGGACCTCGGCGAAGATCCCGGCGAGCAGCTCCTCCTGCGGGCTGAGCCGGGCCGTGCCGCCGGGAGCGCCCGGCTCCGCTCCGGGCTCCGGCAGGGCGCGCCGGTCCACCTTCCCGTTGGGCAGGAGCGGTAGCTCGTCCAGGACCAGAACGGCGCCGGGCACCATATAGTGCGGCAGGTTCTCGGCGAGGGCGTCCCGCAGCGCGGCGGGGCGCGGCGCGGGGCCGGCGCCCACGACGTAGGCGACGAGGCGGCGCACGCCCGGTCTGTCCTCACGGATCACCGCGCAGGCGGCGGTGACCCCGGGGTGGGCCAGGAGCGCGGCCTCCACCTCGCCCAACTCCACGCGGAAACCGCGCAGTTTGACCTGGTCGTCGGCGCGCGCGACAAAGTCGAGCAGACCGTCCCGGTTCCAGCGCACCAGGTCGCCGGTGCGGTACATCCGGGCGCCGTCGGCGGCGAAGGGATCGGCGACGAACCGGGTGGCCGTCAGGCCCCTGCGCTCCAGGTAGCCACGGGCGAGACCGGCCCCCGACAGGTACAGCTCCCCGGTGACCCCGGCCGGAACGGGCCGCAGCCGGCCGTCGAGCACGTAGCCGCGCACGGCGTCGACGGGGCGGCCGATCGGCACCGTCTCGGACAGAGCGCCCGAAGCCGCCCGGCCCGCCGTCTCCGGACCGCCCACCCGGTGGGCGGTGGCGTCGATGGTGGCCTCGGTGGGCCCGTACAGGTTGTGCACCTCGGCCCGCCACAGCTCGCGGACCTCGTCGGCGAGCGCGCGCGGCAGGGGTTCCCCGCCGCACAGGACGGCCCGCAGCCGGGGCAGGCCGGCGGTGTGCGCCGCCTCGGCGAGCACGAGATGCAGGTGCGAGGGGACGAACTGGGCGACCGTGACGCCGAACCGGCCCATCCAGGAGACGAGTTCACGGGGCTCCTGGTTGGCGCCGGGCGGCAGCACACAGACCTCGGCGCCGTACATCAGCGGAAGCCACACCTCCCACACCGAGGCGTCGAAACTGGACGAGGTGCGGGCGAGGACCCGGTCGTCCGGGCCGAGGTCCAGGTGCCGCGCCATCCAGGCCATGTGATTGGCGAGCGCGCCGTGCGACACCACCACCCCCTTGGGGCGGCCGGTGGAGCCGGAGGTGTAGATGACGTACGCGGGGTCCGCCGGGTGCGGGGCGTGCGGGAGGGGCGGCACGGGGCCCGCGGGCCACAGGGCCGGATCGTCCAGGGCGAGCCGGGGAATCCCGCCGGCGGGCAGGTCCGTCAGGAGGTCCGCGGTGGTGAGGAGCAGGGCGGGCCGTGCGTCGTCGAGCATGTGCCGGATACGGGCGGGCGGATACTGCGGATCGACGGGCAGATAGGCCGCCCCGGCCCGCAGTACCCCGAGCATGCCTGTGACGGCGTCCACCGACGGCGGCGCGGCGAGCGCCACCCGGTCCTCACGCCCCACGCCCCGCTCGCGCAGGACCTGGGCGACGGCGTCGGCGCGGGCGTCGAGTTCGGCGTAGGTGAGGTGCGTACGGGCGTCGCGCACCGCCGTCGCGTCGGGCGTGCGGGCGGCCCGCTCGCGGACCGCTTCGGGAGCGTTGGGGGTGAGCTCCACACGCTCCACTCCGCGCCCCTGACCGAGGAGGCGCTCGCGTTCGCCGGGCACGAGCGGGTCCAGCGTGCTGACCGGCCGGTCCGGTGCGGCGACGGCCTGCGACAGGACGCGTGCGAACCGGGCGCACAGGGCGTGGGCGGTGTCGGCGTCGAACAGGTCGGTGGCGTACTCCAGATACCCCCCGATGCCGTCGGCCCCGGCGTCCACCGGCCCGCCGTCCTCGGGGTGTTCGGCGGACCCGGTGTACTCGGTGAGCGACAGGGTCAGGTCGAACTTGCTGATCCCGGTGTGCCGCGAGCGGTCGTGGACGGTGAGGCCGGGCAGGTCGAGGGCGTCCTGCTGCTGGTTCTGGAGGACCAGCATGGTCTGGAACAGCGGGTGATGGCCGCCGGAACGCTCGGGGTTGAGCACCTCCACGAGCCGCTCGAAGGGGAGGTCGCCGTTGCTGAAGGCGGCGAGATCGAACTCCCGCACCCGCTCCAGGAGTTCCCGGAACGTCGGGTCGCCCGACAGGTCCGTGCGCAGGACGACGGTGTTGACGAAGAAGCCGATCGCGTCGTCCAGGGCCTCGTCCGCGCGTCCGGCCACCGCGGTCCCCAGCGGGATGTCGGTGCCCGCACCGTGGGCGTGCAGGGTGAGGGCGAGCGCGGCGTGCAGCACCATGAAGGGGGTGCAGCCGGCGGCGCGGGAGAGCCCGACGAGTGCGGTGTGCGCGTCGGCGGGCAGCGCGAAGGGGACGATGTCGCCCCGGTGGCTGGGCACGGCCGGCCGGGGCCGGTCGAGAGGCAGGTCGACCAGGTCGGGGGCGCCGCGCAGCGCCTCCTGCCAGAAGGCGAGCCGGCGCGCGGCCGGACTGTCCGGGTCCGGGTCCTGGTCCTCGCCGAGCAGCCGGCGCTGCCACAGGGTGTAGTCGGCGTACTGCACGCGCAGCGGAGGCCAGTCCGGGTGTCCGGCGCCGGTGGCCCTGGCGCGGTAGGCGGCGCCGAGGTCGCGGCGGAGCGGGGCGAGGGACCAGCCGTCGGCGACGACGTGGTGCAGCACGAGCACCAGGACGTGCCGGTCTGTGGACAGCCGCAGCAGATGGGCGCGGAAGGTGGCGTCGCCCGCGAGGTCGAAGGCGGCGCGGGCCAGGCGGCGCACCGTCTCCTCGGCCCAGCCGTCCGCGTTCTCCCCGGCCGGGGGCAGTTCGACGACGAGAGGGACCAGCGCGGTGGCGGTGTCCGCGTCGAGCACCACCTGACGGGGGACCCCGCCCTGCTCGGCGAAGACGGTGCGCAGACTCTCGTGCCGGGCCACCACGTCGGCCAGGGCACCGCGCAGGGCGTCCGCGTCCAGGGGCCCTTCGAGGTCCAGGACGAGCGGCACGTTGTAGGTGTCGCTCGGGCCCTCGACGCGGTTGAGGAACCACAGGCGCTGCTGCGCGAAGGACAGCGGCACCACCTCGGGCCGCTCCTGCGGGACGAGGGCGGGCCGGGCCGCCCCCACCGTGTCGAGGACGGCGGCGAGGGAGGCCACCGTCGGATGTTCGAAGACGGTGCGCAGGTCGAGTTCCGCGCCCAGCGCGGTGCGCACCCGGCCGGCGAGGCGGGTGGCGAGCAGGGAGTGTCCGCCCAGGGAGAAGAAGTTGTCCTCGGCGCCGACCGCGGGCACCCCGAGGACATCGGCGAACAGGCCCGCCAGGACCTCCTCGTAGGTGGTGCGCGGGGCCCGCCCCGTGGTGGCGGCGCGCGGCGCGGGCAGCGCGCGACGGTCGACCTTGCCGTTGGCGTTCAGCGGCAGCGCGTCGAGGCACACGAACCGCGAGGGCACCATGTACGCGGGCAGGACGCGCCCCGCGCGGCGGGCGAGCGCCGCCTCGTCCGGCAGCGTGCCGGCCGCCGGTACGACGTACGCGACGAGCCGCCGGTCCCCGGGTACGTCCTCGCGCACCAGGACGCAGGCGGCCCGCACGTCCGGGTCGGCGAGCAGGGCGCTCTCCGTCTCGGCCGGCTCGATCCGGAAGCCGCGCAGCTTGACCTGCCCGTCCGCGCGCCCCACGTACTCGATGTCACCGTGCGCCGTCCAGCGCACGAGGTCGCCGGTGCGGTACATCCGGGCGCCGTGCTCGGCGTGGGGGTCGGCGACGAAACGGCCGGCGGTCAGCCCCGCCTGGCCGAGATAGCCGCGGGCCAGGCCCCGGCCGCCGAGGTACAGCTCCCCGACGACACCGGGCGGCAGCACGGCGAGGTCGTCGTCGAGCACGTACAGGCGCATCCCGTCCAGGGCGCGGCCGATGGGCGGCACGCCCGCCGTCGCGGGGGAGACCGGGTGGCGGGTGGCGAAGGTGGTGGTCTCCGTGGGCCCGTACACGTGCAGGACCCGCGTGCCGGTCAGCGCGGCGGCCACCCGCCCCATCAGGCCCGGCGCCGCGGCCTCACCACCGGCCGCCACCAGGCGCAGTCCGGCGAAGGCCGACGGGTCCGTCTCGGCCACCAGGTTGAACAGGGCCGTGGTCAGGAACAGCGCGGTCACCCCGTGCCGCCGCACCGTCTCCTTGAGGACACGCGCCTCCAGGACCCCCTCGGGGGCGACGACCACCCGGCCGCCGTTGAGCAGCGGCACCCAGATGTCGAAGGTGGAGGCGTCGAAGACGTAGGCCGAGTGCAGCAGCACCGCCGCGCAGGCGCCGTCCGCCCAGGTCGAGTCGGCGCTCAGGGCGAGCACGTCGTCGTGGGTGACACCGACCCCCTTGGGCAGTCCGGTGGAGCCGGAGGTGAACATCACGTAGGCGAGCTGCTCGCCCCGGGTCACCCGCGGCAGCGGTCCTGGACGCGGCGGAGCGCCGTGCAGGACGGCGCCGAGACGGCTGACGACGATCACCGGCACCGAGGCCGCCCGCTGTCGCACCCAGGGCAGGGCGGCGGCGGCCTCGTCGACCACCAGAGCCCGGACCCGGGCGATCTCGGCGACCCTGCCGAGCCGTTCGGCCGGCCAGTCCGGGTCCATCGGCACGTACGCGGCCCCCGCGCCCACCGCGCCGAGGGTCGCGCACACCACGGCCGCCGAACGCCCCACGAGCACCCCGACGCCGTCCTCCGCGCCGAGGCCCCAGCCGGTCAGGGCGCTGGAGAGCCCGTCCGCCGCCCGTGCCAGTTCCCGGTACGAGAGGGTGTCGTCGCCGTCCACCACGGCCGGTGCCCCCGGTGTGCGCCGCGCCCGCGCGGCGAAGGCCGCCGGCAGCCCCGTGACCTCGTCGTCCACCGGCAGGCCGGCCCCGCGCCCCCGTGCGAGCAGCGCCTGGGCGGCGGCGCCGTCGAGGAGGGGGAGATCGCGCAGGAGGGCGCCGGAGTCGGCGCGGGCCAGGGCCGTGAGGAAGGAGACGACGGCCTGCTGGTGCAGGGCCACGTCCTCCTGGCGGTACAGCTCCGGACTGCTGTCGAAACCGATCAGGGGGCCCTGGCCCTCGGAGCGTTCGGAGACGAACAGGGACACGTCGTCGACCGGGCCGATCGACAGGACCCGGGAGGTGGCGGGGGCGCCGGCGAAGTCGAGGCCGTAGTCGTAGCCCATGATGTTGACGACGATGTCGGTCAGGCGCGCCGCCCCGTCGCTCAGGTTCAGCTCGCGGGCCAGCTGTTCGCGCGAGAAGCGGCGGTGGCGCAGGGCCCCGCGCATCTCGGTGGCGACGGCCCGCACGAGTGCGCCGACCGTCATGTCGGGCGCGAGCGTCAGACGCAGCGGCAGGATGGTGGCGGTCATGCCGGCGATGTGCCGCAGCCCGCCGGGCCGGCCGTGGGAGGCGAGGCCGACGGTGACGTCCGCTCTCCCGGTGACCCGGCCGACGTACGCGGCGACCGCGCTCACGAGGACGGCGGTCCAGCTCGTGCGTCCGGCGGTGGCGAGTGCGCGCAGGTCGTCGAGGACGGAGCGGGGCAGGGTCTCGCCGCCGTGCAGGTGCTGCACCTCCGATCCGCCGGGGCCGGCCGGCACGTCGGTCCGCCGGCGGATGAGCGGGGAGCCGCCGCGCGACGAGGTCCCGGCCGCCCCGTCCGCCGCTTCGCCGGTGGCCAGGTCGGCGAACCTGCCGGTCCAGTAGGCCCGGTCGGCCTCGTAGCGGTCCGAGGCGCGGTAGGCCACCTCGTCGGCTATCAGCTCGCGCAGCGGGGCGGCGGGCAGCTCGACCTCGGCGGGGTCCTCGCCGTGTACGGCGCGCCCGTAGAGGTCGGCCACCGTGCGGGCCAGGACGGCGCCGCTGAGACCGTCGACAGCGATGTGGTGGTAGCGGACGTACCAGTAGTGGTGCCCCGGCCCCAGCCGCAGCAACGCGTGGTGGTGGTGCGGGGCGCGCAGGTGGTCGACCGTGGCCATGTCCTCGGCCATGTAGCGCTCCGCCGCGGCCCGGGGGTCCTTCTCGTCGCCGAGGTCGATCACCCTGAGCCGGTCGTCCGCGGTCGCGGGCCGGGGGAGGACGCGCTGACGGATCGTCTCGTCCCGCTCGACGAACTCGACGTTGAGGCTGTCGCAGGCGGCGACGGCCCGGCCCACCGCGGCGGCGAACAACTTCTCGTCGAGGTCGCCCAGAATCTCCAGGCATTCACCGATGTTGTATTTCGGGCTGTCCGGGTCGACCAGTTGCCCATACCAAACACCTTGTTGGGCAGGGGTCAGTTCAAGGAATTCTGCCGGAACTGCGGGCGGGGAGAGCGGTCGGTTTTCGTGCATGCCGGTCGACACCTTCGGGAGGAGTTTTTCTGGGACGACGGAGAAGGCGTGACGACGATCACGCCCGTGCGCCGATCGTCGATGACGGGCCGACCGGTGAAATCGGGGAGAAGCATCACCGTGCCCGTGGCGTCAGCGCTTTCGGGGCCGCATACCGGACGGCGCGAGCCCGGTACGCGGCCGTTCATTTCCTCGCGCACAGAAGGCCAGGACTCAATATCATCCGTTGACATTCATTCCGGCCATATGAACAGGGAATGAGCACTTGTCGACGAAAGGAGAGCAACCTTGTCTGTGTCTGATCGAACCTGATCGAAACGAGGGTGAGGTTGTATCGGAGTGCGCCGGGGCGCTTCCTGACCTGCGGGGAGTCCTCGGCGCCGACGCCCCGTGCTACTCGGCCTCCGCCTCCATCGCCCGCACCAGACTGGTGGGACGCATGTCGCTCCACGCGCTTTCGATTACGTCCAGGCATTCCTGGCGTGATCCCTCCGGGCCGGCGCCGCGCCAGCCGCCCGGGATGTCGAGATGCGCGGGCCACAGCGAATACTGGCCCTCGCCGTTCACGAGGGGCACGAACCGCCCCGACTCGTCGTCGAACGGATTAGTCACGGCGTTCCCCACCTGTTCTCGCTCTTTCCGCGTCATGTTCATCAGTCATTTCCGGGAATGTTGCGTCAGTCCTATTCCGCAGCCTATGGGCCCCCGCCCCCTCGCGCCGCGACTTCGGCCATGCGCAATATCGATACGTTACACCCCCGCTTACCGTCGGCACACCGAAGACCGGGATACCCGGGGTCTGCACGTTCATGCCAATCACATTAGAGGACCCGCCGCACAAAAAACGCACACTTGCCCTGTTACTGGCGGGTACTTAACGAGGGGGAGGGTGCCGCAAAGCGCCTGCGGCATATGCCGGGACGCCCTCTGTGGACGTATCGAGACAACTGGCGCCCAGATTGCCCGTTTTTGCGGATGTATGACCTGGGTGATTTCGGATGGGCCCCGGTATGTACCGGCGAAGTCCCTCCGCGCGCACGGCTTCGGCTCCGAGCACCCGTGCGCCGGGTGTGCGCCCCGTTCCCCGTGCTGTGCCCCGGGGGGATCGTCCGCGTGACGGGGCGGCAGGCCAGGCGCGCAAACAGCCGACCGCCGTACGGAAACAGCCGTACGGCGGTCGTGTCAGGGCCCCGGTGAGCCGGGGGAGGAGGGCGGGACGAGGTGTGGGCCGCGGCCTCAGCGGCCCGCCGCCTCGCGCTCCGCCATCTGCTGGAACCGGCCCAGGTCGTAGTTGGCCAGGGCCGAGTCGAGATTCGTGAGCGCGCCGAGGTGCTCCACGAAGCCGGCGGGGTCGTACTCGATCTGGAGGGTCACCCGGCTCTCCGTGTCACTGAGCCGGTGGAAGGTGACCGCGCCCGCGTGGTGCACCCCTTCGGTCGTGCGCCAGGCGATGCGCTCCTGCGGGACCACCTCCGTCAGCTCGGCCACGAAACTCTTGTCGGCCCCGGGGAGGGAGAGCCGCCAGGCGAACGTGGTCGCGTCGACGCGCCGCACGTCGTCCACGTGGCTGAGGAAGGCGGGCCAGCGCTCGACGTCCTGCCACAGTGACCAGCTCACCGCCACGGGGGCCTTGATGTCGACGGCTTCGAGCAGTGAGGACGCCATGGAGTCTTCTCCCTGAGTGCGGCACGGTGTGTCCCCTCCCGGCTACCCGCACCCGCCGCTTTCACCGGGGACGAGGTGGCCGGGCGGGCGCACGGGCGGACGAAGGGCGGGGCGGCGCCGGTCCTCCGGCCCCGCCCCGCCCCCGCGTCCTCCTCCGCCGCGCGCCCCGCGCGTCACAGCACGCGTCGGCGCCGGCCCAGCCAGGTCTGGGCGATCACCACGACCGCGAGGAACGCGCCGCTCACCACCTGCTGGTACGCGGAGTCCAGCGAGCCGATCTGGTTGATGATGTTCTGGATCACCTTCAGCAGCAGAACCCCGACCAGAGAGCCCGTCAGGAAGCCGAAACCACCGCTCAGCAGAGTCCCGCCGATCACCACCGCGGAGATCGCGTCGAGCTCCATGCCGTTGCCGAGGATCGTCACCCCGGACACCAGCCACGCCGCGTTGAGCGCCCCCGCGAGGCCCGAGCACAGCCCCGACAGGGCGTACACGGTGGCCTTCGTCCGGGCGACCGGCACCCCCATGAGGGCCGCCGCGTCCTCGTTCCCGCCCACCGCGTACACGTACTGGCCGAAGCGGCTGCGGCGCAGGGCCACACCGCCCAGCACGAACAGCACCGCGGTGATCCACACGGGTACGCCGATGCCCAGCAGCTTGTCCTGGCCCAGCGAGGCGAAGAAGGTCGACTTGTCCACGAGATAGGTGTCGGCGCCCTCGTCGGTCACCGCGAGCAGCAGCCCGCGCGCCCCCAGCATCGCCGCGAGCGTCACGATGAACGGCGCCAGCCGGGATTTCGCGATCAGCAGCCCGTTGACCAGACCGATCAGGCCGCACACCGCGAGCGGCAGCAGCAGCGCCACCGCCGTCCCGTACTGCGAACCCCACGCGGCGAGTACGCCGCCCAGCGCGAACAGCGAACCGACCGACAGGTCGATGCCCCCGGTGATGATCACGAACGTCATGCCGAGCGCGACCACGGCGAGGAACGCCGAGGACACCGCCATGTTCTCCAGGTTGTCACCCGTCATGAAGGTGTCGAAGCACAGGGAGGCGACCAGGACGGCCACCACCAGCGTCATCAGGGCACCGTGCTGCTGGGCCAGCGCGCTCAGCCGCTCCGAGCGGCTCGCGCCGAGGGCTTCCTCCTCGACGACCGGACCGTCCTCCACGGGCGCCCCGGGCTTCGTGACCGTGCTGTTCACCGCTTCCCCCTCTCCCGGGCCGCGTACACGGCGAGAACGATCACCACGGCCTGTGCGATCTGCGTCCACGACGGCGGCAGATCGTGCTTGATGAGCGTGGCGGTGAGCAACTGGATGAGCACCGCGCCGGCGACCGTGCCGCCGATCCGCACCCGGCCGCCGGTGAGCGGAGTGCCGCCCACCACGACCGCCGTGATCGCGGACAGCTCCATGAGCGTGCCCAGCGAGGTCGGGTCGCTCGCCGAGAGCCGGGCCGTCGCGAGCACCCCGGCGATCGCCGCGAGCAGCCCGGAGCACACGTAGACCACGATCAGGACCCGGCGCACCGGCAGGCCCGCGAGCTTCGCCGCAGGACGGCTGTCGCCGACGGCGAGCAGCTGCCGGCCGAAGGTCGTGCGCCGCACCACGAAGGCCACGACCACCGCGAGCACCGCCGCGATGATCACGAGGTACGGGATGCCGAGCACCGCACCCGATCCCAGGGAGGCCATGCCCTCGTTGCGCACGTCCTTGAGCTGCGGCAGCAGCACGAGCGCCAGGCCCCGCCCGCCCACCATCAGCGCGAGCGTCGCCACGATCGGCTGGACTCCCACGAACGCGACCAGCGCCCCGTTCGCGAGCCCGACCAGTATCCCGCCGACGGCCGCCACCACCAGCGCCGCCCACAGCCCGTACCCCAGGTACAGCGAGACCAGCGAGGTGGCGAGCGCCATGACGGAGCCCACCGACAGGTCGACGCCCTCCGTCCCGATCGCGAGCGCCATACCGAGCGCCACGATGATGATCGGGGCGACCTGCACGGCCTGGGTGCGGAAGTTCTCGCCGGACAGGAAGTGCGGGGTGAACACGATGTTCACGAGCAGCAGCACCACGACGCCCGCGTACACCCCGTACTCCTGGAGCAGGTGGCGCAGCCGGTCCCGGTCCGCGGTGAACCCGCGCAGCGTCAGGTCAGTCATCCTCCGCCCCCTTCACCAGCGGGCCGTCCACGCGCACGGTCTCCACGACCGCGCCGTCCCTGGCCGGCGGAGCCGCGGCGATCGCCGCCATCAGCCGGTCCTCGCTCACCTCGTCCCCCGTCAGCTCCGCCACCACCGCCCCGTCCTTGAGCACCATCACCCGGTCCGAGCCCTCCACCAGTTCCTCGGGGTCCGAGGAGATGAGGACGACGGCCAGCCCGTCCTCGGCCAGTTCGTCCACGAGCCGCTGCACCTCGGCCTTGGCCCCGACATCGATCCCGCGCGTCGGCTCGTCCAGCAGCAGCACCTTCGGCTGCATCGCGAGCCACCGGGCGAGCAGCACCTTCTGCTGGTTGCCGCCCGAGAGTTCCCCCACCTTCTGGTGCACCCCGGCCGACTTGATCCGCAGCCGCTCCACGAAGGTCTCGACGACCCGGTCCACCCGCCCCTCGTCCACCAGGCCGAAGCGGGACAGCCCCGGGAGGGCGGCGAGCGCGATGTTCTCGCGCACCGACAGACCCGGAACGATCCCCTCGGCCTTGCGGTCCTCCGGCAGGAGACTGATCCCGGCGCGGATCGCGGCCGGGGTCGAACCCGTCCGCACCTCCTGCCCGGCCACCCGCACCCGCCCGCTGTCCGGGGACAGCGCCCCGGCCACCGCGCGCACGGTCTCGCTGCGGCCAGAGCCGAGCAGACCGCCCAGGCCCACCACCTCACCGGGCCGTACCGCGAAGGACACCCCGTGCAACTGGTGCCGGGCGGTCAGGTCCTGGGCCTCCAGGACCGGTTCGGAGTCGTTGCTGTGGTTGCCGGTGAACTTCGTGACGCCCTCGGCACGCACCTCGCCCAGTTGCCGGCCCAGCATCAGCGACACCAGCCGCAGCCGCTCCAGCTCGGCGAGCGGACCGGTGTGCACCACCTTGCCGTCCCGCAACACCGTGACCTGGTCGCACACCTCGTACAGCTCGTCCAGCCGGTGGCTGACGTAGACGACCGCGATCCCGCGGTCCCGCAGCATCCGGATGACACCGAACAGCGTCTGCACCTCGCGCGGTTCCAGCGAGGAGGTGGGCTCGTCCATGATGACCACCTTGGCGTCCACCGACACCGCGCGGGCCAGAGCCACCATCTGCTGCGTACCGACGCTCAGTTCCCTCAGCGGACGACGCACGTCGACCCGGACGCCGAGCGAGCGCAGCGCCTCGTCGGCCTCCCGGTGCATCCGGCCGAAGTCCACCAGGCCGAAGGCCCGGCGCGGCTCACGACCCAGGAAGAGGTTGCGGGCCACGCTCATGAGCGGGACGAGGTTGACCTCCTGGTAGATCGTGGAGATCCCCGCCTCCTGGGCCTGCAGCGGAGTGGCGAAACGGACCGGGGAGCCCTGGTAGGTGAGGGTCCCCTCGTCCGGCCGGTACACCCCGGTCAGCACCTTGATGAGCGTCGACTTCCCCGCCCCGTTCTCTCCGATGAGGGCGTGCACCTCGCCGGCGCGGGCGGTGAAGTCCACGCCGTCGAGGGCCCGGGTGCCGGGAAAGACCTTGGTCAGACCCGAGACCGTCAGCATCAGAACGCCTTCCCCAGATCGGCCTCGGCGTTGTCCTCGGAGTAGGCGCTGTCCTGGATCAGGATGTTCTGCTGCACCTCTTCGCCCTGGGTGAACTCGTCCAGGGTCTTGAACGCGAGCGGACCGAAGCGCGGGTTGGACTCGATGACCCCGGAGATCCAGCCGTCCACGATGCCCTGCACCGCGTTGCGGGTGCCGTCCACCGTCACGATCTTGATGGCTCCGGCCTTCTTGCCCGCGCCCTTGAGGGCGTTGACGGCGCCGAGGCCCATCTCGTCGTTCTCCGCGTAGATGCCCTTGATGCCGGGCTTGGACTGGATGAGCTGCTCGGTGACCGACTGCCCCTTCTCGCGGGCGAAGTCACCGGTCTGCTCGAACACCACCTTCAGGCCGGGGGCCTTCTGCGCGATGCGGTCCTTGAAGCCCTTCGTGCGCTCGGTGGTGACGTTGTTGCCCGCGGCGCCCAGCAGGATGGCCACCTCGCCCTTGCCGCCGGTCGCCTCGATCATGCTGTCGGCGGCCCGCTCGCCCTGCTTGACGAAGTCGGAGCCGATGAAGCTCACGTAGTCCTTGCAGGCCGTCCCGTTGATCTGCCGGTCGACCGTGACGATCGGGATCTTCTTGGCGCTCGCCGAACGCAGCACCGGCTCCCAGCCGTCCGAGTTCAGCGGGGCGATGACCAGCAGGTCCGCGCCCTTGGCGATGAGGTCCTGCACATCGCTGATCTGCTTGGAGAACTGCGACTGCGCGTTGGCGGTGAGCAGTTTGACCCCGCGCTTCTTCGCCTCCGCCTTGATCGAGGCGGTCTCGGCGATGCGGAAGGGGTTCGCCTCCTTCTCGGACTGCGAGAAGCCGACCGTCGCCGAGGACAGATCGATCTTCTTCGCCCCGTACGTGTCGGAGGTGCAGGTCTTTCCCCCGGCCTCGGGGGTCTGCACCACCTGGTCGGAGTCCTTGCTCTGCGCGGAGCTCGCTCCCTTGTCCTTCGTGTCGCCGCCGTCGTCCTCGGACTTCGAGCAGCCGGTCGCCAGCGCGAGGCTCGCGACGAGGGAGGCGGCCAGTGCGGTCTTCACGGTGGTGCGGTAGAGCAGTGCGGTCGGCTTCATGGAAGTCCCCATTGCGGCACGGACCCGGGCGCGGACACGCCGTCGGGTGAATGGCACTTACGGTCAACTCAGCTTGTGGGTCAGGTTTTTACATCGTTGGAAGGCTGCTGTAAACCCTCCGGGGCGCGCGGCTTTGCCGGCACGTCCCCGCGCCACGCCCGTCAGCGCCTTCCCAGGGTGCTCTCCCGCTGTAGAAGTTCGAACGGAGCGGTCACCGAAATCAACTCCGTCTCCACCGGCGGCTGCAGGCCCGATTTCTTGTCCGAGGCCCGCGCCAGCGACCTGACCAGCGACTCCACCGCGAGCCTCGCGATCGCGCGCTTGTCCGGGGCGACGGTCGTGAGCGTCACCGAGCCGTACCGCGACTCCGGAATGTCGTCGAAGCCGACCACCGCCACGTCCCACGGGACCCGCAGCCCCCGCTCGTGCAGGACGCGCAGAGCACCCACCGCTACCAGATCGTTGTACGCGAACACGGCGTCGGGCCGCACTCCGGAGTCCAGCAGCCGGGCCATGCCGGCCGCCCCGTCGCCCCGGTCCCAGCCCCCGGTCGGCGCCGCGAACCGCTCGGAGGTGTCCATTCCGGCCGCCGTCAGCTCCTCCCGCCAGCCCTGAAGCCGCAGTTGGGCGGGTCGGTTGGGGGAATCGGTCCGCGCGCCGAGGAAGGCGATCCGGTTGCGCCCCAGGTCCAGCAGGTGGCGCACCGCCTGCCGCGCCGCCGCCACGTTGTCGATCGCGATGTGGTCGTAGGGCAGGGGGTACTCGCGCTCCCCCAGCAGCACGAGCGGTACGTCGTCGACGCGCGCCTCCAGGTCCTGCTGGTCCAGCTCCAGCGGCGAGAGGATCAGCCCGTCGATGACCCGGGCCCGGAATCCCTGGCTGACCAGCACCTCCCGTTCCCGCTCGCCCCGCGTGTGGTCGAGCAGCACCGTCAGATCGTGCTCGGCGGCGGCGTCGATCACGGCACCCGCCACCTCGGCGAAGTAGGGATTGCCGAGCTCCGGTACGGCGAGCGCGATGATTCCGGTCCTGCCCTTGCGCAGGTGTCGTGCCGTCAGGTTCGGCCGGTATCCCAACTCGTCGATGGCACGCTGCACTTTGGCTCGCATGGCCGGTGTGACGTGCTCGTATTGGTTGACGACGTTGGACACCGTCTTGATCGACACGCCCGCCCGCAGTGCGACATCCTTGAGGCTCACCCGCACGGAATCTCCTCCGCTTTGTCAACACCCCGCCGACTGGGGGCGTTTGTCATGACCCTGGACAGTAGGCGAGACGGCGTGCTCTCATGCCATCTGCCGTTGCTTGCAACGTTGTACAGACTGGAGCGGCGAGCCGCCACCCTTCCTCAACAACGGAGGAGTACGTGCGTTTCAGAAGGAGAATGTCCCCCCTCACCCTGCTGTGTGCAGGGGTACTGGGAGCCGCAGGACTGACCGCGGTGCCCACCGCGAACGCCGCGGACGACCCGGGTCCCGCAGCCGTGCACGGGCTCAAGGGCGACTACTACACACAGAGTGCCCCGGGCGCTTTCGACTTCGACCAGTTGAAGAGCACCGCCTTCGACCCGAACCTGGACATCGACAGCCTCGACGGGAAGCTGGAAGCGGCCACCGGTCAGGCCGACGACGTGAACGTCCGCTGGACCGGGAAACTCGTGCCGGAACACTCCGGCGCCCACACCTTCTCGATGACTGGTGACAACGGTTTCCGGCTGTGGATCGACGGCAAACTCGTCATCGACCACTGGGTCGACGACTGGGACGTGGAGCAGAAGTCCCAGCCCGTCGACCTCGAAGAAGGCCACGCCTACGACATCAAGGTCGAGTACTTCGAGCACGAGGGCGGATCCAACCTCCACCTCGACTGGACCCCGCCGGGAGGGGCCAAGGAGCCCGTCCCGCAGTCGGCCTTCCTGCTGCCCGACGGCTGGGACTACGAGGGCGCGACCTCCGCGACCGTCCTCAAGGACGGCCGCAGCCTGCGCGTCGGCTTCACCCAGAAACTCGCGGCACCGCCCGCCGGTCTCACCGAGCACCTCACCGCCAACATCGGCGGCGCGGACTGGCCGCTGAGCAAGGCGAAGGCCGACCCGAAGGACCCCAGCAGCCTCATCCTCCCGCTCAAGGAGCCGGTCGTCGGCCAGGGCGGGGCCGTCGACCTGCGCTACGACGGGAAGGGCGGCCTGAGCACCAGCGAGGGCAAGGCGCTCGACCCCTTCTGGGCCAGCGGCGACAACCAGTCCGAGTACCAGCTCAAGACCCGCTGGTCCAAGGACGTCAGTCCCTCCAACGCCCACCCCGAGTACCCGCGTCCGCAGCTCACCCGCGACAAGTGGCAGAACCTCAACGGCACGTGGCAGTTCGCCGCCGCCAAGGCCGGCGAGAAGCCGCCGGTGGGCAAGAAGCTGGGCGAGAACATCCTGGTGCCCTACCCCGTGGAGTCGCAGCTCTCCGGGATCGAGCGCCACGAGGACCGGATGTGGTACCGCCGCACCTTCACCGTCCCCGACAACTGGAAGGTCGGGCACGGCAAGCAGCTCAAGCTCAACTTCGACGCGGTGGACTGGCAGTCCGAGGTCTACGTCAACGGCGTCAAGGTCACCGAGCACAAGGGCGGTTACGACCACTTCTCGGCCGACATCACCAAGGCCCTGAAGCCCGGACGCACCCAGGAGCTGCTGGTCGGGGTGTACGACCCGACCGACGCCAAGGACGGGGAGAACCCGCCCATGGGCAAGCAGCGCGAGGACCCCAGCGGCATCTGGTACACCCCCAGTTCCGGTATCTGGCAGACCGTCTGGATGGAGCCGGTCGCCGCCGACCACGCCGACTCGCTCAAGCTGACCCCCGACGTCAAGGGCCAGAAGGTGGCCGTCGACGTGCGCGGGGTCCGCGACGGAGTCCCCGTCACCGCGACCGCCTACGACGGCAAGCGCAAGGTCGCCACCGCCAACGGACGCACCGGCTCCACCCTGAACGTCCCGGTGCGTGACCCGCACCTGTGGTCGCCCGACGACCCGCACCTCTACCAGCTCAAGGTGAGGGTCGGTGACGACGAGGTCGGCAGCTACTTCGGGATGCGCGAGATATCCGTCGAGAAGATCAACGGCACCCCGCGCACCGTGCTCAACGGCAAACCCGTGTTCATGATGGCCACCCTCGACCAGGGCTACTGGCCCGACGGGCTGCACACCGCGCCCACCGACGAGGCCCTGGCCTACGACCTCAAGGAACACAAGGCGCTCGGCTTCAACTCCGTGCGCAAGCACATCAAGGTCGAACCGGACCGCTGGTTCTACTGGGCCGACAAGCTGGGCCTGCTCGTGTGGCAGGACATGCCGGCGATGGACAACGACCGCACGCCCGACGCAGCCGCCCGTACCGAGTACGAGCACGAGCTGAAGCAGATGATCGACCAGCACAGCAGCAGCCCCTCGGTGATCATGTGGGTCACCTTCAACGAGGGCTGGGGCCAGTACGACCAGGCCCGCGTCGCCGACGAGGCCAAGGCCTGGGACCCGACCCGGCTGGTCAACAACATGAGCGGGGTCAACTGCTGCGACGCCGTCGACGGGGGCAACGGCGACATCGCCGACGCCCACGGCTACCCGAGCCCGCTCCTGCCCGAGCCCGACGGCAAGCGTGCCCTGGTCAGCGGGGAGTTCGGCGGACTCGGCCTTGCCCTGCCGGGCCACGCCTGGCCCGTGCAGCAGAGCTACATCGGTGTCGAGAAGGAGCAGTACACCGACGAGTACCTCAAGAAGGTCGACGAGGTGCGGGCCCTGGCCTGCAAGGGCAGCAACGGGTCCGTCTACACCCAGATCGCCGACGTCGAAGGGGAACTCAACGGGCTCATGACCTACGACCGCAGCATCATGAAGCCCGACGTCAAAAAGGTGAAGGCCGCACAGCAGGCCCTCATCCACGACGCCTCGCAGCCGGTGGTCAAGGGGTGCACAAGCTCCTGATCCGGCACACCGGGCGGCCGAGCGCACGACGCCCACCCGACCCGGTGCCGAACGGGTGAACGGGGCCGGTCCCAGCGCGGGACCGGCCCCGTTCGCGTGACACCGGCCGTGCGGGTGCGCGGGATCGGCCCTAGCGTGAGTCCCGGGCCGCGCCCCGTGGTGAAGGGGCCCGCGCCACCCGCCCGCCGCTCACCCCGGCCGCCGTACGGGAAGGTCCCCACATGCCCGAGCTGCACCCTCTCGGCGCCTTCGATCTGCGTCGTTCGCTCGCCTTCCTGGAGGGCTGGCCCCCCACGGCCGGCGAGCACGGGGACACGTCCCTCGACTTCACCTACTGCACCCCCGGCGACTGGGCCCCCACCACTGTCCGCGTCACCCAGAAGGACCGCACCCTGCGGGTCGAGGCCTCGCGCACGGTGACCGACGAGCTTCTCGCCGATGTCGCGCGCATCCTGTCGGTGGACGTGGACGCCACCCCGCTGTCCAGGATCGCCGCCACCGACCCGGTCGTCGCCGCCCGCCTCAAGGCCGCCCCCGGGCTGCGCCCGGTGCTGTTCTGGAGCACGTGGGAGGCGGTGTGCTGGTCCGTGCTCTCGCACCGCACCTCGGTGCGGGCCGCGTCCACCGTCAGCCGGCGGGTGCGGCGGGAGACCGGACCACGCGTCACCTGGCAGGGGGAGGAGCGCGCGGCGTTTCCCCCGCCGCACCAGGTAATCGACGCCCCCGCACTGCCCGGAGTCGAGCCGCCCCGGCTCGCCCGCCTCCAGGCGCTCGCCGAGGCGGCGCTCGACGGAACCCTGGACGCGGCCGCCCTGCGGGCCCTGCCCACCGAGAAAGCCGTCGAGCGACTCGGCCAGCTCCCCGGGGTCGGCCCGTTCTACGCCGGGCTGATCCTGGTCAGGGGAGCGGGCGCGCCCGACGTCCTGCCTGCCTCCGAGCCACGGCTGAAGGAGCGGATGCGACGGGCGTACGGGCTCGCGAAGAACGCGCCCGACGAGCGCTACCGCGAGATCGGTGAACAGTGGCGTCCCCTGCGCTCGTGGTGCGCCTTCCTGCTGCGCGCGGCCCCCGAGAGCGACCTGCGCCCGAAGGCGTAGCCGCTCGCGGGGGCCGCGGTGGCACCACTGGGCAACTCCTAGGCCGGCAGCCCGCCCCGGCGGATCACCTCGGCGTACCAGCGGGCACTGGACTTCGGGATGCGCGTCTGCGTCGCGTAGTCGACGTAGATCGCGCCGAACCGCTTCGCGTAGCCGTAGGACCACTCGAAGTTGTCGAGCAGGGACCACAGGAAGTAGCCGCGCACATCGGCCCCGTCCGCGATCGCCCGGCGTACGGCGTCGAGGTGGGAGTGCAGGTAGGCGATCCGCTCCGGGTCCTCGACACGGCCCTCCGGCGAGACGTAGTCGTCGAAGGCCGCGCCGTTCTCGGTGACCATGAGCGGCAGCTCCGGGTGCGCCTCGCCCACCTGCCGCAGCAGCGTGTACAGGCCCTCCGGGTCCACCGCCCAGTTCATCGCGGTCCGCTCGCCCGGGGCGAGGTGGAAGGCGACGTCCTCGGCGCCCGTCCACGGGGAGTACGCGCTGGCGCCGTGACCGTCGTCCTGCGCGTCGCCCGCGCCCTCCTCGGCGGCCGCAACGACCGTGGGGGTGTAGTAGTTGACACCCAGCAGGTCGATCGGGCGGGAGATGGTCTCCAGGTCCCCGTCGTGCACCAGCTCGTTCCAGTCCACGATCCGCGCGGTGTCCTCCAGCAGGTCCTGCGGGTAGGCGCCGTCCAGGATCGGGCCGGTGAACACCCGGTTGCCGACCGCGTCGATACGGCGGGCCGCGTTCGCGTCCTCGGCGCTCGTGGTCAGCGCCCGCACCTGGTGCAGGTTGAGGGTGATCGAGGTCTGCGCGGACTCGGGGAGGACGGAGCGCAGCACCTCGACCCCCCGGCCGTGGGCGAGGTTGAGGTGGTGGGCGGCGCGCAGCGTCGCGGCGGGCTCGTGCCTGCCCGGGGCGTGCACCCCGGAGCCGTAGCCCAGGAAGGCCGAGCACCACGGCTCGTTGAGCGTGGTCCACACCGGCACCCGGTCACCGAGCGCACCGGCCACCAGCGCGGTGTAGTCCGCGAACCGCTCGGCGGTGTCCCGCAGCGGCCAGCCGCCCGCGTCCTCCAGCTCCTGCGGCAGGTCCCAGTGGTAGAGCGTGGCCACCGGGGTGATGCCGGCCGAGAGCAGTTCGTCGGTCAGCCGGCGGTAGAAGTCCAGCCCCCGCTCGACGGCGGGACCCCGCCCGGTGGGCTGGACCCGGGACCAGGAGACCGAGAAGCGGTACGCCCCCAGCCCCAGCTCCTTCATGAGGGCGACGTCCTCGGGGAAGCGGTGGTAGTGGTCGGCCGCGATGTCGCCGGTGTCCCCGTTGCGTACCTTGCCCGGGGTGTGGCTGAAGGTGTCCCAGATCGAGGGGGTGCGGCCGTCCTCGGTCGCGGCGCCCTCTACCTGGTAGGAGGCGGTCGCCGCCCCCCACAGGAAGCCGGTGGGGAACCTGGTCTCCTCGGGCGTCGGGCGGGGGGTGGTCTCGGAACGTACGGCGGTCATATGAGAGCGCTCCCATGCGGTGGTGCTGAGGGGGTGGGTCACGGCGGCGGACTGCGCAGCGGCAGGGGCTCTCAGCCCTTGACCGCGCCGGACATGATGCCTCCGACGATCTGCTTGCCGAAGATCACGAACACCGCGAGCAGCGGCACCGTGCTGATCAGCGCGCCCGCCATCACGATGGACTGGTCGGGCGTGTAGGAGGCGCTGAGCTGACCGAGCGCCACCTGGATGGTCGGGTTCTGCTGGTTGAGGGCCAGGAAGGGCCAGAAGAAGTCGTTCCAGGCCTGGACGAAGGTGAGCATGCCCAGGACCATCATCGCCGGCCGGGCCACCGGCAGGACGATGGTCCACACGATGCGCAGGTTGTTCGCACCGTCGACCTTGGCGGCCTCGACGAGTTCGTAGGGCAGCGCCTCCAGGAGGTACTGCCGCATGAAGAACACTCCGAAGGCGCTCACCAGGGTCGGGAAGATCACCGACTCCAGCTGACCGCCCCAGCCGATGTCCGCCATGATCTTGAACAGCGGG
Organism: Streptomyces sp. NPDC049954; assembly: GCF_040656295.1. Lineage (NCBI taxonomy): Bacteria > Bacillati > Actinomycetota > Actinomycetes > Kitasatosporales > Streptomycetaceae > Streptomyces > Streptomyces sp. NPDC049954. The sequence continues at coordinate 50,706 of NZ_JBFALS010000009.1, forward strand.
ACGACGCTGAGCTGCGGGGGGATCGTCAGGGTCGCGATGACGGCGGTCATGAGGAAGCCGCGTCCCCTGAACCGCATCTTCGCGAAGGCGTACCCGGCCAGGGTGCAGAAGAACAGGGTCGCCAGGGTGATGCAGCCCGCCACGATCACCGTGTTGACGATGGCCTTGCCCAGGTTCGCCTGTTCCCAGGCCGCCTGGAGGTTGTGGAAGAGCTTGCCGCCCGGTATCAGGGGCGGCGGCGAGTCCAGTACCCGCTGCTGGTTGTGCGAGGCGGCCACCAGCGTCCAGTACAGCGGGAAGACGGACAGCAGGCCGACGACGACGAGCGCCGCGTAGGTGAGGGGACCGCCGCGCAGCTGTTCGCCGGCGCCGATGCGGAACCGCCGGCGTCCTGCGCCGGGCGCGGGCGGGCTGTCGGGAGTGGGTGTCAGGGCACGGGGGCGGCCCTGCGTGGTGGTGGGCGTCGAAGTCATTGAGGTCGCTCCCGGTCAGGCCGCGCTCTTGCGCACGCGACGGCCGACGATCCAGTTGATCAGCGCGATCAGCAGTAGCAGTCCGAGCATCGCCCAGGCCACGGCGGCGGCCGGGCCGAGGTGACCGAGCTTCCAGCCGTAGTTGTAGAGGTAGATGCTCATGGTCTCGTACTGGTTCTCGTTGCCGCCGGTCGCGCCCAGCGTGCCGCCCTCCAGGAGCAGCGGCTCACCGAAGAGCTGCATCGAGCCGATGGTCGAGATCACGATGGTGAACAGGATCGTCGGACGCAGCGAGGGGATGGTCACCTTGCGGAACTGCTGCCAGCGTGAGGCCCCGTCGATCGCGGCCGCCTCGTAGAGATCGGCGGGCACCGCCTGCATCGCGGCGAGGTAGATGAGGGTGTTGTAACCGGTCCAGCGCCAGATCACGATGACCGAGATGGCGATCTTCGAAGTCCAGTGTCCGTTGGCCCAGTTCGTGTCACCCAGCCCCACGAAGTGCAGCACCCAGTTCAGTAGGCCCCCGTCGGCGCGGAAGACCAGAGAGAAGACCAGCGCGGCCGTGGCCACCGAGGTGGCGTACGGGGTGAGGATGACGGTGCGCCAGAAGGTGCTGGCCCGCAGCTTGTAGTTGAGCAGATGGGCGAGGCCGAGGGCGACCATCAGCTGCGGGACGGTCGAGATGACGCCGATGATGAACGTGTTGGCGACGGAGTTCCAGAACTCGGAGTCCTGGAGCACCCGGCTGAAGTTGTCCCAGCCGATCCACTCCATCTGGTCGAGGCCGGTCAGCTCGACGCGGTGCATCGCGATCCACCCGGTGTAGATCAGCGGGTAGAGCCCGAAGGCGGCGAAGACGAGGAAGAAGGGGGAGATGTAGGCGTACGGCGAGAACTTGTCGTCGAAACGCCACAACCGGCTGCGCCATGCCTGACGGCCTGACGACAGACTCTTCGGCCCGTTTCCCGAGGGATCGGGAGGCGGGGTGCGGGTGCCCCGGGTGGGGGTCGAGGTGGCCACTGACGGGAGTCCTTCCCTGGATGCTGTGGAACGGGGGACGGCAGGCGCGGCCCGGCCCGCCGCGGAGGGCCGGGCCGCGCCTGCCCGGTGGTCAGCCGATGGACTTGTCGATCTTCTGGGTCGCGGCCTTCCAGGCGTCGTCGGGCTTGGTGTTCCGCTGCTCCATGTTGTTGATCTCCTGGGAGATCGCATCCTTGATGGCCGCGTCCTTCGGGCCGAGAACGGCCTCGGGGATGGCGGTGGCCTCGGAGGCGTAGATCTCACCGATCGGCGCGTCGCTGAAGTACGAGAGCTTCGCGGTCTTCACGTCAGGCAGCTCGTAGGCCTTCTTGTTCGACGGGAACAGGCCGGTCGCCTTGAAGATCTTGGCCTGCTGCTCGGGAGCTGTCAGCCACTTGGCCAGCGCGGTGGCCTCCTTGACGTGCTTGCCGGACTTCGGGACGGTCAGGAAGGAGCCGCCCCAGTTGGCGGCGGTGTCACCGGGGGCCTTCGCGATGTCCCACTTGCCCTTGAAGGAGTCGCCCGAGTAGAGCTGGATCTGGTTGGCCATCCACGCGGGGCACACCACGCTCGCGATGGTGCCCTTGCGAAGGGCGGCCTGCCACGGCTTGTCGAACTGGGCGAGGCCCTGGCTCAGCTTCTTGGACGCGGAGTCGGCGGCCAGGCTCCAGCCGGCCTTCACGCTCGGGCTGTCCTTGTAGATCGCCTTGCCGTCCGCGTCGTAGTACTGCTGCGGGCTGGAGCTGACGACCCCGTTGAACATCGCGCTGGCCGTGTCCATGAAGTAAGTGCCCTGGGGAGCCTTCTTCTTGTAGTCCTCGCCGAGCTTGAGGTAGTCCTCCCAGCCGCCGGCGACGGCCTTGCCGACCGACTCGCGGTCGCTGGGCAGGCCGGCCTGCTTGAAGAGGTCGCTGCGGTAGCACAGCGACATGGGGCCGATGTCGGTCCCGGCACCGATCACGGCGCCGCTCTTGGCGGTGGCCTGCTTCTCCTTCCAGGAGACCCAGTCGTCCACGTTGATCGTCTTGCTCAGGTCGACGAACTTGTCGGCCTGCGTGTCGACGACCTCCTTGATGCGCCCCACCTCGACGCCCGTGACGTCGCCGAGACCACTGTTGCTGTTGAGCTGCTGCAGCAACTTCGGGTAGTAGTCCGCCTCGTTGGCGGTCGTCTCCTCCTTGACCGTGATCTTCGGGTGCAGCTTGTGGTACTCCGCGAAGAGCTTGGCCTCCTTGTACCCGAACTGTCCGTAGTCGGTGACGGTCAGGGTGATGTTCCCGTTCGAATCAGCCGCGGAGTCGTCGGAGTCGTCGCTGCTGCAGCCGGTCAGCAGCAGGGCCGAGGCCGTGAGGGCCGTGGTCGCGAGGACGGCGGCTTTTCGGCCGCGTCCCGGGGCCGTGCGGGTGATGCGCATTCCACTACTCCTTGTGCCAGTGCGTAACCGGGGTCTTGGGGGCAGGACCGACCCGCACCACCTCGACCCTCGGCGCACGCCCGGCGCTGCGCGCCGCGGCATGTGGAGGAGGGGCCGGTGGTGCCTGATGTCCCGCGGGCGCACGCTCCTGCGGAGTGCCGGACGGAACCTGGCACACTATGGGAGCGTTCCCACGGGCTGATGCCGGAAGGTTGCTGCCTGCCTCACCTCCATGTCAAGACTTGAAGTCGGTTCTGTTGCCCGGAGGTGTCCCGCAGGTCATGCCGTGACGGCAGGACCCGGGGCCGGCAAGGCACCGCCGGCCCCGCGCAACAGCGAACTCGCGCAGGTGGGAGCACTCTTGGCGGCCTTTGGCCTCGGTTCGGTCGCCAAGGGGTCACAATGAGGCCACGTTCAGGACCTGATCACTGGAAGGTGACGATGAGTCAGTCCGCGCGCCCTCCCGCCCCGCGCGCCGCCCGCCCCACCCTGGAGGCGGTGGCGGCGCGGGCCGGGGTCGGAAGGGGCACCGTGTCGCGGGTGGTGAACGGCTCGCCGAGGGTCAGTGAACGTGCCAGGGCCGCCGTGCAGGCCGCCATCGCGGAACTCGGCTACGTGCCGAACCGGGCCGCCCGCAGCCTCGTGACCCGGCGCACCGACTCGCTGGCCCTCGTCGTGCCCGAAGGGGAGACGCGCCTGTTCTCGGAGCCCTACTTCTCGGACATCATCCGGGGGGTCGCGGCAGCCGTGGCCGACACCGATATGCAGTTGCTACTGATCCTGGTGCGCAACGCGAAGGAGCGGGAACGGCTGGCGTCCTACCTCGCGGCCCAGCACGTCGACGGGGTCCTGATGGTGTCGGTGCACGGGAACGACCCGCTGCCCGACCTCCTGGAGCGGCTCGACATGCCGGCCGTGCTCGCGGGGCGCCGCTCCGACCTCGAATCGCTCAGCTACGTGCAGGCCGACAACGTCGGGGGAGCGCGCAGCGCCGTGCGTCACCTGCTGGGCCGGGGCTGCCGGGAGATCGCGACCATCACCGGCCCGCTGGACATGGAGGTGGCCAGAGCGCGCCTGTCGGGTTACCGCAGGGCGCTCGCCCAGGCGGGCATCGTCGCGGACGAAGGGCTGGTGGCCGTGGGGGACTTCACCGAGGAGGGAGGACGCGCCGCGACGCGGGAGCTGCTGGAGCGCCGGCCTTCCCTGGACGCCGTCTTCGCCGCCTCCGACGTCATGGCGGCGGGGGCCGTGCAGGTGGTGCGGGGGAGCGGTCGCCGGGTGCCGCAGGACGTCGCCGTGATCGGCTTCGACGACTCGATGGTCGCCCGGCACACCGATCCGCCCCTCACCAGCGTCCGTCAGCCGATCGAGGAGATAGGTCGCGCGATGACCCGGCTGCTGCTGGACGAGATCGCCGACTCGGGGCGTGCGCACCGCCAGGTCGTCCTCGCGACGGAGCTGGTGGTACGCGGGTCCGCCTGACGGACCCGCGTGGAGAATTCACAGGAGCGAAGAACGCCGGGGCGTGGCCCGCGGGGCCGGTGCGCCGGAGGGCGGCGGCGCCCGGGGCGGGGCTCCGTGCGCCGTACCCCCGCGGCCGGACGTCCGTGCGGGCGCGTCAGACGGTCGTGCGGGCGCCGCGCCCGGAGGGCTGCTCCGCCTTCGTGTCCGAGGGGGAACGACGCGCCGGGACCCTGAGCATGACCAGACGCCGGGCCGCGCCCAGGCGGCGGCGGTAGCCGCGGTGGGTGTGCCGGGCGAGCGCCAGGCCGAGAACGAGCGAGGCGACGATCCAGGCCCCGAGGACGACGAGGACCAGGCCGAGGAGATGCACGGCGATCGCCGCCTTTCCGTCCGGGAGACCGTTGCCGGTCCTGCCTGTCCTCCCCTTCTTTCCGGGAGGGGCAGGCGTACACCTGTTCTTTGCGGGACCAGTATGACCCCTGAGGCGGCCTCAGGTCCGGTCCGTGCCGTATTTGCCGTCGCGGCAACGGGCCTTGCCGCCGTCCGTGGGGACGCCGCAGCGCGTGCGCGAGGAGCGGAGGCCCCGGAGAGGGAAGGTGCGGGACCGGAGGCCCGCCTCGTGGCGGACGGCACGACATCCCGCGGCCGGGGCCGTCCCCCTCAGCCGGCCCGGCCGGTGATCCACCGGTGGGCGGCCGCCGCGCTGAACTCCGCCTGACCGCCCCGGAACAGCAGATCCGCCCCGGCGAACTCGGCCTCCTGAGCCCGGTCCGCGAGGTAGGGGACCGCCACGCAGCGCATCCCGGCCGCGCGCGCCGCCCGCACCCCGGGTCCGGAGTCCTCCAGGACCACGCAGTCGGCCGCGGCCGTGCCCAGCCTCCTCGCCGTCTCCAGGAACACGTCCGGGGCGGGCTTGCCACGCGCGACCTCGTCGGCGGAGACGTACAGCGTGAAGCGGCCCGCTAGGCCGGTACCCGCGAGCACGGCCCCGATGGCCTCGCGCGAGGAACCGGAGGCCACCGCGAGCGGAACCCCCGCACCGTGCAGCAGCTCCACCAGCTCCCGCATCCTCGGGTAGACCTCGGTCGAGGTGCGGGCCAGGCCGAGATAGATCCGGTCCTGCTCGGCGAGGAGGTCCGCCACGTCCTCGCGCAGTCCGTACCGCTCACGCCAGTCGGTCAGCGTCTCGCGCGTGCTGATGCCCACGTAGCGCTCGTGCTGCTCCCAGGTGAGCGTGACGCCTCGCGCCGCGAGCAGGCGCCGCCCCGCCTCGTAGTAGTTCGGCTCGCTGTCCACGAGGGTGCCGTCGAGATCGAAGAGGACCGCGGTGCCCGCCGGTGCCGTACGCGTTGTGCTCATGACCCCAGCATGCCAAGCGCGAGGGGCGGGTCCGGGCCGGGCCCGCCCCGGAGGTCCGGCGCCTCGCCGCCGGGCCCGTGCCCGGTCCTGACCCCCTGCTACCGTCGGCGCGACGAGCGCGCCGATCACCGCGCTCAGGGCCGAGAGGGGACCAGCAGTGAGCGGCACAGACGCCGGGCGGGCGTACATCGGATCTTTCACCGCGGCCGGTGGACGGGGCGTCCTGACCGCCTCGGTCGACCCGCGGACGGGAGCGCTGAGCGTCCTGGACTCCCTCGACAGCGTCCCGGACCCGTCCTACCTCGTGCTCGCGCCCGGGGCCGGACGCCTCTACGCGGTGAGCGAGGCCACTCCCGGAGCGGTCGCCGCCTTCGACACCACGGGCGAGCGCCCGCGACCGCTCGGCGCACCCGTCCCGGTGGACGGTGACGGGCCCACCCACCTCACCCTCTTCGACGGCCACGTACTGACCGCCAACTACAACTCGGGCAGCGTCAGCGCTCTCGCACTGCGCCCCGACGGCTCTCTCGACCCGGAGCCGAACGTCGTCGTGCACAAGGGCTCGGGCCCGCACCCGCAGCGTCAGCAGGAGCCGCACGCCCACCAGGTGCTCGCCGATCCCTCGGGCCGCTGGGCGGTATCCGTCGATCTCGGCACCGACTCGCTGCGCGTCCTGCGGCTGGTGGGCGGTGCCCCGGTCGTCCACCGCGAGATCGCGATGCGCCCCCGCTCCGGCCCGCGGCACCTCGCCTTCCATCCGGACGGCCGGCACCTGTACGTCCTCAACGAACTCTCGCCGACGCTCACCGTGTGCCGGTGGGACGCCGCGGAGGGGGATCTGCGCGCCCTGAGCGAGACCGCGCTCCTGCCTCAGGCGCCCGCGGGCGACGCGTACGGCTCGGCGGTGCGGGTGTCGCCCGACGGCCGGTTCCTGTGGGCGGGCGTGCGCGGCGAGGACGTCGTGTCGGTCTTCGCGCTGGGCGCCGACGGGTCCACCACCCGGCTGGTCACCACCGTTCCGTGCGGAGGCGAGTGGCCGCGAGACGTCGCGATCGATCCGAGCGGCCGCTTCCTCTACACCGCCAACGAGCGCTCGGGCACGGTGGTCTGGTTCGTCCTCGACCCCGGGACCGGTCTGCCCCGCAGGGCGGGCAGTGTCGAGGCGCCCGCGGCCTCCTGCGTCGTCTTCGCCTGACCCGTCGCGCCGCCGCGAGGGCCTGTGACATGCCGATGGGCCCGCCCCGGGGGGCCGGGGCGGGCCCGGTGGATGAGCACGCGCCGTGCGCGGGGCCCTGCGCACGGGGTGGGCCGATCTGGCGCCGCGCCCTCAGCGCTGCGGGAACCCCGCGGGCTGCGGAGGGGTGATGCCCAGCGCGGCCATGTACTTCGACAGCACCAGCTTCCCGATGGCCGGGTACGAACCGAGCGGCTCCGCGGTCGGGCAGACAGCTTCGGCGGCCGCCGCCTGGAGCAGCCCCTCGTCCAGTTCGGGACCGATGAGGTAGGGCGCGAGGGCCAGCTGCGTCGCACCGGAGCCGCGCAGCTCCTCGGCGGTCGCCGCGATGGCCCCCTCCTGGTCGAGGGCGGCGGCCATGACCGGCACGGCGAGCCGCGCGGCCAGCAGCATCCCGGTGATCCCCGCCGCCTGGACGGCCTCGTCCCCGCCGACCGAGGCGAGGATGATGCCGTCCGCCGCCGTCGCCACCGTGAACAGCCGGGCGCGGTCGGCGCGGGCGAGACCCGCCTCCGACAGGCGCACGTGCAGGGCCTCGGCGAGCAGCGGGTGCGGGCCGAGGACATCCGTCAGCTCCGCCACCGCGCGGCTGTCGTTGACGGCCTGGCGCACGCGACGTAGCAGGGCGCTGTCGGGGCCGGCGAGCAGCGGGACCACGACCGCGACCGGCCCGTCGTCGGCCGGGAACTCGGCGCCGGCCGCCCTGGCCTGCTCGCGGCGCGCGAGGCGCTCCTCCGACGCGCGCGCGAGCACGGCCTGGAGCTGCGGGAACTCGGCCTGGACCGGATCGGTCTCGGTGCTGTCCAGGAAGCCGACCCGCGCGTTGAGGCCGGGCAGCTCGGAGCGGGCGATGCTGGTGACCTCGTCGGCCAGCGCCCTGGTCTCCTTGCCCGGGGTGCCGGGAACGGCCAGGACGAGGGCGGGAGCGTTGTCGGGAGCGACCGCGGGCTCGGGTCGGCGGTGCCGTCCCGACTGGCGAGGTCGAGGCATTCGTACGGGCAGGCCGGATGCGGGCCCAGAGGGGGTGCTCATGGCGCCGCATGGTACTGGTTTCCACCTCACCGCCGTTCGGGGAGGGGGCGGCTGAGAGGTATCCGTCCTGATTTATCCGGTCGTTGATACAGGGATAAACCATTCAGTCCCCGTTTCCGTCCGTTCCGCTCCCGGATCGCACAGGTGGCGGCCGGAGCGGACCAGCGGCGCACTCCGGCGCGGCGGGGCGCGCGGCACCGGCGCCCGCCGAAACGGGCGATCCCGGCCGCCCGTCGCCCGCTTGACCGAGGGCCCTCCTACGGGTGTCGGGCACCCGGCCTTGTCGCCCGTCCGGCCCCGGCGCCCGCCCGCCGTGCCACGGTCAGACGCGGCCCGGTTCCACGACCGTGAGCAGGCGCCCGTCCGTCGGTAGGCGCAAGGACCCCGAGGCGAGCGCCGAGGCGATCACCACCGACCCGTGCAGCGGGTCCCCTTCGGCCGGAGTGCGCCGCGCCCCGGGCAGCAGCCGCGCCAGGGCCCCGGCGAACGGGACGAGTAGCGGGTCCCCCATCCGGAACAGGCCCCCGGTGAGCGCCACTTCGGGCTCGCCGCCGGAGGGGCAGACGGCCCGGGCGGACTCCGCGATGTGCGTGGCGGCCCGCTCCAGGATCTCCCGCGCCACTCCGTCCCCGCCGGTGGAGGCGGCCGCGACCTCCGGGGCGAAGGAGGCGAGGACCGCGGCCCGGTCGGTGCGCGGGTACAGCCGGCCGGGAAGGCCGCCCGCAGGACCGAACAGTCGCTCGGCGCGCTCCAGCAGCGCCACCGACCCGCCACCGCGACCGTCGTGGGCCCGCAGCGCCGCCTCCAGCCCCGCGCGCCCGATCCACGCGCCGCTGCCGCTGTCACCGAGCAGATGACCCCAGCCGTCGGCCCGCCGCCACTGCCGCAGATCGGTGCCGAGCGCGATCATCCCGGTGCCGGCGGCGACCACGGCGCCCGGCCGCTGCCCGAGGGCCCCCGCGTAAGCGGTCACCGCGTCCGCGGCGAGCGCGAGCCGCGCGACGCCGAACTCCCGCTCCAGCGCCACCGGCAGCTGTGCGCGCAACTCGCCGCCGAGGGTCGCCATACCGGCCGCGCCGACCGTGAGAGCCGCGACGGGTTCCTCACCGGGCAGCACCGCACGCACCATCGGCACGAGCTGTTCGAGCAGATGCCGCGCCGAGATGCCCTCCGGCCCGGTGCGCACCGGCTCGCGGGACACCAGCGGGGCGGACACCTCCCGCCCGGCCCGCCGCACGGCCACCCGCAGCCCCGAGCCGCCGGAGTCCACCCCGACGACGACGGGCTCCGCCCCGCGCGCGGCGACGGGTCCGGGGGGCGTGGAACTCATGGTGGTACTCCGGAAAGGGGTGGGAGGGGCGGACGGCGACGGCGGCACCCTACCCCCGTCCGCCGCCCGGCCCGGGGCCCGGGCGCTTCACGGGCCGTACCCGGGCGGGTACGGACGGCGGGCACGGGGCCGGTAGAGTGATCTCCCGTGGCAGGACGACCCTTGAACGAAGTTGTCGAACCCGGCTGGGCCCGTGCCCTGGCCCCCGTCGCGGGACGGATCGCCGAGATGGGCGATTTCCTGCGTGCCGAGGTGGCGGCCGGACGGGCCTACCTCCCGTCAGGGGCGAACGTACTGCGCGCCTTCCAGCAGCCCTTCGACGACGTGCGGGTCCTGATCGTCGGCCAGGACCCCTATCCCACACCGGGCATGGCCATCGGGCTGAGCTTCGCCGTCGCCCCCGAGGTACGCAGGCTGCCGGGGAGCCTCGTGAACATCTTCCGCGAACTCCAGTCGGACCTCGGCGCGCCGCAGCCCTCCAACGGGGATCTGACGCCGTGGACCCGGCAGGGCGTACTGCTGCTCAACAGGGCGCTCACCACCGCGCCGGGGAAGCCCGCGGCGCATCGCGGCAAGGGCTGGGAAGAGGTCACCGAGCAGGCCATCCGCGCTCTGGTGTCCCGTGGGAAACCCCTCGTGTCGGTGCTGTGGGGGCGCGATGCCCGCAACCTCCGGCCCGTTCTCGGCGACCTGCCCGCCATTGAGTCCGCCCACCCCTCGCCGATGTCGGCGGACCGCGGCTTCTTCGGCTCGCGTCCCTTCAGCCGTACGAACGAACTGCTGGAGCGGCAGGGAGCCCAGCCGGTCGACTGGCGCCTCCCTTAAGGGGTGTCCACCGGATGGCGCCTTCCTTGAGGGGTCAGCCGCGGGACGCCGCCTCGGCGAGCGTGCGGCGGACCTCGGCGACGAGCCCCGGGCCCACCCGGCAGCAACCGCCGATCAGCCGCGCCCCCGCCTCGTACCAGCCGCGGGCCAGGGCCGCGTCGAAGCTCGGGTCGCTGCGCCAGCCCCGCGCGTGCGGGTCCCACATCTCACCGCTGTTGGGGTAGGCCACGCCGGGTTTGCCCGTGACCCGCACGGCGAGGGCCACGGCGTCGGCCACCTCGTGCGGATCGCAGCAGTTCACCCCCACGGCCACCACCTCCTCGGACTCGGCGGCCACCGCGAAGGCCTCGTCCAGCGGCTGTCCCGCGCGGGTCTCCCCGTGCGCCGCGCTGTACGAGAGCCACACCGGAAGCCCGCAGCCGCGCACCGCCGCGACCAGGGCCCGAGCCTCCTCGGCGTCCGGGACCGTCTCCAGCGCCAGCACGTCGGCACCCGCGGCCGCCAGCACCTCGATCTTGGGCCGGTGGAAGCGCTCCAGCTCGGCGACGGACAGCCCGTAGCGGCCCCGGTACTCCGAGCCGTCCGCCAGCATCGCTCCGTAGGGGCCGACCGAGGCCGCGACCCAGCGGCTGCCCGAGGCGCGCGCCGCCCCGACCGACAGGCGCAGAAGCTCGGCGGTGCGCTCCTGCCCGACGCCGCGCCGGGCGAAGCCCTCGAACGTCGCCTGATAGCTCGCCGTCGTCGCCACCTCGGCCCCCGCCTCCGCGTACGCCCGGTGCGCCGCGACCAGGGCCTCCGGCTCGTCCGTGAGCAGACGCGCCGACCACAGGGCGTCGCCCAGCGGGTGACCGGCCGCTTCGAGCTGGTTCGACAGACCGCCGTCGAGGACGACCGGCCCGGCCGCGAGCGCTAAGCTGAAAGACGTGCGGTTCATGAGGTCAGGCTAAGGCTGCGGGCCGTACCGGGCCGGCGTACTCGCGGGCCCGGCACGGCGGAGGCCCGGCGTCCCGTCAGTCCCTGAACTGAACCGGCCGGTAGGCCTTGAACTGGCTGCCGGACTTCAGGCCGTAGGTCAGGGAACGGTGGTCGGTCCCGTGGCTTCCGCGCTGTTCGTAGGCCGTGTAGGAGCGGTGGGCGGTGCTGTTCCACTTCTCGAAGATGACGACGTGCCGGGAATTGCTGCCGCCGATGGCGTCGATGACCAGGTCACCGGGCTTGAGCTGGTTCATGGCGATCGGACGGGTGAGACTGCGCGTCCTGGCCAGTGCCACGGTGTTGGGACCGGGCTTGGCCAGGCCGAGGGCCATCGAGGCGTAACCGGAGCAGTCCTGGCGGTAGCCGTCCTTCCACTTCTTGGCCTGGCTGTACGGGACCTGGCGGCCCCGGTTGGCGGTGAGCCATACGCGGGCCCGCTGAAGGGTCTGCCCACGGGTGCTCCTGGCCGCCGCCGAGGGATGGTGCGCCGAGGACGCGGGCGCGGCCGTGACGGAGCGAGGCTGCGCCGCCGCCCCGGCATGAGCGGGCAGGGCGGTGGCGCCGCCGGTGAGCACGGCGGTGACGACGAGCGTGGACAGGGTGGTCGTGGTCCTGCGCATGGATGGTTCCTCGTTCTCTGCTGGTTCCGGCCCTTCACCCGTCCCGGCGACCGGCCGGGAGGAGATCAGGTAACCGGAGCACTACCCTGCGCAACTTGTGCGGAACCATTGGTTTTCCGTGTATCTCGGAAGGAAGGGGCAAGTCACCCTCCCGGGTGCCGTGCTGTCGCGTCGCGACCACGGTTGCCGTACCCCGGCCCGCGCTTGTACGGTAATCGTCGTAGTACGGTGTTTCTCGTACTAAGGTTGAGCCGACCGAAGGCCGACCCCGACGACTACGGAAGTGGTGTCCCGCGTGAGTGCGCTGTTCGAGCCCTACACCCTGCGTTCGCTGACCGTCCGGAACCGGCTCTGGATGGCCCCGATGTGTCAGTACAGCGCCGCCCCCGAAGGCCCCGGCCTCGGGGTGCCCACCGACTGGCACTTCCAGCACCTGGCGGCGCGCGCGGTGGGCGGCACCGGCCTGATCCTCACCGAGGCCACCGCGGTCAGCCCCGAGGGGCGCATCAGCCCGTACGACCTCGGGCTGTGGAACGACGCGCAGACCGCGGCCTTCCTGCGCATCAACGACTTCCTCAAGGCCCAGGGTGCCACCCCCGGCATCCAGATCGCCCACGCCGGACGCAAGGCCTCGACCGAGCGGACCTGGGTGGACCGCGGCGCGCCCCTGCCGCCCGGGGCGCCCTACGGCTGGACCCCGCTCGCACCGAGCCCGCTCGCCTTCTCCGAGCAGCACACCGTGCCCGAGGAGCTGAGCGCCGAGGGCATCCGCGAGATCGTCGAGCAGTTCGCCGCGACCGCCCGGCGCGCCCTGGAGGCCGGCTTCGAGGTCGCCGAGATCCACGGTGCCCACGGTTACCTCATCAACCAGTTCCTCTCCCCGCACAGCAACCACCGCACCGACGCCTACGGCGGCTCGTACGAGAACCGGGTCCGTTTCCCGCTGGAGGTCGTGGACGCGGTACGCGCCGAGTGGCCCGAGGAGCTGCCGGTGCTCTTCCGGATCTCCGCGACCGAGTGGCTGAGCGAGAACGAGGAGGACGAGCGGGAGGGCTGGACCGCCGACGACACCGTGCGCTTCGCGCGGGAGCTGAAGGAGCACGGAGTCGACCTGCTGGACGTCTCGACCGGCGGCAACGTGCCCGACGCCAAGATCGTGGCCGGACCCGGCTTCCAGGTGCCGTTCGCCGAGCGGGTCAAGAAGGAGACGGACCTCCCGGTCGCCGCCGTCGGCCTGATCACCGAGCCCCAGCAGGCCGAGAAGATCCTCGCCGACGGCAAGGCCGACGCGATCCTGCTCGGCCGGCCGCTGCTTACCGAGCCCTCCTTCGCGCTGCGTGCCGCGCAGGAACTCGGCGACCAGCCCTACCTCGCGCAGCCCTACCACCGCGCGCTCTGAGGCCGTCGGCACCGGCCGCCCCGGACCGAAAAGACCTGGTCGAAAGGGGCGGCCGGCCGTTACCGTGCGGCGCATGACCTCGAACGCCCGGCTCGTCGAGCTGACGCCCGACACCGTCGACGCCGCCTGCGCCCTCTCCGTACGTGCCGATCAGCAGCACCTGGTGGAGCCGGTGGCGCGCTCCCTCGCCGAGGCGTACGTCCATCAGGACATCGCCTGGCCCCGGCTGGTCGTCGACGGGGAGCGGCCCGTCGGGTTCGTCATGGCCTTCTTCGACGTGCCGTTCCCCGCCGATCCGCCGGGGGCGAGCCGGGCCGGTCTGTGGAGGCTGAACATCGACGCCGCGCGTCAGCGCGGCGGCTACGGCCGCTTCGCCGTACGCGCGGTCGCCGAAGAGGTGCGCCGGCGGGGCTGGAAGCGCCTGACCACCACCTGGCACCCGGGGCCCGACGGCCCCGAGGGCTTCTACCGGAGGCTGGGATTCCAGCTCACCGGAGAGCTGAGCGGGGATCAGGTGGTGGGCGAACTCGACCTGGAGGACGGGCCCGTGTGAGCGGTCCGAGGGGCCGGCCGCCTCCTGGAGCCGGGCCGCGCGGACGTGCCGCGACGTACGATGGCAAGGCCCCGCCGGAGCGTCCACCTCCCCGACCGTCCGCTCGCCCCCTCAGCCACCTCGACTGGAGTCGCCCGTGACGACCACCGCCGTCGGCAGCCGCGCGCTCCCGCACCCGGACCGCGAGGACATCCGTCTCGAAGAGGTGCTGCACGCCCTCGCCGATCCGATGCGGCTGCGCGTGGTGCGCGAGCTGGCCGGCGAGGGCCGCGAGCTGACGTGCTCGGAGGTCGAGCTGCCGGTCACCAAGTCCACCTCGACGCACCACTTCCGGGTGCTGCGCGAGAGCGGCGTGATCCAGCAGGTGTACCGGGGCACCGCCAAGATGAACGGGCTGCGCCGGGCGGACCTGGACGCCCTGTTCCCCGGGCTGCTCGACCGGGTGCTGACCGCCGCCGCCCTACAGTGTGAGCGGCGCGGAGGCTGACGGCTCCCCGGCCGCGTCCGCCTCCTGTCCGTCGGCCCCGTCCTTGCGGCCGGGCAGGTGGTGGAAGAGCAGGTTCAGCACGATCGCCGTGAGGCACCCTGCGCTGATCCCGCTGTGCATCACCGTCTGGAACCAGTCGGGAAACCCGTCGTACACGGTCGGCACCCCGACCGGCAGGAGTCCCACCGCGAGCGAGACCGCGACCACGGTCAGATCGTGCTCGCCCCGCAGGCCGGTCCGCGCCAGGGTGCGGATTCCGCCGGCGGCGACCGTCCCGAACATCACCACGCCCGCGCCGCCCAGCACCGGCGCCGGGATCGCCGCGACCACCGCGCCGAGCTTCGGGAGCAGACCCAGCAGGACGAGCATGCCGCCCGCCGCCGCCACCACCCAGCGGCTGCGCACCCGCGTCATCCCCACCAGGCCCACGTTCTGCGCGAAGGCCGTGTACGGAAAGGTGTTGAACACCCCGCCGAGCACGGTCGACAGCCCGTCGGCGCGCAACCCGTCGGCGAGCGTGCGGGGTTCGGCCGGGCGCCCCGTCATCTCGCCCACCGCGATGATGTCGCCCGAGGTCTCCGTCATGCACACCAGCGCCACGATCAGCATCGAGACGATCGCCCCCGCCTCGAAGGAGGGAGCGCCGAAGTGGAAGGGGGTGCTGACGCCGAACCAGTCCGCGTCGCCGACCGCGCCGAAGTCCGTGAAACCGGTCGCGATCGCGACCAGGACACCCACCACGATGCCGACGAGGACCGCGACACGGCTCAGCAGGGGCGGTGCGAACCGCTGCACGCCCACCACCACGACCAGGACCAACGCGGCCAGTGCGATGTTCTTCGGCGCACCGAAGTCCTTCGAGCCCTCGCCGCCCGCGACCCAGGCCCCCGCGACCGGCAGCAGCGACAGACCGATGATCAGGATGACCGTGCCGGTCACCAGCGGCGGGAAGAAACGCAGCAGCCTGCCGAACACCGGCGCCAGCAACACCATCGCGAGCCCCGAGACGATGACCGCGCCGTAGATCGCGGGGAGCCCGCCCTCGCCCGTCCCGATGAGGACCATCGGCGCCACGGCCGCGAAGGTGCAGCCCTGCATGATCGGCAGGCGCACACCGAAGCGCCACACGCCGATGCACTGGATCAGGGTCGCTATGCCGGAGATCAGCAGGTCGGCCGTGATGAGGTAGGCCAGGTCGGCCGGCGGCAGCTTCATCGCCCCGCCCACGATGAGTGGAACGGCCACCGCCCCCGCGTACATGGCGAGCACGTGCTGAAGCCCGAAGGCGGCGAGGCGCGCCGGTGGTGGCACCTCGTCGACCGGATGGACGGCGGGTGGTGCGGACTGCGTCATGGAGACTCCCGGGGGACGGAGGGAACGGGCCGTGCGCCTGCCGTGGGGGAGGGGTGGGGCGCCTGGCTGGAACCGTAGGGCGCTTGAACAATCTGTTGATTACGCCGGTGTTTCCGCGCCGTGACCCGCCCGGCGGTTCCGCCGGGCCTCCCGCCCCGCCCTCTCGGTTCCGCGCCTGGACCGGCCCGCTCCTTCGCGCGTGTCACCCGGGCCGGGAGCGCTCTCGTCCACGGCGGACCGCCCCTGTCCTCGCGTCAGGACAGTCCGCGCATCCGGTGGATCTCGCTGCTCTGCTGGGACACCACGTCGTCGGCCATCTCCTCGACCTGGAGGTTGTTTCCCTGCGAGAGGACCTCGGTCGCCATCGTCACCGCTCCCTCGTGGTGAGCGATCATCAGCTTCAGGAAGAGCTTGTCGAAAGCGGCTCCCCGGGCCGCGCGCAGCGTGTCGATCTGCTCGGGCGTCGCCATCCCCGCCATCGCCGCGTGGTCGTGGCCGCCGGACCGCTGCCTCCCCTTCCCGCCGTTGTTCGCGAGCCAGCCCTTCATCGCGTCCGTCTCCGGCCCCTGCGCGGCGGCGATCCGCTGGGCGAGGCGCTTGACGGCACCGGACGCGGCCCGTTCGGGCACCAGACCGGTCAGGGTCAGGGCCTGCTTGTGGTGCTCGATCATCAGGGTGACGTAGCGGAAATCGGCCGAGTTGGGAGTGTCGTCCTCGGACTTGCGCGCGGCCTGCGGAGACAGGGTTCTCGCGGCCTCACCGGGTTTGCCGGGAGCGATCACCGAGGGCCCGCCCGCCGCCCTGTCCGGCTTCGCGTCCGACCCCCCTGAGCCGGCGTCGCAGCCGGTCAGTGCCAGAGCGAGGCACAGCGCACCGGCCGCCAGCAGGCCGCCCGCCCGCCCGTGGTGAGCGACGATGCGGGCAGGTGCGGGTGAAAGGTACCGAAACACAGTGAACCTCCTTGACGGGAAGGGGTGTTGGCGGCCAGTACAACACCTCGCCGCTGTCAGGGATCGAAAGATTCCATGACGATCTCGTTGCCGACTGTTGATCTGAGCATGAGGAGAACGATACTTCGACGAGTCCCTGAATCGTTCAACTCCGCTCGCCCCCACCGGAGTACGGCGGAGTCAAGGAGGAAGAGGAAGCAGTGACCCTGTCGACAACCCCCCGCACACGCCGCAGACGTCTGGGTGCCACCGCTGTGGCAGCCGGGCTGTTCGCCGCGCTGCTCACCGCCTCGCCCGCGGTGGCGAGCCCGGATCCGGGTGACGCCCCCGCCACCACGGCAGTCTCCACGAGCCAGGCCGCCGAGGCCAGGGCGGCGGTGAAGAACGGTGAGATACCCGCTCAGGACGAGATAGTCCACTCCAGCAACATCGAGCACCTCACCAACATCCCGAAGGACGCGCTGGCCGGCACCAACTCCGACCTCGCCTTCCAGGGCAAGTACGCCTTCGCCGGGAACTACGACGGCTTCCGCGTCTTCGACCTGAGCAACCCGAAGAAGCCGCGCACCGTCGCCCAGGTGCTGTGCCCCGGTTCGCAGAACGACATCTCCGTCTCCGGCGACCTGCTGTTCCTGTCCACGGACTCCTCGCGCAGTGACGACTCCTGCGACAGCACGACGCAGCCCGCGACCGAGAAGTCCTCCTGGGAGGGCATGAAGGTCTTCGACATCAGCGACAAGCGCAACCCGAAGTACGTCGCCGCCGTCGAGACCGCCTGCGGTTCGCACACCCACACGCTGGTGCCCGAGCGCAAGGACGTGTACATCTACGTCTCCTCGTACGCGCCCAGCGCCACCTTCCCGGACTGCCAGCCCCCGCACGACGGCATCTCGATCGTCAAGGTGCCGCGCAAGGCCCCGCAGCAGGCGAAGGTCATCGACTTCCCCGTGCTGTTCCCGGACGGCGGCAACCCGGGCGCACCCGCCAACCCGGGGGTCTCCGCCACCACCGGCTGCCACGACATCACCGTGCTGCCGTCCAAGGACCTCGCGGCGGGTGCCTGCATGGGCGACGGAATCCTGATGGACATCAAGGACCCGGCGCGCCCGAGGATCATCGACCGGGTCCAGGACAACGTGAACTTCGCGTTCTGGCACTCGGCGACCTTCAACCAGAAGGCCGACAAGGTCGTCTTCACCGACGAGCTGGGCGGCGGCGGCGCGGCCACCTGCAACGCCGAGATCGGCCCGAACCGCGGCGCTGACGGCATCTACGACATCGTCGGCAAGGGGGACAAGCGCAAGCTCGTCTTCCGCAACTACTACAAGATCCCCCGCCACCAGGCCGACACCGAGAACTGCGTCGCGCACAACGGCTCGCTCATCCCCGTCAAGGGCCGTGACCTCATGGTCCAGGCGTGGTACCAGGGCGGCGTCTCGGTGTGGGACTTCACCGACTCGCGCAAGCCGCACGAGATCGCCTACTTCGAGCGCGGGCCGCTCAGCACGGACACCATGCAGACGGGCGGTTCGTGGTCGGCGTACTACTACAACGGCTACATCTACTCGAACGACATCGCGAAGGGCTTCGACGTCCTGAAGCTCGACGACCGCAGGACCGACCCCGCCAAGCGGATCAAGGTCGGCGAGCTGAACGTCCAGACCCAGCCGGACTACTTCGACTGAGCCGTGGAGCGTCCCGGGTGACCGTCTGACCCGGTCGTGGCGCGGCGGGCCCGCCCGAAGGGGCGAGGACCCGCCGCGCCGTGCGTTCTGCGTCACCTCACCGGCGCGTACGGGGCCGCCTCTTTCCGGGCCTCAGTCCAACAGCCCCAGGACGGGCCGCAGCCCGGCGGGACGGGCCGCGACCGGCAGGTGCTCGACGTAGTGCACCGCGCAGCCCAGGGCGGCGGCCCCGCTGTCCGCCTGCCGGTCGTCCCCCACCATCAGCGTGTGCGCGGGAGCGACACCGAGTGCCTGACAGGCGGCGGCGAACAGCCGTGCGTCCGGTTTCTGCACGCCGTGCTCGTAGGACAGCGCGTAGGTGTCGACCAGGGCGTCGAGACCGTGGGCGCGGAAGACCGGGCGCAGGTCCCAGCCGATGTTGCTCACCACCCCTGTCGCGAGACCCCGCGCCCGCAACGTCGCCAGCACGTCGTGCGCGTCGGGGTAGGGCTGCCAGGCGGCCGGGGTCATGTGCCGTTCGTACAAGGCGTCGTACAGGTCCTCGTGCGGCAGTGGGACCTGGCGGGCCAGCCCCGTGTACGCCGCCCGGTGCGCGGCGGCGCTCTCGTCCCTGACCGCCCACAGCGCGGCGAGTCCGGCGGGCAGCCGCGCCGGGTCCCCCGGCCTGCCGCCGGGCTGGGCCCCGGTCAGCTCCAGTTCCGCGGCCAGACGGGCCGTCTCGGCCTCCGGTACGGAGAGCGCGGTCGCGGCCAGCGTTCCGCGCAGCCAGGACTCGGCGCTCTCGATGCGCAGCAGAGTCCCGGAGAAATCGAACAGCACCGCCTTGATCGTCATGCGGCGATCCTCGGTGCGGGACTTGGCCTCGGTCAAGAGCCCCCCGTACGCCCCCTCTCGGCCGCACGGCTCAGGCACCGATGCCCCGCCGCCCCCTGGTCCGCGCCGCCAGCAGCACGAGCAGAGCGCCCAGCAGCCAGCCGCCCACGACGTCCGAGGGCCAGTGGACGCCCAGCCAGACCCGGGTCAGGCCCACTCCCAGAACGCTGACCGCCCCCACGACCAGCGCGGTCCACCACAGCGCGGCCCCCGCCTCGTACAGCCGCAGCAGCCACAGGACGAGTCCGCACACCACGGTCGCGGTCAGCGCGTGCCCCGAGGGGTAGGAGGCGAACTGCGCCGAGTCCACGGGATCGGGCCACACCGGGCGCTCACGGCCCACCGCCGCCTTCAGGATCTGCTGGAGGACGGTGCCGAGAACGCAGACGCCCGCGCACCACAGGGCGAGGTCCCGCGCGCCGGTGCGCAGGAGCCACAGGACGAGCAGCGCGGCGATGATCCGCATGGTCCACGGGTCCCACACCCAGTCCGACAGGACCCGGCTAACCTGGGTGAGCCCCGAGTGCCCGACCGCGGCGCGGTGCACCGGCCGGGCGACCGACTCGTCCAGGGACCGCAGGGGGCCCCATCGGGCGGCCACGAGCGCGAGCAGCAGTGCGGAGAGACCGCCGGACACATACGTCGCCAGAGCGGTGCCCGGGGCGCGGGCTCGGCCGGGGGCGGTGGGGGGCGCCGTCGTCATGGGAGTGATCCTCGCGTACGGGAAAGAGGCGGGCCAACCCGCACGGACGCGGGCGACTACCGCGACTCCTACCCCCGGGGGCGCCGTGTGCGCGTGCGCCCCGTTCGCCCCGTGTTCACCGGCAGTCTCCCGGCCGTATCCGAGCCGTCGGTGCCCGGGCGGCCGCGCCGGACCGGCTTCGGACGTCCGGTGGGCCGTACGCCGCACCGGCCCGGCGTGTCCCGGCCCAGCCCTGACGGGGGACCGGCCGGTCTCAGCCGAGCGTGTGCAGGCCCGGACCGAAGGCGACCAGCAGGGGTACGAGCGGGACCAGGGCCCCGGCCGCCGTCAGCCGCAGCCTGCGCGCCGCCGTAAGCCGGGGCTTGGCGGCCAGCAGCCGGTCGACCCGCTGCGGCACATGCGCCCGGGGCGAGGGGCACGGGCCGAACACGCCTCTGTCCTCGTTGAGTTCCACGAGGGCCAGCGCCGTGGTCAGACGGCCGAACCGGCGTGAGGCGACGTCGTCGGCGGCCAGTTCGACGAGCCGGTGCATCTCGTCGCGGAACGCCGCGAACACCGGGACCTGCGGGAATCCCCTGGCCAGCGCACCCGAGCAGTGCAGCAGCCAGTCGTGCCGCGCCTGGGCGTGCCCCTGCTCGTGGGCGATGACGGAGTCAAGCTGCCGGCCCTTGAGCCGGCGCAGCGCGGCCGTCGTGATCACGAGTTGCGAAGGAGTACCGGGCAGCCACCACGTATCGGGCCGGTCGCCCTCCAGAACCAGCAACCGGTCCGTGCCACGCTTCTCACCCGGCAGGAGCGGGGAGCGCACGAGCAGTTCGGCGCGGTCCTGGCGCCGCCTGCGGCGGGCCTCGGCGATCTCCCGGGTGAGCATCACGACCGTCCACGCGCCTCCCGCGGCGAGCACCGTCGCCGTGGCGGCGGCCCACGGGCCCGAACCGGCGAGCGCGTAGGCGTCGATCACCCCGTGCGGAGCGGGCGCGAAGAGATGGCCGCGTACCGCCTTCCACGCGGCCGCCGCGCTCACCGCCATCGACAGGGCGCAGCACAGCAGGACGCCCACCACCACGCACTGCCACATCCACAGGGCGACGATCGGTTCGCGTTCCGTCCAGGAGACCCGCGCGAAGACACGAGGTGCCAGCACGGCGGTCAGGGCGCCGAGCAGCAGCAGGGCGACGGGGACCATCATGCGTCCAGCCTATGAGGAAGCGTTCGGCGAAAGATACAAGCTTTCGTGGCAAGTGACGTACGCCACGGCGCAAGGGTGTGTGAGGGGGCGTCAGTCGCCGGTCGGTGCGCCCTGAGGTAGACGTGAGAAGGCGCCCATGTCCTCTGTCTTTCAGCGGGATTCGGCTCTCACACGGTCAGCAGCATCGCCAGCATGCCCATGCCCATGGACAGCCGGCACGCGAGAGCCACCTCCCGCCGGTCGCCCCAGCCCGTCGGCACGGTGCGCGCCGGCGGGGGAGGGGCGGCCCCCTGCGCAGGCGCCGGAACCATGCGGGTGCCGGTCCGCAGGACGTAGACGGCGTAGTAGACGAGCAGCGCCCCCGTCACCAGCGGGACCCCGCCCTGCCCCCCGTGAGCCATGGTGGCGTGCGGTCCCGCGGGCGCGGCGCCCATCGCGGCCGCCATGTAGACCATCGCGACGGCGCCCACGAGGTGGTGCAGATGGTGGGCGGAACCCGTGCGCGCGGACCACAGGGCCCGCAGCGCGACCGCGGCGAACACGACGGCGTAGAGCGCCCACGTCCAGCGGGGCGGGCTGAACACCGCGGCGGGCAGCGCCATGACCGCCATGGCGAACCCCATCAAAGCCTCTCCCCCCGCGGTGCGCCGCTGCTCCTCCACCACGCTGCGCATCCGCAGCAGGCAGTACGCGGCCGTGCCCGCGCACAGGGCCACGAGCAGCCACGCGGCCGGCGCCGGTGCGTGCACGGCGACCTCCCCCGATCGACGGCGTTGACGGGAGGATGATGCCCGGCCGGGACCGACGTACACGCCGTCGCGCGGGACGCGCACGGAGGCGAACAGGGGGTGCGCGGGGGAGCGTGCCCCTGCGACGGGCAGGTGGGCGAGCCGTGTCCGGGAACCCCGGTGTGCCTCGGGCGGGAGCCGCCGGGCCTCAGTCGGGGATGCCGGCCGCTTCGAGGACGCCCATGCACGAACGGTGCACCTGACGGGCGGTGAGCCGCGGGTCCTGCACGTCGAGCATGTCCGAGACGACCTCCGCGGCGAACGGAGCGCGCACCCCGTGCGCCCACAGCGCGCGCAGCATGGCGGTCACATGGGCGCCGCCCTCGCCGGGCAGCAGCCGGTGGTGCCGGGCCTCGTACCGGGGGTCGCGCAGCGGGGTGCGCAGGGCGTCCGCCAACTGGACGGCGATGATCCGCTCGGCCGGTACGTCCGCGAGGTCCTCCGCCCGCGCCCCGGACCGCGCCCAGTGCCAGCCGTCCACGAGCAGGCCGCCGTTGGGTTCGCCCGCCCCCTCCACGATCCGCCACGCCTCGCCGAGCGTGCGCACCCCCGCGTACGGCAGGAACTCCAGGGCCACGCGCGCCCCGGCCGAGGCGGCGGCCGCGCACAGACCGGCGAACCCCTCGGTCAG
This sequence comes from Streptomyces sp. NPDC049954, assembly GCF_040656295.1. Taxonomy (NCBI): domain Bacteria; kingdom Bacillati; phylum Actinomycetota; class Actinomycetes; order Kitasatosporales; family Streptomycetaceae; genus Streptomyces; species Streptomyces sp. NPDC049954. The sequence continues at coordinate 73,063 of NZ_JBFALS010000009.1, forward strand.
CGCGCCGGCGGGCCGGCGCTCGAAGACGGTCGCGTGCAGCCGCTGGGGCCGGAAGGTGCGCGCGAGGTGCAGGGCCGTCTCGTCGTTCTCGGATTCCGCCCGTCCGCCCGTCCCGCCCCAGGCCGTGAGGAGTTCGATCTCGGTGAGCCGCAGACCGCGCTCGTCCAGCAGGGAGAGCATCCTGCGGTCCGTCCACCCGGCCTCCAGGGCGTCCCGGTACTGCTCCACGGACAGGCCGAGCCCGGTGAAGCCGGCCTCTACGGCGGCGCCTACACGGTTCCCGAACGGGACGGCGCGGAGGGTCTGGGCGCTGAGAGTCAGTTCGCGGGACACGTTAGTCATCCTAACGTTGAGCTCCTCAACTGCGGGAACGATGTACTTGCCCGCGCACGGCCGCCGCCCCCGGGTGGCGGGTGGGCAGTACACGCGATGTCCGCCGAGGCGAGGACCGACCGCCCGAGCGGGCCCCGGCCCCCGTGCCCGGTCCGGCAATTGCGGGACGCGACGAGGGGGCGCGCCGACCAGTGCCCTGCGCCTTCGTCGGGCCCGGGTCAGCCAGGTACTGCGCAGGGAGCGGTCGGTGCTGCCGGTGACGCGGACCCGGAGCGCGGTCCTGGAGAAGCGGTGCGCGCGGCCGTGCACGATCAGCGAACCCGCTCGGGCCCGAGGGGCGCGACCGCTGAGCAGGACGCAGACCGTGAAACCGCATGACGCGTCTCGGGTGGGTGAGCCGACCGGGCGGGGCGGCACGAGGCCACCGGGCCGTCCTCACCGAGTCCGGTCGCGCCGTGTTCGCCGAGGTGACCGCGGCCGGGGAACTCGCCCTCACCGCCCTCACCGCCCTCACCGCCCTCGCCCCGGAGCGGCGCGTCACGCTGGACGCGACGTTCCCGGCGTTCGACCGTCTGCACGAGACGCGTCACGCGGGGTGGGCGGGCATCGCCGAGCCCGGCCGCTGAGCGCTTCTGAACCGCCGCTCGACGCGCAACGGGTGCGCCGTCGCCCTGCGGGATCGATCTCCTGACGCCGCGACGAGGCGCATCACGCCCCCCGGCCCTGCGGCCTGTCCTCGTGGCGGAGGCGGGGAGCCGCGCCGGGACCCGGGTCCGCCGGGGCCGAGGCGGCCTCACGTACCCCTGAAACACCGACCGGCCCCCGCCGCACCCACGGTCTCCGGGCCGGCCGGCACGGCCGGAAGGCGACGCCATGCCACCCGGAAGCGCGTCGAGGTGCTCCACCGGCTGTCGCCGGGCGGCCCCCTGAGATCCATGGACCAGCGGACCGGACGCGGTGAACTCCGGGCGCTGGACACCGCGGACTTCACCGGAGATCCGATCCGGTGGTCCATCTGCCGCTCAGGCTGCCGCACGGGTTTCGCGCGGCACCGGTCGGCACCGACTGCGGCGTGCGGGTCGGCTCAGTTCCGGCCTGCGGACGAGTAGCCCCGCGTGGTGATCGTCTTCGCCGATTCGGCGAAGTAGGCCGGGTCCTCCGGGGCTCGGGTGTCCAGGCAGGTGACATAGCGGTTGTACATGCAGAACGCCGCGGCTATGAGCACCGTGTCGTGTATCTGCCGGTCGTCGGCGCCCGCGGAACGAGCGGCGGCCAGGGCCTCGGCGGACACCGGCTCGACCTGTCCCCTCACCTCGGCGGCGATGTGCAGCAGGGCCCGCAGCAGCGGGGTGATCGGTGCGCTGTCCGGGTCTTTGAGGACGGCGGTGACGAGCTCGTGACCGCCCTCCAACTGCGCGGCGGCGAAGGCGCCGTGCGAACCCGAGCAGTAAGCGGTCCGGTTGAGGTGCGAGGTGTAGGCGGCTATCAACTCGCGTTCCCCGCGGCCCAGGGACATGGGGGAACGCAGCAGGGTCTCGGCCAGGTGGTTGAGGGGAGCGGCGGTGTCGGGCCGATGGGTCATGAGCCCTCGGATCCCGGGTTCGTCGTTGTTGATCTCGATGTGGGGCACGAACGACCTCTCGCGTGGAACCGGATGACGGGATCGTGCGACGTGCGACAGCAACGCCATTGTCCGCGCCCCGTGGGTGGCGGACCACTCTCGTCGTGCGCATCGGACTCACGGTGCGCCGGGACGGTGAGCCCGGCTCGTGGCAGCTGCCCCGGCGGCCGAGCCCGACGACGCCCGCCGTACGCGCCCGTGCCTGCGCCGCGCACCCGCCTCCGGGGCTCGGACCGGTAGTTGCATTCACCGCCTTGCCAGGTATCGAGGAACGCTCGCGCACTCAGGTCCCCCAGGAGATCGTCGAGGCCGCCGTGCGCGCCGCGAAGGCGCGCGGCGTCCCCGGGGCGGAGGCGCCCCTCCCGGACATCGCGCGGGAGGCCGGCGTCTGCCCACCAGGGACGAGGTGCTCGACGCGTTCACCCAGAACTTCCTGCGAGCTGTGGGCCCTGCCTTCGTAGCGCGCAAGGCGGTTGTCGACGGCCGCTCCGGGCCGGTGTGCCCGCCGCAGCCGGTCCTCCGCCGTCGATTCTTTTACTGGTGAAACACTTGTTAAGCTTATGGGTATGAGCCGTTCCCGCACCCTTCCCGCAGCCACCCGTCCCAAGAGACTCCCCCTGACCGGAGTGCTGCGGCTCGGCAGGCTCAACGACACCTGGTTCAAGCCCGCCTCGGGGGTCACCTCGGCCTCGCTCGTCCCGCTGATCACCCTGTACGCCCTCGGCCGGCTCGACCTCGCCGCCTACACGATGGCCGGCTCCATGTGCGCGCTGTACGGGCACAACCTGCCCTACGCGGCCCGTTCCCGGGCGGTGCTGTGGGTGATCCTCGGCATGACCGGCTCGGTAGCCCTCGCCATGGTGACCTCGGCGCTCACCGACTCCGTGCCCGTGCTCATCGCGGTCGGCGCCGTCCTGGTGGCCCTGCAGAAGACGGTGTGCGAGGCCAGCAGGATCGGCCCGCCGGGACCGGTCGTCTTCGCCTTCATCAGCTCCGCGACCCTCTTCGTACCGCAGACCTTCGGCAGCGTCCCCGGCCATCTCGCGCTCACGCTCGGGGCGGCCGCCCTCGCCTGGTGCGTGACGATGGCCCCGGGCCTGGTGCGGCCGAACGGCCCCGAGCGCCGGGCCACGGCGCGTGCCCTGGAGGCAGCGGCCGCCGCCGTCGCCGCGCCCGGGCCGGGCCCCGCCGCGGACGGGGCGAGGGCCGCGGCCGCCGCCGGAGTGCACACCGCGTGGCAGACGCTGTACGCCGCCCGCCGCCGCACCCCGGAACGCCGCGCCCTGGAGCGGCTGGTCGTCCGGGCGGAGGTCGCGCTCGCCGCCCCCGGCGACAGTGACCCCGAAGCCCTGCGGCGGATCGCCTCGCAGGTGCGCGGTACCCGTCCGCTGCCCCGCCCGGAAGGGCTCGACGACCGGGCCCTCGCCGAGCTGGCCGGTATCGACATCGAGCGGGCGCGCGCCCCGCGCTCCCAGCACCCGGTGCTCCGTGCCTTCGCCCCCGGATCGACGCTGCTGCCCGTGGCCCTGCGTACCCTGACCGGCTCGGCCCTCGCCGGATACGTCGCACACGCGCTCGGCAGCGACCGTCCCTACTGGGCGATCGTCACCGCCGTCTCGCTGTACCAGTCGAACCTGACGCTGAGCTGGAACCGGGCCGTGCAGCGCGTCGTCGGCAACCTCGTGGGCGTCGGGGTCTTCGCCGCGCTGTCCCCGCTGCCCCGCGCGGCGTCCGTGTGGCTTGTCGTCCTCGTGCTCGTGCTGAGCTTCGGAGCTGAGGCGTGCATGCCGCGCAACTACTGGCTGGGCAGCTGCTGCGTCACCCCCATGGCCCTGCTGATCAGCGAGTTCTCCCAGTTCCACGGGGCCGGGGAGCTGATCGGTGACCGGGTGCTCGACACCGTGCTCGGTGCCGCCGTGGGCATCCTCGCCGCCCTCGCGGTCACCAATCGCCGTGCCGGAGCACATCTGGAACACGCACTCGCCACCGCCGACCGCACCCGCGCCGAGGCGGCGGTGCTGCTCGCCCGCCCCGAGGCCGGGGCCTCCGCGCTGGAGTCGGCCCGTCGTCGGCTCGGTGCCGCGCTCGTGGAACTGCGCGGCGCCGCCGACGCCGCCGCCGGCGAGTGGTGGCAGCGGGCCCTGCCCGAGCAGCAGGTGCTCGACGTCGAACGGGCCGGGCACCGTACGCTCGCTGCGACAGTGGAACGGCAGGGCCTGGTCGCCGTGCGCGCGCCGGAGCGCCGGCCCGCCGAAAAGGACGTGGCCCGGGAGGACGCAGCGGTATGACGACAGCCGAGGAAGCCGGCCCCCGGGGAACGCCCGAGCGGCCCCCGCACGACACCGTGGCGACCGTGATGCGCCAGTGGCGGGCCGTGCACCCCGGGATCGACACCGGGCCCATGGAGATCATCGGCCGCATCAACCGGTGCGCCGCGCTCCTTCAGCAGGCCGAGGACGCGCCGCTGCGCCGGGCGGGGCTCAACCGCGCCGAGTTCGACCTGCTGGGGGCCCTGCGCAGGACCGGCGACGAACTGACCCCGGGGGAGCTGGCCCGAGAGACCTTCTCCTCCGGAGCCGCCGTCACCAAGCGGCTGCGCCGGCTCCAGGAACGCGGACTCGTCGAGCGCCGGGTGGACACCCGCGACCGCCGTGTCAGCCGCGTGACCCTGACCCCGCAGGGCAGTTCCCTCGTCGACGACCTGCTGCCGGAACAACTCGCGTACGAGTCCGTCGTCCTCTCGGGGCTCGTCGGCGAGGACCACGACCGGCTCACCGCCCTCCTCGGAGAGCTGCTGGGGCAGTTGGAGGGCCGCCTCGGCGGACCCCGGCCCTGAGCCGCCGCGCGGGCGGCCGGGCACGCACCGAAGGCGGATGCGGCCCGCCCCAGTTCCCAGGCCCGGGCCACGAGAGCGGGGGCGGACCGCCCCGTCGAAGACGCCGTCCGGGTCCGCCGCCGAGGAGCGGTGCGGCGACACGTCGTGCCCGGCGAGCGCCGAGCGGACCCGGCGCCGCTCCACGTCGGTGCGGTGGCGGACCACAGCAACGACAGCGTCGAAGGCGCCGCCGAGCGCCGCGCCACCTCCCCACGCGGGCCGGCGCACTTGAGGTCCGGCGTCGAGCGCCGAGCCTGAAGGAAACCGAGCAGCAGGGCTCCTTCCGCACGGGCGTGGGACAGTCCGGACGTGGTCGTGCGCGTTCCCCGCCCGTCACCGATTCGGCTCTTCGCCGCAGGGTCTGCGAGGCCATGACGGCTCTCCGACCGGGGCTGACGGACGATCGACTGTCAGGACGCCGCCGAGCCCCCGGACAAGGTCCCTGAGCCGGGACGGGCTCGGCCCGACCGCTACGATCCGGGCGGTCGGAACATCCGCGCCCGGTAGCTCCGGCCCCACTTACCGTCCCGGCCCCGGCCGGCCGATCCCCACGGAGAACCATGCCCCCCGCAGCAGCCGGCAGCGGTGCCGAGAGCCCGGGGGAGGAGCCCGCCGCCGTGCCGAGCACCGTGGACACCCTTCCCTCCCTCGGCGGCGCCCGGCGCCCCGCCCTGTGGCTTCTGTTCGTCCCCGTCGTGCTCTACGTCCTCGCCCCGCTCGTCGCCAACCGCGTCGAACCCCGCGTCCTGGGCGTCCCGTTCCTGTGGGCCTGGGTCATCGGCGCGACGATCGCCAGCCCCCTGGTGATCTGGCTCGTCGCCCGCCTCGACCCCGCCCACCGCCTGAACGCCGTCGAACCGCTGCCCGCCGACGACCGCGCCGCCGCCTCGTCAGTACGTACTGAAGGAGAAGAGCGGTGAACAGCTCCGCGGTCATCGCCACGACCGTCTTCGGCCTCGCCATGGTGGCCACCCTCGCGATCGGACTGCGCAGTTCCCGGGGCCGCTCCAAGGGGCTCGCCGAATGGTCGGTCTCCAGCCGGGGCCTGGGTGTCCTGTTCATCTGGCTGCTCATGGCCGGGGAGACCTACACGAGCTTCTCGTTCCTCGGCACGGCCGGCTGGTCGTACTCGATGGGCTCCCCGATCCTCTACCTCGTCGCCTACCTCACGGTGGGCTTCACCGTCGCGTACGTCGTCGGGCCCTCGCTGTGGACGTACGCGAGCCGCCACCACCTGATCTCCATCGCGGACATCGCCGAGTTCCGCTTCCGTTCCCGGCCCGTCGGCATCCTCGTCGCACTCGTCGCGACCGTCTTCCTCGTGCCCTACATCCAGGTGCAGATCCAGGGCATGGGGCTCGTCGTGAACGCGATGACGTACGGCGGGGTCGACCTGAAACTCGCGGCGGTCGTCTCCTTCGTGGTCGCGGAGGCCTTCATCCTGGTGTCCGGGCTGCGCGGTTCCGCCTGGGTGAGCGCGCTCAAGGACGTCCTCGTCATCGCGAGCGTCGTCTTCCTCGCCTTCTACATCCCGGCGCACTTCATGGACGGAGTGGGCGACTTCCTGGACCGCATGGTGACCGAGCGGCCCCAGTGGCTCACCTTCCCCGGCCACGAGTCCGGCGGCATGAACGCCACCTGGTTCATCAGCACGGTCGTCCTCAACGCCGTGACCATCACGATCTTCCCGACGACCGTGGCCGGATACCTGAGCGCCAGACACCCGAACGCCCTGCGCCGCAACGCGGTCCTGCTGCCGTGGTACCAGCTGCTGCTGTTCATCCCGATGATGATCGGCGGCGTCGCGCTGTTCGCCCTGCCGCACCTCGACAACCCCGACCTGGCGCTCTACAGCCTGGTCACCGACGCCCTGCCGGCCGGTGTCGTGGCGGTCGTCGGGGTCGCGGGGGCCCTGTCCGCGATCGTGCCGATGAGCGTGTTCATGCTGTCCATCGGCACGCTGTGGGGCCGCACCGTGCTCGGCGGCGGCAACGGCTCCGACCCGCGCCACCCGCTGCGGGCCACCACCCCGCAGGAGGCCGAGCGCACCGACGTACGCGCCAAGCGCTGGTCCCAGCTCGTGTGCCTGGCCGCGGGAACGGTCGCCCTGCTCGGCGCCCTCTTCTACGCCGGCACACTGGTGGAGCTTTCCGTCCTCTCCTACGAGGGGATCGCCCAGCTCGTCCCGACCGTGCTGCTCGCCCTGTTCTGGCCCCGCATGACCAAGGCGGGAGCCGTCAGCGGCATGCTCGTCGGCCTCGCGGTCATGACCGCCCTGTGGGCGACGGACAACGACCCGTGGCACGGCGTCAACGGCGGCGTCCTCGCCTTCGCCGCCAACCTCCTCGTGACGGTCGCCGTGACCTTCGCCCGGCCCGCCGCCCCGGTCCGCATGGAGGAGACCGCGGGAAAGGGCGCCTGAGTCCCGCCGCGCACCGGTCCGTGTCATGGGTGTGGGCCGCGCCGGACATCCGGCGCGGCC
>NZ_JBFALS010000009.1:80383-210776 GCF_040656295.1 Streptomyces sp. NPDC049954
GCCCGCGACGGCCTCCGAGGCGGACGCTCCTCCGGCGCGGCCCACACCCATGACACGGACCGGTGGTCTTCCCCGGTCGAGTTCCGCCGGGATCATTCGAGATCGGCCTGCCCGGGACCGGGACGGGCCGGACGTTCACCGCGCGCCGGGGGAGCGTCCGCCTCGGAGGCCGTCGCGGGCTCGGGGCCCCCGCCTGCCCCGCTGCCCTCGGTCGCGGGCACCGGGGACGAGTCGCCCGGGGTGGCCGTGCCCGGCAGGCCGTGGGTCGCGAAGTGCGCCAGGACCGCGATCACCGCGCCCGCCAGCGGAGCCACCAGGAACAGCCACACCTGACTCATCGCGTTGTTGTCCGCGAACACCGCGGGCCCCAGGGCCCGGGCCGGGTTCACCGAGGTGCCGGTCAGCGGAATGCCCAGCAGGTGGATCAGTGCGAGGCTCAGGCCGATCGCGATGCCCGCCGGGCCCTTCGCCCCCTTGCCGTGCGTCGTGCACAGCACCACGAAGACGAGCAGCGCGGTCAGGATCGTCTCGGCGAGGAAGGCGCCGCCCGCGGTGATCTGCACGAGGGAGTTGGCCCCGTACCCGTCCGTGCCGAAGGAGCCGCGGCCGGCCGCCTTGAAGATCGGCACGGAGTTCGCGAGCCACGCCAGCAGCGCGGCTCCGGCCAGGCCGCCGGCGAACTGGACGATCCAGTAGCAGACCGCCGTGACCGGTGAGATGCGCCGGGCCAGGGCCATGCCCAGTGTGACGGCGGGGTTGACGTGGCAACCGGAGATCGGGCCGATCGCGTAGACCAGCGCGAGCAGGACGAAGCCGAAGGCCAGCGCGATGCCCAGGACCCCCACGAAGGGTTTGGCGAAGATCGCCACCCCCACCGCGAAGAACACCAGCGCGAGCGTCCCGATGAACTCCGCCACCAGTGCGTGCGGATCGACGTCCAGGGCCCGGTGCACCGGCGAGGAGGGAGCGTCCCGCGGGACCGTGGCAGTTGTGCTGCTCATGACATCCCCTTCGGAGGAGGGCGACAGCCAGGTGCGACGAGGTGCACGGGAGCCGCTCCAGTCCTGCACCGCGTCCAGCCTCTTTGATGACTTTTAGACGGTATCGCCCCATTAGGGTGATGTCGCGTTGAGTGACATGGCGCCCATGGACTCCGGCCGTCTCCCGCACCGCCGCCTGCCGCGGGCGCGAGCGCGATTACCCTGGACGCGCCCGCGCCCCGCCCCGAAAGGCCGCATGATGACCACCGGTTCGCTCCCCGCCTCCGCCGAACTCCGCTTCCGCCCCGCCACCCCGGACGACGTGAAGGCACTGGTGGACCTGATCCAGTCGGCCTACCGGGGTGAGGGCAGCCACGCCGGCTGGACCACGGAGGCCGATCTCCTCAAGGGGCGGCGCACCGATGAGAAGAGCGTGCTGGAGGTCATGGAGGTCCCCGGTACGGTCCTGCTGACCGCCGAGCGCGAGGGCGAACTCGTCGCCTGCTGCCAGCTCGCGCACCGGGACGGGCACGCCTACTTCGGGATGTTCGCCGTGCGGCCCACGCTCCAGGGCGCCGGCCTCGGCAAGGTCGTCCTCGCGGAGGCCGAACGCCAGGCGCGGGCGTGGGGCGTGGGGGAGATGCGGATGACCGTCATCAGCGTCCGCGAGGAGCTGATCGCCTACTACGAGCGCCGGGGTTTCCGCCGGACCGGGGAGCTGGCGCCCTTCCCGTACGGCGACGAGCGCTTCGGCCTTCCCCAGCGCGCCGACCTCGCCTTCGAACTGCTGGTCAAGCCGCTGGACTGAGGCGGCGCGGGCCTCGGGCCCGATCTTTCCGGCGCCGGAAACCGCACTGCGGCTCCGGCGCCGCGATGCCCGGAGGCCTCAGACCTCGCCGTCGCGGGAGCGCTGCACCTCCCGCAGGATCTCCGGGTAGTCCGTCGTCACCCCGTCGAGTCCGAGAGCCCGGGCGAGCGCGAGCTTCTCGCGCGTGTTCACCGTCCACGCGGTCACCCGCAGTCCCGCTTTACGGGCCAGCTCGACCGTCTCCAGGGTGATCCGCCGGATGTTGAGGACCAGGCCCATCGCGCCGACCGCGCTCGCGCGCTCCACGACGTCGGCGCCGAAGCGGCTCGCGACCAGACAGGTGCGCACCCCCGGGACGAGGCGCGCGGTCTCGGCCAGCGCCTCGTCGTGGAACGAGATGACCTCGACCCGCTCGACGAGACCGCGGCGGTTCAGTACCTCGGCCAGCGACCGGGCCGCCGCGACGTCCTTGATCTCGGCCTGCAGCGGGCCCGTGATCGTGTCGAGGGCCTCCTCGAAGACGGGGACGCGTTCCCCCTGACCGGCGTCCAGGGCGCGCAGCTCGGCGAGTGTCAGGTCGGCGATCGCGCCGCTGCCGTCGGTCGTGCGGTCCACTTCCGCGTCATGCATGATGACCAGAGCGCCGTCCTTGCTCAGATGCAGGTCCAGCTCGACGAGGTCCAGCCCCTCCTGCTCGGCGCGCGCGAAGGAGCGGAGGGTGTTCTCCGGCTCCACGCCCATCACACCCCGGTGCCCGATGGTGAGGAACTGCTCCACGGTGGTCTCGCTTCCGTCCGGCTGCTGTGCGTACGCGACCCTAGCCCGGACCTCCCCGCGCCGCTGCCGCGAGCGGGAAGAGCTTGCCGCGTTCCCCGGGGCACACCCGTCCGGTCCGTGTCGAAAGGCTGGCGATCAACGCGTGAACACGGAAAAAAAGACGGTACGTAAGGGGATCGGCAGGATATTTTGCGGATCTGCCCTTGTTCCGGGAAAGCGCCTCCGCCTAGGCTGGCGGTACGAGAGTTTTTTCTGTGGAGGCTGAGATATGACGGACATTCTTGTGCGACCGGCCGGGATGAGTTCCCTTCCTTCCGCTTCCGGTCTCACGCGCCATCCGGCCTGGGCCGAGCTCAAGGGTGCCGTCGAGGAGATCCGCCCCTGGCAGTCGAAGGACGGGTCCGTCGACTTCACGGCCGAGGGTGCGCCTTCCCGCGAGCAGGCGGCTGATGCCGTGCGGCGCATGACGACCGCCGTGACGACGCTCTCCCCGCTGGTCGCGCACGACGCCGCCTACCACGAGGCCCTCGTCGGCGACCTGCGCCGCTGGACCGAGGACGGCTTCGGTGTCCCCGACTTCCTCGACTCACTGCTCGCCTTCCAGCCCGCCGCACGACGCGAGGACGGCCTCGAACACCTCGTCCTCTTCCCGATGTACACACAGAACGGCAACCCGGACCGCAACTTCGAGGCCGTCGCCCTGCGCATGGTGTGGCCCGGCTGGCTGGCCGAGCTGGAGCGCACCCGCTACGACAATCCGCTGTTCTGCGGCATCACCTTCGAGGACTTCACCGCGGGCTACGACACCCACTCGGCCGTCCTCTTCCCCGAGACCATCGCGGTGCGCGAGGCCCCCGAGCGCTTCAGCTGGGGCGGCATCTTCTGCGACCGGGAGGCGGCCCGCTTCCGCCGGGTCAGCGAGGCCGCCGTGGACGTCCTCGGCATCGAGCTGCCCGAGGACGTGCGCGCGCTCCTCGGCGACCAGGGCCGCTGCCAGGAGGCCTTCGTGCTGTGGGACATGGTCCACGACCGCACCCACAGCCACGGCGACCTGCCCTTCGACCCCTTCATGATCAAGCAGCGCCAGCCGTTCTGGATGTACGGCCTGGAAGAGCTGCGCTGCGACCTCACCGCCTTCCGGGAGGCCGTGAAGCTGGAGGTCGACGGGGTCGCCCAGGCCCGCGACGTGCAGTACGCCGTCCTCTTCGACCGCATGTTCCGCTTCCCGGTGACCGGCGAACGGGTGCGCAACTACGACGGCCTCGGCGGTCAGCTCCTCTTCGCCTACCTGCACCAGCACGACGTGGTGCGCTGGACCGACAACACCCTGAAGATCGACTGGGCGCGGGCCCCGCAGATCACCAACCAGCTGTGCGCCGAGATCGAGACGCTCTACCGCGAGGGCATCGACCGCCCCAAGCTCGTGCACTGGTTCGCCGGCTACGGACTGGTCTCCCGCTATCTCGCCCCGCACCCCGGATCGCGCTGGGCCAAGGGCCCCGACGCCCTGGACCTGTCCCTTCCGCCGCGCAAACTCGTCGACGAGGTGCTTCCCGACGAGTTTCCGCTCAGCATGTTCTATGAGGCGCTTTCCAAGAAGCTCAGGAGTGTGATCGCCTCGACCAGGGGCATCACCGCGGTGAACACGGAAAGCGCGTCGGCGTGAGCCACTTCGGCCCGGAGGTGACCGGTATGGACAACAACGAGATCGGCGACAGCGCAGGAACCCTGGACGGAGCCGTCATCGCGGTCGCGGGCGCCGGGGGACCCGCCGGCCACGCCGCCCTGCTGCGTCTCGCCCAGGCGGGCGCGACCGTCGTCGGGGCCGACGCGGACCCCGAGCGGCTGGCCGAGGGGGTCGACGCGGCGCGCTACGCACACGGCGGGGCCACCGTCATCGGCGACACCGTCGACCTGCTCGACGGCCCGGCCACCACCCGCTGGGCGGAGGGCATCGAGAAGGAGTTCGGCCACATCGACGGCCTGGTGCACCTCGTCGGGGGCTGGCGCGGCAGCGCCTCCTTCGACGCCACCGACCTCATGGACTGGGATTTCCTCGAAAAGCTGCTGATCAGGACCGTCCAGCACACCTCGCTGGCCTTCCACGAGGCGCTGCGCCGCAGCGACCGGGGCCGGTACGTCCTCATCAGCGCGGCCGGGGCCAGCCGGCCCACCTCGGGCAACGCCTGCTACTCGGCGGCGAAGGCCGCCGCGGAGGCGTGGACCCTCGCCCTCGCCGACTCCTTCCGCAAGGCGGGGGGCGAGGCCGGACCGAGCGCGGCGGCTACGATCCTCGTCGTGAAGGCGCTGGTGAGCGACGCGATGCGCGCCGAACGCCCCAGCGCGAAGTTCGCGGGCTACACCGACGTCAAGGAACTGGCCGACACCGTCGCCGGAATCTGGGCGCGGCCCGCCGCGGAAGTGAACGGAAACCGCCTGTGGCTGACCAAGAAGCCGTGACCGTGGTGGCGACGGCCGCCCGCCGCCGCCACGACCCCGAGATACGTGGCTTCGCGAGTGACAACTACGCGGGGGCGCACCCGGAGGTCCTGGCCGCCCTCGCCCTCGCCAACGGCGGCCACCAGGTCGCCTACGGCGGGGACGCGTACACCGAACATCTCCAGGAGCTGATCCGGGAGCACTTCGGCCCGCGCGCCGAGGCGTTCCCCGTCTTCAACGGCACCGGGGCCAACGTGGTCTCGCTCCAGGCGCTCACCGACCGCTGGGGCGCCGTGATCTGCGCCGAGTCCGCGCACATCAACGTCGACGAGGGCGGCGCCCCCGAACGCGTCGCCTCGCTCAAGCTCCTCACCGTGCCCACCCCGGACGGCAAGCTCACACCCGAGCTGATCGACCGGCAGGCGTACGGCTGGGAGGACGAGCACCGCGCGATGCCGCAGGCCGTCTCGATCACCCAGTCCACCGAACTGGGCACCCTCTACACCCCGGACGAGATCCGGGCGATCTGCGAGCACGCGCACGAACGCGGAATGAAGGTCCACCTCGACGGCTCCCGCATCGCCAACGCGGCGGCCGCCTCCGACCTGCCCGTACGCGCGTTCACCACCGACGCCGGGGTGGACATCCTCTCCTTCGGTGGCACCAAGAACGGCATGGTCTTCGGGGAGGCCGTCGTCGTGCTCGCCCCCGAGGGCGTGCGGCACATGAAGCACCTGCGCAAGCTGTCCATGCAGCTCGCCTCGAAGATGCGCTTCGTCTCCGTGCAGCTCGAAGCGCTCCTCGCCGACGGTCTGTGGCTGCGTTCGGCCCGGCACTCCAACGCGATGGCCAAGCGCCTCGCGCAGGCGGTGGGCGCCGTCGAGGGTGTCGAGATCATCTACCCGGTGCAGGCCAACGGGGTCTTCGCACGCCTGCCGCACGACGTGAGCGAACGTCTCCAGAAGCGCTACCGCTTCTACTTCTGGGACGAACCGGCCGGCGAGGTCCGCTGGATGTGCTCCTTCGACACCACGGAGGAGGACGTCGACGGTTTCGTCGCCGCCCTCAAGGAAGAGCTGGCGCGCTGAGACCGCGGCCTCCTGGCCGGCTCCGCGTCACCGCCGGGCCGGCCAGGAGGCCGCGCCGGTCAGCCGGCCTCGGCCTGCTTGACCTCGGCCGGGGTCGGCGCGGTGCCGCCCAGGTGGGCCGGCATCCACCACAGGTCGTCGGGCCCCTTGGGGCGGACCGGGTACGCGCGCTGGGCGGCCTCCAGGAGTTCCTGCACCCGCTCCCGCAGCCGCCGGGTGATGGCGCCCGCGTACTGGTCGGCCGGAGCCTGCAGGCGCTCGCCGACCCGGACGGTCACGGGGATGTGGCTGCGCTTGAAGTTGCGCGGCCGGCCCTTGGTCCACAGGCGCTGCGTGCCCCACACGGCCATCGGCACGATCGGTACCCCGGCCTCCTGCGCCATGCGCACCGCGCCGGTCTTGAAGGTCTTCAGCGTGAACGAGGGCGAGATGGTGGCCTCGGGGAAGACCCCCACGATCTCGCCCGAGCGCAGCGACTCCAGGGCGTGCGCGTACGCCTTCTCGCCCTGCTTGCGGTCGACGGGGATGTGCTTCATCCCGCGCATCAGCGGGCCGGAGACCTTGTTCTGGAAGACGGACTCCTTCGCCATGAACCGCACGAGGCGCTTCTGGGGGAGAGCGGCGAGCCCGTCGAAGATGAAGTCCAGGTAGCTGATGTGGTTGCTGACGACGACGGCGCCGCCGGTCCGTGGGATGTTCTCCGAACCCTTGCAGTCGATCTTGAGATCGAGCGCCGCGAACATCGTGCGCATGAGGCCGATGACCGGGCGGTAGACGAGTTCTGCCATGGGTGGGGAGGACCCTTCGTCTCTGCCGACACCTGGGGGACGAGGTGTCCGGCGGTAAGTTACGCAGCCGTAGGTTTTGCGGCGTTGCGCAGATGGTGCCTGAAGAACGAACCGGTGACCAGCCCTGGTGCCCGTCCGACACGAGATCCTCGTCACGTCGGAACCGCCTGACCTCCCCTTCTGTCGCTCGCGGCCCGTAAACCGCTCCTCCCGGTGGTTTGCCTGGACGGCTTTGCGGAAGGGGGCGCCCGGCGCGTGCCGGGCGCCCCTCGGTCAAGGGGAATGAGGTGCCGCACCCAGGCGCTGGATACTGACGGGGCACAGCGAGAAGGGACCGTACGTGACGCAGGAGCAGTCCTCGCAGGATTCATCCCCGCAGGGGCGCGAGCACGCCGTGAAGGGGGAGGCCGGGACGTTCCCCGCATGGGACGGCACCTTGGGGGAGCGGGCCACCCTGGTCCAGTTCTCGACCGCCTTCTGCCAGCCCTGCCGGGCGACACGCCGGGTGCTCGCGGAAGTGGCCGTGCTGGTGCCGGGGGTCGCCCATGTGGAGGTCGACGCCGAGGAGCGCCTCGCGCTCGTGCGCGCCCTCGGGGTCGAGCGCACCCCCACGGTGCTGGTCCTGGACTCCTCGGGCCGTGAGGTGCGGCGCGCCTCGGGAGCGCCCCGCAGGGCGCAGGTGCTGGCGGCGCTGGCAGAGGCTCTGTGAGCGCCGCCGTGCCCCGTCTGCGGGCGTAGGCAAGGTCACAGTTCAAAGCGCTTGCTCAGCGGGCAGATTCTGGGTGTACTGGCGAGTAATATTTCGGCCGGAGCGCGGGGCGCCCCAGCCGGAATCCGCCTCTTCGGGCGCCTATGCTGCGGGCAAGACGCAGCGAAGAACTGACGATGCAGTAGGAGAGCCGGCGTGAGCTTGAGGATCGTTGTCTGTGTGAAGTATGTGCCGGATGCGACGGGGGACCGGCACTTCGCCGATGACCTGACGCTGGACCGTGACGACGTGGACGGTCTGCTGTCGGAGCTGGACGAGTACGCCGTCGAACAGGCCCTGCAAATCGCCGACGAGGCCGACGACGCGGAGATCACGGTGCTGACCGTGGGCCCCGAGGACGCCAAGGACGCGCTGCGCAAGGCGCTCTCGATGGGGGCCGACAAGGGCATCCACGTCGAGGACGACGACCTGCACGGCACCGACGTCTTCGGCACCTCCCTCGTGCTCTCCAAGGCCATCGAGAAGGCCGGTTACGACCTGGTCGTGTGCGGCATGGCCTCCACCGACGGCACCATGGGTGTCCTCCCGGCGCTGCTGGCGGAGCGCCTCGGCGTGCCGCAGGTGACCCTGCTGTCCGAGGTGTCCGTCGAGGACGGCACCGTCAAGGGGCGCCGCGACGGCGACACGGCCAGCGAGCAGCTGGAGGCGCGGCTCCCGGCCGTCGTGTCCGTCACGGACCAGTCGGGCGAGGCGCGTTACCCCTCCTTCAAGGGCATCATGGCCGCGAAGAAGAAGCCGGTGGAGTCCTGGGACCTGGAGGACCTGGAGATCGAGTCCGACGAGGTCGGTCTCGAAGGCTCCTGGACCAAGGTCGAGTCGGCCGACGAGCGACCGGCGCGCACGGCGGGCACGATCGTCAAGGACGAGGGCGAGGGCGGAAAGCAGCTCGCCGAGTTCCTCGCGGGTCAGAAGTTCATCTGATCCGGGAGCCGGCCCGCCGGGGCCGCCCGGACACCCCGTTCCGTCCGTGTCCGCCCCCGGCCCCCTCCCTGTTTCCTCTCTCACTTCTCGCACGCGCAGGAGAGCATTCCCATGGCTGAAGTACTTGTCTATGTCGATCACGTGGACGGTGGCGTCCGCAAGCCGACACTGGAGCTGCTGACCCTGGCCCGCCGCATCGGCGAGCCGGTCGCGGTGGCGCTGGGCCCCGGTGCCGGCGCCACGGCGGCCACCCTCGCCGAGCACGGCGCGGTCAAGGTCCTCACCTCCGAGGCCGCCGAGTTCGGCGACTACCTGGTGGTTCCCAAGGTCGACGCCCTCCAGGCCGCTCATGACTCCGTGTCCCCCTCGGCGGTGCTCGTGCCCTCCTCGGCCGAGGGCAAGGAGATCGCCGCCCGCCTCGCGCTGCGGATCGGCTCCGGCCTGATCACGGACGCGGTCGACCTGGAGGCCGGCGCCGACGGCCCGGTGGCCACCCAGTCGGTGTTCGCCGCCTCGTACACGACGAAGTCGAAGGTGTCCAAGGGCGTCCCGGTCATCACCGTCAAGCCGAACTCGGCGCCCGTCGAGCCCGCCCCGGCGGCCGGTGCGGCCGAGGAGCTCGCGGTCTCCTTCTCCGACAAGGCGACCGGCACCAAGGTCACCTCGCGCACCCCGCGCGAGTCCACCGGCCGTCCCGAGCTGACCGAGGCCGCGATCGTGGTCTCCGGCGGTCGCGGCGTCAACGGCGCCGAGAACTTCTCGGTCATCGAGGCCCTCGCCGACTCGCTCGGCGCCGCCGTGGGCGCCTCCCGCGCCGCCGTGGACGCGGGCTGGTACCCGCACGCCAACCAGGTCGGCCAGACCGGCAAGTCGGTGTCCCCGCAGCTCTACATCGCCTCCGGCATCTCCGGCGCGATCCAGCACCGCGCGGGCATGCAGACCTCGAAGACGATCGTCGCGATCAACAAGGACGAGGAGGCGCCGATCTTCGAGCTGGTCGACTACGGCGTCGTCGGCGACCTGTTCAACGTCGTCCCGCAGCTGACCGAAGAGGTCACCGCGCGCAAGGGCTGACCCGCCCCGTTCGTGCCCGACGAGGCACCGGGCCCGGGTTCGTACGGCGGGAACGCCGCACGGACCCGGGCCCGGTGCCTCGTCGGGCACCATTGACCGCGCGCCTCGCCCCGGACTAGGTTCCTTCAACAGATTGTTGACCTGGAGCGGGAGGGGGCCCGATGGGCCGACAGGACGCAGTGCGCACGAGTCTCGACGAGCGGACCGTCTCCCGGATCGCCGCCCTGCTCGCCGCGGTGGACGAGGACCTGATCCGCCGTTACCCGGGCGACCCCGGCACCCGCCAGCCCGTGCACACGGTGTACGTCCCCGCCGACGGCTTCACCGCCGACACCGTCCGCACCTGGGGCGATCAGGCCCTCGCCGCACTCGACGCGCACGCCCCGGACGCCGACACGCTCGCCGCCGTCCTCCATCTGCCCCAGGAACACGCCGGGCCCGTGTACGAGCGGGTGCGCGCCAAGCTCCTCGCCGAGCCCGTGGAAGACCTCCGCATCGACTTCGAGGACGGCTACGGGCTGCGACCCGACGCGGAGGAGGACGCCGACGCCGCCCGCGCGGCCCGGCTGGCCGCCGCCGCCTGCGCCGCGCCCGACCCGGCCCGCACCCCGCCCACCCTGGGCGTCCGGATGAAGTGCATGGAGGCGGCCGTCCGGGAACGCGGCATCCGCACCCTCGACATCTTCCTCAGCACGCTCGCGGAGGCCTCGGGCGGACTGCCGGACGGCCTCGTGCTGACCCTCCCCAAGGTGACGTACGCCGAGCAGGTCACCGCGATGGCCCGGCTGCTCGACCAGTTCGAGAAGACGCTCGGTCTCGCCCCGGGCCGTATCGGTTTCGAGATCCAGATCGAGACCTCCCAGTCCGTCCTCGGCGCCGACGGCACGGCCACCGTCGCCCGCATGATCGAGGCCGCGGAGGGCCGGGCGACCGCCCTGCACTACGGCACCTTCGACTACAGCGCCGCGCTCGGTGTCGGCGCGGCCCACCAGTCGCCGGACCACCCGGCGGCCGACCACGCCAAGGCCGTCATGCAGCTCGCCGCCGCCGGGACGGGGGTGCGGCTCTCCGACGGCTCGACCAACGTCCTCCCGGTGGGCACCACCGACCGGGTCCACGCGGCCTGGCGGCTGCACCACGACCTCGTGCGCCGCTCGCTGACCCGCGCCTACTACCAGGGCTGGGACATGCACCCCGCGCATCTGCCGACCCGTTACGCGGCCGTCTACACCTTCTACCGCGAGGACTTCGCCCGCACCGCCGAACGCCTCGCGGCGTACGCCTCCCGCACGGGCGGCGACGTCCTGGACGAACCGGCGACGGCCCGCGCCCTGAGCGGTCACCTCCTGCGCGGCCTCGACTGCGGGGCCCTCGACCTCGCGGAGGTCACCGCGGCCGCCGGTCTCGGCCGTGCGGAACTGGAGCGCTTCGCGGGTCGCGCCCAGCCCGCGGGCCCGGTCCTCAACTGGGGGGCCTGAGCCCGTCCAGCGTCAGATCGAGGAGCCGCTCCGCCTGTTCCCGCTGCTCGGGCGCGGCGGAGGTGAGGGCGATGCCCGCGAGGGCGGCGAACATGTCGGTGGGACGGATGTCGGAGCGGATCTCACCGGCCGCGACCCCGGCCCGCATCAAGGTGTCGAGGGCCTCCTGGATCAGCCGGTGGCTGTCGGCGTACGGGTTGGTGCCCGCGTCGACCACGGCGGACAGCGCCCGCGCCATGCCGCGTTTGGCCGTCGCGTAGTCGATGAAACGCCGCGTCCAGGCGCGCAGCGCCTCCCCGGGCGGCAGGGTCTCCAGGAGGCCGGGAACGGCGTCGCACAGGCGGGCCACCTCGTTGCGGTGCGCCGCCTCGATCAGGTCCTCCCGGGTCGGGAAGTTGCGGTACAGCGTGCCCGAACCCACGCCCGCCTCCTTGGCGATGCGCTCCAGATGGGCGTCGAGCCCCTCCTCCGTGAACGCCCGCACCGCCGCTGCCAGGATCTTCTCCCGGTTGCGCCGCGCGTCGGCGCGCAGCGGACGCCCCGCCTCCTGTGCCATCCCCGGCTCCCCTCGCTCCCCGCTTGCTAAGTGGGGACGCCTCCACTTACTCTCGAACCGAAGCGGGGGCGTCTCCGCTTTCACAGTAGGGCATACCCCGTACCCGTGGCCTGCTCTTTTTCCCTCCTGCGTAAGGACTGACCGTCATGTCAGGAATCGAAGGCAAGGTCGTGGTGATCACCGGCGCCAGCAGCGGCATCGGTGAGGCGACCGCCCTCCTGTTCGCCGAGCGCGGCGCCAAGGCGGTCCTGGGCGCACGCCGCCCGGAGCGACTGGAGGCCCTGGCCGGGCGGATCGAGAGGGCCGGCGGGGAGGCGGCCTGGCTGCCCACCGACGTACGCCGCCGCGGCGACCTCCAGGCCCTGGTGGGACGGGCCAGGGAGCGCTTCGGCGGAATCGACGTCCTGGTCAGCAACGCCGGGGTCGGGCTCATCTCCCCGCTCGACGAACTGCGCGTCGACGACTGGGAGGAGATGATCGACGTCAATCTCAAGGGCGTCCTGTACGGGATCGCCGCCGCGCTCCCCGTCTTCCGGGAGCAGGGCAGTGGACACTTCGTCAACACCGTCTCCACCGCCGGACTGCGGATCGTCCCGCTCCAGTCGGTGTACGCGGGAACCAAGAACGCGGTCCGCACGATCTCCGAGGGCCTGCGTCAGGAGGCCGGAGCCGGCTTGCGCGTCTCCGTCGTCTCGCCGGGCTTCGTCCGCACGGAGTTCGCCGACTCCATGCCCGACCCCGAGGTCCGGGCCCGGATCAGCGAACGGATGGAGGACATCGCCATCCCGCCGGAAGCGGTGGCCCGCGCCATCGCCTTCGCTGTCGAGCAGCCGGACACCGTCGACGTGGGCGAGATCGTCGTACGCCCCACGGCGCAGGACTGAGCGGACGGAACCGCGCCGTCCGGGCAGGGCAGGCGGCACGCGCCGCGGCCACGCCGGGTCTCAGGCCGCCGGCCGGATCTCGCCCGAGCCGCGGGCGATCAGCCGGGTGGGCAGCAAGAACTGCTCGGACCGGTTCACCGCGCCGTCCAGGCGCTGGAACAGCCGCTGCGCCGCCGTACGCCCGAGCTGAGCCGCGTCCTGGGCCACGACCGTGACGCCGGGGCGCAGGAGGTCGGCGAGTTCGAAGTCGTCGAAGCCCACGAGGGCCACCGGGCGCGGATGCTCGGTCAGGACCCGTACGACGGTGACGGTGACCCGGTTGTTGCCCGCGAAGATCGCCGTGACCGGATCCGGACCGCTCAGCATGGTCAGGGCGGCCTGCGCCACCCGGTCGGGGTCGGTGACGCCCAGCGAGACCCAGCCCTCCTGCGGCGCGATACCCGCGTCCTCCAGGGCGGCCCGGTAGCCGCGCAGCCGCTCCGCCGCCGTGTGGATGCGCGGCATGTCACCGATGAAGCCGACCCGGCGGTGGCCGTGGGCCAGGAGGTGGGCCACCCCTTCGCTCGCGCCGCCGAAGCTGTCGGACAGCACCACGTCCGCGTCGATGCCGCCCGCGGGGCGGTCCACGAACACCGTGGCCACGCCGGCGGCGATCTCCGGCTGGAGGTAGCGGTGGTCGTCGCCGGCGGGGATCACCACCAGGCCGTCCACCCGCCGCGCGCACAGCGCGAGCGCGAGTTCCCGCTCGCGCTCGGGGTCCTCGGCGCTGGATCCGTTGATCAGCAGCGCCCCGTGCGCGCGGGCCACCTCCTCCACCGCGCGGCTGAGCGGACCGTAGAACGGGTCTGCCAGATCCTCCAGGACCAGGCCGATACTCGCCGTACGCCCCTTGCGCAGAACGCGGGCGCTGTCGTTGCGCCGGAAGCCCAGGGCGTCGATGGCCTCCTGCACCCGGCGTTCGGTGTCGGGGGTCACCCCCGGTTCTCCGTTGACCACGCGGGAGACTGTCTTCAGGCCGACCCCGGCCCGCGCTGCCACGTCCTTCATCGTCGGTCGGTTCCCGTAGCGGTTCACGGGGCGGCGGGCGGTCTTTGCCACGAGTGTGGTCCTGTCCTGTTGTCGTCAGGGGCGTGGCGTCGAGCATAGAACCTAGACAACGTTGTCAGTGCCGGGAGATACTGGACGTCGAGTTGTCTCCACTGCTTTCACCAGGAAGATTCGGACACGCATGCACACGGACCTCGTCGCCGCGCTCGACATCGGCGGCACCAAGATCGCTGGAGCACTGGTCGACGACCGGGGCGGGATTCTTGTGCGGGCCCAGCGGCCCACGCGGGCGCAGGAGGACGGCGAGAGCGTCATGGGGGCCGTGGCCGCCGTGCTCGGCGAACTGGCCGAGGACGCGCGCTGGGAGGGGGTGCGCGCCCTGGGTATCGGCAGCGCGGGACCCGTGGACGCCCTCAACGGCACGGTCAGCCCCGTGAACGTCCCCGGCTGGCGCGGTTTCCCGCTCGTGGAACGGGTCGGCAAGATCATCGGTGATCTGCCCGTGAGCCTCGTCGGCGACGGAGTGGCGATCGCCGCCGCCGAACACTGGCAGGGGGCGGCGCGCGGGCACGACAACGCGCTGTGCATGGTCGTGTCGACCGGGGTGGGTGGCGGGCTGGTGCTGGGCGGCGCGGTCCGTCCCGGGCCCACCGGAAACTCCGGCCACATCGGTCACATCAGCGTGGACCTGGACGGCGATCCGTGCCCCTGCGGAGGACGGGGCTGTGTCGAACGCATCGCGAGCGGGCCCAACATCGCCCGCAGGGCGCTGGACAACGGCTGGCGCCCCGGGCCCGACGGTGACGCCACGGCGGCCGGGGTCGCGGCCGCCGCGCGAGCCGGAGACCCGGTGGCGCGGGCCTCCTTCGAGCGTGCCGCCCAGGCGCTCGCGGCCTCGATCGCCGCCACCGCCACCCTCGTCGAGATCGACATCGCGGTGATCGGCGGCGGCGTGGCGAACTCGGGCGACCTGCTGTTCGCGCCGCTGCGTGAGGCGCTCAAGGACTACGCGACGCTGTCCTTCGTGCAGGGGCTGACCGTGGTGCCCGCGCAGATGGGCAACGACGCCGGCCTCGTCGGTGCGGCGGCCGGGGCGCTTCAGGAGGCGGCCGGCTCCACCGGGCGTCCGGGCCGGGCCGGCTGACCGCTTCCACCCGGCCGGGACGGACGGCAGCCGCCCGCACGTCCACCGTCGTCCCGGCCCCTGGCGCGTGCCGCAGGAGAGTGGCGCGCCCGGGGCGCGTGCGGAAGTAAGGACATCGGCCCTCCGTCCTGCGCACCGCGACAGGCGCGGGCCTGGGCGGTGCGGAGGCCGTCAGTGCTGGTGCGGGACCACCGGCTCTCCCTCGCGGTGTTCGGCGAGCAGGGCGAGATCCACGGGCGCCTCGACTCCGAGTTCGGCGTGCACCCGCTGGTAGATGCCCTGTTCCAGGAGCGGGGCCTGGATCTGCTGCCAGGGGGTGGGACCGACCAGCGGCGTGATGCGTTTGATACGACTCACCAGCCAGTCGCAGCGCATCGACCAGTACCCGTTGGCGGCGCCGTGACGGGCGTCGTCGAGGTCCCGCCACAGATGGGCGAGTTCCTCCCGCAGAGCTGCGCTCAAGTGACCGGTCCCGGCGCCGGGCAGGCCGGAGGGGGCGTGAGACATGGTGCGTCCTCGCGTAGGAGTGGATCTGTCCGCGAGGACAGCCTGCCGTGCGGATGTGCCGCCGCGGGCGATATCGCCGAAACGTCCGTCCTCCGTGGGCGCTCCCGGTACGTTCGGTCGACGCTGCGCCCGTACCGCGCACCGTCACACACCTGCCGCGCCTCGGGGCGGACCGATCCGCGCCCGCGGGCCCGTCCGCCCTGTTGCCGGGGACGGCGCCGGGCGGTGCCGCCCCTCGCGTCAGTTGGCCCCGGCGGTGGCGTCCCGCTGCGACCGGGCCACCACGAGGTAGTCGTCCGTGGCCAGGTCCATCACGACCTCGGCCGCGAACCCCGCGCTGCGCTTGCGGGCCGCGAACTCCTCGGCGGGCCAGCTGCCCCGCGGCCCACCGGCGGGGAAACGTTCCAGAATCTGATGCGCGTTCATGAGGTCCACACCTCCACCATCGGGGCACCCCGCCCCGTTCACCGTGAACGACCCGTGATTCCAAGGCCGTTCCCTCCGTCTGCCCCGGAATGCCCGGGGCAGACGCCCTGCGGCGCAGCTTCTTCCCGGCCGTGCGCCGAACCCGTGTGGGACGGGGGCGGCCGACTCGCGGTCCGTCGGCCGCCCGGGGGTTTCCCCCACGGTGTGTTCCGGGCAAGCCACAGGGGGCCACGAAGAGAGGGGGGACCCGTGATCGTCTGGATCAACGGAGCGTCCGCGACGGCGGCGCGCGCGGTTGCGCGGGACTTGGTCGACCTGCTCCCGAACAGTACGCTCCTCGATCCCGAGACCGTCACGGGGAGGCTTCCCGAGCTGCTGCCGCACAAGCGGCTCGCCGAGGCCGGGGATCTGAGGGAACTGCCCATCTGGCGGCGGCTGGTGATCGACACCGCGGCCGCCCTGATCGCCGAGGTCGGCGGCGATCTCGTCGTCCCGCTGCCGCTGCTGCGACAGGACGTCAGGGACACGCTCTTCGGCGGGCTCGCCTCCCGCCGGATCGCCGTGTGCCATGTGCGGGTCGAGTTCGAGGAAACGATCCTGCGGGCCTGGGCGAAGGCCGGTGAGGAGGACGGGGCCCCGCGCGTCCCCGCGCCCGCCCCCGGCGCGCCGCCCGGCACCACCCAGCCCGCGCCCGGTGAACGGCCCGAGGAGGAGCCCGGTCCCGAACTGGCCGCCTACCGCGCCGCCGTCGGCGAGTGGCTGGGACAGGACGCCCATCCCGTGCCTGCGGACCCGACGGGCCCGCGCCGTACCGCCGAGGCCGTCGCCCGCGCGGTGTCGAGCGGGGCGGCCGGGGCCTGCGACATCGTCCAGACGCCCGAACCCTCCGCCGAGACGCTCGCTGCCGGCGTCCTGCTCTTCGACGACCAGGACCGCGTCCTCCTGGTCGACCCGACGTACAAACCCGGCTGGGAGTTTCCCGGCGGAGTCGTCGAACACGGCGAGGCCCCCTCGCTCGCCGGCGTGCGCGAGGTCGCCGAGGAGACCGGCATACGGCTCGCCGGGACACCCCGGCTGCTCGTCGTCGACTGGGAGCCGCCCATCCCGCCCGGATACGGCGGGATGCGCCTGCTCTTCGACGGCGGCCGGCTCGACGCTCCGCAGGCCGACGGCGTCCTCCTGCCGGGGCCCGAGCTGCGGGACTGCCGCTTCGCGACCGAGGCGGAGGCGGCGACGATGCTGCCCCCGGTGCGGTACGCGCGGTTGCGCTGGGCCCTGCGCGCCCGGGAACGCGGCTCCGCCCTGTACCTCGAACGAGGGGTTCCGGTGGGCGTACGGCTTCCGTGACCGGCGCGTTCGCCGCCCCGGCCCCTTCGCACGTCTCCTCCGGCTCCGGACGCCTCTACTCTGCCCGCATGCCGACAGTACTGGTCAACGGGCTCCCCGGAGCCGGCAAGACGACGCTCGCCCGGGCCCTGGCGACGCACTTGCGCTCCCCGCTGTTCAGCAAGGACGCCGTCAAGGAGACCCTCGCGGACACCCTGGGCCCGCTCCGGCCGGCGCACTGCGACGACCGCGAGTGGAGCAGGACACTGGGTACGGCGGCCGCCGAGACGCTCTGGACTCTCCTCGCGGGAGCGGCCGGCAACGCCGTCCTGGAGAGCCCGTGGCTCGCGCACACCCGGCCCTTCGTGCGGAGCGGGCTGCGCCGCGCCGGGATCACCCTCGTGCACGAGGTGTGGTGCGAGGTCCCCGTGGACGTGGCCCGCGCCCGCTGCACCACGCGGGCCGCCGGCCGCCACCCCGTCCATCCCGAGCGGCCCGGCGGACACGAGGGCGACTGGGCGCTGTGGGCGCGCGGCGCCCGGCCTCTGGAGCTGGGACCGGTGCACCGCGTGGACACGACGGTCCCGGTCGACGTGGGCGCGCTCGCCGCCGCGATCGGGACGCCACGGCACTGAGCGGCGCCCGGCCGCTGTCCCGGCGGCCGGAGGCCCGCGTCCCGCTCGGCGCGTCAGCGGTCAGAGGTCCGCGTCCCGTTCGGCGGCGGTGATCAGGGCCGCCGCCGCGTTTCCCGTCACCGGGTCCCCGTGCCCGCAGCACAGGACGCCGGGACCGAGCACGGACAGGCGGCGCAGGGAGGCCCGGGCGTCCTCGCGGTCCGCGTGGAAGACCCCCAGCGTGACGCGCTCCACGGAGGCGACCGTGTCCCCGGTGAACAGCACCCCGTGCACGGGCAGATGAACGGCGATGCTCCCGGGTGTGTGCCCGGGCACGTGGACGACCCGGGCGCCGCCGCCGAAGGGCAGCGGGTCCCCGTCCTCCAGTTCGCGGTCCACCTCCGTGGGCGGCGCGGGCGGCAGCCCCCGGGTCCGCTCCCACAGAGGCCGCTCCCAGTCGAGCAGCACGGGGGGCGGCAACGCCTCCTCGCCCCTGATCGCCGACGCCTCCAGACGGTGCGCCAGCACCTCCGCGCCGAAGCGCCGCGTCAGCTCCTGCGCCGCGCCGCAGTGATCCTCGTGCCCGTGCGTCAGGACGATCCTGACCAGCCGCTCCGGGTCCAGACCGAGCGCCCGGATCCCGAGAACCACCTCCTCGGCGGCCCCCGCCGTGCCCGAGTCGATCAGTGTCAGCTCCCCGTCGTCCGACCAGAGATACGCCTGGCCCACCGGGAAGCGGAAGAGATGTAAGCGCGGCTGTACGGCGATGACGTCCATGCCGGAACGGTACGCAGGCCGGCCGCCGGGCAGGTCTCACTTCGCTGTGAGCGCAGTGGTGCCAGGGAGCGGCCGGCGGCCCGGATCAGGCGGAGGCGGCCGTGGCGTAGTCCCGCAGGAACAGCCCTTCGGCGACTGCCAGGCGCTCCAGTTCCTCGGGCGAGACGCTCTCGTTCGGCGCGTGGATCTGCGCCTCCGGCTCGCTCAGCCCGATCAGCAGGATCTCCGCCTGCGGGTACAGCGCCGCCAGCGTGTTGCACAGGGGAATGGAGCCGCCCTGTCCCGCGTACTGCATCTCCTGACCCGGGTAGGCGGCGCCCATGGCCCGCGCCATCGCCGCGTACGCGGGGCTCGTCGTGTCCGCTCGGAAGGGCTGGCCCTGCCCGACCTGCTCGACCGTCACCCGCGCGCCCCACGGCGTGTGCCGCTCGATGTGGGCGGACAGCAGCTCCGTGGCCTTCGCCGCGTCCGTCCCCGGCGGCACCCGCAGACTCACCAGAGCCCGCGCGCCCGCCTGCACGGAGGGCGTGGCGCCGACGACCGGCGGGCAGTCGATGCCGAGCACCGTCACGGCGGGCCGCGCCCAGATCCGGTCGGCGACCGTGCCGGAGCCGGTCAGCTCCACCCCGTCCAGCACCTTCGCGTCCTTGCGGAAGTCGCCCTCCGCGTACTGCAGTCCGTCCCACACCGCGTCCGCGTCGAGCCCGTCCACCGCGGTGGAACCGTCCTCGGCGCGCAGGGAGTCCAGGACGCGGACGAGTGCCGCCAGCGCGTCCGGCGCCGCTCCGCCGAACTGGCCCGAGTGCAGGTTGCCCGCCAGCGTGTTCACCTCGACCCGCACCATCGTCATCCCGCGCAGCGTCGAGGTGACCGTCGGCAGTCCGACCCGGAAGTTGCCCGAGTCCCCGATCACGATCGTGTCGGCGCGCAGCAGTTCGGGGTGCGCCTCGGCGTACCGCTCCAGACCGCCCGTGCCCTGCTCCTCGGAACCCTCCGCGACGAACTTCACGGTGACGGGGACCCCGCCGTTCGCCTTCAGCGCGCGCAGCGCCAGCAGGTGCATGACGACACCGCCCTTGCAGTCGGCCGCGCCACGCCCGTACCAGCGCCCCTCGCGCTCGGTCAGCTCGAAGGGCGGCGTCAGCCACGCCTCCTCGTCCAGCGGCGGCTGCACGTCGTAGTGCGCGTACAGCAGGACCGTCGGCGCACCCTCGGGGCCGGGCAGGCAGCCGTAGACCGACTGGGTGCCGTCCGGCGTGTCGAGCAGGGCGACCTCCTCGAAACCCTCGGCGCGCAGCGCCTGTGCGACCCAGTCCGCCGCGCCCTGCGACTCGCTCCGCGGGAACTGCTCCCAGTCCGCCACGGAACGGAAAGCGACCAGCTCGGTCAGCTCCCGCTTGGCCTCCGGCATGAGAGAGGCGACGGATTCCGCGATCGGATTCGGCGACATGGGCACGCTCCAGAGGGATGCGACGTTGTATCTGCGTACGTGTGTACGTTCAGCGAATGATCTCTCGATCCTCCCACAGCCGGAATCGGGGGACACCCGCCGTAGGATGCCCGGGAAAACCGGGTGACACTCAGCGACCAACCGCCGGATCGGGAGCAGAAGCACATCGTGAGCAGCGAGAACACAGCGGACGACGCACAGACGGCGACCCCCCGTACCGTGTGGGACGTCGTGGTCGTCGGAGCCGGCCCCGCGGGCGCCTCGGCGGCGTACGCGGCAGCGGTCACCGGCCGGCGCGTCCTGCTTCTGGAGAAGGCCGAACTGCCCCGCTACAAGACCTGCGGGGGCGGCATCATCGGCCCGTCCAGGGACAGCCTGCCCCCCGGCTTCGAGCTTCCCCTGCAGGACCGGGTCCGGGCCGTGACCTTCACGCTCGACGGCCGCTTCAGCCGCACCCGCCGCTCCCGGCAGATGCTCTTCGGGCTGGTCAACCGCCCCGAGTTCGACCTCCGTCTGGTCGAGGCGGCGCAGAAGGCCGGTGCCGAGCTGCGCACGGGTGCCGCCGTCTCCCGTGTCGAACAGCACGGTCCCGCCGTGCCGGACCGCAGGACCGTCGCCGTCGTCCTCCAGAGCGGCGAGACGCTGCTGACCCGCGCGGTCGTCGGAGCCGACGGCAGTGCCGGCCGGATAGGAGCACATGTCGGGGTCAAGCTCGACCAGGTCGACCTCGGTCTTGAGCTGGAGATCCCGGTCCCGGAGACCGTCGCCGCCGACTGGGCCGGCCGCATCCACCTCGACTGGGGTCCGCTGCCCGGCAGTTACGGCTGGGTCTTCCCCAAGGGGGACACCCTCACCGTCGGGGTCATCTCCGCACGGGGCGAAGGCGCCGCCACCAAGCGGTACTTGGAGGACTTCGTGGCCCGCCTGGGCCTGGCCGGCTTCGAGCCGAGCGTGTCCTCCGGCCACCTGACGCGCTGCCGCAGCGAGGACTCCCCGCTGTCCCGGGGCCGGGTGCTCGTCGCGGGCGACGCGGCCGGTCTCCTGGAGCCCTGGACGCGCGAGGGCATCTCCTTCGCGCTGCGCTCCGGGCGGCTCGCGGGGGAGTGGGCGGTGCGGGTCTCCGAGTCGCACGACGCGGTGGACGCGCGCCGTCAGGCCCTCAACTACGCCTTCGCCGTCAAGGCCGGTCTCGGCGTGGAGATGGCCGTCGGCCGCCGGATGCTGTCGATCTTCGAACGGCGCCCCGGCCTGTTCCACACCGCGCTCACCAGCGTGCGCCCCGCGTGGAACGCCTTCGCCCGCATCACCCGCGGCGCCACCACCCTCGGCGAACTCGTGCGCAGCCACCCGCTCGCGGGCCGGGCCCTCCAGGTCCTCGACCCGCACCCCAGGAACGGCGGCGTCACGCAGGCCGAGGACGAGCCCGCGGCGGTGCCTGCCGCCAAGGGCGAGGCGGAGGACGGGACCGGGGCTACCGCTCCACGCTGATCAGGAACACCGGGTGGTCCGGGGCGGCCGCCGCCAGTTCCTCCTCGGAGGCATCGGCCGTGACGCCCCGGAAGTAGCCCTTGACCTCCCAGCCCCACTTCTTCAGATAGCTGCGCAGCACCTCGGGACGCTCCGCCACGGGGACCTCCACCGCCGTGAACCGGCTCCGCCTGCGCCCCACCCGCAGCTCTCCGCCACCGGCCACCCGCATGTTCCTCACCCACTGCCCGTGCCCCCGCGCCGACACCAGGTACTGCTTGCCGCCGTGGCGGTGCGGGTGGACCGGGACGCGCTGCGTTCTGCCGCTCGTACGGCCTCGCACGGACAGCTCCGCCGTGCCCAGCAGGCTCACGCCGTGCCGCGCCAGCCAGCCGGCGACCAGGTTGACGCGGGCGCTGAACCCGGCGGGGGCGAGGTAGTAGGGCTGTGCGGACGCGGGTTCGTTGACGGACATGCGGTAGACCCCCTGGTCGGTGGCGGGCAGGCACGGCGGACGCCGCGCCTGCCCGCGCAGCAGTACTCGCTGTGACGAGAGCAGTGCTCTCGCTTGCGGGATCGAGCATGACAGGGACGGATGATCCTTACAAGAGCACTGCTTTCTGTTGTGAGCGGTGCTCTTGCTTAAGTGCAGTGCTCTCGTTTCAATGCCCTGCTCTCGTTCTGGTCCGGTGCTCTTGGCGCTGACATCATGGAGGGCATGAGCGCTGCACACAGGGACCGAACGACGTACCCCGCGCAACCGGCCGGGGCCGAGGAGCCGACCGGGGCCGAGGAGCCGACCGGGGGCGTCGAGCCGACCGGGGACGGCGAGCCTTCGACGCGACCGGCCGGTGGCCGGGCGCGGGGGGCGGCCGGCGGGGCGCGGGCCAGGGCGCGCGAGGAGATCACCGCCGTCATCAAGGACGAGGCCCGTCGCCAGCTCGCCGCCGAGGGTGCCGCGAAACTCTCCCTGCGGGCGGTGGCCAGGGAGATCGGCATGGTGTCCTCGGCGCTCTACCGCTACTTCCCGAGCCGGGACGAGCTGCTGACGGAGCTGATCATCGACGCCTACAACGCGCTCGGTGCCGCCGGGGAGGAGGCGGACCGCTCCTTCGTGACACGTCTCGCGGAGGCGGCCGAAGGGTCCGCAGGCCTCGCCGGGCCGGACGGCGGCCTGTTCCCCGCCTCCCTGGCCGACAGCGACCCCGCGTACCGGACGGCCGCCGTGGGGCGCTGGGTCGCGGTATGCCGCGCGGTGCGGGAGTGGGCCCTCGCGCACCCCCAGGAGTACGCGCTCATCTACGGTTCGCCCGTGCCCGGGTACACCGCTCCCACGGCCACGGTGGGACCCGCCTCGCGGATCGCTGTCCTGCTCGTCGACATCGTGCGCGAGGGAAGGAGGGAGACGGGACTCTCGGTGCAGCCGCTGCCCGCGAGCCTGGCGGCCGAGGCGCGCCGGCTCGCCGACGAGGTGGCCCCTGATCTCCCGCCCGCCGTCGTCATGCCCATGGTGGCGGCCTGGGCCCAGCTCTTCGGCCTCGTGTCCTTCGAGGTCTTCGGCCAGTTCAACCGGGTCGTCGAGAGCCGGGAGGACTTCTTCGTCCGCTCCGTGGCCGTACTGGCCGCGAGCGTGGGGCTGGTCGCCCCGATGGAGGGGGCGGGCGGTGCGGGCACCGTCCCCGCGCCGTGATCCGGCGGGTGGGACCCGAGGGGCAGGGGGCCGGGCGGCCTCGGTGGGAGTGACGGCACAGCGGTGGGGGGCCGGGGGGCCGTGGTGCGAGTGACGGTGTCCCGCCCGCCCTGAGCGTGTGCCGGTACCGCTTCAGGCGGTCTTGGTGCCGGTGTCGACGTGGCGCGTCGTCCACCCGATCACGGCGGCCACGGCGGCGAGCAGCGCCACGCTGAGCAGCGCCGTCGGCAGCGAGAACCAGTCGGCCATGAAGCCGATCGCTGGCGGGCCGAGCAGCATGCCGCCGTAGCCCAGTGTCGAGGCGGTCGCGACCCCGCCCGGGCCGCCGAGGATCCCGGCGCGCCCGATGGTGACGGGGAAGACGTTGGCCACGCCGAGGCCCATCAACGTGAAGCCGACAAGGGCGGGCCACAGCGAAGGGGCCAGGGCGCCGAGCAGCATGCCGGCCGCCGCGAGCACCGAGCCGCCGACGACGGTCGCCGTGGCGCCCACCCGCTCCAGCAGACGCGTGCCGGACAGCCGTCCGACCATCATCGCGAGAGCGAACAGCGAGTACCCGGCGGAAGCCGTACCCGCGCTCGCGTCCAGGTCCTCGTGCAGGTGCAGGGCGCCCCAGTCGGCCATCGCCCCCTCGCCGTACGAGGAACACAGAGCCGTCAGCCCGAGGATGGCCAGGAGACCGCCCAGGTTCCCGCGTGCGGGGGCGGCGGCCGGGGTGTCGTGCCTGCCCGCCCCGGTCTCGCCGTCCGCCGAGGCGGCCGACGCGGTAGCCGACGTCCCCGCCGCCGGAGCCTCGTCTGCGGCCGGCCCCGTCCTGACCGGCCGGGCCGGAGTCCGGCGCAGCGGCTCGGGGGTTCCCGGGGCGCGGTGCCCCAGCAGAACCGGGCCCGCGGCGGCCGTGACGAGCAGTCCGATCACCGTGAGCAGCAGAAGGTGGCGGGTCGGTGAGAGATGCGAGGCGACCAGGCCGCCCAGCCCCGCGCCGAGCATGCCGCCGAGGCTGAACGCGGCGTGGAAGCTCGGCATGATCGGCCGGTGCAGCACGTTCACGAGATCGACGGCGGCGCTGTTCATGGCCACGTTGATCCCGCCGTACCCCACTCCGAAGATCAGGAGGACGCCGCCGAGGGCCCAGGCCGAATGCGTCAGCGGCGGCAGCGCGATGGCGAGCGAGAGCAGTACCGCGCAGGCCACGGTGACCGGATGGTTGCCGTAGTGGCGGCACGCGCGCCCGATCAGCGCCATCGTGACCACGGCCCCCGTGGAGACCCCGAGCAGCGCCAGTCCCAGCGCGCTCGCCGAGGCGTCGGTCTGCTCCTTGATCGCGGGAATGCGGACGACCCACCCGGCGAAGACGAAGCCGTCGAGGGCGAAGAAGACGGTGATGGCGACGCGTAGGCGCCGGAGGGAGGCGGGGGAACCGTCGGAGGTGACGACCCTCGCCCGGCCTATTTTGTTCAGTAGCGGCACAAAGGCAGACTAGGCGGCCCGGGAGGGAGCCCACAAGGGAGAACCCGTGCTCACTTGCCGAACCCGCCGCTCGGACGTGCCCTCCGGGCCGCAAGGTGGTGTCCCCGTCGGGTCGCGAGGTGGTGTCCCGGCCGGACCGGGGAGTGGTGTCCCGGCCGGGCCGGGAAGTGGTGTCCGCGTCGGTTCGGGAGGCCGAGTCGAGTGCGGTGCGCTGTCCGAGCCGGACCAGGCGTCCGGCCGGCCGTGAACGGAGCCCCGCGCAGACCGCGCCCCCTGCCCGTCCGAGACCTCGCCCCCGGCCGGCCCGCTGTCGGTCCCCGGTGCGATGCTCGCAAGCATGGCTTCTCTTCTGCCGCGTCCGCGTTCCGTTCTCGCCCCCGGGGCGGTGCACGTCCCGGAGTGGCTGGGCCCCGAACGGCGTCGCGAACTGGTCGCGGCCTGCCGCGCCTGGGCCACCGGCCCGGTGCCCATGCGCCACACCCGGCTGCCACGCGGGGGCGTCATGTCCGTGCAGACCGTCTGTGTCGGCTGGCACTGGCAGCCCTACCGCTACAGCCGTACCGCCCAGGACGTGAACGGAGCGCCGGTGGCCCCCTTCCCCTCCTGGCTCCGCGATCTGGGCCGGGAAGCCGTGGCCGCCGCGTACGAGGACCCGGAGGCGGCGCGCGCGTACGCACCGGACGTCGCCCTGGTCAACTTCTACGAGGGGGCGGCGACCATGGGCATGCACCAGGACAAGGACGAGCGTTCCTCCGCGCCGGTCGTCTCCCTGAGCGTCGGGGACACCTGCGTGTTCCGGCTCGGCAACACCGAGACCCGCACCCGGCCCTACCGCGACGTCGAGCTGGAGTCCGGCGATCTGCTCGTCTTCGGAGGCCCCTCGCGCTTCGCCTACCACGGTGTGCCCAAGGTGCGTCCCGGGACCGGCGATCTCGGTGACGGTCTCGCACGGGGCCGTCTCAACGTGACACTGCGCATGACGGGCCTGCCCGGCTGAGCGGGAGACCCGGCCCGGCGGAACGGCCCGCCCGCACGGGACGGCCGGTCAGGTGCTCGGCGGGGGAGGGGAGCGCGCCGTGGGAGACTCCCCGGTATGAACGGCAAGGCGGCCCCCCGCGCGGCGGGGGATGGGTCCACCCGTACCCGGCTGGAGCGCGGACGTACCGCGCTCGGCCCGGCGTTGGAACTCGTGCACACCGGGCGGGCGCCCACCCGCGCGGTGCTGACGACGGAACTGCGGGTCACGCGGGCGACGGCGGGCGCCGTGGCCGCTGAACTGGAGGCGCTCGGCCTGATCAGGGTGGACGCCCGGCCGACCGCCCCGGCCGGGTCGCACGGCCGCCCCTCCCATCGCCTCTCTCCCGACCCCGACGGTCCCGTGGCCCTCGCCGCACAGGTGCACGCGGACGGCTACCGCGCCGCGCTCGTCGGGCTCGGCGGGCGGATCGTCGCGACCTCGCCCGGCTGCGAGATCGTCGAACCCGATCCCGCGCACGTCCTCGGCGCGGTGGTCGACGCGGGGATCGGCCTGCTGCGCGCCACCGGGCGCCGCTGTGTGGGGGCGGGGCTGGCGGTTCCCTCGGCGGTCGCCGAACCGGAGGGCACCGCCCTCAACCCCCTGCACCTCGCCTGGCCCGCCGGTTCACCGGTACGGGAGATCTTCGCCGACCGGGTACGGGAAGCGGGCCTCAACGTGCCCGCGTTCACCGGCAACGACATCAACCTCATGGCCCTGGCCGAGCACCGGCACGGCACGGGACGCGGCGCCCGGCACCTGCTGTGCGTGGCGACCGGGCACCGCGGGGTCGGCGGCGCCCTCGTTCTGAACGGCCGTCTGCACACCGGGAGTTCAGGGCTGGCCCTGGAGGTGGGCCACCTGACCGTCAACCCGGAGGGCCGTCCCTGCTTCTGCGGAAGTCGCGGCTGCCTCGACGTCGAGACCGATCCGCTGGCCTTCCTCGGCGAGGCGGGCCGGGCGCCCGGCCCGGAGGACTCCCTGCTCAAGCAGGCCAACGACCTGATCGCGCAGGAGCCAAAAAGTCCCGGGGTGCGGGCCGCCGTCGAGGCGCTGACGGACCGGCTGGGCCTCGGGCTCGCCGGGCTCGTCAACCTCCTGAACCCGGACCGGATCATCCTCGGCGGACTCCATCGCGCCCTGTTCGAGGCCGACCCGGAACGGCTGCGGGCCGTCGTCGCCGACCGGAGCCTGTGGGGGCGCAGCGGCAGCGTGCCCATCCTGGCCGCCGCCCTCGACCACAACAGCCTCGTCGGCGCCGGGGAACTGGCCTGGCAGCCGACCCTCGACGACCCGCTGACGACCCTCGCCGGCCGCTGAGCCGGGGCGCGCGCCACCGCACCCGCCCCCGGCTGTGCGGCCGGCCGGTCCCTTCGCGGTCACGGCCCGTCCGACGCGGGAGCCGCTCCCGCGCCCGCGCGGGACCGGGCCCTATCTGACGGCGGCCGCCCGGACGACCCCGCGGCTCGCGGTGCCGGCCTGTTCCGGGGGCAGTGCGGGAAAGGGTTCGGACGTCGTCGCGGCGGCGTAGCGAGGCCGCAGAGCCTCGGCCGGGGCCGGTTCCCGCAGGGGCACGGATTCGCGCGGGGGCGCCGACAGGGTGAACCACACCACCTTGCCGCGGTCCACCTCGGGCCGCACGCCCCAGCTCTCGCTGACAGCGGCGACCAGGGCGAGGCCCCGCCCGCAGGTCTCGGAGGAACCGGCCTCGCGGATCTCGGGAACCCGCGGGTCCCGGTCCCGTACCGACACCGTGAGGACGCCGAGCAGCAGCTCGATCTCCACGGTGCAGGTCTTGTCCGGCTCCGCGTGCCGGTGGACGTTGGTCAGCAACTCGGTGACACCGAGCGCCGCTCCGTCGATGAGGTCGTGCAGATGCCAGTAACGCAACTGCGCCGACACGATTCTGCGGACCTGTCCGATCCGCGACGGCAGGGCCTGAAGCTCCACCGCGCAATGCCTGCTCGGCTGGCTGATCACTGCTGCCACTCCCCGAAGTGAGTCCGGAAGAAGACGATGATCGCGCCCGGCGGAGGTCGCCCGCCGTCGGGACACAGGGGACCGGTGGTGGCTGGTTCGCAGCGTCATCGCCGGTTGACCCAGAGTGAGGTGAGACCACAGTGGCCCAGCCGCACCGGGCCCGCAACTCGTCGGCCACGGGCGCCGCACGACCGGGAACACGTTTCCCGGTCCGGCGGCACGGACCAGGCGAGGAAGAAGCTCCCCGCACACCGTCCGCGCACCGGACGGCCGTTCAGGCCCCGGCTTCACCGTCAGGGGAACGAGCCGTGCGATCGTTCGACGCACCACTGACGGCATCGCATTTCGCCCTCCCCTCGGTGCTGCCCGCCGGACACCGCACCGCCGGACGGCAGGCCGTCCGACTCGGTGCAGTCTGCTCCAGGGGGCGGGCCCCGCACCAGAGGCGGCGGCCCCCGCGCCGGTACATGCCCCCGGTGCGCCGTGACGCGCCCCTGTCCCACCGGTCTCCGCCGGTTTGCCCCAGGGGCGCCTTTGGCCAGCTCAAAGTGGTGTTTATGCAGGTGAGAAGCGTGCCGAATGCGTCTAGGATCGCCTCACCGACCGAGTGCGGACGGCCGCCCGGCCGCTCGCCCCACCCGAGGAGCGGCGCGGTGACCACCCCCCAGCAGACCCGCCCGGCAGGCCCCCTGCCCACACTCGACGCCGACCACAGCGACCCGGCGTACCGGGCCTGGCTCAAGGAGGCCGTGCGCAAGGTGCAGGCGGACGCCAACCGCAGCGCCGACACCCATCTGCTGCGCTTCCCGCTGCCCGCGCACTGGGAGGTCGACCTCTACCTCAAGGACGAGTCGACCCACCCCACCGGCAGCCTCAAGCACCGCCTCGCCCGCTCCCTGTTCCTCTACGCGCTGTGCAACGGCTGGATCAGGCCCTCGGCGCCGGTCGTGGAGGCGTCGAGCGGCTCGACGGCGGTTTCCGAGGCGTATTTCGCGAGCCTGATCGGCGTCCCGTTCATCGCGGTCATGCCCCGCACCACCAGCCCCGAGAAGTGCCGGCTCATCGAGTTCCACGGCGGCCGCTGTCATTTCGTCGACGACCCGCGGACGGTCTACGCAGAGTCGGCGGCCCTCGCGCGGGAGACCGGCGGCCACTACATGGACCAGTTCACCTACGCCGAACGGGCGACGGACTGGCGCGGCAACAACAACATCGCGGAGTCGATCTACCAGCAGCTGAGGCTGGAGCGCCACCCGGAACCCGCCTGGATCGTGGCGACCGCGGGTACCGGCGGCACCTCGGCGACCCTGGGCCGCTACGTGCACTACATGCAGTACGACACCCGGATCTGCGTCGCCGACCCCGACTTCTCCTGCTTCTACGAAGGCTGGACCCGTGACGACCCGGCGGCCACCAGCGAGCACGCCTCGCGCATCGAGGGCATCGGGCGGCCCCGGATGGAACCGAGCTTCGTGCCCGGCGCCGTCGACCGCATGATGAAGGTGCCCGACGCGGCGAGCGTCGCCGCCGTACGGACCCTGGAGCGGGCCCTGGGACGCAAGGCGGGCGGCTCGACCGGGACCGGGCTGTGGAGCGCCCTGCGCATCGTCGCGGACATGCTCGCCGAGGGCCGCAAGGGCAGCGTCGTGACCCTGCTGTGCGATCCCGGCGACCGCTACCTCGACAAGTACTACTCCGACGACTGGCTCGCCGGGCAGGGACTCGACATCGGCCCCTACACCGCCGCTCTCGACGCCTTCCTCGCGACGGGCCGGTGGCCGGCCGACGGGGCCTGACCCGCCGCCCGGTTCACTGCCGCAGCGGCGGGGCCTGCGCGATCACCAGGTTGTCCAGGTGCTCCCTGACCTCGGCGCGCGCCTCGTGCGACAGACCCTCGTCGGTGACCAGCGTGTCCACCGCGTCGAGCGGCGCGAAGGAACTCAGGCCCACCGTGCCCCACTTGGTGTGGTCGGCGACGACCACGACCCGGCGGGCGGCGCGCACCAGCCGCCGGTTGGTCTCGGCCTCCGCGAGATTGGGGGTCGAGAGACCGGCCTGGGGAGCTATCCCGTGCACTCCCAGGAACAGCAGATCGAAGTGCAGGGAGTCGATGGCGCGGTCCGCGACCGGGCCCACCAGCGAATCGGAGGGGGTGCGCACACCGCCGGTCAGCACCACCGTCGCCGCACCGGGGCGAGGCGCGGAGCCGCCGGCCGCGCTGTGGAACACGTCGGCCACCCGCACCGAGTTCGTGACGACCGTCAGTTCCGGGACGTCCGCCAGCCGCTGGGCCAGCGCGAAGGTCGTCGTCCCTCCGGACAGGGCGATCGCCTGGCCCGGCACCACCAGTTCGGCGGCGGCGCGCGCGATGGTGTCCTTCGCGCTCTGCTCAAGACCCGACTTGGCTTCGAAGCCCGGCTCGTGGCTGCTCGCCTCGGTCGGCGGCACCGCCCCGCCGTGCACCTTCTCCACCGCGCCCTGACGGGCCAGCGCGTCCAGGTCACGGCGCACGGTCATGTCCGAGACGCCGAGCCGTTTCGTGAGCTCGTTGACCCGCACTCCGCCGCGCCGCCGTACCTCGTCGAGGATCACGGCCCGCCGCTGCTCCGCGAGGAGGTTCAGGTTCTCGCTCACGTCCGCCCGGTCCTTCCGCATCTGTGTGCCACCGTCACCGCCTTCTCCGCCACCGGGACGCGGGCCGCGTTCCCGCAACTCGTCGCCCGACCGGGCTGCCTCATCCTCCCACGGCACCTCGCGGACGCCGAGTCAGGCGGCACATTCACTCGAATCAGGGGGATTGGGCCCGCAGGGGTGCGTCCCGCGACCCGGACCTGGATTCTTGTACCTGCACATGACAGGCCCGGCGCCGTCCGGGCACGCGGAGCGCCGACCGCACCGTAGCGGCACGACGGTTCCGCGAGGGAGGACAAGGGAGAACAGCGCGTGCAGTCAGACACGGGGGACGAGACCGCCCTCGAACTGCTGGTCCACGGAGTCGGGGGCACCACCCCCGGCGAGATGCTCGACGACCCCGCCACCGTGCGGGTGGCGGGCGACGAGGTCGCCGCGATGTTCCGGCGCGCCAGGGACACGAAGGCCGGCCGGGCCGGGCCCCCTTCCGCACCGCCCCGGGAGGGGGCCGCCCCCGCGCCGGCCGGTGAGCCGGTCCAGGAGGCGTACGTGTGGTGCAACCTCACCTCGGGCAACGGCAGCCGCGCCCTGTGGCTGCTCCTGCTGCCGTTCATGGTGATCAACCTGTCCCACTGGATGCGCCCCGACGCGCACCGCCGCCCCCGGCTCCTGCGCCTGTACGGCCTGCTGGTGCGACTGGTCGGGCTCAGCCTCACCGTCCTGCTCGTGGCCGCAGCCTGCGAGGTGGCCCTCGACCTGACGGCCTGGCAGTGCGCCGGGACGGCGGCCTGCGGGGGCACCCGCTCCTGGCTCGGCTTCCTGTCCCCGCACACCTCACCCGGCGACTGGTGGACCCAGCCCGGCCGCCGCCTCTCCCTCGCCGCCCTCGTCCCTCTCGCCCTGACCGGACTGCTCTGGTACCTGGGGCACAAGACCTGGAGCCGGTACGAGTCGCAGCGGCCGCTGCCGCGGCCCGAGGACGCCGGGGAACAGCCCGCCGCCGACCCCGGGAGCGCCGGGGAACCGGAGCCCGCCGGCGGCCCGAACCTCGGCCGTCCCGGCTTCTGGTACGGCCGGCGCATCGTCGCCCGGCTGCGCGCCGCGCACACCGCCGCCGCCCTGCTCACCGTCGCCGCCGCCCTCGGCACGGCGGTCACCGGCCACGACACCCGGCACGGCGGCGGCCCCGCGGTCCTCGGACAGCTGCTGTGCGTGCTGTACGTGGTGCTCGGCGCCGTCGTCGTCGCGGTCGTGTGCCGCAGGGGGCGCAGCGAACGGCGGCTCGACACGGGACTCGACCGTGCCGTGGTCCGGCTGCTGCCCCTCGCCGCGCTCGCCCTGCTCCTGGCGACCGTCGGGTACGCCGTGGGGGACCGCCCCGACTGGCGCTCCACGGGCGCCCTGCCGGGTGACGCCCTCTTCGGAGCGCTCTCCCTCGCCCAGGGGCTCCTGATCGTGGTCCTCGCCGTGGTGGCCGCTCTCCTGCACCGCAGCGCCCCCGATCCCCGTACCGTCCTGCGCGGCCTCGGCGGCCCCGCCGTCGCGATGCTGTCCTGCGCACTCGGCGGCATCATGAGCGGCGGCGTGGCCCAGCGCGTCGCCGACTGGCTGGACGGCGACGCGACCCCCGGCCAGGGCGCCGGGCCGATGTCCGGACCGCCCGTCGTCCTGTCCTGGCAGGCCGCGGTCCTCCCGCCCATGCTGCTGATCCTGCTGCTCCTCGCCGCCTGGCTCGGCCTGCTCACCTACCGCCGCACCCGGGCCGGACTCGACCAGGTGACGGCGGACTACCCCGGCGAACCGCATGACGAGGCCCGCACCCGGGCCATCGCCCTCGCGCGCTCCGCGGCCGCGCTCACCGACCGGGCCCCGCTTGTGCTCGGGCTCAGCTCCGCCTGCACGCTGGTCCTGGGCGCGGGCGCCCTCCTGGGGGCCTGGGCCACCGGAGAGGTGCCCGGCAGGGCCGCGAGCGGGGCGCCCGCCCTCGTGCACGGCATCGCCCAGTCCAGCCAGGCGCTCGGCTCCTGGCTCATCGGGCTCGGCTTCATACTGCTCGTCACCTGGGGCCGGCGCGCCTACCGCGACGCCTCGGCCCGCAGGACCATCGGCATCCTGTGGGACGTCGGCACCTTCTGGCCGCGCGCCGCCCACCCCTTCGCCCCGCCCTGCTACGCGGAACGCGCCGTGCCCGACCTGACCTGGCGGATGGCCACCTGGACGGCCCGCACCCGGGGCCGGCTCGTCCTGTCCGGCCACTCGCAGGGCAGCGTCCTCGCGGCGGCCGCCGCCTGGCAACTGCCCGCCCCGGCCAGGGGCCGCGTCGCTCTCCTGACCTACGGCTCCCCGCTGGAGCGGCTGTACGGCCGCTGGTTCCCCGCCCACTTCGGGCCGCAGGCACTGCGCTCACTGCACGAGGAGGCCTACTGCTGGCGCAACCTGTACCGGGAGACCGACCCCATCGGCGGCCCCGTGCGGATCCCGGAGGTCGACGCCGCCCCCCTGCGCGACCCGCTCGCCTACGGTCGCGACGACCAGCACCCGCTGCCCACCCCGATCCTCGGGCACGGCGACTACCAGGCCGATCCGTCCTTCGACCGGGAACGCGGCGCACTCCTCGACCGCCTGCCGGCCGGCGGGGTCCTGCCGCGTCAGCCGAAGGGCGCCGGACGGCTCGGCGCCGCCCCCGGCATCAGTCCGGCGCCGAGGGAGGGCTGAGCCGGGCTCAGGGAAGGTCGGGCAGGTCCTGCGGGTACAGCAGCGTCAGGTCG
This sequence comes from Streptomyces sp. NPDC049954, assembly GCF_040656295.1. Taxonomy (NCBI): domain Bacteria; kingdom Bacillati; phylum Actinomycetota; class Actinomycetes; order Kitasatosporales; family Streptomycetaceae; genus Streptomyces; species Streptomyces sp. NPDC049954. The sequence goes on from NZ_JBFALS010000009.1 coordinate 113,258, forward strand.
TCGGTGTCCGGCCGCTCGATCTGCGCGACCCGCCCGGCATGCCGTTCCACCATCGCCTCGAAGGTCTGCCGGGCGGTACGCCCGTTGCCGAACCCCGGCCCCTTCGGGAGGGCGGTGAAGTACTTCAGCAACGCGTCCGCCGTCCCCTCGTCCAGCCGGTACTCGTGCTCCTCGGCCTGCTGCTCCACGATCCGCAGCAGCTCACCGGGCCCGTAGTCGCCGAAGGTGATGGTCCGCGAGAAACGCGAGGCCACCCCCGGATTGACGGAGAGGAAGCGCTCCATCTCCGCCGTGTAACCGGCGACGATCACCACGACCGAGTCCCGGTGGTCCTCCATCAGCTTGACCAGGGTGTCGATGGCCTCCCGGCCGAAGTCCCGCCCCGAGTCCTCCGGGGACAGCGCGTAGGCCTCGTCGATGAACAGCACACCGCCCCGGGCCCGGTCGAAGGCCTCCTGGGTGCGGATCGCCGTCGAGCCGATGTGCTCGCCGACCAGATCCACCCGGGAGACCTCGACCAGGTGCCCCTTCTCCAGTACGCCCAGCGCGACCAGGATCTCCCCGTACAGCCGGGCCACCGTCGTCTTGCCGGTGCCGGGGGAGCCGGTGAACACGAGGTGCCGACGCGCGGAGGCCGCCTTGAGGCCGGCCTCCTGGCGGCGCCGGCCCACCTCGATCATGTCCGTCAGCGCGCGCACCTCGCGCTTCACGCTCTCCAGGCCCACCAGCGCGTCCAGCGCACCGAGCACGTCCTCGGAGCTGCGGACGGCGGGCGCCTGTTCCTGCGGGACCGGAGCGGTGCGCGGTCCCGGCACCCCGCCCAGCAGACCCACGCCGGGCGCGGTGGTCTCCACCTCGCGCAGCACCGGCTGCGTCCCGCCGGCGGGGGCGAAGGAAGAGGGCACGGCGGCGGGACGCGCCGAGGCGCCGCTCGCGCTCTCGTCGCTCGTGCAGTCCTCCACGGCGGGGCCGCCGACGGCGGAGCCCTCGGGCAGTTCGTAGCCGCCGCGGGCGCAGCGCTCGGTACGGCAGCGGCGCAGCGTCGTGCGGTCGCCACCGATGATGTGGAAGCCGTAGCCCGCGCTGTCGCTCACCCGGCAGGCGGAGAACGTGCCGCGCCCGTCGGCCGACACGTAGAAGCCGGCCTCGGCCGCCGAGGAGACCGTCGTGCGGTCGACGGTCGGATCGGCGCCCTTGGTCACGATCACCCCGGTCTGCACCTCGTCCACCGTGCAGCCGCTGAGCGTGCCACCGCTGCCGTGGTCCCGGAACCAGGCACCCGTCGAGGCCCTGGTGATCCGGCAGTCGTCGAGCTGGGCGGTCGCCCCGTCGCTCACCGACACGGCCGTGTTGCGCACCTGGGAGAGATCGCTGTCGACCACGTCGACCCGCGAGCCCCGGTCCAGGACGAACAGGGCGTCCGGTACGTCGTGCACGCGGCAGGAGTCGAGCACCGCCGTCGCCCCGTCACTGACCCAGACCGCCGGGTAGTCGCCCGTACTGTCGTGGATCTCGCACTGGTTGGCGTCCACCCGGGTGCCGGGGTCCCACACCGACAGCCCGTTGCGCCCGAACTGCCGCACCGTGGAACGCGTCAGCGTCAGCACCGAGCGCGAACGCAGGTCGATCGCGTTCTCCGGGATGTCATGGATGCGGCAGTCGGCGAGAGTCAGCACCGCGTCGGTGTCCAGCGTCACGCCGTTGGCACTCGTCCGGTGCACCGCGCAGTCCGTCAGGTGCGCGGCGGCGCGCCCCGTGACCTGGATCGCGGACCCCTTGATCTCGTAGATCTCACAACTGAGCGCTTCCAGAGCACTGTTCTCGCCACTGACCGCGAGTCCCGAGCCGGAGGCGTGGTGCACGCGGCAGCGCTCCAGCCGGGGGTGCGCGCCCTCGCGCACCACCACACCGGACTGGCCCGCCGCGACCACCTCGCACTCCTCGAACACGCCGCCCGCCCCGTCCAGCACGGCGATCCCCATACCGCCCGCGTTGTCGATCGAGGAGTGCCGCACCGTGGGCCGCGCCCCGCCCCGCACCTCGATGCCGGCGGCGGACCGGGTCAGGATGCGCAGCCCCTCCAGATCGGGCGCGCAGTCCTCGATCAGGACAGCCGGGGCGGCCGCGTCCTGGCCCTCGATGTGCAGGTCGTGGACCTCGGCCGAGGCGCGCAGTGTCAGCGGGACGCCGTCGGCGGGGGCGATGCGGACGGGGCCCGCCGAGCCGTCGACCCCGCGCAGGACCACCGCGCGCCGGATGTCGAGGTTCTCCCGGTAGGTCCCGGGACCGATGGTGAGGACGTCGCCGTCGCCTGCGGCCTCCAGGGCGGCGGCGAGCGAGCCGTACTCGCCTGTGCGGCGCCGCCACCGCGACGTACCGGCGTGCGTCACCTGGACCGTGCCCTGTGCCATGCGCTGCTGTGCCCCCACCTCGTGCGTACGCGGGTTCGTGTCGGGCCGCCCGCGTGGACGGCGGCCCCCGCCCCGTCATCAGGACGGCGGCCGGTCCACCGTAGCGTGTGCGACGAGGGCGAGTTGACCGGTCCCGGGTCCTGGTCACCGCCGGTCCGTCAGCTTCCCGCGCCCGCGCGCCCCCAGTCGGGACCGACCCGCGCCCAGTCGCGTTGCCACGCGGCGAGCCGCTGCCGGTGGACGCGCCACATCAGGAGCCGGCGCAGGCCCTCCAGCAGCCCGGCCGCCGCGGTGGCCGCCCCGATGCCCGCGAGGGCGGCGTGCGCCTGGGCGGTCGCGGTGTCCAGTGGCCGGTCCATGAGCCGGCCGCGGTCGTCGGTCCACACCGGGAAGGCGTCGCCCGCCCTCGGACGGGACAGCGTGGCGACGGCCTCGCCCTTGTGCCGCACCCCGTCAGGACCGGTCCACGCGGCGAACACGCGGACGTCACCGACGCGTCCGTTGGTCGACTCGGGATCGGTGTCGAAGCGCACCGAACCGGCGGGCCGCAGCACGGTGGCCGTGACCCGGTGCCGGTCCTGCTGCTGGGCGCGCACGGTCTGCTGCAGCGCGTCACCGGTCCGGGTGCCGACGAGGACGCCGGCGAGCGGGGTGAGCAGCACCACCAAGACCACGGCGAGCAGGCCGGTCCAGCCCTCGACCAGATCGGTCGTGCGGCGCAGCGGATTGTTCCGCCACCTCCACAGCCCCGCGATCGCTCGCACCCCTGGCACCTCTTCCGCGTCTGCCCCGTACTGCGGTGGTGGAGCGGCTGTGCCGCCCCCCTCGGCCTCCTCGCTGACAACGGCCGTACCCGCGACCCGGGTTCCCGGGTCGCGGTCGGCTATGCGAAGACCGGCGGGGTGGCGCGCTCCAGCACGGTGAGTGCGTCCCCGACCCGTACGGTTCCGGACGACTCCGGGATCAGGTTGGTACCGAACAGGGCGCCGTTGCCCGGGGACCTGCGGTGCCTGGCCAGGCTGCGCAGTGGTTCCTTGCCCCGCCGGGCGCTGAGCTGGTCGGTCGTCGTGACGATGCAGCGTGAGCAGGGTTTCGGGACCCGGAAGAGCACCTCGCCGACGCGTATGCGCCACCAGCCGTCCTCGGCCCAGGGCTCGGTGCCCTCGATGACCAGGTTCGGCCGGAAACGACTCATCGGCACCGGCCCCTCGTCGGGCAGATCGCCCTGGGAGATCAGGGAGTTGAGGGCGTCGAGGGAGGCGGTCGTGGCGAGCAGCAGCGGGTAGCCGTCCGCGAAGGACACGGTCTCGCCGGGCCGTGCGTACGCCGGATCGATCGGCCGCCGTACCGCTGGATCGTCCAGGTGGACCAGGCGCACCGGCCTGCCGAGGTACGCCCCGCACCACGTGCTCGCCGACTCGGCGGCGAGCACGGCCTCGACCTTGGTCCTGAACACCCGCACCGGCACGGTGGCGACGGGCTCGGGGACCGTCACCGCCAGCGGCTCGGCCCCCGGGGCCGACAGCACGAGAGACCCGTCCGCGCGCGGGGCCGCCGTGAGCAGGGCGAGCCGGGGCTCCTCGCGCTGGGTGATCAGCTTCCCGTCCGGGTCCACGAGCATCCACCGGCGGTCACCTGCGAGGCCCCAGCGTTCGACGAGCACGGCCTCGCGGTCGAGGGCGCGCGCCGCCTTGAGGGGATGGATGTGCACGGAGTGCAGTACGGGTCCGGCCATGCCCCCATCCTTCCACTGCGCCATGACGCGTCGCGCCCGGTCCCCCCTTGGCCCCGGGCGGGGGCGGTGCGGGGCCGGGCGCGGGCTGCCGGGGCGGTGCCAGGGCCTCAGTAACCCCGGTACGGACGGTTGTACGGGTCCTCGTAGGGCGCGGGGCGCGCGGCCTCGTAGCCCTGCGGCGGCGCGGGGCGGTACGCCTGTTGCTGCGGCGGCCCGGGGTAGGGCGCGCGCTGCCCGCCGGCCTGCTGCGGGATGTACGGCGCCGGAGCCTGCTGGAGCGGTGCCGGCTGGGACGCCTGCGGGTACCCGTAATACGAAGGAGGGGCCGGGGGCGCGGGCGCCGCCGGCAGGGCCGGCAGAGCCGACGGGAGAGCGGGCAGGTTACTGCTCGGCTCGTACAGGGACGGCACCCGGATCGGCGCGATCTGCGGCGTGCCCCGCTCCGCCACGAGCGAGTCGTAGATCGGAGTGTCCGGGAAAGACGGCGCGGAGTAGTAGCCGCTGCCGTAAGTGGGGCGGGGGGAGGTCATGGCACATAAGTTAAGCCCACGATGTGCTGGTTGGGGAGACCGATAAGAAGGTTGTTTTGTGTCTCGCTGGCGACTCGATAGCTGCAATGTGATCGAAGTCGATCAAATCGGTCATCCAGGCCCGGGGAAAGCACGTAAATTGCGTGTTCCTTACCGGTTACCGGCGGTTGGACGGCAGAACCTTCGGCCCGTCAGTGGTGCTTCCCCGACCGGCCGTCGCCGACGCGCGGGACAGCCGGAACGAGTCGGAACGAGTGCGGGACGGGGCCGGGGCGGGTCCGGCACGATTCCGGAAAGAGAGGGGGCGCCGTGTCGATGCCCAAGGGTTCCAACCTCCCCGTCCGTGCGAGCGGACTGCGCGTGGAGATCGGATGGCGTGAGGGGCCGGGCGCCCCGCGCCCGCACGCCCTGGCGCTCCTGCTGACCGGGGAGGGGCGGGTCAAGGACGAGCGCGACCTCGTCCGCGCCGGCCAACCCGCCGGGCCCGGCGCCGCCGTCCGCCACGAGGGCCGCCGTACGGCCCCGGAGGGCGAGGTGGAGACCCTGACCGTACGTCTCGACGAGGTCGCCCCCGGGATCGAGCGTCTCGCTTTCGCCGTCTCGGCCGAGGCAGGCGCCTTCGGTGACGTCCAGGCCCTCTTCGTCCGCCTCCTGGACGCGGCCGACGGCCAGGAACTCGCACGCTTCGCGCCCTCGGACGCCACCACGGAAACCGCCTACGTCCTCGGGGAGCTGTACCGGCGCCACGGCGCCTGGAAGTTCCGCGCGGTCGGCCAGGGCTGGAGCGAGGGCCTCGACCGGCTCGCCGCGGAGCACGGCCTCGACGTCCCCCCGCGCCAACCGGCCCGGGCGGTGGCGCAGTTGCCCGGACCCGCCACCCCACATCCGCGGACACCGCCGAGGACGCCGCCTCCCCCGCCCGCCCCCGCGCGCCCGGCCAAGGTCACTCTCACCAAGGAGACGCCCTCCGTCTCGCTGGCCAAACAAGGCGGTTCCTCGGGCACGCTGCACGTCAACCTCACCTGGCGCCCCGCGGGTTCGCGGCAGGGCGGCGGCTGGCGGGCCGGGCTCGCGCGCGCCCTCGCCCCGCCCGCCGCCGTCGACCTCGACCTGTGCGCCCTCTACGAACTCGCCGACGGACGCAAAGGTGTCGTCCAGGCACTCGGCCACGCCTTCGGCTCACTCCACCGGCCGCCCTGGGTCCTCCTCGACGGCGACGACCGCAGCGGCACCCTCGCGAGCGGCGAGAACCTGACGGTGAACCTCGACCACCGCGCCGAGCTGCGCCGCCTGTTGGTCTTCGTCACCGTCTACGAGGGCGCGAGCGGTTTCGCCGGCCTGCACGCCACCGTGACCCTGCGCCCCCGGTACGGAGCGCCCGTCGAGTTCTTCCTCGACGAGTGCACCGTGCCCTCCACGGTGTGCGCCCTCGCCCTGCTCACCCACGACCGGGGCGAACTCGTCGTGCGCCGCGAGGCCCGCTACCTCGTCCCCGCGCCCGGTGTCAGCCCCCAGCGCACCGTCGACCAGGCCTACGGCTGGGGGCTCGACTGGCGGCCCGGCCGCAAGTGACCCGGCCGTCCCCGCGCCGGCTCAGCCCTCCCGCACGCTGCCGGCCTCCGGCCCCACGACGCCCGGCCCCGGGGGTGCGGCCTCCGGCTCGGGCCGTGTGTAGGTGCGGCCCTTCCAGGCCGCGCCCCGGCCCCGGTAGTGCTGCACCGCCGAGTCCACCGTCATCAGCAGGTACAGGAACGCGGTGACCGGCAGGAGCAGCGACAGGAGCGGGGACTGACGGTAGTAGCGCAGCATCGGCAGGTAGGTCGCCGTCATCACGAGCCACGCCGCCGCCCCGGCCGCCGCCACCGCAGCGTCACCCGCGGCCAGACCGGCGACGAGGGCGAGCGGCGGCACCAGGTAGACCAGCGCCAGACCGAGCACCGTCCCCAGCAGGACCGGCGGCCGGTGGCGCAGTTGCGCGTAGGCGCTGCGCGCGATCATGCGCCACAGGTCGGCCAGCCGCGGGTACGGCCGCACGCTGTCCACCCGCTCGGCCAGGCCCAGCCAGATCCGCCCGCCGCCGCGCTTCACGGCCCGCGCGAGGGCGACGTCGTCGATGACCGACTGCCGGATCACATCCGGCACCCCCGCCGCGACAGCGGTGCTCGTGCGCAGCAGGACGCAGCCCCCGGCCGCGGCCGCCGTCCGCGCCCCCGGCCGGTTGATCCACCGGAAGGGATAGAGCTGCGAGAAGAAGTAGACGAAGGCAGGCACCACCATGCGCTCCCACAGACTCGCCACCCGCAGGCGCGCCATCTGCGACACCATGTCGAGGCCGTTCCCCTCCGCCGCCGCCACCAGCGACCGCAGGCTGTCCGGCTCGTGCGCGATGTCCGCGTCCGTCAGCAGCAGGAACTCCGGTTCCCGCTCCCCGGCCAGGGAGATCCCGTGCCGCACCGCCCACAGCTTTCCCGTCCAGCCGCTCGGCGGCTCTCCCGGTGAGACGATCCGCAGCGGCAGCCCGCCGTAGGCCGAGGCCAGGGACCGGGCCAGTTCCCCGGTCCCGTCCGTGCTCCCGTCGTCCACCAGCACCACTTCGGCGCGCCCCGGATACTCCTGCTCCAGCAGGGAGGGCAGGCTCAGCGGCAGCACCTCCGCCTCGTCCCTGGCGGGCACCACGACCGCCACCGAGGGCCAGCGCGCGGGATCACGCCGGGGCGGCAACCGCACGTCGGTACGCCAGAAGAAGCCCTGGCCCAGCAGCAGCCACAGCCAGGCGGCGAGGGAGACAACGGAGATCCACACGACGACGCTCATCCGCCGCAGTCTGCCACCACGCCCGGGAGGCGCACCGGCCCTTCGACTATGGTGAGCGGGTGAAGATCGCGCTCATGGACTCCGGAATCGGTCTGCTTCCGGCCGCTGCCGTCCTCCGCGGACTGCGGCCCGACGCCGACCTCCTCCTCTCCAGCGACCCCGAGGGAATGCCCTGGGGACCCCGTACCCCACAGGACCTCACGCGGCGTGCCCTCGCCGTCGCCGAGGCCGCCGCCGCCCACCGTCCGGACGCCCTCGTGGTCGCGTGCAACACCGCCACGGTGCACGCCCTGCCCGCGCTGCGCGCCCGCTTCGAGCCCGGCCTCCCCGTGATCGGCACCGTCCCCGCGATCAAGCCGGCCGCGACCGGCGGCGGCCCCGTCGCGATCTGGGCCACCCCCGCCACCACCGGCAGCGCCTACCAGCGCGGACTGATCGCCGAGTTCGCCGCCGGCGTCGAGGTCACCGAGGTGCCCTGCCCGGGACTGGCCGACGCCGTCGAGCAGGCCGACGAGGCGGCGATCGACGCCGCCGTCGCCGCCGCGGCCGCCCGCACGCCGCGCGAGATCCCGACCGTCGTCCTGGGCTGCACCCACTACGAACTCGTCGCCGACCGCATCCGCGCCGCCCTGCGTGGCCCCGGCGAACCCCCGCTCGTCCTGCACGGCTCGGCGGGGGCGGTCGCCGCCCAGGCCCTGCGGCGCGTCGCGAGCAGCCCCGACCTCACCCGAACGGGCGGACTCACGGTCCTGCTCAACGGGCAGGAGGGCAGCCTGCCGCCCGCCGCCCTCCGGTACGCCGAGGGCCGTCTGCTGAGCGGAGTGGGCGCCGCCCGCTGACGCCTGCCGACCGGGGATCCTCCCCCTCGGCGAGCGCGAAGGATCTTTCCCGGAGAAAAGGGACGCGGGTCACGGTGCGCGACAAGGCGCCTTCGCGGCGGAACCTGAGTACCCTCAACGCCATGAGGTACCCACCCCACGACGAGGCCGCCCGGGACGACAGCGGGGCTCACCCCGAGGTCTGGGAGGGCCGCGCAACCAACCACGCGCAGTGGGTGCTCGCGCTCGCGGGCGCCGCCTGTCTGGCCCTGGGCATCGCCCTGGCCGTGAACTCCAGCTGGAGCTCCGGCGTCGCGGCGCTCGCCGTCTCGGTGGTCGGCTGCCTGCTGGCCGGGCTGCTCATTCTCTTCGGCACGCTCGCCTTCGTGAGCGTCGCGGTCCGCGTCGACCACGACACCCTGGAGGTCCGCTGCGGCCACATCGGGGTGCCGCGCCGCGTGATCCCGCTCTCCCACGTGGTGCAGGCCGACTTCGATCCTTCCGTCACCCCGCGCCACTGGGGCGGGTACGGCTACCGCTGGCGGCCGGAGAGGGGCACGGCCGTCGTCGTCCGCCGCGGCGAGGGCGTCGTGCTGCGTCTGGGCGACGGACGCAAATTCACCTTCACCGTCGACGACGCCGAGGCGGCCGTGCGCGAGATCCGCAGACGCCTGCGTCTCTACGGCGGCCCCGCCGCCGCACCGGGCACCTGACCCCGAGGCGCGCCCCCTTCAAGGGGGCGCGCCTTTCACATGCCCCGGTCCTCGCGATCAGCGTATGAGGGGAAGGCCACACCCCGGTGCGGCCCGGGCGCGCCGTAGACTCCGGAGAGTGACCGTCACCCTCACCCCGCTGGACGACTCCGCGCCCCCCGGCCCCGCCCGCCGGGGAGAGCGGTTGCTGCGCCGCCTCGCGCCCGCCGTCGTCTCCGCCCTCGCCGGGCTGCTGCTGTACCTGAGCTTCCCGCCGCGCACCGTGTGGTGGCTGGCTCTGCCGGCCCTCGCCGCCTTCGCCCGGGTCCTGCACGGCCGCACCTGGAAGGCGGGGCTCGGCCTCGGCTACCTCTTCGGCCTCGGCTTCTTCCTGCCCCTGCTGGTGTGGACCGGGGTCGAGGTGGGTTCCGGCCCCTGGCTCGCGCTCGCCGCCGCCGAGGCCGTGTTCCTGGCCCTTGTCGGGGCCGCCGTCGCCCCGGTGACCCGGCTGCCGGGCTGGCCGCTGTGGGCCGCCGCGCTGTGGACGGCGGGGGAGGCGGCCCGGGCGCGGTTCCCGTTCGGGGGCTTCCCGTGGGGCAAGATCGCTTTCGGCCAGGCCGACGGGGTCTTCCTCCCGCTCGCCGCCCTCGGTGGCACCCCCGTCCTCGGTTTCGCCGTCGCGCTGTGCGGATTCGGCCTGTACGCCGCTGTCCGCGCCGCCCTCGCGTACCGCCGGGACGGCGTCCTGCCCCGGGCCACCGCGCTCACCGCCGGGCTCGCCGTCCTCGTCCCGGTCGGCGCGGCGTTCGCGGCCCGCCCGCTCGTCTCCGACCGCGCCGAGGACGGCACCGCCACCGTCGCCGTGGTCCAGGGCAACGTGCCGCGCGCCGGCCTCGGCTTCAACGAGCAGCGTCGCGCCGTACTCGACTACCACGTCAAGGAGACGAAGCGGCTCGCCGCGCGGATCAGGGCCGGGAAGGTCAAGCAGCCCGACTTCGTGCTGTGGCCGGAGAACTCCTCCGACATCGACCCCTTCCGCAACCCCGACGCGAGCGAGGTCATCGACGAGGCCGCCAAGGCGGTCGGGGCGCCCATCTCCGTCGGCGGCGTCGTCCTGAAGGCGGACGGCAAGCTCTACAACGAGCAGATCCTGTGGGACCCGGCGCAGGGCCCCACCGCCACCTACGACAAACGGCAGATCCAGCCCTTCGGTGAGTACCTCCCGATGCGCTCGCTGCTCGCCAAGATCAACGACAGCTGGACCACCATGGTCGCCCAGGACTTCAGCCGGGGCGACGAGCCGGGCGTCTTCACGATGGACGGGACCAAGGTCGGTATCGCCACGTGCTACGAGGCGGCCTTCGACTGGGACGTGCGCGACACCGTCACGCACGGCGCCGAGATGATCTCGGTGCCGAGCAACAACGCGACCTTCGACCGCAGCGAGATGACCTACCAGCAGCTCGCGATGTCCCGGGTCCGGGCGGTCGAGCACAGCCGCAGCGTCACCGTGCCCGTGACCAGCGGCGTCAGCGCCGTCATCCGCCCCGACGGGCGCATCGTGCGCAAGACCGGGATGTTCACCCCGGACACCCTCGTCGACGAGGTGCCGCTGCGCACCTCGCGGACCCCCGCGACCCGTATGGGCACCCTCCCCGAGGCGCTGCTGGTCCTGGTGGCCGCCGCGGGGCTCGGCTGGACGGTCACCGCGGCGGTCCGCCGCCGCCGCGACCGGGAGCGGACATCGGGGGCGTAGTGCCGGAACAACGGTGCGGGTCAGGGCCCCGGGCCCTGGCCCGCAGCCGTTTTCCGGGACGTTAGGGTCTGTCCATGGCGACTCCCGAATTCATCCTCAAGCTGCGCGAGAACATCGGCAACGAACTGCTCCTGCTGCCCGGTGTCAACGCTGTCGTCCTCGACGCCGAGGGCCGTCTTCTGCTCGGCCGGCGCGCGGACACCGGGAAGTGGGCTCTTCCCGCGGGGATCTGCGAGCCCGGGGAGCAGCCCGCGGAGACGGTCGTGCGGGAGGTCCTCGAAGAGACCTCCGTGCACTGCGTCGCCGAGCGACTCGTCCTGGTCGAAACGCTGCGGCCGGTGACCTACGCCAACGGCGACCGCTGCCAGTTCATCGACATCACCTTCCTGTGCCGGGCCACCGGCGGCGAGGCGCGGGTGGGCGACGACGAGTCCCTGGAGGTCGGCTGGTACTCCCTGGACGCGTTGCCGCCGCTCGCCGACTTCTCCCACTTCCGCATCAAGCAGGCCCTGTCCGGCGGTCCCACGTGGTTCAGCCCCGCCGCCTCCTGAGGCCACGGCGTCCCCGGCCGGCCCGACGCCTCGTCAACAGAGCGCCCGCTCCCGGCGGGAGGAGGTCACGTTGACGAGGCGTTGGTGCCTCCTTGGACGTTCCTAGACCAACTCATGTACCCCCGATGAACACTTGATCGACAGAGTGATCGGTGCGTGCGGCTGTCAACACCCTTTTCGCCGCACGTCCATTCGCTCACAGCAGGGGGTTCCATGAGATCGAGCCGACCTCGCCTGCGCGCCGGAGCGGTCTGGGCGGCGACACTGCCCCTGGCCGCCGGAGCCCTGGCGCTCGGCATACCGACCGCGTCCGCCGACACCGGTCACACCGGGCGGCAGACGCTGGCGGGCATCACACCGCACTGGGCCACGTCCAAGGCCGACCGCGGCGCGCTCTCCGCCGGCCACCAGGTCGAGGCCCGTGTCTACCTCGCGGGCCGCGACGCCGCCGGGCTCGCACGCTACGCCCGCGAGGTCTCCGACCCCGCGTCGCCCTCGTACGGCAAGTACCTGACGGCCCGGCAGACCGAGGACCGCTTCGGCGCGACGGGCGAGCAGGTCGCCGAGGTGACCGCGTGGCTCAAGGGCGCGGGGCTCACGGTGACCGGCCACCACCAGAACTACCTCACGGTGTCCGGCCGTACCTCGGCGGTGGAGAAGGCGTTCTCCACCAAGCTGCGCAACTACGCGCGTAGCGGCCACACTTACCACGCCCCCGACGCCGCGCCCTCCGTGCCGCAGTCCCTGCACGGTGCGGTGCTGACCGTCACCGGGCTGGACAACGCCCCGCACCGTGCGAGCCACGACGAGACGCTGCCCCCGCCGGACGCGGTCTTCCGCAACGCGGGCCCCTTCTCCACGTACTTCGGCTCGAAGACGAACAAGAAGCTGCCCTCCGCCTTCGGCAAGAAGGCCCCGTACGCCATCAAGGGCTACACGGGCAAGCAGTTGCGCGCCGCCTACGGAGCGGGCAAGCAGACCGGCAAGGGCGTCACGGTCGCCATCACCGACGCCTACGCCTCCCCGACCATCGCTGCCGACACCGCGCAGTACGCCGCGCGCAACGGGGACAAGAAGTACCGCAAGGGCCAGCTCACCCAGGTCCTGCCCGGGGACTACAACCGCACCGAGGAGTGCGGGGCGTCCGGCTGGTACGGCGAGGAGACCCTCGACGTGGAGGCCGTGCACGCGGTGGCCCCCGACGCCAACATCGTCTACGCGGGCGCCGCCTCCTGCTACGACGACGACCTGCTCGACAGCCTGAGCAAGGTCGTGGACAACCGGCTGGCCGACATCGTCTCCAACTCCTGGGGCGACCTGGAGTCCAATGAGACCCCGGCCTCCGCCGCGGCCTACGACCAGGTCTTCCAGCGGGGTGCCGTCGAGGGCATCGGCTTCTACTTCTCCTCCGGGGACGACGGGGACAACGCCGCCTCCACGGGGACCAAGCAGGTCGACATGCCCGTCAACTCGCAGTGGGTCACCGCCGTCGGCGGTACCTCGCTCGCGGTCGGCAAGGGCGACAAGTACCAGTGGGAGACCGGCTGGGGCACCCAGAACGCCGCCCTGTCCGCGGCCGGCGACTCCTGGAGCGGGTTCCCCGGGACCTTCACCTCCGGCGCGGGCGGCGGCACGAGCGCCGTCGTGGAGCAGCCCTACTACCAGAAGGGCGTCGTCCCCGCGAAGCTGGCGAAGGCGAACGGCAAGACGCCGATGCGTACCGTCCCGGACATCGCGGCCGTCGCCGACCCCAACACCGGTTTCCTGGTGGGCCAGACGCAGACCTTCCCGAACGGGAAGCTCAAGTACGCGGAGTACCGCATCGGCGGCACCTCGCTCGCGGCCCCGGTCATCGCCGGGGTCCAGGCCCTCGCCCAGCAGGCCCAGCACGGGGTCCCGATCGGCTTCGCCAACCCGGGCATCTACTCCCGCTACGGGACCTCGGCCTACCACGACGTCACCGACCAGCCGCTCGGCCAGGGCCAGGGGATCGGCGTCGTCCGCACCGACTACGTGAACGGCTTCGACGCCTCCGAGGGGACGAAGACCACCCTGCGCGTACTCGGCAAGGACAGCTCGCTCAAGGCCGTCACCGGATACGACGACGTGACCGGCGTGGGCAGCCCGGCCGGCGGTTACCTCTCGTCGTTCCTCCGTCGCTGAGCCACCGCTCCACCACCGGCGCCTGCGGCATGCCGACGCGTCACCACGGCCCTCGCACCCCGTGTGCGGGGGCCGTGCACGTGCGTGCAGCGGGAGCGGGGCACCTCAGCGGCGGCCGCTGCCGAAGCTCTCCACCTCGGTGCCGTACGGCAGGGAGTGCAGGGACTGGTCGGTGCAGAAGCGCACCACGAGATCCGCGAAGTCCGCCGTGCGCTCGACCGGCGCGAGGTGGTCGGTCTCCCGGATGGTCAGGAAACGGGCGGCCGGCAGCGAGGCGGCCACCTCACGGCCCATGTCCGGTGTCGTGAGCGTGTCGAACTCCCCGGTGACCACGAGGGAGGGAACGGCGGGCACCGGCTCGGGCCGGTACCACTCGTGGCGCATGAGCCGGGTGTTGTGCTCGGCCGACTTCGCGGTCTGCTCGGTGGTCTGGTCCGCGATCTGCTGGTGCACCAGTCGCGTGACGGCCGCGTGCTTGCGGACCGTCCCGACGCCGGGCGGGGCCATGAAACGCTCCGTCAGCTCCTGCGCGATGGGCCCGGTCTCCCCGCGCTCGATCATCCCCGCCCAGCGCACCATGGCCCGCCCGTAGTCCTCGGGGATGCGCCGGGTCATCCCCACCAGCATGAGTCTGCGCACCCGGCCGGGGCTGTGCTGCGCGAAGCGCAGGCCCACCGCCCCGCCGAAACAGGCCGCCACCAGATTGACCCGCACCACCCCGAGCGCGTCGAGCAGGGAGCGCACCGTCGCCGCCAGGAAGTCCACGCCGTACCGCTCCGGAAGGAAGTCCGCGTCGCCGTACCCCGGCAGGTCGACGGTGAGGAGCTGCCCGAGCGGGGCGAGACCGCGTTCGTGCCGCATCCACGAGAAGCGGTCCTGCGAGGAGCCTCCCAGGATCAGCACCGGGTCCTGCCCGGGCGTCGTCCGCCCCACGCTGCGCACGACGTAACGGAAGCCGTCGAACGAGAGCTGATGCTCCGTGGCCCCCTCGGCGTCCTCCTCCCGGGCGGGACGCGGGAGGGCGGCGGTCGCCGGTCCCGAGGGGGCGGAAGGGCCGTGTGCGACGGCTGTGGAACGGTGCATCTCGCGCTCCTGACGTGGGGGAAGCATCCTTATTAACAGGTCCGCGGGCCCCGTCCCGCGCAGGTGACACCTTCGGGAGGGCCCCGTACGGGTGTGCTGGCCCCAGGGCGCGGTGGCCGGGGGACGCGTGGGCTCGTGACACCCCCACGGCGACTACAGTGATCGCACTTGTGTACGCCGCTTCATCCAGGAGGTTCCGGATGTCCCCGCAGCAGGTCACCGTCGTCACCGGAGGCAGCCGCGGCATCGGCGCCGCCGTCTGTGTCCGGCTCGCCGAGGCGGGGCACCACGTCGCGATCGGCTACCGCTCGGACGGGGAGGCCGCAAAGAAGGTCGCCGCCGCCGTCCGGGAGGCGGGGGGCCGCGCGGTGACCGTCGCCGTCGACACGGCCGACGAGCAGGACGTGGACCGGCTCTTCGCGACGGCCGAGGCCGAACTGGGCACGGTCACCGGACTCGTCAACAACGCCGGGGTGAGCGGACCGGTCGGCCCGCTCGCCGAGGCGGACGCGGACGGGCTGCGCCACGTCCTCGACGTCAACGTGCTCGGCTACCTGCTGTGCTGCCGCCGCGCCGTACGGGACATGACGCGCACCGCAACGGCGGGGGCGATCGTCAACATCTCCTCGGCCGCCGCGACGCTCGGCTCGGCGGGGGAGTACGTGCACTACGCCGCGACGAAGGCCGCGACCGACACGCTCACCGTGGGGCTGGCCCAGGAGGTCGCGTCCTCGGGCATCCGCGTCAACTGCGTCGCGCCCGGTGTGATCGAGACGGGTTTCCACGCCGATCCGCAGCGGCCGGCGCGCGTCGGCGCCATGATGCCGATGGGCCGCCCGGGCCGTCCCGAGGAGATCGCGAGCGCCGTCCTGTGGTTCCTGTCCGACGAGGCCTCGTACGCGACCGGGGCGGTCCTGCGCGTGGCCGGAGGCCGTTGAGGAACGGGCAACGGGCCGTCGCGACAGGGTGCGTCGCTGCACGGCCCGTATAGACGCGGGCCGGGGCCCGGTCACCGTCCGGCGAAGGTGACCGAGCCCCGGTGTCGCAGGGGTGTCGGGGCCGCTTACGGCCAGGACACCACCGTCGAGGGCACCGTGTCCTCGCCCGAGGTGGGCGAACCGGTGTCGTTGATGACGTGGTCGTACTGTCCCTTGCCGCCCAGCGACGTGACGAGCAGGTCGTGGAACTTGACGCCGGGCTTGACCGGCGCCTCGAAACCGTGACCCTGCTGGATCGAGGGATCCACGTTGTAGAAGCAGTAGCTGCCCAGGCCCCAGCCCTCGTGGTTCTCCACGGAGTCGGCGACCTTGTAGGCGGCGTAGCCCTTCTGGTCACCGTTCTGGATGGAGGCCTGGTCGGGCGCGTCGTACGCCTTCTCGTTCTGGAAGAAGATCGTGCGGCCGTTCTCGCCGTTCCACTGCACGTCGTACTTGTTGAAGTGCTCGACGAACAGACCGGTCGCGAGGACGTCGTCCCCGTTGACGGTCAGCCCGTAGTCCGAGCGGTTGGTCTCCCAGCCGATCCCTTCCCCGTGGTCGGCCCGCCACAGCCAGGTGTGGTCGATGATCGTGTCGTCGCTGTTGATCACCATGCCGTTGGTCGCCTTTCCGGGACCGGCGCCGCCGACCCGGATGAAGACGTCCTGGAGGGAGGTGGGGTTGTCGGCGTGATCGACGTTCGACCCCTTCGTGCCGACCTCGACGAGGCTGTCGGAGTTGGTCGTGCCCGCGTCCACGAGCAGACCAGCGAGCTTCACTCCGTCCACGTCACCGACGTGGATCGCGGTGACCCCGTTGTCCGGGACGATCGTCGCCATGCCGAGCCCGAGCACCACGGTGTCGGCCCGGTCGATGTTGATCGTCTGGTCGACGTGGTAGACGCCAGGGGTGAACAGCAGGTGCAGTCCCTGGTCGACCGCCGCGTTGATGGTCTCCGCGCTCGCTCCCGGCTTGACCACGTAGAACTGGTCCAGCGAGAGCGACTCGCCCTCCGGGGTGCCCTTGTCCCAGGAGACGCCGCGCGCGTTGGTGCGCTTGGCCGGGA
This sequence comes from Streptomyces sp. NPDC049954, assembly GCF_040656295.1. NCBI lineage: Bacteria > Bacillati > Actinomycetota > Actinomycetes > Kitasatosporales > Streptomycetaceae > Streptomyces > Streptomyces sp. NPDC049954. The sequence goes on from NZ_JBFALS010000009.1 coordinate 129,854, forward strand.
CGAACACCTTGTAGTCGTTGCCGTCCAGGTACAGGAACGGCTTCTCACGGGAGACGGGCGTGGTGTCGAGCGTGGTGTACGGCGGGTCCGGGAAGCCCTGGTCGGGCGCTCCCTCGACACCGGAGAACACCATGTTCCACACGCCGTTGCTCCAGCCGCCCACGGAGCTGTCGCGGGTGTACCACTGCTGCTGCGAGTACGGGCTCACCTCGCCGTCGATCTTGCTGTCGGCGATGTAGCCACCACTCGCCCAGCCGTAGCCGTCCGGGGCGAGGTTGAGCCCGCCCTTGACGTGCATCCGGCGGAACGGCGCCGCCTGCGACACCGCCCAGCGGTCGGTGCCGTTGACCGGGTTGAGCGCGAGGTTCTCCGCCGAACGCCAGAAGTTCTGGGTGGCGTTGCCGTCGAACCAGCCCGCGTCGACCGTCACGTCACCGTTGAAGGTCGTGTCGTCGGGGTTCAGGCCGAGCCCGGCTATCGAGGTGTAGAAACCGAGCTGGGCGTTGATGTTGTCGTAGGTGCCCGGCTTGAACAGGAGGGCGTAGCGTCCGTCGCCGAACTGCGCCGACTCCTGCTTCTTGAAGATGTCGTCCACCTGGCCCTGGATGTCGGGCGTGGACGGGTCGAACACCTTCACGTTGGGCCCGAGGTCTCCGCCGCCCGGCAGAGGGTCGGCCGCCGCCTGCCCCGTGGGGGCGAGCAGGAACAGCGAGGTGACCAGAGCCGAGACCCCGGCCAGCGCGGTGGCGCGCCTTCTCGACCGGGGGGTGAGAGTTCTCTGGGGGGTGGATGAGGTGGGGGGAAAGTGCATCGTCGGGACTCCAAAGTCGCGGATCGATCTGCCTGACGATGCTTCACCCTTGTTTCAGACACGTCAATATCTGTGTGCGAGAAGCCTCGACTCTCCTTCTTGAAAACAAGAAGTGACGTCGCATAAGCGCCAGTTGGGGCTCTTCCTCCCCTTAAAGGAGGCTTAACGGAGCCGGGTTCCGTCTGCCCTTGCTTCAGGAACCGATTACGCGAGACCCCCCACTCGGCCCAGCAACCGATCCCGCTCCCTCTCGTTGTGCGCACCGACGGCCCGCCTACGGCCGTAAGCCTCCCAGGACGGAGCACTTCCGCATGAGCCCAGACACCACCACGCCGACCATCCCGCTTTCGTGTACGAAGGGGGCCGCCACCCCCGCCCCGGCGGGTCCCACGACCGGACGCCGCAACCTGCTGCGCGCCCTGTTCACCCTCGGCGCTCTCGGCGGGACGGCGATGGCCCTCGCCCCGGTGGTCACCGCGCGGGTGCCGGACCCGGTTCTCGCCGACCCCGCGCCGGCCCCCTCCTTCGACGAGGTGTACGCGGGCCGCCACATCCAGGGCGCGGGGGACTTTGCCCTCGTCGACGGCCGGCCGCTGCACCTGATGCGCCGCGCCGACGGCGGCTGGCTCACCGCCGTCGACCACTCCACGTCCTACGCCACCCCCCGCGAAGCCGTCCGGGCAGCCGTCGACGAGCTGGGCGGGGCCGCGGTGACCCGCAACGCCGCCCGGCACGGCGGCTGAAGAACCGCGAGGAGAACACATGGTCCACACCCGGAAGAACCAGCGCGACCTGACGAGCGCCGAGAAGAAGAGGTTCGTCGGCGCGGTCCTCGAACTCAAACGGTCCGGACGCTACGACGACTACGTGCGCACCCACGTCAAGTACTACGTCTCGGACGGCGACGGAGGCCCCCGCTTCGCCCACATGACGCCCTCCTTCCTGCCCTGGCACCGTCGCTACCTCCTGGAGTTCGAGCGCGACCTGCGCGAGATCGCCCCCTCGGTGACCGTCCCCTACTGGGACTGGACGAAGGACAACACCCCCGCTGCCGCACTGTGGCAGGAGGACTTCCTCGGCGGTGACGGCCGGCGCAGCGACCAGCAGGTGACCACCGGGGCCTTCGCCTACGGAAAGGGGGAGTGGGCGCTCACCGAGGGCGTCGACGACCGGCCCTATCTGCGCCGTGCCTTCGGCCGGCCGCAGGACCCCGTCGAGCTGCCCACCAGGGAGGAACTGGAGCGGGCCACGCGGGACACCACCTACGACGTCCCCCCGTGGAACTCGACCTCCCGCAGCGGTTTCCGCAACAAACTGGAGGGCTGGTCCACCGGTCGGGGCAGTGCCCGCTGGCGCAACCACAACCGTGTGCACCGCTGGGTCGGCGGGACGATGCTGGGCGGCTCCTCGCCGGGCGACCCGGTGTTCTTCCTGCACCACGCCTTCATCGACCTGGTCTGGTCGCGCTGGCAGCGCGCGAACCCGAAGGCCGGCTACCTGCCGGCCCGCGCCCTGGCGCCCGGCGACTCCCAGCGAGGCAGGATCGCGACCCTGAACGACCCGATGCCGCCGTGGGACGTCACCCCCGCCGAACTCCTCGACCACAGCGCGCACTACCGCTACGCCTGAGAAGCCCGGGCAGCCGTACGGCCCCGCCGGAGCGAACCGGCGGGGCCGTACGGTGCGTGGCGGTGACGAGGTCAGTTCTTGCCGTAGCCCTCGTCGCCGTAACCGCTGTCGTGGCCGCGCTCGTGGCCGCCGTCGGCGTTGACGCAGGTGTTGCCGAACGCGGGGTTCAGCAGACCGACGACGTTGACGCTGTTGCCGCAGAGGTTGACCGGGACGTGCACCGGAACCTGCAGGAGGTTGCCGGAGAGCACACCCGGGGAACCGATCGCGGCACCCTGGGCGCCGGCGTCCGCGGCGGCGAGGCCGGCGCCCGCGGCCACGACGGCACCGGTTCCGGCGAGGACAGCGGCTGCCTTCGCGAAGCGAGACATACGAAACTCCTTGGATTGCGAGTGGGCCACGGGACCGTGACCCATACGCCCCCTTCAACGTCGCCACTCACTCCAGGTCACGGCCCCGGCCCCGGTGTGTGGCAGACGGGTGACAGGGGCACCCGCAGGCCACGCGCGACATGCCGTCCGGTGCGGACCGGCGCAGGGTGGAACCCTGCGGCGCCGCCCGGGCGGCCCCACGACCAGGCCGAAAGAGGTGCGCCCCGTGCAGCAGCAGGACCGAGGCCCGAGCGGAACGGCCGCCGCGCCCGCGCTCGTCCACCAGTCGACCGTCACGCTGCGCGTCAACGGGCGCGAACACCGCCTCCCGGACGTGGACCACCGCACGGTCCTGCTCGACCTGCTGCGTGAGCGGCTCGGCCTGACCGGCGCCAAGAAGGGCTGCGACCACGGCCAGTGCGGGGCCTGCACCGTGCTCCAGGACGGGCGGCGCCTCAACAGCTGCCTCCAGCTGGCCGTCGCGTGCGAGGGGGCCGGCATCACCACGGTCGAGGGGCTCGCCGACGGCGACCGGCTGCACCCGCTCCAGGAGGCCTTCCTGGAACGCGACGCCTTCCAGTGCGGCTACTGCACCCCCGGACAGCTGTGTTCCGCGCTCGGTGTGCTCGCCGAGGCCGAGGAGGGGCACCTCTCCTGCGTCACCCCGCCCGGTACCGACCAGGGGCCTGTCCGCCTCGACGCCGCCGAACTGCGCGAACGCCTCAGCGGCAACCTGTGCCGCTGCGGCGCCTACCCCCGTATCGTCGAGGCCGTCGAGGACGTGATCCGGTGAAACCCTTCGCCTATCTGCGCGCCCGCAGTGTCACCGAGGCCGTCGAGGGTTTCGCCTCCGCACCGGGCGCCCGCTACCTCGGGGGCGGCACCAATCTGGTCGACCTCATGAAGCTCGGCGTCGAGACCCCCGCCGCCCTCATCGACGTGAGCGGCCTGCCGCTGGACCGCGTCGAGGAGGAGGCCGACGGGGGACTGCTGGTGGGGGCGGCCGTCCGCAACAGCGACCTCGCCGCCCACCCCGCCGTCCGGGCCCGCTACCCCGCGCTCTCGCTCGCGCTCCTCGCGGGCGCCTCCGGACAGCTGCGCAACGCCGCGACCACCGGCGGAAACCTCCTCCAGCGCACCCGCTGCGCCTACTTCCAGGACACCTCCCAGCCCTGCAACAAACGTCAGCCCGGGAGCGGTTGCGCGGCCCTCACCGGTCACCACCGCGAACACGCCGTCCTCGGCGCCTCCCCGCAGTGCGTCGCCACCCACCCCTCCGACCTCGCCGTCGCACTGAGCGCCCTCGGGGCGGAGGTGCACCTCACCGGAGCGCACGGCTCGCGCACCGTCCCCGCCGCCGACCTGCACCGGCTGCCGGGGGACCACCCCGAACAGGACACCTGCCTGCTGCCCGGCGAGCTCATCACCGCCGTCCGCCTGCCCGCCGAGTGCGCCGGGCTGCCGCAGACCTACCGCAAGGCCCGCGACCGCGCCTCGTACGCCTTCGCCCTGGTCTCCGTCGCCGCCGTGCTGCACGTGCGGCCCGACGGCGTCGTGCGCACCGCCCGGCTGGCGCTCGGCGGCGTCGCCCACCGGCCGTGGCGGGCCCGCACCGCGGAGGACGTCCTGCGCGGCGCCCTCGCGGGCGAGGACACCTTCGAGCGCGCCCTCGAAGCCGAACTGGAACGGGCCGACCCCCTGCCCGGCAACGCCTTCAAGGTGCCGCTCGCCCGCCGCCTCGCCGTCGCGACCCTCGGCGAACTCGCCGCCGCCCGCACCGACCGGGAGCCGACCCCGTGAACCAGCCCTCCCCAGCCCTCGGCACCCCCGCCCGCCGCCGCGAGGGCCGCGCCAAAGTCACCGGCGCCGCCCGCTACGCCGCCGAACACACCCCGCCGCGCTGCGCCTACGCCTGGCCGGTGCCCGCGACCGTGCCCTCCGGCCGGATCACCGCCGTCCACGACGAGGAGGCGCTCGAACTCCCCGGCGTCCTCGCCGTCCTCACCCACCACAACGCACCGCGGCTGACTCCCGCCGACGACCCGACGCTCCTCGTCCTCCAGGACGAACGCGTCCCGCACCACGGCTGGTACGTCGCCCTCGTCCTCGCCGAGACACTGGAGGCGGCCCGCGCCGCCGCGCAGGCCGTCCGGGTCAGCTACGAGACCGATCCGCACGACGTCGAACTGCGTCTGGGGCACCCCGGGATCTACCAGCCGCAAGACGCCAACGGCGGCCATCCCGCCGACCGCGAACGCGGCGACTTCGCGACGGAGTTCGCCGAGGCGGCCGTCCGCGTGGACCACACCTACAGCATGCTCGCGCAGCACAACCACCCCATGGAACCGCACGCCTCCGTCGCCGAATGGGACGAGACCGGGCACCTCACCGTCCACGACAGCAGCCAGGGAGCGACCGCCGTGCGCCAGGCGCTCGCCACCCTCTTCGGCCGGTCCGAGGACGGCGTCACCGTCGTGGCCGAGCACGTCGGCGGCGGCTTCGGGTCCAAGGGCACGCCCCGTCCCCAGGCGGTGCTCGCCGCGATGGGCGCCCGTCACCTCGGCCGCCCGGTCAAACTCGCCCTCCCCAGGCGCCAGTTGCCCGAGGTCGTCGGACATCGTGCGCCGACCGTGCACCGGGTGCGGCTCGGCGCCGGCCCAAACGGGGTCATCACCGCCCTCGCCCACGAGATCACCACGCACACCTCGCGGATCAAGGAGTTCGTGGAGCAGGCGGCCGTGCCCGCCCGCGTCATGTACACCTCCCCGAACAGCCTCACCACGCACCGCGTCGTCGCCCTCGACGTCCCGAGCCCCTCCTGGATGCGGGCCCCAGGGGAGGCCCCGGGCATGTTCGCCCTCGAATCGGCGATGGACGAACTCGCCGAGGCCGCCGGCATCGACCCCGTCGAACTGCGCCTGCGCAACGAACCCGCCACCGAACCCGACAGCGGGCGCCCCTACAGCAGCCGCCACCTCGTGGAGTGCCTGCGGGAGGGGGCCCGGCGCTTCGGCTGGGCGAGCCGCGACCCGCGCCCCGGAGTGCGCCGGGAGGGGCGGTTCCTGCTCGGGACGGGGGTCGCCGCCGCGACCTACCCGGTCCTGGTCTCGCCGTCCACCGCCGAAGCCCGTGCCCTGCCCGACGGCGGCTACCGGATCAGGGTCAACGCGACCGACATCGGCACCGGGGCCCGCACCGTCCTGGCCCAGATCGCGGCGGACGCGCTCCGCGCCCCGCTGGAGCGGGTCACCGTCGAGATCGGCAACAGCGACCTGCCCTCGGCGCCGCTGGCCGGAGGCTCCTCCGGCACCGCTTCCTGGGGCTGGGCCGTGCACCAGGCGTGCACCGAACTGCTGGAGGCAGTCGGGGAGTTCGGCGGTGACCTGCCGCGGGACGGGCTGGCCGTCGCGGCCGACACGAGTGATCTCGTGGGTGCCGGATCGCCGTACGCCCGGCACGCCTTCGGCGCCCACTTCGCCGAGGTCCAGGTCGACACCGCGACCGGCGAGGCCCGCGTGCGCCGACTGCTCGGCCACTACGCCGCAGGCCGCATCCTCAACCCCCGCACGGCACGCTCCCAGTTCGTCGGCGGCATGCTCATGGGGCTGGGCGCCGCGCTCACCGAGGGCAGCACCCTGGACCCCGTCTCCGGTGCCTTCGTCGAGGCCGACCTCGCCGCCTACCACGTCGCCTCCTGCGCGGACACCCCGCACATCGAGGCCCACTGGAGCGAGGAGGAGGACCCGCACCTCAACCCCATGGGCAGCAAGGGGATCGGGGAGATCGGGATCGTGGGCACGGCCGCGGCGATCGCCAACGCGATCCACCACGCGACGGGCGCCCGTCTGCGCGCCCTGCCCATCACCCCGGACAAGATCCTCGGAGAACTGCTGCGGGACGCCACCTCCCCGTAGGGCTCGGGCGCGGCGGGCGTCAGCGCGCGCGCCCGGCCCACTCCAGCAACTCGTCCAGCGGGCGGCACGTGACGACGCGCTCGGGCGGCACCCCGCACTCCTCGGCCCGCGCACAGCCGAAGGCCTGCCAGTCGAGCTGGCCCGGTGCGTGCGCGTCCGTGTCGATCGAGAACAGCGCCCCCGAGGCGACGGCGAGCCGCAGCAGTCGCCGGGGCGGATCGAGCCGGTCCGGGCGGCAGTTGATCTCCACGGCCGTCCCGGTCTCGGCGCAGGCCGCGAACACCGCCTCCGCGTCGAACTGCGACGGGGGGCGGCCCTTGCCGGTGACCAGCCGCCCGGTGCAGTGCCCGAGCACGTCGGAGTGGGGATCGCGCACGGCGGCCAGCAGCCGCCGGGTCATCTCCGGCGCCGGCATGCGGAGTTTCGAGTGCACGGAGACGACCACCACGTCGAGCCGGTCCAGCAACTCCGGCTCCTGGTCGAGTGTTCCGTCCTCCAGGATGTCGCACTCGATACCGGTCAGCAGCCGGAACGGCGCCCACCGTTCGTTGAGGGCGGCCACGAGGTCCAGTTGCTCCCGCAGCCGCGCGGCGGACAGCCCGTGCGCGACGGTGAGCCGGGGGGAGTGGTCGGTCAGGACGGTCCACTCGTGGCCCAGCGCGGCCGCGGCCCGCCCCATCTCCTCGACGGGGCTGCCGCCGTCCGACCAGTCGGAGTGCGTGTGGCAGTCCCCGCGGGTACGGGCGAGCAGTCCGGCCCCGCCCTCGGCGAGCGGGGCGCGCGCCTGCTCCTCCAGCTTCTCCAGATAGCCGGGAGTGCGCCCCTCAACGGCCTCCGCCACCACCTGCGCGGTCTTCGGGCCGATGCCCTTCAACTTCTCCAAGGTGCCCTGCGCGGCGCGCTGTTCGACCTCCTGGGGAGCCAGTTCGCGCACCACGGAGCAGGCCGTGCGGAAGGCCCGCACACGGTACGTCGGTGCCTGCGCGCGCTCCAGCAGGAACGCGATCCGGTCGAGAGCGGCCACCGCTTCCACGGGCACCTCCACGCACCTCGTTCCTTCGCCGCCGAGGAACCGGCGGCCGTGCTCAGGCCCCCTGCCACACCGTCGTCGCGTTGCAGAACTCCTTGATCCCGTGATCGGCCAGCTCGCGCCCGTACCCGGAGCGCTTGACGCCGCCGAAGGGCAGGGCGGGATGCGAGGCGGTCATGCCGTTGAAGAACACCCCGCCCGCCTCCAGGTCCCGCACGAAGCGCTCGGTCTCCGTCTCGTCCTCGGTCCACACGTTGGAACTCAGCCCGAAAGACGTGTCGTTGGCGAGCTGCACCGCCTCGTCGAGGTCCCGCACCCGGTACAGCGTGGCGACCGGGCCGAAGGTCTCCTCGCGGTGGATCCGCATGGCCGGAGTGATGTCCGAGAGCACCGTCGGCTCGTAGTACCAGCCCCGGTCGAAGCCCTCGGGGCGCCGCGCGCCGCACAGGACCGTCGCCCCGCGTTCGACGGCGTCGTCCACCAGCTCCTCCAGATCGGCGCGGCCCTGCTCGCTGGAGACCGGCCCGACATCGGTGGACTCCTCCATCGGGTCGCCGACCGTGAGCGCCTTCATGCCGGCCACGAACTCCCGCTCGAAGGTCTCGTACACCTCCTCGTGCACGATGAAGCGCTTCGCCGCGATGCACGACTGGCCGTTGTTCTGCACCCGGGCCGTGACGGCGGTGCGCGCCGCCCGCACGACGTCGGCGGAGGGCATCACGACGTACGGGTCGCTGCCGCCCAGCTCCAGCACCGTCTTCTTGATCTCGTCGCCCGCGATCGAGGCGACCGAGCGGCCGGCCGGCTCACTGCCGGTGAGCGTCGCGGCGACCACCCGCTCATCCCGCAGGATCGCCTCGATCGCGCCCGAGGACACGAGCAGCGTCTGGAAGCAGCCCTCGGGGAAACCCGCGCGCCGGAACAGGTCGCCGAGGTAGAGCGCGGTCTGCGGGACGTTCGAGGCGTGCTTGAGCAGACCGACGTTGCCGGCCATCAGCGCGGGCGCCGCGAACCGGATCACCTGCCACAGCGGGAAGTTCCACGGCATCACGGCCAGCACCACGCCCAGCGGGCGGTGGACGACCCGGGCCGCCTCGGCCCCCGAGTCCTCGACGTCCGCGGCGGCCGGGTGCTCGTCGGCGAGCAGCCGTTCGGCGTTGCCCGCGTACCAGCGCATCGCCTTCGCGCACTTGGCGGCCTCCGCACGGGCCGCCTTGAGCGTCTTGCCCATCTCGGTCGTCATGATCCGCGCGATGTCCCGCTCGTCCTGCTCCAGCAGGTCGGCCGCCCGGTTCATCAGCCGGGCCCGTTCCGCGAAGCCCGTCGTGCGGTACGTCGCGAAGGTCTCGTGGGCGCGCCGCAGCCGCTGCTCCACCTCGTCCCCGGACAGCGCGTCGAAGGTCTTCAGGGTCTCGCCGTCGGCCGGGTTCACCGTCGCGATGGGCATGGTCGTTCCCTCCTGGTCCAGGTACTCCGACCTTGCCGCGCTCCGGAGGGGGCCGCAACGCGGAGGCCGGCCGGTTCTCCCGCTCGCCTGCCCCCTGCCGGACGGGGAATGTGCGCCGCGCGTTCTACGGGGTGTCCACTCCGGGGCCCAGCTTCGCGAGGAGCCGGTCGACGAAGACCGTCTGCGCGGCGACCAGGGCGGTGCGCGCCCGCTCCGGCGTGCACCACTCCACGCGGTCCAGCTCGGGGAAGTCCTGCGTGCGGCCACTGCCGCGCGGCCACTCCATCGAGAAGGTGCCCGGCACCATGCTCGCGGGATCGAAGTCCCCGGGCACCGCCCACACCGTCACGATCTTGCCGCTGCGCTGCTTGTGCTCGCCGAGCGGGAGGCACGGCCCCTTTGGCGCGGGATGCCCCAGCTCCTCGTGGAACTCCCGGCGGGCCGCCGCGAGCGGTTCCTCGTCGGGCTCGTACTCGCCCTTGGGGATCGACCAGCCCCGGGCGTCCTTCCGCGCCCAGAACGGGCCGCCCATGTGCCCCAGCAGTACCTCGGTCCCGGCGGGCCCCTGCCGGTACAGGAGCAGGCCCGCGCTGCGCTTGTGCGTCATGGCGCCAGTCTGCCCCGTGGGGCGCGCCACCCACGGTGCGCCCGGTGCGGGCCGTGTCCGGCGCGCGGGGCGTCGCGGACCGCACTAGCCTCCGGGGCATGACGTCCACGCCGCACCGCGCCACGTACACCGTCACCCTCAAACCGCAGATGACCGACGAGTCCGGCCACCTCGACCACGGCACGTCCATGCGGCGCGCCGTCGTCCGCGCCACGGGGGAGGAGGGCGAGAGCGGCTATCCCCGGTACGTCGGAGACGGGTTCGAGGTCGACATCGATCCCCGGACCCGCGCCGTGGAGGCGGCGACGGTGGACGGACTGGAACTGCCCTACGGCTGGGTCGCGGAGGCGGAGGTCGGTGCCGCCGACGAGTGACGCGCCGCCCGCCGGAGCGGGCCACGCGTGAGGCCTCCCTGCTCCGGGCGCCCGGCTGCCGAGACCGCCGGACGTGACCGCTGACCGGAAACGCGGATCTGCTCTCGCGCTCCGGGGCGCCTGCTATCGTCCCGGTTATGAGAGGGAATCCCGAATCAGAGACGCGGGGTGAGGTGCCCGCGCCGGCCGGCGGACGGGAGGACCCGGCCGGGTTCACCGAGGAACGGCTCGCCGCGCGGCTCGCCGGGCTGCGCGCCGAGCACGGCCTCACCCTCGGGCAGCTCGCCGACCGCAGCGGGATCAGCCGGTCCACCCTGTCCCGGCTGGAGCGTGCCGAGATCAGCCCCACCGCCGCGCTGCTGGGACGCCTGTGCACGGTGTACGACCGGCCCATGTCCCGGCTGCTCGCCGAGGTCGAGTCCGCGCCCCCGCACCTGACACGCGCCGGGGAACAGCAGGTGTGGCGTGACACGGAGAACGGCTTCGTGCGACGTTCCGTCTCCCCGCCGCACCCCTCCCTTCGCGCGGAGGTCGTCGAGTCGACGCTGCTTCCGGGCGCCGACATCGCGTACGAACAGCCGCCCGTGCCCGGCCTCGAACAGCACATCTGGCTGTTGGAGGGCGAGATCGACGTCACGGTCGGGGATACGCGGCACCACCTGCGGCACGGTGACTGCCTCCGGTTCCGCCTGTGGGGAGCGACGCGCTTCCACTGCCCCGGGCCGGAACCCGCGCGCTACGCCCTGGTCGTCGTCCTTCCCTGAGGCGGCTGAGGCGCCGCCGTGCACCGACCGACATGGTCGCCTCCGACCGGCGTGACTCCTCGGCCCTCCCGCATCCCCGCATCACCGCATCCCCGAACTGGAGAACCCCATGAAGTCGGGCGTCCCGCTGCCCCTCACCTGTGCACGGCTCACCCCGGACACGTTCCGTACGGCACTCCCCGGCCTCGTGGACCTGCTCGTCGCCACCGTGCGCGGCGGGGCCTCCCTCGGCTTCCTCGACCCGTTCGGCCCTTCCGAGGCCGAGGAGTGGTGGCGCTCCCGGAGCCCGTCCCTTGCCTCGGGAGCGCTCTGGACGTGGATCGCGACGGTGGAGCCCGGGGGCGATGCCCCAGGTGGCACCGTCCGCCCGCCCGTGCTCGGCACCGTGGGCCTCGTGCCCGGCGACCGGCCCAACGGACGCCACCGCGCGGAGATCACGAAGCTCATGGTGCACCCCGAGGCCCGGGGCCGGGGCCTGGCGCGGCGGCTGCTCGCCGGCGCGGAGACGGAGGCCGCGGCCGCGGGGCTGCGCCTGCTCGTGCTCGACACCGAGACCGGCAGCCCCGCCGAGCGGCTCTACCGCTCCACCGGCTGGACGGAGGCCGGCAGCATCCCGGACTACGCGGCCGACCCGGCCGGGAACCTGCGCCCGACCACCCTCTTCCACAAGAGGCTCACCGCGACACCGCGGCGGTAACCCGGTGCGCGGCCCCTCCGCGCGTCAGCGGCGCCGTGCGAGACGCCGCCGCACCAGCCACACCGCCGCGCTCGCGCTCCCCGTCGCGAGCAGGGCCACCCCCGCGTCGAAGGCCGGAGAGGAGCCCTGGGCCACGCTGCCGCCCAGCCCTGCTTCGACACCGCCCTTGGGCACGGTCACCCCGGCGGAAGGCGACGAGGACCCGGCGGGGGAGCGTCCGTCGCCAGGGGCGGAGGCATCCCCGTACGGCCGCCGTGCACGCCCCGGCCATCCCTCGGAAGGTTCCGCCGCACGCGTCGAGGCGGACGCCGAAAGCGAGGGGGGCGCAACCGGCGCGGACGTCTCGGGCGGTGCAGGGGGAGCCGCGGACGACGGCGCCGAAGAGGGTTCGGTGGCCGGCGGCGACGCCGGACCGGGCACCCGGACCGGACCGCCCGTCAGCTCCGTACCGTCCGCGCAGCGTACGGCGACCGAGTAGCGGCCGTCCCCGAGGGCCAGCCACGAACCGGTACGCTCCCGGCCGCTGGCCGTGAGGTCGAGGACGTACCCCTCGTCGAAGGCCGTGCGCCCCGCCGGAAGCAGCGCCGCCCGCCCGCCCTCCGGGCAGGCCGAGGTCACCAGCCGGACCGCGGAGAGCTGCGCCGTCACCTCGACCCTCGGCGCGTCGGCGTCCGCGCGGGCCGGGCCGGCCGCCGCCAGCAGGGCCACCGCGGCCAGTCCCGTCCCCGCGAGCGTCGTGCCGGCTGTGCCCATGTGTCTCCGCCCTCCGGCCCGGCACGGGGGCGCCGACGCGGCGCCGGTCTGCGGGAAACCGTGCGGCCCACGACCGAGCCAACGTGCCGGGCCCGCGGACCGCACCTCGCACGGCTCCCCGTGCCCCCGGGCAGGTGACAGCCTCATGCGTCCGGCGGACCGCGCCCGGCCGCCTCCCGGTCGTCCCGGGTACGCGTGGCGCCGGCCTCGTGCGGCGCCGCCCGCCGGGCCGGGGAGTTACGTTCGGCCGGAACGGGTTACGTTCGCAGCAGGCCCCGTACGAGACCGGCGAACTGGCCGGTCAGGGGTCTCCCATCCCCCACGTGTACGGAGACACCATGGCAAAGATCCTGTTCGTGCTGACCGGCGCCGACCACTGGACGCTCGCCGACGGCACCCCGCACCCCACCGGCTTCTGGGCCGAGGAGGCCGTGGAGCCCTACCGGGTGTTCACCGAGGCGGGCTACGACGTGGACGTCGCCACCCCGGGCGGCGTCGTGCCCACGGTCGACGCGGGCAGCCTCAGCCCTCAGTTCACCGGTGGCGAGGAGGGGGCCGAGGCCATGACCGCCGCGCTGGAGACCATGACGCCGCTCCTCGAACCGCTGTCCCTCTCCGACGTCGACCCGGCCGACTACGCGGCTGTGTACTACCCGGGCGGGCACGGCCCCATGGAGGACCTGGTGAGCGACCAGGACTCCGCGCGCGTGCTCACCGAGGCGCTCGCCTCGGGCCGGCCGCTCGGCATCGTGTGCCACGGCCCGGCCGCGCTGCTCGCGACCGAGTCGGCGCCGGGCGGCTCCCCGTTCACGGGGTACCGCGTCACCGCCTTCACCAACGGCGAGGAGACCCAGGCGGGGCTCGCCGACCGTGCGCCGTGGCTCCTCCAGGACCGGCTGAACGGCCTCGGTGTGCGCTTCGAGGAGGGGGAGCCGTGGGCGCCGAAGACCGTCAGTGACCGCAACCTCCACACCGGCCAGAACCCCGCCTCCTCGGGCCCGCTGGCCGAGGAGATCGTGCGCGCCCTGCGCTGAGACCGGGCCGGCGGGCGGCCGGGAGGAACGGGAGGCCCGACGGGCTTCGCCGGGGGCCGGCACCGGACGGCTCCTTGCGCCGTCCGGCCGAGTGGAGGGGCCGCCCTCCGCGCGGCGGCTTACGTTCCTTGCTGAACCCGCCGTCGTACGACGGCCCCGGACCGCTCGCCGGCTCCGGCCCCCTCACCGCCCCGCAGGAGCCCCCGTATGCCGTCGGCGCGCACCATACTCGTCCCCCTGGCCGCCGGAGCGGCACTCGCCTGCGCGGCCTGTGCCGCTCCCGACCGCGGCGACACCGCCCCCACCACGGCCCGGGCCCACGGTGGGGCCGAGGAACGCCGTCCCGGAGCCGGGCCCGCAAGCGAGCGTCCCGGGCCCGGGGCGCAGGGCGGCAAGCGCGCGACGCCCCACCCCGGAGCCCCCGCCAAGCCCCCCGTCGAGGCCCACGCGCTCCTGGACCGGCTCGGCTCCTGCGAGGAGATCTCCCAGGGCCGCTACCGCACCGACGCGGAGGGACCCGAGGAGATCCCCGTGTGCGCCGCCGGGAAGGCGGTGTACTGGAAGGCGGACCTGGACATCGACTGCGACGGCCGGCCCGGCCCGCACTGCAACGCCGAGACCGACCCCACCTTCCAGGACACCACCGCCTACACCGGACGCGACGGGCGGCCGCTGAGCGCCGAGCGCCTCCCGTACGTCGTCGTCCCCGAACCGTCCGAGCGCTGGCGCCCCGCCGACTCCGGCGTCGTCGGCGGCACGCTCGCCGTCCTGGTCCACGACGGACGTGTCCGGTACGCCGTCGTCGGCGACAGCGGCCCGGCCGACGTCATCGGCGAGGCGTCCTGGAAAGCCACCCGCGATCTCGGCGTCCCCGCCGACCCCCGGGGCGGCGGGACCGACACCGGGGTCGCCTACCTCCTCTTCCCCGACACCGAGGTCACGCCCCTCGACGACCCCGCCGCCGCGGTCGCCGCCGGGGAGCGCCGGGTGCGGAAGTTCCTGGAGGAGACCGCGGCGGCCCCGGCCGGGCGCTGACCCGCGCGCACCGGCCCGGTGCCGCTCACCGTTTCCGGTAGTCGTACGCCTCCTCGGCCGCCGCCCGCACCGCGTCCAGGTCGCCGCCCGCCGAAGCCGTGACGACGGCGGCGACCGCGCCCTCCACGAACGGAGCGTCCACCAGCACACAGCCCGGCGGAAGTTCGTCCCCCTCCTCCGCGAGCAGGGTCTTGACCGTGAGCACCGCGCTCCCGAGGTCGGCGAGCAGAGCCACGCCGGCGCCGCCGTCCACCTGCCTGGCCGCCTCGGCGATCAGGTCCGCGCTCGTGCCGAGTCCCCCTCCCTCGGTGCCTCCCGCCGGGGCGACCGGCGCGAGCGATCCACCCGCCGCCAGGCCCCGAGCGAGGTCGGCGGCGGCCGAGGCGAGGGCCGCCGAGTGCGACACCAGCACGATGCCGACCCGGCCCGCGCTCACGCCGCCCCGTCCGCGGTGTCGGCCAGGGCCGCGATCAGCAGCGCCGCGGAGGTCGCGCCCGGGTCCTGGTGCCCGATACTGCGTTCCCCCAGATAACTCGCCCGGCCCTTGCGCGCCCGCAGCGGGACCGTGGCCCGCGCCCCGTCCCGCGCCGCCGTGCGCGCCGCCTCGAAGGAGGTGCCGAGCGCGTCGGCGGCCGGAAGCAGCGCGTCGAGCATCGTCTTGTCCCCGGCCGCCCCGCCGCCGAGCGCGGCGACCGCCTCGACCCCCTGTCGCACAGCCGCCGCCAGCTCCTCCCGGTTCACCGCCTCCGCCTCGCCGAGCGCCTTCCCCGTACGGCGCAGCAGCGTTCCGTAGAGCGGCCCCGAGGCGCCGCCCACCGTGGAGACGAGCCGACGGCCGGCCAGCACCAGCACCGCGCCCGGAGTCGCGGGCCGCTCCTTCTCCAGGGACTCCCGCACGGCGGCGAAGCCGCGCCGGAGATTGCTGCCGTGGTCGGCGTCCCCGATGGGGGAGTCGAGTTCGGTCAGCCGGTCCGCCTCGCGGTCGATCACCGAGGCGGCCTCGACCAGCCAGCCGCGGAAGAAAACGGCATCGAGCCCAGCAGTCACCACGTCGTTCCTCCGGTCGTCCTCGTCCTCACTCCGCTCACCGTCCCCAGCGCAGGCCCGGTGTCGCCACCGGGGCGTCCCACAGGCGCAGCAGCTCCTCGTCGCCCTCGCACAGGGTGACCGAGGCGCCCGCCATGTCCAGCGAGGTCACGTAGTTGCCGACGAGAGTCCTCGCCACCGGCACCCCGCGTTCGCGCAGTACCCGCTGCACCTCGGCGTTGAACCCGTACAGCTCCAGCAGCGGCGTGCCTCCCATGCCGTTGACCAGGGCGAGCACGGGCGCGCTCGGCCGCAGGTCGTCCAGTACGGCGTCCACCGCGTAGTCCGCGATCTCGCGAGAGGTCATCATGGCGCGCCGCTCCCGCCCCGGTTCGCCGTGAATGCCGACACCGAGCTCCAGCTCACCGGCCGGCAGGTCGAAGGTCGGGCTGCCCTTCGCCGGAGTCGTACTGGCACTGAGCGCGACCCCGAAGCTGCGCGAACGCTCGTCGACCCGGCGCGCGAGCGCCTCGACCTCCTCCAGCGGACGGCCCTCCTCGGCGGCGGCCCCCGCGATCTTCTCGACGAACAGCGTGGCGCCCGTCCCGCGCCGTCCCGCCGTGAACGTGCTGTCGGTCACGGCCACGTCGTCGTCGATCAGCACCTTCGCGATCCGGATGCCCTCGTCCTCGGCCAGTTCGGCGGCCATGTCGAAGTTGAGCACGTCGCCCGTGTAGTTCTTGACCAGGAACAGCACCCCGGCCCCGCTGTCCACGGCGGCGGCCGCCCGCACCATCTGGTCGGGCACCGGGCTCGTGAACACCTCACCGGGACAGGCCGCCGACAGCATGCCGGGCCCCACGAACCCGCCGTGCAACGGCTCGTGCCCGGACCCGCCCCCGGAGACGAGTGCCACCTGCCCGGCGACGGGCGCGTCCCGGCGCAGCACCACCCGGTTCTCGACGTCCACCGTCAGCTCGGGATGCGCGTCCGCCATCCCCCGCAGGGCGTCGGCCACCACGGTCTCCGGAACGTTGATCAGCATCTTCAACGGGCTCTCCTGCGGTTCCAGCCAGGCCCCGGACAGCCGGTGCCTGGTGAGCGGATGAGTACGGCTTCGTGTCCCGCGGCCGGCTCGGGCCGGGGCGCGTCCGGCGGGGCCGACGCCGACTGGGCACCGACATTCCCCGATTCCCCCCGGAGCGCTCCGTTCCTGTCGTGGCCGCGACCCGGCTCCCAGTATTGGAGAGACCCGAGCCGATCGGGAAGCGACGCGACGAAGTCGGTCCACCCGGCCGTTGCCACCGGGCGACGAGCCGTCAGGGCCGGACCCCGGAGGCGCTCGCCTGAAAACAGCCGCGCGGTGCCCGTACCACTGCCATAGTCACGGGTTATGGACGTGCACCTGCGGGACCTTCGCTACTTCGTGACGACGGCCGAGGAACTCAGCTTCACCCGGGCCGCTCAGCGTCTGTTCATCGCCCAGCCGACGCTCAGCAAGCAGATACGCCACCTGGAGGACGGTCTGCGCGTCCAGTTGTTCCGGCGCGAGGGGCGCACGGTGTCGCTCACCGCCGCCGGGGACGCCCTGCTGCCCGTGGCGCGGGAACTGACGAACGCCTGGGACCGCGGACAGCGGATCGTCGCCGACGCCGCCGCCGCGCACGAGGCCACGCTCACCCTCGGCCTGTCGTCGAGCGTGGGCCGGGGACTGCTCGCCGCGCTGCGGGCCGGCTTCGCGCGGAACCGGCCCGCGGCGCGCCTGAGGATGCGCCAGATCGACTGGGACGACCCCTCGGTGGGACTCGCCTCCGGCGCGGTGGACGCGGCGTTCGTGTGGTTGCCGCTGCCCGGACAGGAAGCCTTCCGCACCTGGGTCGTCGCGCGCGAGGACCGGTACGTCGCGTTTCCGGAAGGACACTGGCTTCAGGGGCGGGAGACGGTGACGATGGCCGAACTCCTCGACGAGCCCTTCCTCGCCCTGCCGGCCGACGCGGGGCCCCTGCGTGAGCACTGGCTCGCGCTCGACGCCCGAGGCGGGCGGCCCCCGGTGATCGGCGCGACCGTGCACAACGCCGACGAGACCTTCGCCGCCGTCGAGGAGGGCAGTGGCATCGTCCTGCTCGCCGAGGGCAACGCGCGGCTCTACCGGCGGCCGGGCATGGGGGCGATCGCGGTCACCGGACTGGGGCCGAGCGAACTCGCCCTCGCGTGGCGCCGTGACGACCACCGGCCTCTCCTGCGCGATCTCCTGCGCTGCCTCCCCGAGGTGGAGGCAGGACACGCGGCCGGCGGTGAGGGGGCATCACGGCCTGGCGTCGGCGAGCCTCCCGGCCGCCCGCGTCCCGGCAGCGGGAACCCGCGTCCGCCCCGGGAGACGACGCCCCTGCGGCGTTCACCCGGGGCCGCGGGGCGGTCCGCTGCCCCGGCCGGGAACGCGGACTGAGCCGCGGACGAGGTGCGCGGGCTCAGTGGTGCGACTGCCGCGCCCCGGGGCGCTCGCCGGCCGCCCGGCCGTGCCGCCGGGTACCCGGGGCGTCCGGCGCGGCGGACGGCGGGAGGGGCTCGGTGAGGGCCTGTTCCAGGCTGTGACTCACCTTGAGCGTCTGTTCGAGTCGCGTGACGCGGAACACCCAGCGGGTGGTGGGCTCCCGGGCCACGACCCGCAGCGTCCTCGCGTGCGCCAGCGCGGTACGTCGCAAGCGCAGCAGTACGTGCAGTCCGGTCGAGGTGACGATCGGCGCCGTGATGTCGACCACCACCGTCCGCTCGCGTGACACGCGCACGAGCCGGCGCAGCGCGCTCTCCACGGTCGCTTCGTTGTCGAGGTCGACCACCTCGTCGAGCACGACGACGAGGTGGCGCGGACCGAGCCGGTAGTTCATGGGAGGCATCGGGTCATTCCTTCAGCAGGGCAGCCTTCATCACGGACAGGCCGCTTCCTGACCCTGACCCGAGTATTGCCCGTCGGCCGTCAGGTATGCGTCAGAGGTTTCCACCGTGCGGGGCGCGCGATTGACGCCGGGGGCGCCTCGGCGGAAAGCTGGCCGCGTACAGCAGGAGGCGCAGGTCGTCCGGGCCGGCAGGACATCGGGCGGCGGACCGGACAGGAGACGCACCGGGATGGACAGGACACGGACCGCGGCGCCCGCGCCGGACCCGGCAGAGAACTCCGGGCCGGGGACGGGCACGCATGCCGGGGCGGGCCGTGCGCAGACCGCCCCCGCCCCGCCGACGTCGCTCTCTGGTGACACAGGCACAGCCATGGACACGGGCACAGCCATGGACACGGACGCGGACACGGACAGGGAGACGGCACGTCTGCGCACCGAACTGCGCGATCTGCGTGCCAAGCTGCGGTCCCGGCCCGTCATCGCCCAGGCGCAGGGCGTCGTCCAGGAGCGGTACGGCCTCGGCGACGAGCGCATCGCCTTCGATCTCCTCCACCGCACCGCGCAGCGGCACAACCTGCGGGTGCGGGCGCTCGCCGAGGCCCTCGTCGCCGCCCCGCGCCCCAGCCCGGGCCACGAGTGGTTCCCCGGCCGGGCCCGGCACACCCCGCCACCCCTCGGCGGACTGCCCGGGCTGACCGACCGCAAGCCCACCGTGGGAGCCGTGCTCGGCGCCGTCCTCAGCCGCACCCTGGAGATCACCCAGACCCCCATGGGCAACGTGCAGCTCGTCGACGCCGCGAGTGGGGGACTGCGCATGGAAAAGCACGCGGGGCTCAGCGACGACTTCGTGGATTTCTTCGACCACGTGGAGGCCGGTCCCGCGGGGACGTCCTGCTCGCGCGCCGCACAGGACGTCGCGCAGGTGACGGTGCGGGACGTGGCCACCGATCCGGTGTTCACCGAACCGGCCCGCCGCACCATCCTCGCCGCCGGTAGCCGCGGCGCCCACAGCACCCCGCTCGCGACCTCCGCAGGGCGCTGCGTCGGCATGGTCTCCACCCACCACGACCGGCCCATCACCCCGCCCGGCAGGGCCACCGGGACCGCCCTCGCCCGGCTCGGCCTCCAGTCGGGACGCTGGCTGGCCTGGCATCAGTACACCGTCGTCCTCGACGCCCTGGAGGACCTGCACCGCAGGGGCACCGGAGAAACGGACGACTGAGACCCCGGCCGCCCCCGGCCCGTCCGGCGGCGGCGCGCGTCCTATCCGGACGGCAGCGGGGCCCGCCAGTCCAGCACCGTGCCCGTCCCCTCAGGCGGCGCCGAACCCGCCCGCCCACCAAGCCGTCCCCGGCCGACGAGACCAGTACCTCGGCGGGACTGCCACCGGCAGATGACCGCAGCCGCGTGCTTCCCCTGCTCCCGTCTCAGGGGCGTACGCGGCCCCCGCGGTCCCTGACCTGCGTGGCGATCACCGCGGCCTGGACGCGCCGCTGGACACCCAGCTTGGCGAGGAGCCGGGAGATCCGGTTCTTCACCGCCTTCTCGGCGAGGAACAGCCGCTCGCCGATCTGCCGGTTCGTCAGGCCCTCACCGATCAGCTCCAGAATCCTGCGCTCCCGGTCCGTGAGCCCGGGCAGCGCCTCCTGCTCGGGGGTCCGCTCGTGGCGCAGCCACCCCAGGAGCCTCGCCGTCGCGCCCGGGTCCAGCAGGGACCGGCCCGAGGCGACCGTCCGTACCGCCGACACCAGGTCCGAGCCGCGGATCTGTTTCCGGACGTACCCGGCGGCCCCCGCCATGACGGAGTCGAGCAGCGCCTCCTCGTCGTCGAAGGACGTCAGCATGAGGCAGGCCAGTCCCGGCGCCCGCGCGCGCAGTTCGCGGCACACGGCGACGCCGTCGCCGTCGGGCAGCCGACGTCGAGGCTCGCGACGTCGGGGCGTACCGCGGGAACCCGCGCCAGGGCCTGCTCGGCCGCTCCCGCGCCTCGCGCCGTCGCCGCGCGACCGCCGCCGGCCGGGCCGGGCCGACGAGGCCCGGGCCGACCGGGGGTGACACCGGCGGCCTCGACGTACGGGCCCCCGGGCCCGGCACGCGCCTTCGCTCCGTACGCTGGTCGCGGTCCACGACGAGGCGACAGGGCGGCGGAACGTGCGCGAGATCATGGAACGGCTGGCGCGGATCGGCCCCTACTTCACCGCGGAGTGCGGGGAACCGAAGGACGCCGCAGGGTTCGCCCCGCTGAGCACTCTCTACGACAGCGGACTGGAGGAGTACGTCGCGCGCACCGCCCCCCGCATGGGGACGGCCGACCGGCGGGTGGCCGCCTCCACCGTGCACCTGGGGCTGGTTTCCCGTCTCTGGTCCCTCGGACTCGGCGCCGCCGCCCTGGACGGCCGCGTCCCCGATCTGGCGCCGGGACGGGTGCGGTGGAGACTGTCCGGGGACGGCGCGCTCACCCTGTGGCTCCCCGAACCCCTCGCCCGCCCCGAGGCGCCCGCCGAGGCGCTGCGGGCCACCGTCGTCGAAGCCAATCTGCGGCCGCTCGGGACGGCGATGCGTACGCGCCTCGGCCTCTCCGCGCCCATCCTGCGCGGGAACGCCGCCTCCGCCCTCGTCGGCACCCTGCGCGTACTGCTCGGCCGTGTCCCCGACGCACCGCACCCGCCCGTGCCGACCGCCGCCGCGCTGCTCGGCCGCGCGCCCCTGTCCGAGGGCGGCACCTTCCTCCATGAGGAAGGGCTCGGCGTCGCCTTCCTGCGCTCCAGTTGCTGCCTCTACTACCGCGTCCCCGGCGGCGGCCTGTGCGGGGACTGCGTCCTGCGCTCCGCCCCCGCCCGCAGGGGCTGAGCGCACCGGGGCCGGCAATCCCGTTGCCGCCCCGCTCGCCGCCGTCTGCCGGGCTCCCGCTCTACTACGGGCGCCGGGACGAGCCGGCCCGGGCCCACTGGGCGGCGCCGAGGAAGGACAGACCAACGAGCGGGCGGCCGCGGTCTTCGCGTCCGAGGGGGCCTTCGACCCGCCGGATGCGCGCGCCGTACCCGCCGCCCGCACCGCGTCGTTCCTGGTCCTCGCCGGGGAGACGGACCCGGGCGGCGGGCCCGCGCTCGCCGAGGCCTACGCCGCGCTCCTGCCCCGGGCCCGGCCCGCCGAGACGGTGGTGCAGCCCGGCGCGGGCCACTACCCGTGGCTGGACGACCCGGGACGCCTCGTGAGCGCGGTCGCCGGATTCTTCGCGCACACCCCCACTCGTTCCGTGTGACAGTGACAGTGACAGCGACATCGGCGGCGCCGCCGGTCACGGGGCCTCAGCCGGTCTGCCCGCCCGGGTAGTCGATGAACAGCACCGCCTCGACGGCCACGCCGTCCAAGGCGCCGTACACATGGGGACCGTCGGACACCCAGCACGCCTCCTCGCCCGGGCCCACCGTGAACGGCGCCTCGCGCGGGCCCACCCGCGCGCGCCCGCTCAGCACCACGAGCCGTTCCCTGGTGCCCGGCAGGTGAGCCGCCGACTCCTGGACCGCTCCCGGCCGGATACGCGCGCGGTAGACCTCGCTCACCAGCTCGGCGGACTCGACCCGCTCCAGCAGCGCCGCCGTCACGGCGTCCCCGTCGACACCGGGGCGCAGCACCAGACCCCGCGCGGGCTCCGTCAGGACCGAACTCAGGGGGACGTCGAGCGCCGTGGTGAGCGCGTACAGCGTCTCCAGCGTCGGATTGCGCCGCCCCGACTCCAGGCCCGACAGCGTGGCCTTCCCGGTACCCGCGCGCCGCGCCAGCTCCGACAGCGACAGGCCGCGCCGCTCCCGCAGCTCCCGCAGCCGCAGGCCCACCTGCTCGTTCAGCTCCATGCCGCTCCCGGTCCTCACACCACCCGATGCCCGGCACCAGCCGGCCCGGCTCCCCTCGCCGCACAAGGAGGTTGACGCCCCGGCGCGACGCGCTCTAGTGTTCCATACACGGAACGTTCCGTATACGGAACGACCGTCTCCCGCTTCCCCGCGCCCACGGAACGGTCCATGAACGCTTTCGCGCGCCTGCGCACCCTCGCCCCGCCCTCCGCC
Organism: Streptomyces sp. NPDC049954; assembly: GCF_040656295.1. NCBI lineage: Bacteria > Bacillati > Actinomycetota > Actinomycetes > Kitasatosporales > Streptomycetaceae > Streptomyces > Streptomyces sp. NPDC049954. The sequence goes on from NZ_JBFALS010000009.1 coordinate 152,307, forward strand.
GTCACCGCGGGTCTCGTCACGGTCCTGGTGGGGGTGAGCAGCTCCGCCGCCGTGGTGTTCGCGGCGGCCCGGGCGGCGGGCGCGGACGCCGCTGAACTCGCCTCCTGGATGCTCGCCCTCGGTATCGGCATGTGCGTCACCTGTGTCGGGCTCTCGCTGCGCTACCGCGCCCCCGTCGTCACCGCATGGTCCACCCCGGGCGCCGCCCTGCTCGCCACCGCGCTCGGCGGCGTCCCCATGGCGCAGGCGACCGGCGCCTTCGTGTTCTCCGCCGTGCTCATCCTGCTGAGCGGAGTCACCGGCTGGTTCGCCCGCGTCATGGACCGCATACCCGTGCCGCTGGCCTCGGCGCTGCTCGCGGGCGTCCTGCTGGAGTTCGGCACCGACCTGTTCCGCTCGATGCACGGCAGCTTCGGCGTCGTCTTCCCGATGTTCGCCGCCTACCTCCTCGCACGAAGGCTGCTGCCGCGCTTCGCCGTCCTGCTGGCGCTCGCGGTGGGCGTACTCGCGACCCTCGCGACCGGCGGCCTGCACGCGGGAGGGACACGGCTCTCGCTCGCCTCCCCGGTCCTCACCGTGCCGCAGTTCGACTGGCGGGTCCTGTTCGGTGTCGGGCTGCCGCTGTTCGTCGTCACGATGGCCTCGCAGAACCTCCCGGGCGTGACCGTCCTGCGCAACGCCGGGTACCAGGTGCCGGTCTCCCCGCTGCTGGGCTGGACCGGCGCGGTCAACGCCCTGCTCGCGCCGTTCGGTGCGTTCGGCATCAACCTCTCGTCGATCACGGCGGCCATCTGCGCGGGCGAGGAGGCTCACCCCGACCGGTCCCGCCGCTACCTCGCCGCCGTGTGGGCCGGTCTCTTCTATCTGTGCGTCGGCCTGCTCGGCGGCACGATCGGCGCTCTGCTCACCGCCCTGCCGCACGCCCTGGTGGCCGGGATCGCCGGACTGGGCCTGCTCGGCACCATCAGCGGCTCCCTGCACAGCGCCTTCGCCGAGCCCGAACTGCGCGAGGCCGCCGCCGTGACCTTCCTCGCGACCGCCTCCGGCTTCACGCTGCTCGGTGTCGGCTCCGCCTTCTGGGGGCTGTTCGCCGGGGTGCTCGCGCTCCTGGTGACCCGCCTTGCCCGTCCCGCTCCCGCGGCGAAGCGACGGGAACCGGACCCGGCGGGACGCGGGTGAGCGCACGTGGTGCGTCGGGCACGGTCACTGCGCGTCGGGCGCCTCTTCCCCCGTCTGCTGCCGCCGGCCGGTCAGCTCCTCCAGGGCCTTGACGACGATCTCCTGTGTCGCGGCCTTGTCCGCGCCCAGGGTGGACAGCGGACCCGATCCGTCCTCCTGCTCCAGCAGGGCGAGCAACAGGTGCTCCGTACCGATGTAGTTGTGGCCCAGGCGCAGCGCCTCGCGGAAGGTCAGCTCCAGCACCTTCTTCGCCGCCGGGTCGAAGGGGACGAGAGCGGGTGCCCCCTCGACGCGGGGCGGGAACAGCGGTTCGACCGCCTCCCGTACCGCGCGTGGTGAGATCCGCTGCGCGGTCAGGGCGGCGACCGCGAGACTCTCCGGCTCGGCCAGCAGGCCGGCCGTCAGATGGGCGGGGGTGATGCGTTCGTTGCCCGCGTTCTGCGCGACGCTCTGCGCCGCCATGACCACGTTCTTCGCGCGCTCTGTGTACCGGCTGAAGCCCTGGTCGGCGGACATGTCCGCGCCCTCCGTCGCGTCCTTGGGCACGAAGCGCTTCTGGGCCGCCTGCCGGGTCACCCCCATGCTGCGGCCGATGTCGGTCCAGGAGGCGCCCGACCTGCGCGCCTGGTCGACGAAGTGGCCGATCAGGTGATCGGCCACCTCGCCGAGGTGGTCGGCCGCGATGACCGCGTCGCTGAGCTGGTCGAGGGCGTCGCTGTGCACCTTCTTGATGGCGTTGATCAGGTCGTCGAGGCGGATCTCCCGCTGCACGGACGAGGACTCTGTCGGTTGCGTCATGTGACAACCGTAGGTTGACGATCGGGGGTCGTCAACCTCTGGTTGTCACTCGCTCCGGCCGGATTCCCGCTTCTCTCCCCCGCCGACGAAGTCCGCCACCGCCCGTGCGAACGCGAGCGGTTGGTCCTCCGCGATGAACGTCCCGCTGTCGGGGATCTCCACGAGACGCGCGTCGGGCAGCAGCGCGGTCAGCCGGTGACCGTGCTCCAGCGGCATGACCCGGTCCCGCGTGCCCCACACCACGAGCGTGGGCCGGTCGAAATCGCGCAGCGCCTCGGCGGCCTCCCGCATGTCGTCGGGGCGCGTGGCGGTGAGATAGGCCCGCAGATCGCGTCTCACACCCGGATTCTCGATCAGGCCCCGGAACCAGCCGTCCGTGACCTCGTGCGGAATCGGGCGCACCGTCATGGGCCCCAGCATGGTCGGGCCCCGGCGCAGCGCCCGCACCCGCACGATCCGGCTCACCAGCCACAGACCGCCCGGCACCCGGCCGGCGAGGGAGACCGCCTTGCCGGGAAGACCCGGCGGGTAGTTGTCGAAGACCTCGCACGCGCCGATCACCAGCCGTGCGATCCGCTCCTTCGCGAGCGGGGCGGCGAACAGGAACAGGCCCGAGTCGCTGCCCACCAGCGTCACGTCCCGCAGGCCGAGCGCCACGAGGAACTCCGCCTCCAGGGCGGCGATGCCGCGCGGGCTGAGGTCGGCCCCCGGCCGCAGCGGCACCCGGTGGCCGCCCAGTGGCAGGTTCGGCACGATCACCCGGCACCCGGGCGTGAGTGCGGACACCAGCCCGCGCCAGTAACTGCCGTCCATCGCCAGCCCGTGCAGGAGCACCACGACCGGCCCCTCGCCCCCCGTGTCCTCGTACTCGACGGTTCCCGCGGTCAGTTCGATCGTGCGCATGACGACTCCTTCGCCGTGGCGGGCGCGCGGGCGGCGCGCGCGACGTCGTACCGAGACCCGCCCGGGGCGGGCGAACCGAGCGTAGACGACGGCGTGCGCCCCCGTGGCCTCTTCGCGCGGGCAGCCGACGCGCCCTGGACGCGGGCCGCGCCCGGTCTGGCGGGGGCAGGCCGGGCGCGGCACCCGCCGCCTGCGGGTTCGTCACCCGATCGGCCCCGCCCGGTGCCCGCGGGGCCGCGGCCGTGCCGCTCCTCCCGCCGTGCCCGCGCGCGTTCGACGGGCGGGTTGTCGGGGAGCCAGCAAAGATGGGCCGTGACATACGCCGCTGAGCGGGCAGGCGAGCGAGAGCCGTAGGAGCAGTCCAGGCTCCGGACACCGCAGACCCTGAGAAGGGACGACAACCGTGGCACGACCCAGGATTCTCGTAGTGGGCGCCGGCTTCGCCGGAGTGGGATGCGTACGCCGTCTGGAGCGGCGCATTCCACCGGGCCGGGCGGACATCACCCTGGTCGCGCCCTTCTCGTACCAGTTGTACCTGCCGCTGCTGCCCCAGGTGGCCTCCGGGGTGCTCACCCCGCAGTCGGTCGCCGTCTCGCTGCGCCGCAGCCAGAAGCACCGCACCCGCATCATCCCCGGGGGCGCGATCGGCGTGGACACGCAGGCGAAGATCTGCATCGTGCAGAAGGTCAACGGCGAGATCGTGCACGAGCCGTACGACATCATCGTGCTCACCCCCGGCAGCATCACCCGCACCTTCGACATCCCCGGGCTCACCGAGAACGCCCGGGGCATGAAGACCCTCGCCGAGGCCGCGTACATCCGCGACCACGTCATCTCCCAGCTCGACCTCGCCGACGCGAGCACCGACGAGGAGGAGCGCGCCTCCCGCCTGCAGTTCGTCGTCGTCGGCGGCGGCTACGCCGGGACCGAGACCGCGGCCTGCCTGCAGCGCCTGACGCACAACGCCGTCAAGCACTATCCGCGCCTGGACCCCTCGCTCATCAAGTGGCACCTCATCGACATCGCGCCCAAGCTCATGCCGGAGCTGGGCGACGAACTCGGCAAGGCCGCGATGAAGGTGCTCAAGCGGCGCGGGATCGACGTCTCCCTGGGCGTGTCGATCGCCGAGGCCGGACCGGAGAAGGTCACCTTCACCGACGGCCGCACACTGCCCTGCCGCACCCTCATCTGGACGGCCGGGGTCGCCGCCAGCCCCCTCATGGCGACGCTCGACACCGAGACGGTGCGCGGCCGGGTCGCCGTCACCCCGGAGATGAACGTCCCCGGGCTCGACGGGGTCTTCGCCCTCGGTGACGCCGCCGCCGTGCCCGACCTCACCAAGGAGGAGGGCGCGATCTGCCCGCCCACCGCCCAGCACGCGATGCGCCAGGGACGCAAGGTCGCCGACAACGTCATCGCGAGCCTGCTGCACCAGCCGATGCGGCCCTACGTCCACAAGGACCTCGGGCTCGTCGTCGACCTCGGCGGCACCGACGCCGTCTCCCGCCCGCTCGGCGTCAACCTGCGCGGACTGCCCGCCGAGGCGGTGGCCAGGGGCTACCACTGGTCGGCGCTGCGCACCGGCCCCGCCAAGACCCGTGTCATGACGAACTGGTTGCTCAACGCGGTGGCGGGGGACGACTTCGTCCGCACCGGCTTCCTGTCGGAGAAGTCCGGGACCCTGCGCGAGTTCGAGCACACCGACGTCTACCTGACTCCGGAGCAGATCCGCGAGCACACCGCCTCCCTGCACGGCGTGCACTGAGCGCGCTCCCAGCCCGGGACGGCAATGGGGGGCGGGGCGGGCGGGTCCAACCGCCCGCCCCGCCCCTTCGTGGGCTCAGCCGCTCAGACCAGCGCGGGAATGGACCGCGGCCGGCCTTCGGCGTCGATCGCGACGAAGGTGAGCCGCGCCGTCGCGACCTCCGTCACCGGGCCGGAGAAGTTCCACCGCTCGGCCGTCACCCGCACCGCCACGTCCATCGAGGTCCGCCCCGCGCGCTCCAGCGTCGCCTCGGCGCTCAGCAGGTCGCCCGCGCGCACCGGCGCGAGAAAGGTCATCCGGTTCACGGACGCGGTCACCGCCGGGCCCTCCGCATGCCGGCCGGCCGAGGCCGCCGCCGTGTCGTCGATCAGCTTCATCACGACACCTCCGTGGATGGTCCCGTACAGGTTGGTGTCGTGTTCGCTCATGATGTGCTTGAGCATCACCTGGGACTCAGCAGGGGTCTTGCTGTCCCGGACGGCGGCCGGGGGGTTTCCGGCGGACTGCACAGTCACGTCAACTCTCCTTCGCGAGCGGCGTTCTCGGACCCGGCGCCGCGGACGGGAGGACTTGAGGGGCGACGGCCCGCGCCAGGACGGACCCGGCCGCACGGAAACGGCTCGCACCCCGCGGCCGCCCTCGCGCGCACACCGGGATCACCGCGGGCGCCCACGGCGCCCACGGGCAGCGGCAGGTCTTCGGACTCGCGAGCACACACGCCGTACGCCCTTGTACGAAACGGGGCGGGCGGGCACCTACTGGCCGTCGCTTCCCGGGCCCGGCCGGGGCCCAGTGCGGGGGACGGCGGTCGTTCTCGCTCACCGCTGCGGGGCAGTCCCGGACTCCCACCGGGTTCCCTCTTGCGACGCGCCCCGTCCCTGAAGGTCAGGGGGCGAACCAACTGCTCGCCCAGCCTAACCCGCGTCACCCGTTTGATCGATCATCCGTGGCCCCGGTGCACGTGAACTCGGCAACACCGATCGCCGGCCGGCCCCCCTGCGACCAGCGGCGGAACCATTCGCTCACGCTCAGCGAGCGCGAGACCGCGGCCGCCGGCCGGGCCGTCCGGGGGTGCCCGCGGGCACCAGGTGCCGTGCGTGCGAGCATGGCGCGCTGTGCGTACGAGACAGCAGCCGGGCCCGCCGGCCGAGGCGGACGGGGAGGACTGGGGCGACCGGCCGGGGGACACCGCCCTGACCCTGCGCATACCGCGCGCCGATCCCCTGGTGACGGCCGGCTTCCCCGCTCACGTCACCCTCCTGTACCCCTTCGTCCACGAGAGCCGGCTCGGCCCCTGGGCCCGGCGCGCACTCGCCCGCCTGTGCCGCGCGCACCCCGCCTTCGACCTCGGCTTCGCACGGTTCGGACGCTACCCGGGGGTGCTCTACCTGGAGCCCGAACCGCACGACCCGGTGCTCGCCCTGCGCGCGGCGCTCAGGGAACGCTGGCCCGAGGCGGTGCCCTACCGGGGGATCTTCGGGCCCCAGGGGCTGCCTCCCCACCTCACCCTCGCCAACCACGAAGGTCCCGAGACGTACATGTCGGCGTACGACGCGCTGGAGCGGCGCTACGCGGGAGAGCTGCCGTTCCACACCCGCGTGAGCGCGGTCCACCTCATCGTGCGGCGCGAGGGGGCCTGGCAGGACGCGGACGTGCTGCCGCTGGGACCGTAAGGCGCGGGCGCGGCCCGGCGCCGTCCGCTCACGGGTAGAGGTCGCGCCGGTAGGTCGCCGGATCCTCCAGCGCGTCCAGCAGCAGGGCCGCGAGGTCCGCGTACGTCGTGCGCGGGGCGGGGGAGCGGTGCGGGGAGAAAGGGGTACGGCGGTGGCCGTGCGCGGGTCCCTCGATGAGGATGACCGGCCGCACGATCGTCCACTGAAGACCGCTCGCCGCGATGACGGCGTCCTGGTCCTCCCGCTGCCGGATCACGGGCCGCGCCGTCGCCCGGTACAGCGCGGACACCGTGCGGTTCAGCGGCCCCGCCGTGTGCGGTCCGTACGCGGCCTCCGAGACCACCAGGAGCCTGGGCACCCGCAGCCGGCGCATCGCGTCGACGACGGTGCGGGTGCCGCGGGAGTGCAGCGGGACGCTGCGCCGTCCGCCCCGCAGCGCGTACGCCACCACCGCCGCGCCGGCCCCCTCCAGAGCGTCGGCGACCTCGCTCTCGTCGAAAGGGCTGCCGGTGACCACCCGGTCGGCCGGTGCCTTCGCGAGCCGGGCCGGATCGCGGACGACGGCCGTCGTCGTGTGCCCGGCCCGCGCGGCCGCGTACAGGAAGGCCCGCCCCGCTCGCCCGGACGCGCCGAAGACGGTGATCCTCATCCGCGCGTCCCCGCGTCCCGGCCGGGACCGTTCATGGCTTCGCGCCTTCCTGCGAGTAGGGGCCGACACTCCGACGCTGGGCCCCCGCGCCTTCGCGCGCAACTCGCGGGACCCGTCCGCCGACCCGCTTCCCGTTCCCCGGGGACGGATCAGTGCGGGGCACCCGGCCCGTGCGCGGTGCGCCACTCGGCGTGGTCGAGCGCGGGCAGCTCCTCCTCGCGCACCGGTTCGCTGCGCCGGCCACCGCTCTTGAAGAAATCGGCGAGGACGAGCGTCGCCGCCCCCACGGTCACCGCGTCCGGACCGAGCAGCCCCATCCCGATGGTGACCTTCCCCGCCGGGTGACGCAGTGAGAAGCTGTCGGCGTAGCGGCGCAGGGACTCCAGGATGTGCGGACCCAGCTGGAGACCCGCCCAGCCGCCGATCAGGACCCGCTCCGGGCTGAAGAGGTTGATCAGGTCGGAGATGCCCGCGCCCAGGTACTCGGCGGTCTCCTCCAGCACGGCGACCGCCACCGGGTCGGGCGCGCCGCCGTCGTCCCGGGGATCCGCGGCGGCCAGCAGCGCGGTGACCGCCTCCTCCTCCCCGGCCCCGTCCGGAACGGTACCGCCCGCCTCCACCCAGCGCTGGAGCAGGGCCTCGGACCCGGCGTACGCCTCCAGGCAGCCGCGCGCTCCGCAACGGCAGCGCCGGCCACGGACGTTGACGGTCAGATGGCCCCACTCCCCGGCGCTGCCGTGCATTCCGCCGTGGATCGCGCCGCCGGTCACGATGCACGCGCCGACCCCGGAACCGAACAGGACGATGACCGCGTCCTCGGCGCCGCGGCCGCCCCCGAACCACATCTCCGCCTGGCCGAGCGCCTTCGCCCCGTTGTTGACGTAGAAGCCGACCTCCGGGGGCAGTTCGGCGACCTGGCGCAGCAGGGTCTCCAGCGGCACACCGGCCCAGCCGATGGTCTGCCCGTGGACCAGGGCTCCCTCGGGGCCCGAACGCTCCACGATGCCGGGCACGCCCACACCGACACCCAGGAGCCGGTCGGGCGGGACCGCCGCCTCGGCGAGCACGGAGGCGATGCCCTCGCCGATGTACCGCACGATCACGTCGACGTCGTAACCGAGCTGGGTCAGGGCCAGCTCGGAGCGCGCGAGTTCGGACATGCCGAGGTCGAACAGCTCGATCCTGACCATCGTCTCGCCGACGTCCACCCCGATCAGGTAACCGGCCGAGGGCGAGACCCGCAGAAGCGTACGGGGCCGGCCGCCGTCCGACTCGACGACCCCGGCCTCCTCCAGGAGGGCGTCGGCGGTGAGTTCGGAGACGACGTTGCTGATCGAACCCGAACTCAGCCCGGTCGCTGGAACGAGCGCCTGGCGGCTCATCGGCCCATCGAAATACAACCGTTGCAAAACCGCCGCGCGGTTGCCTCTGCGCAGGTCACGCACTGTTCGCCTGTGACGCTCCACCATGTTGCCCCTTCCCGGACGGCAACATACCCCCGCCGTAGCCCTTGACGCGACCTTCTCTCAGGTTTTAACTCACGTCCTAAATTAAGTCGTGAGGCCGTTCAGGGACTGAACGCGTCCAGCACTCCTTGACCACCCCGGAAAGGGGCATTCCGTCATGCGCAGACTTCGAGCCGCTGCCGCTGCCACCCTCGTCACCACGCTCGCCGTCACCGCCAGTGCTTGTGGCGGCGGCGACAGCGGGGGCGGGAGTGACGGCAAGTCTTCCAAGACGATCACCTACTGGGCCTCCAACCAGGGGCCGAGCATCCAGGCGGACAAGAAGATCCTGACCAAGGAGCTCGCCAAGTTCACCAAGCAGACCGGCGTCAAGGTCAAGCTGGAGGTCGTGCCCTGGGCCGACCTGCTCAACCGCATTCTGGCCGCGACCACTTCGGGTCAGGGCCCGGACGTGCTGAACATAGGCAACACCTGGACCGCCTCGCTCCAGGCGACGGGCGCGCTGCTGCCCTGGGACCAGAAGAACTTCGACGCGATCGGTGGCAAGGACCGCTTCGCCGAGGCCGCGCTGGCCGCGGCCGGCGCCGAGGGCCAGGACCCCGCCGCGGTCCCGCTCTACTCGCTGTCCTACGCGCTTTACTACAACAAGAAGATGTTCGCCGACGCCGGGATCACCGCGCCGCCGAAGACCTGGGACGAGCTGGTCGAGGACGGCAAGGCGGTCTCCAAGGGCGGCAAGACCTGGGGCCTGGGCGCCGAGGGCGGCAACCTCTCCAACAACATCCACCAGGTGTTCGTCCTCGCCAAGCAGCACGGCGCCGACTTCTTCGACGCCGACAACAAGCCGACCTTCACCTCCGACGGTGCGGTCGCCGCCGTGAAGCAGTACGTCGACTTCATGGCCAAGGACAAGATCATCGCCCCGGGCAACGCCGAGTACGCCCAGAACCAGTCGCTGCAGGACTTCTCCAGCGGCAAGACCGCGATGGTGCTGTGGCAGGCCGCGGCGAGCACCTTCGAGGCGCACGGCATGAAGCCCGAGGACTACGGCGTCGCCCCCGTCCCGGTCCCCTCCGGCACCCCGGGCGCCGACAAGCAGACCAACTCCATGGTCGCCGGCATCAACATGGCCGTCTTCAAGAACACCAAGAACCTCGACGCCTCCCAGAAGTTCGTCAAGTTCATGACGAGCGACGCGGAGCAGAAGGTCCTCAACAAGACCTACGGCTCCATCCCGCCGGTCAAGACCGCGCAGGAGGACGCCGCCTTCAACAAGCAGGACACCAAGGTCCTCAAGGACACCCTGCTCAACAGCGCGAGCCCGCTTCCGCAGGTCCCCTCCGAGTCGCAGTTCGAGACCACGGTGGGCACCGCGGTCAAGGAGCTGTGGGCGGACGCCGCCGCGGGTCGCAAGATCACGACGGAGAACGTCAAGGAACGCCTGAACAAGGCCCAGCAGCAGATGCCGAAGTGAGCTACTGAACATGACAGCCACCGCCGCTCCCGAGCAGGCGACGCCGGGCCCCGTGAAGGGGCCCGGCCCCGGGCCGAAGCGAAAGCGCAGGCTGCGCATCCCCGACCGGGTGCGCAAGATCGGTCTGCCCTATCTGCTGCTGCTCCCCGCACTGCTCTTCGAGCTCCTCGTCCACATGGTGCCGATGGTCGTCGGCATCTTCATGGCCTTCAAGGAACTGACGCAGTTCTACATCCGTGACTGGGGCGCCGCCCCCTGGTCCGGCTTCGACAACTTCCACCTCGCGATCGACTTCAGCGAGCCGGTCGGCAAGGCGCTGCTGCACTCCTTCTGGGTGACCTGCGTCTTCACCGTCATCTCGGTGGCCTCCTGCTGGCTGATCGGGGTCGCGGCCGCGATCTTCCTCCAGGACAACTTCAAGGGCCGGGGCGTCCTGCGGGCCATCTTCCTGACCCCGTACGCGCTGCCCATCTACGCCGCCGTCATCACCTGGGCCTTCATGTTCCAGCGGGACAACGGCCTGGTGAACCACGTCGTCCACGATCAGCTCGGCCTCACCGACGACAAGCCCTTCTGGCTGCTGGGCAACAACAGCTTCATCGCCCTGTGCGTCGTCGCCGTCTGGAAGACCTGGCCCTTCGCGTTCCTCATCGTGATGGCCGCCCTCCAGAACATCCCCAAGGACCTCTACGAGGCCGCCAGCATCGACGGCGCCACGATGTGGCAGCAGATCCGCAGGATCACCCTGCCCTCCCTGCGCCCCGTCAACCAGGTCCTCGTGCTCGTCCTGTTCCTGTGGACCTTCAACGACTTCAACACGCCGTTCATCCTCTTCGGGGACTCGGCGCCGGAGTCCGCGGACCTCATCTCGATCCACATCTACCAGTCGTCCTTCGTCTCCTGGAACTTCGGCACCGGTTCGGCCATGTCCGTCCTGCTGCTGCTCTTCCTCCTCGTGGTGACGGCCGTGTACCTCCTGCTCACCTCGCGCGGAAGGAAGGGCTCCGATGCCTAGCGCAACCTCCGTCACGCCGGCCGTGACGAAGACATCGGGCTCCGCGTCCCGGGCGGACAAGGGCAAGGCCCCGCGTTCGCCGATGGCCCCGCCGAAGTCCTTCATCTGGGTGCGCCGGGTCTTCCTGACCGTCCTGACCTTCTTCGTCGTGCTGCCCGTCTACGTCATGATCAGCAGCTCGCTCAAGCCGCTCAAGGACGTGTCCGGGGAGTTCCACTGGATCCCGTCGGGCCTCACGATCAGCCCGTACATCGACATCTGGAAGACCATCCCGCTCGCGGACTACTTCGTGAACTCGCTGGTCGTGGCGGGCGCGGCGACCATCTGCTCGGTGATCATCGCCGTCTTCGCGGCCTACGCCGTCAGCCGGTACAGCTTCCCCGGCAAGCGGGTCTTCACGATCTCGGTGCTGTCGACGCAGATGTTCCCCGGCATCCTCTTCCTGCTGCCGCTGTTCCTCATCTTCGTCAACATCGGCAACGCCACCGGCCTCCCGCTGTTCGGCTCGCGCTTCGGCCTGATCATCACGTATCTGACCTTCTCGCTGCCCTTCGCGATCTGGATGCTGATCGGCTACTTCGACTCGGTGCCCAAGGAACTCGACGAGGCCGCCAAGGTCGACGGCTGCGGTCCGCTCGGCGCGCTCTTCCGCGTCGTCGTGCCGGCCGCCATCCCCGGTATCGTCGCGGTCGCCGTGTACGCCTTCATGACGGCCTGGGGCGAGGTCCTGTTCGCCTCCGTCATGACCAACGACCAGACCCGTACCCTCGCCGTCGGCCTCCAGGGCTACGCGACGCAGAACGACGTCTACTGGAACCAGGTCATGGCAGCCTCCCTCGTGGTCAGCGTGCCGATCGTGGCGGGCTTCCTGCTGCTCCAGAAGTACCTGGTGACCGGACTGACCGCGGGAGCCGTCAAATGACGGCTGCCGTCCCGGCCGGTGGCGACCCCTTCGATCACGCCGCTCTCCCCGACGGCTTCCTCTGGGGCGTGGCCACCGCCGCGTACCAGGTGGAGGGGGCCGTCGCCGAGGGCGGCCGGGGGCCGTCCATCTGGGACAGCTTCTCGCACACCCCGGGCAAGGTGGCCGGCGGTGACACCGGTGACGTGGCCTGCGACCACTACCACCGCTGGCGCGAGGATCTCGGCCTGGTCAAGGAGCTGAACGCCGGGGCCTACCGCTTCTCGGTGGCCTGGCCCCGCGTCCTGCCCGGCGGTGACGGGCCGGTCAACGCCGAGGGCCTCGACTTCTACGACCGGCTCGTGGACGGGCTGCTCGCCGAGGGCATCGAGCCCTTCCCGACGCTGTACCACTGGGACCTGCCGCAGGCCCTCCAGGACCGGGGCGGCTGGCCCGAACGGCGGACCGCGGAACACTTCGCGCACTTCGCCTCGGTGGTCGCCGAACGCCTCGGTGACCGCGTCAAGAACTGGGCGACCCTCAACGAGCCGCTGTGCTCCGCGTGGATCGGCCACCTCGAAGGGACGATGGCCCCCGGGGTCAGCGATCTGACCGCCGCCGTCCGGGCCTCCTGCCACCTGCTGCTCGGGCACGGACTCGCCACCCGCGCGATCCGGGCCGCCGTGCCCGACGCCCGGGTGGGCATCGTGCTCAACCTCAACCCCGTGGACCCGGCGACCGGTTCGCAGGCGGACGCGGCGGCGGCCCGGCGCATGGACGGCCACACCAACCGCTGGTGGCTGGACCCGCTGCACGGCCGGGGCTTCCCCGAGGACATGACCGAGGTGTACGGGGTCGAGCTGCCGGTACGGGACGGGGACGCGGAGACCGTAGCGCAGCCGCTGGACTGGCTGGGGCTCAACTACTACATGCCCGCCGTCGTCACCAACGACCCCGCAGGACCCGCGCCCTACGCCCGGGCCGTGCGCCGGCTGCACGTCCCGCGCACGGGGATGGACTGGGAGATCGACGCGAACGGCATCGAGCGGACGCTGCTGCGGCTGACCGAGGAGTACGGGGTCCGGAAGATCTACGTCACCGAGAACGGCTCCGCCTGGCCCGACGTCGTCGGCGCCGACGGCGGCGTGAACGACCCGGACCGGGTGCGCTACCTGGAGGACCACCTCGCGGCCTGCACGCGCGCCCTGCGCAAGGGCGCCCCGCTCGCCGGGTACTTCGCGTGGTCGCTGATGGACAACTTCGAGTGGGCCAACGGCTACGACAAGCGGTTCGGCCTCGTCCACGTCGACTACAGGACGCAGAAGCGCACCGTCAAGACCAGTGGCCGCCGCTACGCCGAACTCGTCGCGAGCCACCGCCGCAGAGGCGGGCGTCCCGCCTGAGAACCGGTCAGGACAGCCACGTGAAGGAGCCGCCGCCCCCGGCAGGGGTGGCGGCTCCTTCACGTGCCGGACTCAGACGAGTGCCCGCCCTGAGACGACGACCTTCCCCGGGTTGAGGATGCCGTGCGGGTCCAGGGCCGCCTTCACCGCGCGCTGCATCGCGAGAGCGGCGGGGCCCACCTCCTGGTCCATGCCGCGCATCTTGAGCAGGCCCACGCCGTGCTCGCCGGTCACCGTTCCGCCCAGCGAGAGGGCGTCGTCCAGGATGTCCTCGAAGGCGAGCCGGGCCCGCGCCGCCGCCGCCTCGTCCCCGGGCCGGGTGATGATCAGCGGGTGCAGATTGCCGTCGCCCGCGTGCGCGATGTTGGCGACCAGGATGTCGTGCCGCTCGGCGGCCCGCTCGATCCGCGCGAGCATCTCGGGCACCGCCGCTCGCGGCACGCACACGTCCTCCGTCAGCACCGGGCCCAGCCGCTCCAGCGCCGGGTAGGCCAGCCGCCGCGCCTCGAACAGGGCATCGGCCTCCTGCTGGTCGGTGGACCGCGCCGCCCAGCTCGCCCCGGACCGCTCGAAGCAGTCCAGGAGCACGGCGGCCTCCGCGTCCCCCTCGGCGCCCGGCGTGTCCACCCGGCCGAGCAGCACGACGTTCGCGTCCGTCGACAGGCCCATGTTCTTCCACGCGTCGACCGCCGCGAGGCAGTGCCGGTCCACCAGCTCCAGCGCCGAGGGCACCACCCCGGCGGCCGTCACGGCGCTCACCGCCTCTCCGGCGGCCACCACCGAGTCGAAGTAGCCCGCGACCGTGCGCTCCGGCAGCCGGGCCGGCCGCAGCTTGACGGTGATCTCCGTGATCACACCGAGCGTGCCCTCCGAGCCGACGAGGAGACCGCAGAGGTCGTAGCCGGAGACCCCCTTCGCGGTGCTCCGCCCCACCCGGACGATCTCCCCGAGGCCGTTGACCACTTCGAGGCCCAGGACGTAGTCGCGGGTCACCCCGTACTTGACGCAGCACATGCCGCCCGCGTTGGTCGCCGCGTTCCCGCCGATCGTCGACCACGGGGAACTCGCCGGGTCCGGCGGATACCACAGGCCGTACTCGGCACAGGCGGCCCGCAGGTCGTCGTTGACGACGCCGGGCTGGACCACGGCGATCCGCTCGGCCGGGTCGACGCGCAGGACCCGGTTCATGTCCTCGAAGGACAGCACGATCGCCCCGTCCACCGCGTTGGCGCCGCCCGACAGGCCCGTGCCCGCCCCGCGCGGCACGAGCGGTATCCGGTGCTCCACGCAGTACGCGACCACCGCCCGCACCTCCTCGGTGTCCCGGGGACGGACGACGGCGAGCGGGACGCCGTGCGGGGCCCACTCCGCCTCGTCGTGCCGGTAAGCGGCCACGCTGTCCGGATCGGTGATGACCCGCTGGGCCGGGATCCCTGCCGCCACTGCCTTCGCCACGCCCGTGGCCACCTCCTCGTGCACCGCGTCCACCCGCGCTGCTCGCGAGGGACGCCTCCCTCCATCATCGCGCGCCCGTCGCGCGCACAGACCGGGCGGGGGGCGGAGGGCCGTGCGAAGGGGCAGGTCAACGGGGTAAGGGCGGCCAGGCGCGGGGGCCCGGGGCCCGGTCAGAGCAGAACGGGCGTGTTCTCTCCGCAGGCCAGCTCCCAGGCGCCCGCGACGGCGGTCGCGCCCCCGGAGTCCACGACGTGCGCCGGAATGCGGAGCCGCTCGCGCAGGAACACGTCCAGCCCGTGCAGCCGGGCGCCGCCGCCGAGCAGGAGCAGGCCGCGGTCGTGGACGTCGTCGACGAGTTCGGCGGGGCTCGCGTCCAGGACCGCGCTGATCAGCCGCGCCGTGTCCTCGTAGGTCGAGCGCAGCAGCGCCCGGATCTCCGCGACCGGCAGGTCCTCCACCCGCGGCAGCCCGTTCGTGCGGTCCTGACCCCGTACCGCCACCACCTCGCGATCCTCGGCCGCGGCCAGTTTCGCCTCCTCGGCCACCCCCGCCCCCACGGTGAGCCCGTGCCGGTCCCGCGCGTACCGCACGAGCAGCGCGTCCGCGCTTCCGGCCCCGCTCTTGACGGTCCGGGTCGCGAGGGTCGAGCCGAAGGCGATCATCGAGGCCGTCGTGCGGTGCTCGCCCACGTCCACCAGCAGGGCGCCCGACGGGGTCGAGCACACCCGGGCGCCCACGGCCGCGGCCACCGAGTGCGGCACCGAGGTCACCTGGGCGAGACCCGCGTCCCGGCACGCCTGCCGCAGCACGTGCTGTTCCATGGAGGTGGCGTGGTCCGGCACACACACGAGGGCGCGCAGTCCGCGCAGTCCGCGCCGCTTGCCACAGGCCGCACGCAACCCCATGCCGAGCAGCCGCGCCGCGAGCGCCAGATCGGTCACCGCCCCGGCGGTCACCGGACGCGCCAGACGCAGGTGCGGGGGCATCCGGCCCGCCATCGCCAGCGCCTCGGACCCCCAGGTGCGGACCGTCCCGCCCTCGTCGACGACCGCGACGTGCGGACTCGACCAGCCCTCCTCGCGGTCCGCGCTGTGCAGCCGCAGCGTCGCACTGCCGAGGTCGACGGCCACCTGTCTGCTGCGCGCTGCCATGAGACTTCAACTCCTGCTGTCCGGGGGCCACGGGCGTCGCGCCGCGCCCGCCACCGCCACCCGGCGACGACGGCGCGGCACCACCCCCGACGTTCGCCCGCCGGCCGGGGCCCGGCAACTTCGGCGCGCCGTTCGAGTTGTGGACGGGCCACCCCTCGCCGGGCCCGCGCTCAGCGGTCGGCCCCCTCAGCGGTCCAGTGCGCGGTGCGCCGTCTCCGGCAGCCTCAGGTACACCACCGAGGAGACGAGGCACAGCGCCGCGACGTACCACGGAAAGAGCCCGGGCCGCTCCAGCTGCTTGAACAGAGTGCCCATGTACGGGGCGGTCCCGCCGAACAACGCGACCGTCAGCGAGTAGGGGAACCCGATCCCGGCCGCCCGCACGCGGGCGGGGAAGACCTCCGCGTTGACGGCCGCGGAGATGGACGTGAACCCGGTCAGCAGCACCATGCCGGCGCAGCTCACCAGCAGGAGCGACACGAAGGAACCGTCGATCAGCTTCAGCAACGGAACGCACAGCAGCGCGAAACCGAGGCCGAAGAACAGCAGCAGCGGCCGGCGTCCGTAGCGGTCCGACAGCAGGCCGCCGACCGGTTGCAGTACGGCGAAGAAGGCCAGCGCCAGGGTGCTCGCGAGCAGCGCGTCCGACTTCGGGACGTCGGCGTTCAGCTCGGCGTAGGTGGGCAGGTACGAGGTCCAGGTGTAGTAGGCGAGGGTGCCGCCCGCAGTGATCCCGCCGATCAGCAGCGAGGCACGCGGATACCGGCGCAGCGCCTCGAACAGTCCGGGGCGCGCCGCCGCCTGCTCGGCGCTGCGCGTCTCGTGCGCCCCGCGCCTGATCCAGAACCCCGCGAGGCTCAGCAGCGCGCCCAGGACGAAGGGCAGCCGCCAGCCCCACGCCTCCATCTGCCCGTCGTCCAGCAGGCGCACCAGGAGCGCGGCGACGCCCGAGGCGATGAGCTGCCCGACCGTCGTCGAGACGTACTGGAAGCTGGAGAAGAGACCGCGCCTGCCGGCACCGGCCGATTCGACGAGGAAGGTCGTGGAGGCGGCGAACTCCCCGCCCACCGACAGCCCTTGGAGCAGCCGGGCGAGGACCAGCACGACGGGCGCGAGCACGCCCGCCGAGGCGTAGGTCGGCGTCAGCCCGACCAGCAGGCTGGAGCCGCCCATCAGCAGGATCGTCACCGTGAGCGCGGCGCGCCTGCCGCGGCGGTCGGCGACCGCGCCCATCAGCAGACCGCCGACCGGCCGCATGAAGAAGCCCACCGCGAACACCGCGAAGGTGGACAGCAGCGGGACCAGGGAGTTGTCCGCGCTTTTCGGGAAGACCTGATCGGCGATGTAGGTGGCCAGGAACGTGTAGGCGTACCAGTCGTACCATTCCACGGCGTTGCCGACGGAGGCCGCGGCCAACTGCCGTACCGGACGCCGGGTGGGGGACAAGGTCAGTGTCATGCGCACGTCCCTTTCCCGGGCCAGGGGTCCGCACACCCGCGGTTCGTGGCGATCTTGCGTACGGGACGGTCGCACCGGGGTGGACCGGCCGGTTTGGGCGCCCCGTGACCGGCAACCCGCACCACGGTCACGCGCGCCGCCCGTGTCCGGTGCCGGAGAGAGGAGTCCCCATGACCTCGGCGAGTACCCGCCCCGCGCGGCAGGCGGACGGGGAATGGGATCGCGCACTGCTCGTGCGCTACCTCGAACAGCGCTTCGCCTGCGTCGAGTCCTGCCGGGCCTGCGCGCGGGCCTGCGCCCGTCACGCACACGGCCTCGACCACAGCAACCGCGCGCTGACCTGCGTGGAGATCTGCGACCGCACCGCGCGCCTGCTGACCGAGGAACCCCCGCGCCGGGCCGAGGACGAGGCCGAGCTGAGCTTCCGGCTCGCCTGGTGCCGTGAGGCGTGCCTCGACTGCGCCGCCCGCTGCGCGGACGAGGCGTGCCTCGACTGCGCCGCCCGCTGCGCGGACCGGCGGGACCCGGGCTTTGCCGACTGCGTCCGCGCCTGCCGCGACTGCGCCGACGCCTGCGCACAACTCCTGCGCACCCTCGAAGCGGCGAACTGACGGGGCCCGGCGACGCGGGCCGGCCCGCCCGGAGGCAGAATCGGCGGGGCGGTCCCCTTCCGGCAGGCCGTACCCGACAAGCCGAGGAGGCGCCGGCATGGCCGAGCAGCCGCACCCCGACCGCGCGCCCGACGCCGGGCTCTTCGGACTGGACACCGTGACCTGGCGACTGCACGCCGACCCCATGATGTGGGTGGCCGGAGTCCGCGCCCTCTACTTCCAGGCCCTGCACCCGAGGACTTTGCGCGCCGTCATGCAGAACTCCGACTTCCGCGAGGACGCCTGGGGCCGGCTGATCCGCACCGCACGCTTCGTCGCCGCCACCACCTACGCGCCCACCGAGGACGCGGAGCAGGCCGCCGCCCGCGTCCGCCGCATCCACCGCGCGCTCGGCGCCACCGACCCCGACACCGGTGAGCGCTACGGCGTCGACGAGCCCGGACTCCTCCTGTGGGTGCACTGCGCCGAGATCTCCTCCTACCTGCACACCGTGCGCCGCTCCGGCTTCCGGCTCACCGACGCGCTCGCCGACCGCTACGTCACGGAGCAGCGCACCTCCGCACGGCTCGTCGGCCTCGACCCGGCCCAGGTGCCCGCCACCGTCGGTGAACTCGACGCCTACTTCCGCGGCATGAAGGCGGAACTCGCGGTCGGGCCCGAGGCCCGCGAGGTCGACGACT
Organism: Streptomyces sp. NPDC049954; assembly: GCF_040656295.1. Taxonomy (NCBI): domain Bacteria; kingdom Bacillati; phylum Actinomycetota; class Actinomycetes; order Kitasatosporales; family Streptomycetaceae; genus Streptomyces; species Streptomyces sp. NPDC049954. Next base: position 170,888 of record NZ_JBFALS010000009.1, read on the forward strand.
TCCTGCGCCGCCCGCCCGTACCCCCCGCCCTCCGGCCGGCCCGCGCCGTCCTGTGGCGCCGGGTCGCCTCGCTCGCCTACGGCTCACTCCCTCCGTGGGCCCACGCGCTCTACGGCGCCCCCGCCCCGCCGCCCGCCGTCGTGACCCGGCGGCTGCGCTCGACGGGGCGGCTGCTGCGGGCCGTTCCCACCACGGTGCGCTGGCAGTTCCCGCCCCAGCACATCCTCGGCGCCGTCGCACGGCTCGGCCCGGGCGCCCGGCCCTCCCCGTACCCACGTGGCACGGGGACGGCCATACTGGACACTTCGGGGACAGCGCGGCGAAGCGACGGGGGCGACGGCACGCGATGGCGGACACCAGGCTGATCCAGGGCCGCTACCGGCTGCTGGACCTGATCGGGCGCGGCGGCATGGGCGAGGTGTGGCGGGCCCGCGACGAGTCGCTGGGCCGCCGGGTCGCCGTCAAATGCCTCAAGCCCCTCGGCGCGCGGCGCGACGCCGACTTCACCCGGGTCCTGCGCGAGCGCTTCCGCAGGGAGGCGCGGGTCGCCGCCGCCCTCCAGCACCGGGGCGTCACCGTCGTCCACGACTTCGGTGAGCACGAGGGCGTCCTGTACCTCGTCATGGAGCTCCTGGAGGGCCGCAACCTCAGCCAGCTCCTGGAGGACCACACCCCGCACCCGCTGCCCCTCGACGTCGTCGTCGACATCGGGGCCCAGGTCGCCGCCGCCCTCGCGCACACCCACGAACAGGGCATCGTGCACCGCGACCTCAAGCCCGCCAACATCATGCGGCTCGCCGACGGCAGCGTGAAGATCTGCGACTTCGGCATCGCGCGGCTGGGCCACGACATCGGCTTCACCTCACGGCTGAGCGGCACCGGCGTCGCCATGGGCACCCCGCACTACATGTCGCCCGAGCAGATCGGCGGAGAGAGCGTCGACCGGCGCAGCGACCTCTACTCCCTGGGCTGTGTGCTCTACGAACTCGCCACCGGCGAGCCGCCCTTCGCCTTCGACGACGTGTGGGCGATCCTCGTCGGGCACAGCGACACCGCGCCGCGCCCCCCGAGCGAGCACCGGCCGGACGTACCCGACCACCTCGACCGCGTCGTCCTCGACCTGCTCGCCAAGGACCCCGGACGGCGCCCGCAGGACGCCGGGGACGTCGCCGCACGACTCACCGAGAAGCTGCCCACCGCCCGGCCCGCCGTGCCGCGCGCGTGGCCGGGCGCAGCCGCCCCCGAAGCCCCGCTGCCCGCCTGGACGCGGGGCATGACGGCGGGTCACAAGGCGAGCGTCACCACCGGGGCGCGCCGTCCGCCGCCGTCCGACGCGGCCGCCGGACTGTCCGCCATCTGGTCCGCCCGGGCCGCGGGCGGCGTGCCCGCCCCGGTCGAACAGCGCGCGCCGATTGCGGCGCCCGAACTCCTCGCCCATCTCGGCAGCCGCCACCAGGCGGGGCTGAGCCTGGGGCGGCTGGGCCGCTGGGAGGAGGCGGGGGAGGTGCACCGGGCGGTCGCCGCCGAACGCGCGCACCTGCTGGGCCCCGCCCACCCCGACACGCTCGCCAGCCGGTGCGAGATCGCCCTGAGCCTCAGCAGGACCGGCCGCCTCGCGGACGCCCTGCGCGAGTACACCAGGGTCGCGGAGGCCCGGGAACGCACGCTCGGTCCCGAGCACCCCGACACGCTCATGGCCCGCCACGAGACGGCCTACGTCCTCGGCAGGCTCGGCCGCCATTTCGAGGCCCACGAGGTCTACCGCTCCGTCCTCGCCGCCCGGGAACGTGCCATGGGGCCGGACCACCCCGACACCCTGTGCTGTCGCCACAACCTCGCCTACACCCTCGGCCGCCTCGGCCTGCTGGAGGACTGCCTGCGCCTGGCCGAGCAGACCGCCCGGGACCGCGCACGCGTCCTGGGCGCGGTCCACCCCGACACCCTGCTCACCCGGTACGAGACCGCCCACGCCCTCGGCCGGCTCGGGCGCTGGAGCGAGGCGCTCGACAGCTACCGGGCGGTGGCCGAGGGCCGCGCACGCGTCCTGGGCGCCCTGCACCCCGACACCCTGGCGGCCCGCTACGAGGTCGGCATCGGCCTCGGACGTCTCGGCCGCATCACCGAGGCACTGGAGCTCTACCGCGCGCTGATCGAGGACCGCACCCGCGCGGACGGCTCCGAGGCGCCCGAGACCCTGCGGGCCCGCCACGGCCTGGGCGTGAACCTCGGCCGGCTCGGCCGCTGGGCGGAGGCCCTGGCCCAGGCCCGGGACGTGGCCGCGGCACGCGTGCGGCTCCTCGGCCCCGCGCACCCCGACACCCTCGTCAGCCACCGCGAGATCGCTGTCGCCCTCGGCTGGCTCGGCCGCTGGGACGAGGCCCTGGACGTGTACCGTTCCGTCGCCGACCACCGCGAGCGTGTCCTGGGCGCGGGTCATCCCGACACGCTCTCCAGCCGCGACGACGAGGCCCACTGCCTCGAACAGCTCGGCAGGTCCCAGGAGGCCGCGCTGGTGTACCGCGCGGTGGCCCTCCTGCGCGAACAGGGCTGATCCACGCCGCGCGACGGCCCGGCACGGTCACCGCTGTCCGCGCGCGCAGCCGGGCCACTCGCACCTCAACATCAACGACGAACGGTCCATCGCACAGAAGGACTTCACCGCCGTCAACGACGGCTCCAGGTCCTACGTCGAGGTCGACCACGGTTATCAGGCCGTCACCGACAGCGGCCTCGCCGACCGCTTCGAGGCGACCACCGCCCAAGCCCTCTTCGTCGAGGTCTACAAGGACCGCACCGAGATCGCCCGCGTCAACATGGCCGCTGACAAGCACGACATCTACCAGGGGGGCGTGTGGCCGGCGAACCCGCAGCCGCCCTACGCCAGGTCGGGGACGCTCAGCGGCCCGACCCGGACCGTCCGGCTCAAGGGCGACACTAACCAGGAGATCAAGGACAACTTCCGCTACACCGCCGTCGCCCGCGACACCGTCGCCCCCTCGTTCACCTCGCGCCGGCCCCTGAAGGCCGTCAGGACCGCCACGGGCACCGCCGCCCTGCGCGTCCAGCGGGCCCGGGACGACCAGGTGGGCCACCACTACGACCTCGACATCGTCGACAAGGCCACCGGAATCGCGGACTCTCACCGGGCCGGTGGCCGGCGGCCGCCTCGCCGGCCACCCGCCCGGGATCGTGCCCGCCCCGAACCGATGTCTGATCGCCGACGCGGTGGGGGAGGACTCTGCCATGGATCAGCACCCCGCGGACCAGCCCCGGACCCTGCGCGCCCACGGCATCACCCTCGCCTACCGCGTCGCGGGCCCCGAAGACGCGCCCCCGCTCCTCCTCCTGCACGCCCGGGGCGAGGGGGGAACCGACTGGCAGCCCGTGCTCGGCCCCCTTGCCCACCGGCACCGGGTCTACGCCCTCGACCTGCGCGGACACGGCGCGAGCACGTGGCCCGGGCAGTACTCGTACGAACTCATGCGCGACGACGTGCACGCCTTCCTCGGCGCGCTCGGACTCACCCGCGTCGACGTCCTCGCCCACTCGATGGGCGGACTGGTCGCCTGCCTGCTCGCCCAGGACCGGCCGCGCCTCGTGCGCAGCCTCGTCCTGGAGGACGTGCCCGCACCCCTTCCGCTCGACCCGCCCCGGCCGCCGCCCGCACGGCCCGAAGGCCCGCTCACCTTCGACTGGCGCATGGTCCTCGCGACCGAACGCCCCCGCAACCAGCCCGACCCGGCGTGGTGGCGGCGCATGGACCGGATCGACCTGCCGGTCCTCGCGATCGCCGGGGGACCGGACAGCGTCGTCGACCAGGTCTCCGTGGCCGCGCTCGCCGAGCGGATACCCGGCGCCCGGCTCGTCACGGTGGACGCGGGGCACCTCGTGCACGCCACCCGCCCCGACGCCTTCCTCGCCCACGTACTGCCCTTCCTGGACACACCGGGCGGACGGGTGCGGGGGAGGGCGCAGGAGGAGAACCCGTCCCGACACGGGCCCTTCGGCTCTCCCCTTCCGGGCCCCCGCTGAGCGAGGCTTGGCCGGGATAGACCGATATGGCGTGTGCCGGGAACGAGGAAGAACATGAGTGACCTGCCGGTGTTGGCCGCGGTGGACGGCTCGGAGGACAGCCTGCGGGCCCTGGACTGGGCGATCGGGGCGGCGCGGATGCGCGGCAGCGTCCTGCGGATCGCGCACGTACGCCAGTACGCAGCCTGGGCCCAGCCCGAGGTGCTGGCGGCGGGTGAGGAGCCCGTCGGCGATCCGGTGCTCGACCGCTTGCGGCAGAGCCTCGGCGAGCGGACGGAGCTGCCGCCCCTGGAGTTCGTCACCGTCGAGGGCGCCCCCGACGCCGTCCTGCCCGACATGGGCGCGGACGGTCAGCTGCTCGTCCTCGGCTCGCGCGGGCGGGGCGGCTTCGCGAGCCTGCTGCTCGGGTCCAACGGCATGGCCGCGGCGCGCGAGGCGGCCTGCCCCGTCGTGGTCGTCCCGCGGCCCGGGCGCGCGGTCCCCGAGGACATGGCGATGGAGGTCTCGCCGGGACCACGTGTCGTCCTCGGCCTTCCCGCCGACGTCACCGACGAGCGGGCCGTCGAGTTCGGCTTCGCGGAGGCCGCCATGCGCGGCGCCGTCCTGCACGTGGTCTCGGCCTACCCCTGGCCCGCCCTCGCGTGGACCGCGCTCGGCGACTACACGCCCTCCGTCGAGGACCAGGAGGCCGCGGAGAACGAATGCCTCGCGATGGCGCAGGGGGTGGTCGACCGCCACCGGGCCGCCCATCCGAAGGTCGACGTGCTCGTCTCGGTCGCCGCGGGAGACGCGGCGGGCCATCTCGTCGCCGCCTCGGCGGACGCCGAACTCGTCGTGGTGGGCCGCCACCGCAGGCGACTGCTCCAGCCCGGCCGCATCCTCGGTTCCGTCACCCAGGCCGTGCTGCTGCACGCCGCCGCGCCGGTCGCGGTCGTGCCGCCCGCGGAGGCGGAAGAACAGGACGAGGACGCCGACGCCTCCGCCGCCTGAGCCCTCCGGCGCCCGCATCAGGCCGCGGACAGCACCAGCCGCCGCGAGCGGCTGACGTAGCCGGTCCGTTCGAAGGAGGCGGCCATCGGCGTGTTCCCGAGGTCGGTGTCGGCGCGCACGCGCCGCGCACCGGCCTCGGCCAGCACCCGGGTGATCTCGCCCAGCAGTTCGTCGGCGTATCCGTTCCCCCGGTACTCGGGCAGCACACCGAGGTAGCCGACGACAGGACACTCGTGGTTGCGCGAGGGTACGGCGAAACCGACCGCCTCGCCCGCCGCGTCCCGGGCCACCCGCCACCACGAACGCTCACCGGGCATGGTGTCGCGGTAGAAGGCCAGGTCCCGCCGGGCCTGTTCCCCGGCGCCCAGCTCCGCGGCCTCCCGCGCGCAGGCCGCGTCGAGGGTCCCTTCGAGGCAGCGCCGGAACAGGTCCACGAAGACCTCGTCGTCGGGCTCGGCGTGGAAGCGGAGCCGCCGGGCCGGCCCCGGCAGCCCGCGAGAGGCCTCCCACTCGTAGCGCAGGCGCTCCACGCTCACCGTCAGTCCGGCCAGGCGCGCCGCCTCGCGCCGCCAGCCGAGTGCGGCCGCGACCTCCGGGCGCGCATGCCAGTCGGCGGGCAGGAAGACGTGGTACTCCGGCGCGGAGTCAAGCCCCCGCCCGGCGAAGTACGCGTGCCCGGCGGTGAGCAGGGCGGCGGCCAGTGCCACCCGCTCGGGCCCCTCTCCCACCGCCGGGGCCACGCACACCGCGTCGAGCACGGCGGGCAGCGCCTCCTCCGGGCCCGCCCACCACACCGCCACCGCCAGCGCGGGCGCGCCGGGAGCCGGACGGGCGATCCAGGTGTGGGCCTCCCGGTACTGGTCGCGAGCCAGCCGCTCCCGGTACAGGCCAGGCGTCACAGAGCTGGCCGGATCGGCGTGGAGGAGGGGCAGCAGGCCGTCGAGATCGGCGGGAACGGCGGGGGCGAAGAGCAACGAGATCTCCAGGGGGAGGGGAACAGGCCGGCAAGCGGCGCGGTGCGGCGTGCGAGGGGCGCGCCCCGGCTCGCGCGTGCGGCGCCTCGGTCCGCACCGTGGTCCACGGGTGCGGCGGGTCGCCCGAGAACCTAGGTCCCCGCCGGAACCCGGGCAAGGCGTTTTCCGCTCGCCCCCGCTGCTCGGTCTCACCCTGAAGTGAAGGGTGAGAGTCATGTTTCGCGAGTCTTGCGCACAGGTCTCCGCGAGGTTCCCGCGAAGGCATCCGCGGCAGGCGCGCGAAGGTCTCCGCGAGGGGTGCCCACCGATCGCCGCGAGGGGTGCCCACCGGTCTCCCGCACCGCACTGCCGCCCTCGCGCGGGCCGTTGTCCGCGCGCCGGGACGGGGTCGGCAGCCCGGGCGCCGCACGGGAACACGCCCTCGCGGAGCGGGCCTCGTCACGCAGGGGTGCCCGCCGGTCACCCCTGCCGGGCACGTACCATGGCGGCATGTCCTTCCTCCGCCGCCGCAACCCCGCCACGCCCGCGGGCCCCGCGTTCGACGTCCTGGCCATGGACCCCGGGGACTGGCCCGGGAACCTCGGCGCCGGACTCCTTCCCGCCCCCGACGGCAGCTGTCAAGGGGTCTTCCTGCGCTACGACCTCTTCGGCGGCCGGGGCCCCGCGATGATCATCGGCAACCTGCCCGAGGGCTCCCCGGCCCGGGAACTGGCCGACAACCAGGTGCCCTTCGAGGTCGCGCAGCTTCTCCTCGCCCTGGAGAACGACGAGGACGTCGAGGTCGTGGGCGCCGAGGACATGCCCGTCATGCAGGGCGACAACCTGCTGATCGTGCGCCGCCTCAAGCTCTCCGAGAGCCGGATCTCCTGCGTGCAGTTCGACCGCAGCGACAACGTCCTGGTGACCATCGCCGCCTGGGACCGGCCGATCACCGACGACCTGTACACCCTGCTCAAGCCGCTGCCCGCCGAGATGTTCCAGCAGGGCTGAGCACGGTCGAGGCGCGACCGGAGGATACGCCGACGGCCGGCCCGGGGGGCTCCCGGACCGGCCGTTCACGCGTCCTCACCCGCTACGGGCCAGGACACCGCCGTCCTCAGTGCCGCGCGTCCGTCACCTGGACGTCGTCCGCGTTCACGTACGCGACCCGGTGGCCGAACTGGATCTCGTAGTACGTGTTCTTCCCACGCACCACCTGGTGCCCCGCCGTGTCGAAGGTCGGGGAGTAGAAGTACTCGCCGTGCACCTTCGCGCCCGCGACGTAGCGCTGCCCGGCGGGCAGCTTGTACGAGAACGGGGACAGGGCCTGCGGGGTGATCCCCGCGGGGTAGGCCGCCGCCTCCGGATAGGCCCTGCCGTAGACGGGGATGTCCTCGCGCCCCGCCCTGGGCGTGATCACGAGGCCCTTCGCGGGCACCGCCGTGGGCGCCTTGCGCGGGTTCTTCAGCCACGCCTTCTGGCCGAGGTACCACACGGCCGTCCAGTCGCCCTGCCGCCCGGCCACCACGTACTGCTGACCGGTGGACACCCGCGAGCCGAGGTCGTTGACGTCGGTGGTCGAGTCCTCACCACCGGGCCGCAGGCCGACGTCCCTGACCAGCGGGGCGTCGTCCGAGGGAGCCGTGCGCAGCCACAGTTCGCTCGACCCGTGCGAGGGACAGGCCTGACCGGCCGCCGTGCAGCCCGTGTACTGCGGACGGTTCTTCGCGTACGGGGGGAGCACCGTGACGACCTGCGCGCCCGGCCCGGCCGAGGGGTGGAAGGGCTTGCCCATCAGCGCGAAGTAGTGCGCCCAGTCCCAGTAGGGGCCCGGGTCGGTGTGCATCCCGGGGATGCCCGAGGTGGTCGTCGCCGGCACGTTGTCGTGCCCCAGGACGTGCTGGCGGTCCAGCGGGATGTCGTAGCGCTTGGCGAGATAGGCGACCAGTCGCGCGGAGGTCCGGTACATGGCCTCCGAGTACCACGCGTCCGGGGAGGTCAGGAAGCCCTCGTGCTCGATGCCGATCGACTTCGCGTTGACGTACCAGTTGCCCGCGTGCCAGCCGACGTCCTTCGTCCGCACGTGCTGCGCGATCAGTCCGTCGGTGGAGCGGACGGAGTAGTGCCAGGCCAGGTACGTCGGGTCCTGGACCAGGCCGAGCGTCGTCTCCCAGTCGGCCTCGGTGTCGTGAATGACGATCGAGTCGATCGTCTGGTCCCTCGGCCGGTCGGCGACGTCGTGGTTGCCGTAGTCGCCCTCGCCGAACTCCTCGTACGGCGCGGGGACCCACTCGCAGGACACGGTGGGCGGACACTCGGCCCCGCTCTTGTCGGCCGGGCGCAGCCCCAGACCGCGCAACTGGGCCGGGGCCGCCTCGGCGCGCGGGTCGGCCTTCAGCCGCACGCGCTGACCGGCGTCCGTCGTGCGGCTCTCGCCGTCGTGGATGACCGAGAAGACCTCCTGGGCGTAGGAGGCGGCCGTGGTCTTGTCGCCGGCGCCCGAGAACGCCGCTACCGCGCCGAACCAGTCGGCGGGGTCGGCGCTGAGCGGCCGGCCCTGTGCGCGCTGGGCCTGCGCGAGCAGCGCCGCCCCGCCCGCCACGTTCGCGGCGGCGTCCGTGCGCAGCGCCGCCGCGGGCCTGCCGGTGAGCTTCGCGGCCTTCCCGAGCGTCTTGAGGCGCGCGGGCAGTTCGGCGGCCTTCGGCGCGTCGTGGTGCGGGTGCAGGGCGGAACGCGAACTGTCGCCGCGCGGGTCCTCGGTCCCCTCGCTGTGGTGCCCGGCTCCGGCCAGCGCCGTCACCGCGTCGGTGAGGTGCATGGGGCCGTAGCCGCCGCTCACGCTCGGCGCCCCGCCGTGCTCGTCCCAGCGGGACTGGAGGTACGACACACCGAGGAGCACGCTCTGCGGCACGTGGTAGGTGGCCGAGGCCGCGGCGAAGGAGTCCTGGAGGCGCTGCGTGGGCCGCGGGGCCGCCGCGCCGGACGGCGCCGCGGTCAGCAGCGGGAGGAGCAGCGCGGACGAGGCGACGGCGGCCGCCGTCCTTCGTCTGCCGCGGACGGGGGGAATTCCTCGCAAGACAGCCTCCTGGGGGAGATGGTGCGCGATGGGTCTACGGGTCCGGACGTGCCAGTGGTACCGGCTGTCCGACGATCCGTCAATCACGTACCAGGGCAAGGATTTCCCATGTCAGGGGTGGTCCTATGAGGTACCAGTGGAGTGGACCAATGACGTTCGGCGGGCCCGCCACTCCGGAGCGAGGACCGACATCGTCACCCAGTCGACCCATTCGCCGTCCTGGAACAGCGCCGCGCGCCGCCGCCCCTCGACGACGAAACCGAGCTTTTCGTATACGTGGCGGGCGCGCGTGTTGAACGGCAGGACCTCCAGCGCCACCCGGTGCATGCCCAGTCGCGCGAAGGCGTGGCCGACGATCAGCTCGGTGGCCTCCGTGCCGAGACCTCTGCCGCGACCGGCCGCGCCCACGAGGATGCGGAAGACGCAGCCGCGGTTGCGCGCGTCCCACTGGTACAGCACGGCCTCCCCGACCAGCCGCCCGTCGGCGCGGTCGGTGATCGCGAGGTCGAGCCGGTCCCGGGCGTCGGCGGCCCGCGTGTAGAAGGAGCGCAGGCGCGCGTCGTCGAAAGTCATCCCCGCGGCTCCCGTCAGACGGCCCACCTCGGGCTCCCGCACGATCGCGCTGATCCGCGGGATGTCGGCGGGGGTGAAGGGACGCAACACGGTGCGCTCACCGACCAGCGTGGGCTTGACGGAGAGGTCGGGGACGGACGGCCGGGATGCCTGGCTGTTCATCCCCCGGATTCTCGACGGGGCCGGGGGAACGGGCAAGCGAATAGTGCCGTGGCGGCGGGTGCCCGCCCGGTGGCGGGGCGTCAAGGCGCCGGGGCCCGCGGCCGGAGCGCCGCGGGCTCACCTCACCGGTCAACGGCGTTCAGCGGGTGCCGACCGCCGCGCGTACCGCGTTGCGGGCCGTCGCGCAGTCGTCGTGCAGCCGGCGCAGCAGGAGCCGCTGCTCCTCGCCCGAGCTGGGCACCCCGGGGACGGCGGCGGGGGCCGTCTCGTGCATCGTGCGCTGGACCGCGGACTCGTAGGTGCGGATCTCGCGGGTCAGTACCAGCATGAGGTTGATGAGGAAGGCGTCCCGGGCGGCGGGGCCCGTGGACTGAGCGAACTGGGCGATCTGCCGTCGTACGTCGGGCGCGTCCCCGAGCACCGACCACAGGGTCGCCAGGTCGTAGCCCGGCAGGTACCAGCCGGCCTGGTCCCAGTCGACGAGGACCGGGCCGGCGGGGGAGAGGAGCACGTTGGTCAGCAGCGCGTCGCCGTGGTTGAACTGGCCCATGCCGCCGCGTCCCGCGCTCGCCGCGATCCCGTGCAGCAGCTTCTGCAGGTCGCCCAGGTCGCGGTCGGTCAGCAGCCCCAGTTCGTGGTAGCGGTTGAGGCGCCCCGCGTAGTCCAGTGGCGCGTCGAAGGTGTGCGGGGCCGGCTGCCACGCGTTGAGCCGGCACACCGCGGCGAGCGCGGCCCGTACGTCCCCGCGGCCGGGGGCCTGCACCGGATGCCTGCGGGTCGCGGCGGGCCGTCCCGGCATGCGCTCGATCACCAGCACCCCCTGCTCGGGATCGGCCGCCACGAGCCGGGGCGCCCGCACCGGCGGACGCTGCCGCACGAAGGAGCGGTAGGCGGCTATCTCGTGCCGGATGCGCTCGGCCCACACCGGCGAGTGGTCCAGTAAGCACTTGGCGACCACGGCGGTACGCCCGGTCGTGCCGACCAGCAGCACCGAGCGGCCGCTGCGGCGCAGCACCTGCGCGGGGTGGAACTCCGGGCAGATCCGGTGCACGGCGCTCACCGCGGCGCGCAGTTGCGCGCCCTGCGCACCGGAGAGGTCGAGACGGCCGCTGGGCTGCTGGGTCCCGACGAGGCCGGGCGCACGGCGGGCCCGGCCCGCGGCGAAGGGCGCTCCGGCCGGCCGGGCCGGGTCCAGGTAGGGGGCGCCCGGCTGGCGGACCCGTGGCGGCCTCGGCGGCGCGGACACGGCGGACGATGCTGTGTACATGGGCGGGGCAGGTCCCTTCGTGGGCCGATGGGTCGACGCGCCGGCCCCGGCCCGGAGGGCCGGGCACCCTGGGGAGTGCCGACCGGAAACCGGGTCGGGGTGGCGCGTTCCTACCCGACACCCGTCCCCCTGTGGCACACCATCTGGCGCACCCTGGCGAACCCTGGCGAATAGTCGCCCCGCATCTGACAGGCCGTTAGTGTCAAATCAGCCGAGAACCTGGGGGCTTGACGTGAGCGGACAACCCAACACCCGCCTGAACGACCTGTTCGGCCTGGCCGGCTGGTCCAAGGGCGAACTCGCGAGACTCGTGAACCGGCGGGCGGCGGCCATGGGCCACCCCCAACTGGCCACCGACACCTCGCGGGTGCGGCGCTGGATCGAGGTCGGGGAGATCCCGCGCGACCCCGTGCCGAGGGTGCTGGCAGCCCTGTTCACCGAGCGTCTCGGCCGTGTCGTGACCATCGAGGACCTCGGTCTGGTCCGGCGCGGGCGCGCGGGAAAGCAGCGCGCCGACGGGAGTACCGACGACAATCCCGACGGCGTGCCGTGGGCGCCTGAGCGGACGGCTGCGTTCCTCACCGAATTCACGGGAATGGACCTCATGCTCAACCGACGCGGCTTGGTGGGTGCGGGCGCCGCGCTCGCCGCCGGCTCAGCACTCAGCAACGCCATGCACGACTGGCTTCACACCGACCCCGTACTCGCGGCCGACGCGCCGCGCGTCGGCGACCCTCTGCACGCCGATCCCGCGGGCTTCGACCGGTACGAGGCAGCCCCGGTCGGCTCCCAGGAGATCGACGAACTGGAGCGCTCCGTCGAGGTGTTCCGCGCCTGGGACGCCTCCCGCGGCGGCGGCCTGCAGCGCAAGGCCGTCGTGGGACAGCTCAACGAGGTGGGCGGCATGCTCGCCTACCGTCACCCCGACCACCTGCAGCGGCGCCTGTGGGGCGTCGCCGCCAACCTCGCCGTCCTCGCGGGCTGGATGTCCCACGACGTCGGCCTCGAACCCACCGCCCAGAAGTACTTCCTCATCGCCGCGCACGCCGCCAGGGAGGGCGGCGACCGGCCCCGTGCGGGAGAGGCCCTGTCCCGCGCGGCCCGTCAGAAGGTCCATCTCGGGCAGCCCGGCGAGGCCCTGGACCTGATGAAGCTGGCCTCCTCCGGTGCCGGGGACCGGGCCCTGCCCCGCACCCGCGCCATGCTTCACACCATCGAGGCCTGGGCACAGGCGTCCATGGGCCGCGGACAGGCCATGCGCAGGACTCTCGGTGAGGCGGAGGAACTCTTCGTCTCCGACCGGGCCGACACACCGCCGCCCAGCTGGATGCAGATGTTCGACGAGGCGGACCTCTACGGCATGCAGGCCCTGGCCTACCGCACCCTCGCCGAGCACGACCCCTCCGCCGCCGCCGTGGCCCAGCGCCACGCCAAACGGGCTCTGGAACTGCGGAACGCGGACAAGCGGCAGCGTTCGCAGATCTTCGACTACCTGTCCATGGCCTCGGCCTCCCTGCTCGGCGACGACCCCGAACAGGCCGACACCTACGCGCGGCTGGCCCTCGTGTCCATCGGCGAGACCTCCTCGCACCGCACGTGGCACCGGCTGCGTCAGATGTACCGGCTCACCGCCCAGTACTCCGGTTACCCGAAGATCGACCAGCTTCGCGAGGAGATCCAGCTGGTACTGCCGAGGAGCCCCGGCGTCAAGGGGCGGCCGGGCGGCCGGGCGGCCGAGGCGTGAGCGGCCGCGGCGGCATCCGCCGTCGGGGCGTCGGGCACGACGACGGGAGAACGCGGCCCGTCCGGCCGCCCCCGGCAGGCAGTCGCTCACGCCGCAGCTCTCCGGGGCGCAGGGCGTGCCGGAGCCCCGAGCGGCTCGTGGGGCTCCCTCCTGCCCGCCGAAGGCCGCGGCCTCAGCCCGCGCGGTCCCGCACCCGGGCGAACAGCACGTACCCGTCGTCCTCGCGCACCACGGACGCGAACTCCTCGGTGAGCAGCCGCGCACACTCCTGTGCCGTACGCGCGGCGGCGAAAGCCGGGGCGAGGGCCGGCAGACGACGGTCGGCGAGGTCCGTACCCGGCGCGGGGACGGGGCTGCCGGTGCGCAGGACGACGAGGTCGCCCGGGAGCAGGGGTTCTCCCGCCTCGGCGTGTCGGTCCATGGGGACGTCGCCGAGCAGAGGCCGCTGCGGCGGGAGCAGTTCGCGGACCTCACCTCCCCGGAACAACAGGGGAGCGGGATGTCCCGCGTGGGCCCAGGTCAGCAGTCCCGTCCGTGGGTCGTAACGGCAGCACAGCGCGCTGCCCGGTGTGGGTCCGGCACCCGCCGCGACCAACTGGTCGAGGCAGTCGAGCGTCTGACCGGGGCCGAGCCCGGCCAGGGCGGTGCCGCGCAGCGCGCCGAGCAGGGTGGCCGTCGCGGCGGCCAGCGGCACTCCGCGGCCGGACAGCTCACCGACGGCCAGTACCGTCTGTCCGCCGGGCAGTTCGAGGGCCTCGTGCCAGTGGCCTTCCGGGGGGCCGGTCCGGACGGCCGGCAGCCGGACCACGGCGAGATCCAGGGCCCCGGGGGCGGCCTCGGGGGAGAAGCGCACAGGGCCGTGCTCCGCGGGGAGCACGGCCTCGCGCAGTGCGTCGGCCGCGTGCCGCTCCGCCAGCTCCTCGCGGTCCCGCCTGTCGAGCGAGTGACGGGTCTCCCGGAGGGCGCGTTCACCGCGTCGTAAGGCGCTCACGTCCCGCAGCACCGCCCACATCGAGGCGGTGGCGCCGTCCGTGTCGAGTACCGGCTCACCGGTCATGTGCACGGTGCGCGAGGAGCCGTCGGGGCGCGTCAACCGGAACTCCCCGTCGATCGGCTTCCCGTCGATCAGGCAGCCCGTCACCATCGCGGTGAGGCGGGGCTGGTCCTCGGGGTGCACGAGGGAGGGGAGTTCGTCCAGCGTGAGGGGTCTGGTCGCCGGATCGCGTCCGACGATCGCGTACAGCTCGGGCGACCAGCTGACCTCGTCGGTCAGCAGGTTCCACTCCGCGCCGCCGACCCGGTGCGGGAGCGACTCGTCGGGCCCGCCCCGCGCGGCCGGTCGCGGCGGGCGCGCCCCCGCCCGCAACTGGGCGAGATGGTCGTCCAGATCGTCGAGATGGTGCATCGCCAGTTCGCACAGCGCGCGCTGCCAGCGGGCCCGGACCTCGTCGGCCCGCGGGTCCTGCGGCTGCGCGCGCACCGCGTCCATGCCCCCGCGCAGGCGCCGGGCCTGGGCGATGAGGGCGTCGACCGGTCCCGGCTCGGGCGTGCCCGCTGCCGGGCGGTCCGTGAACGCGTGGGACGGCATGAGGACTCCGATACTGGCGACGTGCCCCGCAGGACGGGGACGGAGCGGCCCCCACCCCCTCAGGCGCTGGCGCACCTGTGGAATACCCGCTCCCACAACGGAGTTGGTGTCCCCTCGGGCGTGACGACGGTATGACTTTCGCACAGCGCCTCTGCTCCTGTAAGGCATTTGGCAAGACCCGATCCGCTGGTGCCCTCGGCATATGCCACAGTCTCCGGAGCGCTGTCGGACGGTACGCGCCTCAGCCGTTGGCCGCAGCGCCGGAGTCCAGGACCGTGTCCAGGGTGTCGGCCTCGGCGGGGGTCTTGTCGGGCCGGTAGCGCACGACGCGCGCGAACCGCAGCGTGACGCCCGCCGCGTACCGGGTGGAGCGCTGCAGCCCGTCGTAGGCGATCTCGACCACCAGCTCGGGCCGCACCCGCACGACATGGCCGTCGTCCGACTCGGACCGCTCCAGCAGCCGGCGGGTCTGCTCGTCGAGCATCGCGTCCGTGAGCCCCTTGAACGTCTTGCCGAGCATCACGAAGCCGCCCTCCGGGTCGCGCGCCCCAAGATGCAGGTTCGACAGCTTCCCGGTGCGCCGGCCGTGGCCCCACTCGGCGGCGAGCACCACCAGGTCCAGCGTGTGCACGGGCTTCACCTTCAGCCACGCGGCCCCGCGCCGGCCCGCGCTGTAGGGCGCGTCCAGCGACTTGACCACGACCCCCTCGTGCCCGCGCTCCAGCGTCGTCTCCAGGAACTCCTGGGCCACCGTGACCTGCCCGGGCTGCTGCGGAGCGTCGACCTCGTAGCGCCGCACCCGCAGGTCCGGGGGGACCAGCACCGCGAGGGCGGCGTGCCGCTCGACGGCCGGGGCCTCCAGCAGCTCACGGTCGTCGACCAGCAGGACGTCGAAGAAGACCGGGGCCAGCGGCACCGCGGCCCGCGCGGCACTCACGTCCACCCGGGAGCCGGTCCGCCCGGCGATCTCCTGGAAGGTGCGCGGCCGGCCCGCCGCGTCGAAGGCGATCACCTCACCGTCCAGGACACAGCGCCGCGCCGACAGGGTGCGCGCCGCCTCGACCACCTCGGGCACCCGGTCGGTGATGTCGTCGAGCGTGCGTGTCCACACCCGGACCGCGTCCCCGTCCCGGTGCACCTGAACCCTGATGCCGTCGAGCTTCTCCTCGACCGCGCACGGGCCGAGCGCCCCCACCGCCTCGGCGACCGACTTCGCGGAGCGCGCGAGCATCGGCTGCACCGGCCTGCCCACCGTGAGCCGGAAACCGGCCAGCGCCTCGCGCCCCTCCGCGAGCAGGGCCCGCGCCACCGGGACCAGCGCCCCGCTCAGCATCACCGCACGGCGCACCTCCTCGGCGGGCACCCCGGCCGCCGCCGCGAGTCCTTCGACGGCCATCGCGTCCAGCGCCCCCTGGCGCACCTCGCCGGTCAGCAGACCCACGAGGAAGCGCTGTTCGGGCTCGGTCGCCGCGCCCAGCAGCAGGGCGAGCAACCGGCGCCGTTCCTCCTGGGACCCCTTGCCACCCACCGACGCCAGTTCCGTGAAGGCCGCGTCGACGGCCTCCAGCGTCAACGAAGGACCGGCGGCCGGCGGCACCGGGGCGCGCAGACTGCTCCAGCCGACGCCGATCCGGCCCTGCGGAGGACGGCCCGCGAGACAGGCGATGGCCAGCGGCGCGTCCCGCGGTCCCGCAGCACGGAACAGCCCGGCCAGCAGCGCCGTCTTCTCCGAGCGTGCCCGGGTCGCCGCGACCGCCGTGGACACCTCCACCACCTTCGACAGCAGCATGCCCTCCATCCTGCCCCGCACGGCCCCGTCCGGCACGCCCGCGACCACCCGGCCACCGCCCCCGGATCACGTGGTAGTAGTGCCGGGGAGGATCTTCGAACCCGTTCTCTCCCTGCCCCCGACCGTCCGCCCACGCCCGAAGGACCAGCCAGCCATGACCGACCGCACCATGCGCGCCATCGTCCAGACCGAGTTCGGCGGACCCGAGGTGCTCACGCCGACCCGCGTCCCGCGCCCCGAGCCCGTACCGACCGAGGTCCTGGTCCGGGTCCGTGCCGCCGGGGTGAACCCGGTCGACGGCAAGACCCGGCAGGGGCTCGGTGCGGCCGCCGCCCTCGCGAAGCCGCCGCTCGTACCCGGCTGGGACGTCGCGGGCGTCGTCGAGGAGGTCGGCGCCGGGGTGACGGTCCTGCGGCCGGGCGACGAGGTCTTCGGCATGCCCTGGTTCCCGCGCCCGGCCGGCGCCTACGCCGAGTACGTGACCGCCCCCGCCCGCCAGTTCGCCCGCAAGCCCGCGGGGCTGAGCTTCGAGCAGGCCGGGGCGCTCCCGCTCGCCTCGCTCACCGCCTGGCAGGCCCTCGTCGACACGGCGCGGCTGCGGCGCGGCGAACGGCTGCTCGTGCACGCCGGGGCCGGCGGCGTCGGTCACCTCGCCGTGCAGCTCGCCCACCATCTCGGTGCCCACGTGATCGCCACGGCGAGCGCTTCCCGGCACGCGTGGCTGCGCTCGCTCGGCGCCGACGAGGTCCTCGACTACCGCACGACCCGGTTCGAGGACGAGGTCGCCGGCGTCGACACCGTCCTCGACCTGGTCGGTCCCAAGGACGACACGAGCGAGCGGTCCCTGCGGGTCCTGCGCCCCGGTGGGCTGCTGGTGACGGCGCCCTCCGGCGGGGGCACCGAGATCCACGAGCGGGCCGCCGAGGCCGGACTGCGCTCCACCGGAATCCTCGTGGAGCCGGACGGGGCGGCGCTCACCCGTATCGCCCAGCTCGTCGAGAAGGGGGCGCTGCGGGTGCATGTCGACGACGTCCATCCGCTGGAGGACGCCGCCGCCGCGCACACCAGGCTGGAGGCCGGAGGGACGCGCGGCAAGCTCGTGCTCAGCGTCGCCGACCACTGAGCACGACCGGCCACCGCGCCGGTCACCGAGCTGGAAGGCGGCGGGCGGGCGCGGACACGGCTGCCCGGCACCCGCCGACGGTGCGCCTCAGGGCCGGGCCCGGAGCGACATCTCGCTCCGGGCCCGGCCCCACCTCCTAGTTGAGGGTGTCCGGGTCCGGACCGGTGCGCATGCCGCGGTCCAGGGCGGCGATCGCGTCCAGGTCCTCGCCGGTCAGCTCGAAGCCGAACACGTCGAGGTTCTCCCGGATACGGCTCGGGGTCACCGACTTGGGGATCACGATGTTGCCGCTCTGCAGGTGCCAGCGCAGGACCACCTGGGCGGGGGTGCGGCCCAGCCGCGCGGCGATCGTGGTGATCGCCTCCTCCTGGAGCAGGGCTCCCTGCGCGAGAGGGCTCCAAGCCTCCGTGGCGACGCCCAGGCGCGCGTGCGTCGCCCGCAGCTCACGCTGCTGGAGCCCGGGGTGCAGCTCCACCTGGTTGACGGCAGGTACGACTCCCGTCTCGGCGACGAGCCGTTCGACGTGCGCCGGCTGGAAGTTGGACACCCCGACGGCACGGACCCGGCCGTCGGCGAGCAGCTTCTCCAGGGCCCGGTACGACTCGACGTACAGGTCACGGGCCGGGGTGGGCCAGTGGATCAGGTACAGGTCGACGTGGTCGAGGCCGAGCCGGTCGAGGCTCGCGTCGAAGGCGCGCAGCGTCGTGTCGTGTCCCTGGTCCTCGTTCCACAGCTTGGTGGTGACGAAGAGGTCCTCGCGGTCGATTCCCGAGGCGGCGAGCGCGCGGCCGACGCCCTTCTCGTTGCCGTAGACCGCCGCGGTGTCGATGCTGCGGTAGCCCGCTTCGAGCGCGGTGGTGACGGCGGCGGTGGTCTCCTCGTCGGAGACCTGGAAGACGCCGAAGCCGAGCTGCGGCATGGTCACGCCGTTGTTGAGGGTGACGGTGGGGATGGTGTGCATGGCGTTCTCAACTGTTCTTTCGATGAGGGGCGGTGTGGGGGTGCTCCCGCCCGCGGGGGCGAACGGGAGGTCGGTCAGGGACGGACGGCCGCGCCGGGAGCCGCCGCCTCGGCCGCGGGCGCCGTCTGCGGCTGCGCCGCACAGAGGCTGTCCGACGCGGCGGGACGGGCTGTCACCACCGGTGTCCCGCGCGGCTGCCCGGCCCGTTCCAGCCACGCGGAGAGGAAGGCCACGAGGAGCGCGGACAGGGCGAGGGCGGCGCCCACCCAGTTGGCCGCGGTGTAGCCGAAGCCCGCGCTGATGACGAGGCCCCCGAGCCAGGCCGCGAGGGCGTTGCCGAGGTTGAAGGCCCCGATGTTGACCGCTGAGGCGAGGGTGGGGGCGCCCGCGGCCTGGTCGAGCACCCGCTTCTGCAGCGGGGGAACGGTCGCGAAGCCGAGGGCGCCGATCAGGAAGAGCGTCACGGCGGCGGAGGCCTTGTCGTGGGCCGTCACCGTGAACAGGGCCAGCACCACGGTGAGCCCGCCGAGCGCGGTGAACAGCATCGGCATCAGCCGGCGGTCGGCGAAGCGGCCGCCCACCAGGTTCCCGGCCACCATTCCGGCGCCGAGCAGGACCAGCAGCCAGGTCACGGAGGAGTCGGCGTACCCGGCGACGTCGGTCATCATCGGGGCGATGTAGGTCACCGCGGCGAACACGCCGCCGAAGCCGAGCACGGTCATCGCCATCGCCAGGACCACCTGGACGTCGCCCAGAGCGCCGAGTTCGTGCCGCAGCCGTACCCCTTCGGGCTTCGGCAGGTCCGGGACGAGCCGCAGGATGCCGAGCAGGCCCGCGAGGCCGAGCGAGGCCACCACGAGGAAGGTGACGCGCCAGCCGGCGGCCTGCCCGATGAACGTGCCCAGCGGTACGCCGACGACATTGGCGACGGTGAGCCCGGTGAACATCAGCGCGATCGCGTTGGCCCGTTTGGCGGGCGGGACCAGCCCCGCGGCCACGACGGAGCCGATTCCGAAGAAGGCGCCGTGCGCGAAGGAGGCGATCACCCTCCCGGCGAGCAGGACGCCGAAGGCGGGCGCGAGAGCGGAGACGACGTTGCCGATGACGAAGAGCGCCATCAGGAGCATCAGCATGCGCTTGCGCGGGACCTTGGTGCCGAGGACGGTCATGATCGGCGCGCCGACGAGAACACCGAGGGCGTAACCCGTCACGAGGAGCCCGGCGGTCGGCACGGAGACCCCGAAGTCGCTCGCGACCTCGGGGAGCAGGCCCATGATCACGAATTCGGTCGTGCCGATACCGAAGGCCCCGATGGCCAGGGCCAGGAGTGCCAGAGGCATGGGGAGGTACCTTCCAGAAGTCCAGAAGCAAGCGGGAGCCGCTTACGAGCGTCGACAATACTTGCGTGCGCGCTATAAAGGCAAGCGCGTACAGATCGCGGCAGCGCTATAGGGGCGTCCGGGTGCCCGGTGAGCGGCTGGGTGAGTCGGAACGGCCTGCGTGAGTCCATGAGTGGCCTGCCGGTGGCAGGCGGCTCGGGAGGCTCCCCGGTCGGCGACGGTGGCGGACTGGTGGTACGCCGGGTCGGCTCGTGCGCTCAGCCGGTTCGGCGTCGACGGGCACCCGGGTCCCGGGTGATGGCGCGGCCGGAGCCCACGTGGATCGCCGTAGGCGGTCATCGAGGAGTGTGGCGTGGCGGTCGCTCGCACTCGGCCGGGCCGGCCGTGCGGGGCAGCGCGAAGGTCGCGGGACGGCCGCCGCCCTTGGGCGAGTTCGCGGGACTCGGCGACCCGCGCGGGGATCTGTGCCCGGGGCGCCCGGCCCGCCTTCAGGCCGAGGGCGACGTTGTCCCGCACTCACCGGTGCGGGAGGAGGGCGTACTGCTGCACGGCCGTGCCGATGCCACGGCGGTGCGGGGGCGGGCCGGTGACGTCCTGGCCCCGACGCCGGGCGTCAGGCCTGCGGCCGGGTGAGTCTGGCGGCCACGGCATCCAGCACCCAGTCCAGGCCGGTCGCGAAGGACGCCTCGGGGTCCACGTCCGTGCCGTCGTGCACGGCCTTGGCCAGTGCCGGGAAGCGGCCCGTGGCCAGCATCCTCGTCACGTGCGGACCGGAGGCGCGCCGCCAGTCGTGCTTGGACAGGCCCGTGGCGCGCTCGGCCCGCAACTGCGCGATCTCGCGCCTGATCGCGCCGATCGAGTAGGCGCTGACTGTCTCCGCGGCGCGCATGACGGTGTCGAGGTCGGCGAGTCCGTCGAGGGCGGCCAGCGTCGCCTCGGTCACGGCGAGGCCGTTGGGGCCCAGGGTCGGGCGGCTGCCGAGCAGGTCGGCCAGCCACTCGTGCCGCAGAGCGGCCCTCCTGGTGCGGTGGGCGAGCACGCGCAGCGCCTCCCGCCAGTCACCTGACTGCTCCTCGGGAATGATCTCGGCCTGGACCTCGTCCATCATGAGATCGAACAGCTCCTCCTTGGCGGAGATGTGTCCGTACAGCCGCATCGGGCCGGCGTCCAGCCGGCCGGCGACCTTGCGCAACGACACGGCCTCCAGGCCGCCCTCGTCGGCCAGCGCGACGGCCGCGGCCACGATCCGCTCCCGGTCGAGCGGTACAGGGCGAGTCGGCGGTTCCGGCCGGTCCCACACAGTCATGGTGACACCGTACCCTTGCGATACGCTGTCTCAGCCCAATACGGTGTATCGCCATGAGACCTCGCATCGCTGTGGTGGGGAGCGGCCCCGCCGGACTGACCTTCGCCCGCGTCCTGCACCGTCACGACCACCCCGTCGCCGTCTTCGAACGGGATTCGGCCCCCGACACCCGGCCCCCTGGCGGCACGCTGGACCTGCACGAAGGTCTTGGCCAACTCGCTTTGAAGAAGGCGGGGTTGCTGTCGAGGTTCCAGGCGCTGGCGCGTCCCGAGGGGCAGGCCATGCGCATCCTGGACACGGACGGCACCGTCCTGCGGGACTGGCGACCCGGTCCGGACGAGCTGGCCAATCCCGAGATCGACCGCGGGCAGCTCCGCGATCTGCTTCTGGGCCCTCTCGATGTCCGCTGGGGGCGGCGCGTGACCCAGGTGGTGCCGGGGGCCCGGGACGGCGTACTGGTCCATTTCGCGGACGGGCGACAGGAAACCTTCGACCTCGTGGTCGGCGCGGACGGCGCCTGGTCCCGGGTCCGCCCGGCGCTCTCGCCGGTGACGCCGCATTACACCGGCGTCACCTTTGTCGAGACCTCCCTGGACGACGTCGACGCCCGCCACCCCGACCTCGCCCGGTTGATCGGCGACGGCTCCATGGCCGTGTACGGCGTGAACCGGGCTCTGGTCGCCCAGCGCAACAGCGGCGGTCACGTCAAGGTGTACGCCCAGTTCCGGGGGCCGCTGGAGTGGCACGCGCAGCTGGACCCGGCCGACGTCGACGCCGTGCGATCGGCCCTGCTCGCCCTGTTCGACGGCTGGGCCGCTCCCGTGCTCGACCTCCTGCGCCACGGCACCGCTTTCGTCCACCGGCCCCTCCACGTCCTGCCCGTGTCCCACACCTGGACCCACACCTGCGGGGTGACGCTCCTGGGCGACGCCGCCCATCTGATGCCTCCCTTGGGGGCGGGCGCGAACCTCGCGATGCTGGAGGGCGCCGAACTCGCCGAGTCCCTCGCCGCCGGCCCGGACGATCCGGACGAGGCCGTCCGCGCCTTCGAGGAGCGGATGTGGGCGCGGGCCGGCCGGTGGGCGGAGATGACAAGGGCCGGTCTGGAACGCCTGGTGAGCCCGGACCCCGCCGAAGCCCTCGCCCTCTTCGACCAGGTCCAGCCGTCCTGACCGCGGCGCGCGAGCACCCGCAGCACGCCGCGGCCCCACGAGGCGGTACGGCAGGACGGAGAGCGGCCACTCAGGCCGACTGCTCCGGCCCGGCCTGCCGCTGAGGGCCGGTATTCGTCGAGCGGCTTTCGGGCCCGCCGTACGACAAGGGGTGAGCCTCCTGTGTCCGGGCGGATGGCGTGCGAGACGATGACCTGCGGCGGGTGAGCGCACGGCGGCGGCCACCGCGTCCTCCTGCCGAGGACAACGGGGCCGCCGCACGTCCGGCCCGGCCGACGGGCCCTCAGGACCCGAGCACATCGCGATCAGTGCGAACACGTCGCGGTCGACTGTCCCGCGACAGCCGCTGGAACGCCGTGGGCCACCGCCCGCGCGACGCGGCGGTGGCCCACAGCCGGTGTTGTCCCGCTACCTTTCCGTCCGCTCCTGCGGTACCGGCTCGTGCTCCTGCGGTGCGCCGGGTGCCGGGACGCTGAGCGCGGCACCTTCCGGGCCCGCGCTCCCGTCACGTGCCGTGCCGCGGGTATCGCCGGCCGCCGAGCGCGGCGGCGCCGCGGCGGCGGCCAGGGTTCCCGCGAGCAGGGCCACGACGGCGACCAGGAGCATCGCGGGGCGCAGGCCCAGATGCTCGCCCAGCAGGCCGAGCGAGGGCGGACCCGCGAGGAAGGCCAGGTAACCCGTGGTCGCCACCGCGCCGACCCGGGCCGCCGAAGCGCCGTCCGTGCCGTCACCTGCCGCCGACAGGGTGACCGGGAAGCCGAGCGCGGCACCGAGCCCCCACAGCACCACCGCGCACGCGGCGAACACCGGATTCGGCGCGAAGACGACCACAAGGATGCCCGCCGTCGCGAGCGTGGCGCTGATCCGCACCACCACGGTGCGGCCCAGCCGGGCGAGTACCGGCTCGCCGAGGAAGCGGCCCGCCGCCATCGAGGCGGCGAACAGGGTGTAGACGAGCGAACCCGTGGCCGCGTTCAGCTCGTAACCGTCCACCATGATCAGCGGCAGCCAGTCGTTCGCCGATCCCTCCGTCAGTGCCATGCCCAGCACGATCAGGCCCAGCAGCACCGTACGGCGCTCCCGCCAGACCGAGGGGCCCCGGCTCTCGCGGCGCCGCCCCCGCTCCCGGGCCGCCGCCTCGACGCGCCCCGTACCCGCGGGGATCTGCCGGATCGCCCACCCGGCGCACGGGACGCACAGCACGGCCACGGCCCACAGGTGCCAGGCGACCGGGAAGTCCAGCGAGGTCAGCAGGATGCCGAGCCCCGCCCCGGCCACGGTCCCCGCGCTGTAGCAGCCGTGCAGCGCCGGAAGCACCGGACGTTCCAGCACCTTTTCGAGGGCGGCCCCCTCCACGTTGACCGCGATCTCCATCAGGCCGGTGCCACCGCCGAACACGAGCAGACCCGAGAACACCAGAGCGGCGCTGCCGGTGGCCGCACCCGCGCCGAGAACCAGCGGTGCCACGCACGTCGCGGTGATGCCGATCCCGCTCACCGTCCGCCCGCCGAGGCGCGCCACCCCGGTTCCCGAACTCAGGACGCCGATCATCGCGCCCACCGAGAGGCCGAAGATGACCGCGCCCATCCCGGCGGTCGAGGCCCCGATCTCGTCACGGATGGCCGGCGTGCGCGTCACCCACGAGGCCATCACGACGCCGTTGATCACGAACAGGGTGAACAGGGCGGCCCGCCAGCGCGAGGTCCCCGCCGAACGGCCCGCCGTGTCCGCCGGCGCGGCCTTCTCCCCCCGGCCGTTCATGCCGGTGCCCCGCCCTCGGGTACGGCGGTGTCCTCGGAGGTGACCGCGACGTCGACCCGGCGCACCACACGGGCCGGGTTGCCCACCGCCACGACGTTCGCCGGCAGGTCCTTGGTGACGACGGCCCCCGCGCCCACCACCGTGTTCTCCCCGATGCTCACCCCCGGGCAGACGATCACGCCGCCGCCCAGCCACACGTTGTCGCCGATGCTGATCGGCTCGGCCGACTCCCACTTGGCCCGCCGCGCCTCCGGTTCGACCGGGTGCGTGGGCGTCAGGAGCTGCACGTTCGGGCCGATCTGCACGTCCGCGCCGATCGTGATGGGGGCGACGTCCAGGAACACGGCGCCGAAGTTGACGAAGGTGCCCGCCCCCACCCGGATGCCGTATCCGTAGTCCACCCGCAGCGGCGGACGGATCTCCGCCCCCTCGCCCAGTTCCCCGAGCAACTCCGCGAGCGCCGCGCGCCGCGCTTCGGGGTCGCCCGCCGAAGAGGAGTTGAACCGCTCGCTCAGCAGGGCCGCCCGCAGGGCGTCCGCCGACAGCTCGGGATCGTCCGCACAGTACAGCTCGCCCGCGAGCATGCGTTCCTTCTGGCTGGTCACAACCCGCATTCCTTCTGCCGTGCCGGTGCGCGAGGGGCGCAGCGGCCAGTACATGTATCGATAAAGCACAGTGTCATAGGCTGAACCCGAGCAGCAAGACGACAAGACCGGGAGCGAGATGGCGACCCTCAAGGACGTGGCGCGCGCCGCGGGTGTCTCCGTCATGAGCGTGTCCAACGTGCTCAACGGCACCGGGCGCTACTCCGCCGGCATGTCCGAGCGCGTCCTGCGCGCCGTCGAGGAGGTCGGCTACGCCGGTCCCGATCCGGCCGCGGCCTCGCTGCGACGGGGCCGTACCGGCACCCTCGGCGTCGTCCTGCCGACCGCCCTGGAGAACGCCTTCGGCGAACCGGACACGGCGCGCTTCCTGCAAGGAGTGGCCCGTACCTTCCAGCGCCGCGCGACCACGATGACCCTGCTCGCCCTGCCCCCCTCCGCGGGGCCGCTGCGCCGGGAGGACGCGGAGCCCCGGGAGCGGGTCGCCCGCGGACCGCTCGCCGCGCTGGAGCGAGCGGTGATCGACGCCGTCCTGCTGTACAGCGTCGAGGAGGATCACCCGGGCCTCGACGTGGTGGCCCGCCGCGCCCTGCCCGTGCTCGCCGTCGACTCACCCGGCCCCGAGGTCGGTGCCGAGCGGTTCGGCGGGGCCTGGGCCGGATTCCTGACCGTGGACGACCACGGCGGGGCCCTCGCCGCCGCCCGCCACCTGGTCGAACGCGGGCACCGCAGGGCCGCCGTCCTCGTGGACCGGCTCCTGCTCCAGCCCCGCCTCGGGCCCGTCCCGTGGGACCGGGCGCTCGCCACCACGAGCGCCATCGTCCGGGCCCGGCTGGCCGGCTACCGGGACGCCTGGACGGGCGCCGGCCTGCCCCTGGACGACCTGCTGGTGGTCGAATGCGGCACCCACGACCCGGCGGCGGGCCGGGCCGCCGTCGAGGAACTGCTCACCGCCCCCGGGGGCGCCCCCGACGCGGTCCTCGCCCTGTCCGACAGCCTCGCCCACGGCGCCGTCGAGGGGGCGCTCGCCGCCGGGCTCCGGGTGCCCGAGGACCTGGCCGTCGTGGGCTACGACGACAGCGGCGACGCCGCCCGGGCGCCGGTACCGCTCACCACCGTGCACCAGCCGAGCGGGCTCAAGGGGGAGACCGCCGCCGCCCTCCTGCTCGACCACGCCGCGGCCGCGCCAGGGGAGGCCCCGCCCGTCCGGCAACTGCCCACCCGGCTCGTGGTCCGCGCCAGCACGTGAGACGTGAGGGCCGGCCCCCGCCGGGGCCGGCCCTCACTCTGTCCGCCGTCGGACGGTGCCCGCCCGCCGGAGCGAGTGGGCACCGTCAACGGCCGTTTACGGGAAGGAAGTCACCGTCGACGGCACCGTGGAGGTGCCCGAGGTGGGCGAACCCGTGTTGTTGATGACGTGGGCGTACTGGCCCATCCCGCCGAGCGACACGACCAGCAGATCGTGGAACTTGACGCCCGGCTTCACCGGGGCCTCGAAGCCGTGTTCCTGCACGATGCCCGGGTCGGAGGTGTAGTTGCAGTAGCTGCCGAGCCCCCAGCCCTCGTGCGTGTTCACCGAGTCGGCGACCTTGTAGGCCGCGTACCCCCGGGTGGAACCGTTCTGGATGGCGGCCTGGTTGGGCGCGTCGTACGCCTTCTCGTTCTGGAAGAAGATCGTGCGGCCGCGCTCACCGTTCCACAGCACGTCGTACTTGTTGAAGTGCTCCACGAACAGACCGGTCGCGAGGACGTCGTCCCCGTTGACGGTCAGCCCGTAGTCGGCGCGGTTGGTCTCCCAGCCGACTCCGGCGCCGTGGTCGGCCCGCCAGAGCCAGGTGTGGTCGATGATCGCGTCGTCACTGTTCACGACGACGCTGTTGGTCGCCTTGCCGGGGCCGGCGCCGCCGATGCGGACGAACACGTCCTGGAGCGACGTGGGGTTGGCCGCGTGGTCGGCGGAGGAGTTCTGCGGACCGATCTCCAGCAGGGTGGGCGAGTTGACCGGTCCGGCGTCGATGAGGAAACCGGCCAGCTTCACGCCGTCCACGTCCGCGACCTTCATGGCGGTGACCCCGTTGTCCGGGATGATCGTCGCGAGACCGAGACCGAGGACCACGGTGTTCGCGCGCTTGACGTCGATCGTCTGGTTGAGGTGGTAGACGCCCGGGGTGAACAGCAGGTTCAGGCCCTGGTCGAGTGCCTGGTTGATGGTGGCCGCGGTCGCGCCGGGCTTGACCACGTAGAACTGGTTCAGCGGCAGCGACTGGCCCTGCGGGGTGCCGGCCCAGGAGACGCCGCGCGCGTTGGTGCGCTTGGCCGGGACGAACACCTTGTAGTCGTTGCCGTCCAGGTAGAGGAAGGGCTTCTCACGGGAGACCGGTGTGTTCTGCAGCGTGGTGTACGGCTGGGCCGGGAAGCCCTGGGCGGGCGCGCCCTCGACACCGGAGAACACCATGTTCCACACGCCGTTGGTCCAGCCGCCCACGGAGCTGTCGCGGGTGTACCACTGCTGCTGCGAGTACGGGCCGACGGTGCCGTCGATCTTGCTGTCGGCGATGTAGCCGCCACTGGCCCAGCCGTAGCCGTTGGGCGCGAGGTTGAGGCCGCCCTTGACGTGCATCCGGCGGAACGGCGCGGCCTGGGCGACGGCCCAGCGGTCGGTGCCGCTGACCGGGTTGAGTGCGAGGTTCTCGGCCGAACGCCAGAAGTTCTGCGTCGCGTTGCCGTTGAACCAGCCGGCGTCGACCGTCACGTCACCGTTGAAGGTCGTGTCGTCCGGCTTGAGTCCGAGGCCCGCGATCGAGGTGTAGAAACCGATCTGCGCGTTGAGGTTGTTGTACGTGCCCGGCTTGAACAGCAGCGCGTAGCGCCCGTCGCCGAACTGTGCCGACTCCTGCTGCTGGAAGATCGCGTCGACCTGCTGCTGGATGTTCGGGGTGGAGGGGGAGAAGACCTTCACGTTGGGACCGAGGTCCCCGCCACCGGTGATCGGACCCGAGGGGTCCGTGCCGCCGCCCCCGGTGGAACCGAAGACCTGGAACTCCCAGAGCGAGTAGCCGTACTGGGTGGCGCGGGCCGTCCCGTACATCCGCACGTACCGCGCGTCGCCGCTCAGGTTCAGCGTCTCCACGCCCCCGTTGCCGGTGGTCGTCGAGTACTTCGAGGTCCAGTTCTGGTCGTCCGTCGAGAACTCGATCCGGTAGCTCTTCGCGTACGCGGCCTCCCAGCGCAGGACCACCTGGCTGACGGAGGACGTCGAGCCGAGGTCGACCTTGATCCACTGCGGGTCGCTGTTGGAGCTGGACCAGCGGGTGCCGTTGTCCCCGTCGACCGCGTTGACCGCCGGAGTGCCGTAGTTCTCCTGGCTGGAGGCGGTGACGTTCTTGCCCTGCGACAGCAGTACGGGTGCGGCCTGTGCGGAGGTCGCGGGAAGGAACGCCAGAAGCGCCCCGGTCAGGGCGAGCACCACGGTGCCCACGAGGGATCTTCGTCGTGGTCTCGGTCTTGCCTGTGTGCGCGAAGCAGCCATGTCGGTCTCCTGGAGACGGAGGAAAAGGGGGTGCCTGAAAGAAGTGCGGAAAGGAGGAACCGAGGCGGTAGAGCGCTCTCTCGCTTCCTTCGTCAGGATCGTCATCCGCGCAGCCATGAGCCGTCAAGACTTGTGCACAAGGTCCTTCCAGCAAGCTCCCAGGTCGGGGCGCCGAACCGCGTGAAGGCACTGGATAACACTTTTTACGAGCAGGTTTGACAGTCCGTCAGGTTCCTCGACCGCTTCGAGAAGTGGTGAGGGGGAACGGGGCGGCGGCTCGATCCGGCCAAGAAATGAAAGGGCGAGGGCTGTGCCCCCCATCCGTTGGGATGGGGGGCACAGCCCTCGCCCGGGTGGTGCTGTCGATCAGCCGTAGATGCCGAACTCATGCAGTGAGTAGCCGTATCCGGTGCCGCGCTCGGTGGCGTGCAGCCGGACGTAGCGGGCGCTGTCGCTGACGTCGAAGTCGTCGATGCCCCCGTTGCCGTCCGTCACCTCGTGCACCGTCCGCCAGCTCTCCCCGTCGTCGGACACCTGGATGGTGTACGCCTTGGCGTAGGCCGACTCCCAGTCGAGCTGGATGTGCTTGAACGCGGTCTTCTCGCCCAGGTCGACCTGGAGCCACTGCGGGTCGCTCCAGTCACTGGCCCAGCGCGAGCCGGCGTTGCCGTCCACGACGTTCTCCGGGCCGCAGGGGCAGCCCGTGCCGGTGGGCTGGAAGGTGGAGGCGGTGGCGGTCTTCCCGCGCGCCAGGTCGGTCCCGTCCACCGGCGGCGCCACGACCTTGGCCGAGGTGGTGCCGACGCCCACGTTGCCCTTGCCGTCCTTGGCCTTGACGTAGATCTTCCACACGCCGGTGCGGTCCGGGGCGGTGAAGCGCAGCTTGCCGCCGCCCAGGTCGGTGGCCTCCACCGTCTGCAGGGCCGAGGCGTCGTCGATGTACTTGCTGCCCACCTGCACCTCGTAGGTGACGGCGTCACCGTCCGGGTCCTCGGTGGGGGCGGTGACCGTCATCTCCTTGCCGGCCGGGACCGCCGAGGCGCCCCCGTCGACGGTGAGCTCCTTGACCACCGGCGGCGTGTTGTCCTGCGAGGTGTCCGCCCCGTAGGCCTTCTTGACGCTGTAGTACGACAGCCGCTTCTCGTCGGCCGACAGCAGGTTGAACCAGATGCCGCCGAAGTCGTACTCGGTGCCGTAGTGGAACATGGTCGCGCCGAGGGCCACGCCCTGGTGGTCGGTCACGCAGTCCCAGGCCCGGGTGTAGCCCGCCGCCTTCTCCTCGTCGGTCGGCTCCTGCGGGACGCCGTTGGCGTCGTCCGGGACCTCCCACTCGCCGGCCGGACCGGTCTCCGTGATGATGTACGGCTTGTCGTAACCCCCGTCCTCCCAGGCCTTCTTGACCCCGCACACGTCCTGGTAGGCGTTGACCGCGTACAGGTCGAGGTCGGGTGCGTTCTTCTTGTAGTACGGCCAGGCACCGGTCCACGCGTCGGTCGAGGTGACCGGGTGGTTGGGGTCGACCTCGTGGATCTTCTTGGCTATGTCGTTCACCAAGGTGGTGTAGGCGTCCCGCTGCTGTTCCAGGGCGTCACCGCTGTAACAGTTCTGCAGGCCGAGCACCGACTCGTTGCCGACGTTCCACATGAGGACGCCCGGGTTGTCCTTGTAGGTGTCCGCCCACTTCGGGAACTCCGCGAGCATGTCGTTCTTGTAGTCGGTGTCCTTGAGGTAGTCGACGCAACCGCCGCTGCCGGGGCCGCCGCCGGGCTGGAGCCAGAAACCGGCCACCACCTTGATGCCGTTGGCCGCGGCGGCGTCGAACAGCGGGGCGCTGGAGGCGTCCGTGCCCCAGGTCCGGATGGTGTTGACGCCCATCGATTTCACGTCGGGCAGGTACTTCGCAGCGTCCGTGGGGGAGGGGCCCCAGGTGAGGCCCTTGACGGTGTACGGCGAACCGTCCACCGTGAGCTGCCAGTTGCCCTGGCTGCCCGTCACTTTCACCACTGAGCCGGCCGCCTGGGCGGCGGGGGCGGGAAGGGCGAAGGTGGCGGCGGCGAGGGCCGCTGTCACCGCCAGGGCGGTATTGCTTCTGCGCATCGTGACTGGCTCCTTCGGGAGTCCGTGGGTGGGGGGACCCGCCCGCGCCGATGCGGGCGCGGGCAGGCAGTCAGAGGGGTAAGCCGGGGCCGGTCAGGGGAGCTCGTAGTTCTCGTCGAGAACCGCGCCCCGGTCGGGATTGTTCTCGTCGTAACCCCGCACGTCGCACTGGAGCCCACCGACGATGCAGTGGTCGACCATGGCCTTGAGCGTCGTGTCGTCCCAGGCGTTGAAGAAGTCGTAGTGGAAGGTGTGCGCCGCGCCGCTGGCCAGCCTCAGCTTCGAGGTGTCGCCGTTGACCGGCCAGGCCATCTTGAACTCGATCATCGGCAGGGCCACCGGATGATCGGCCGGGCACACGTTGTTGTTGGTCCCTTCCTTCACCACCGGGTAGGCCATGTGGCTCGTGTGGTCCGGGGTGTCGAGGTTCTTCCCGTCCCAGCAACTGGGAGCCTGGAAGCGGAGGTTGAGCTGGACGTCCTGTCCCGTGGGGCAGCTGGCGGGGAACTCGGTGTTGAAGTAGCTCTCACCGCATTCCCAGCCCTCGACGAAGCCCTTGTGGTTGCGGAACTCCTCCGCGGTCTGCATCGGGCTTCCCACCACGAAGCGCAGTCCCTTGGGGAAGGGCCGGACGCTGGTGTAGTCGGTGACGCCGGACTTGTAGTAGATGGTCTGCGGGCCCACCGGCTGGATCTTCTGGTCCCCGTTGTAGAGCGAGGGCATCCAGTAGCCGGACTTGTCGCCCGGTGCCAGGCAGGTCGTGGGCCCGTTGTCCAGGGACGCCGTGGTGGAGTTGGCGTCCGTGTGCACGTTGCCCATGAACGTGTGGTCGTGCGAGGCGCCCGGCTGCCCCGGGAACACGATGGGGTCGTCCGGAGCGGTGTGCGAGGGGGCACAGTGCGCCTGGAACTCGTGGAAGTAGCGGTGCGGGGGCTGCTGTTGGGAGGGTTCCACTCCGGTCACCGGCGGATCGGCCGGGATGTAGCCGTCGCCGTCGGGGTCGTCACCGGATACGGCGGGGGCCGCCGGTGCCTGATGGGTGCCGTGGCCCGCGTGCTGTGCGGCGCCCGCGGACGGGTCGCTCACGCTCGCGGCCACCGAGGACGCCTTCGGGGCCTCGCCCGCCGAGGCCTGGGGCAGCGCCAGGCCGACCGAGGCGGCGAGCACGGCCGCCGCGACCAATATGCCGGAACCGTATGTCGAGCTGCGGAAACGCGATCTCCTCGCCATGGGAGACCTCCTGTCGTCCGAGCGGATGGGGGGAAGAGCGCTCCGGTGCCGCGTACTCCCCCGTCTTCGACCCGCCGTCAGGAGCTGGGCCGCAGAACGTACGACGCGGTGGGAGAGCGCTCTCCCACTTCTGGAGTGTTCCGTCGCTGACAAGTTCGTGTCAAGGGAAGATGAACTCCTCGTTTCCGTTATCGTCCCGCCCTCGCTCCGGTCCGCGAGAGTGTGGGAAGGTGATTTTCGGACACGGGTTGACGCGCTCCCGCCCCTCTCGCGGGGCTTGGGGAAAGGCCGCGGAGAGCGCTCTCCGCTCGGTTAGGCTGCTGTCATGAGCAGAGAGCCGCAGGCCCGGACCGGAGCACCCACGCTGGAGGATGTGGCGCGGGTGGCCGGGGTCTCACGGGCGACCGTCTCGCGGGTGGTCAACGGGGTGCGCAATGTCGATCCCGCCATCCAGTCGGCGGTGCGCGAGGCCATCACGGCGACCGGTTACGCGCCGAACCGGGCGGCCCGGTCGCTCGTGACCCGGCGCGCGGGCACCATCGCGCTCGTGGTCTCCGGGGCGGGCAGTGACGCGGAGGGCGCCGATTTCGCCGCTCGGGTCTTCGCGGACCCCTTCTTCGGTCGTGTGGTCGGCGGGGTGGTGGGGTATCTGCGCCCGCGCTCCCTGCACCCCGTCCTGCTGTTCGCCGAGACGGACGTCACCCGGGAGCAGGTGATCGCCTATCTGCGGCAGGGCAGCGCGGACGGCGCGCTCGTGGTCTCGACCCATGCCGCGGACCCCCTGCCCGCGCGGATCGTGGAGACCGGGGTCCCCGCCGTGCTGTTCGCCCGGCCGGGCATCCCGGTACCCCTGAGCTACGTGGATCTCGCCCATCGCGAAGGGGGCCGGCTGGCCGCCGAACACCTTCTGGAGCGCGGTCGCGGGCGGATCGTGACGATCACCGGGCCACTGGACGTGCTCGCCGGCCAGGACCGGCTCACCGGCTTCCGGGAGGCCTTGGCCCGCCGGGGGAAGGCCCATGTTCCCCTCGTCGAGGGCGGGTTCACGCTCGCCAGCGGCGAGGAGGCGATGCGTGAGCTGCTGCACCAGGTGCCCGACCTGGACGGTGTCTTCGCGGCCAACGACCTGATGGCACAGGGGGCTTGCCAGGTGCTTCGCGAGAACGGGCGGCGCGTCCCGCGGGACGTCTCGGTGGTCGGGTTCGACGACAGTGCGGCTGCGACGACCTGCCGCCCGCCGCTGACGACCGTACGTCAGCCGGTCGAGACCATGGGGGCGGAGATGGCCCGGCTGTTGCACGAGCGCATCGAGGGTGGGCCGGCCGAGGCCGAGGCGGTGCTCTTCGACCCCGAGCTGATCGTGCGCGAGTCGTCCTGACGCTCGTGAAACCGGGGCGGGCCCGGCTCTCGCCCGGGTCCGGGGGAGAGCCCGGGTTCCGCAGGCGTCGCCGTGCGGCGGTGTGCATCGACCGCC
Organism: Streptomyces sp. NPDC049954; assembly: GCF_040656295.1. Lineage (NCBI taxonomy): Bacteria > Bacillati > Actinomycetota > Actinomycetes > Kitasatosporales > Streptomycetaceae > Streptomyces > Streptomyces sp. NPDC049954. Next base: position 203,657 of record NZ_JBFALS010000009.1, read on the forward strand.
CCGTGGGCCGGTGGGGGCGAGGGCGCGGGCGGGCCTCGGTGTGTCTCCGGGCCGGCGCCGGAGCCCGTCCGTGAGCGACTGTCCGGAATCAGCCGTACGGCTGCCGTCCTCCCAGCGAGTGAAGTCCCCAGGGTCACGCTGCGTCACGTGACGGCGTTTGTGCAGGTAGCGGCCACTATGGGTGCGGGGCGGCCGCGGGTTTGCGACCGGGAACGGGTCGTGATGCGGTAGGAATGTCCTGGCCGATCTTGCCGGAATGTTTCTCCGTGGCGAGTTTGTTTCCTTATGCCTGTGTACGGCCAGTTCTGTGACGGAGTGTGATGCAGTCGCTAGTCATGCCGCTCGACGGCCCCGTGCGCTTCGGGACGCTTCTTCCGCGCGCGACGGTGTACGAGCGGTTCGGCGGCCGCGTGCTCTTCCGTACGGCCATCCACGCGGCCTTTCCGCCACCCCGGGAGAGGCCCGTGGGGCCGGCGGACCGACGCGGGGACGGGGGCGGACGGCGGTTCGTGCGAGCGGCGGCAGCGACGGTGGACCCGGCCCACAAGGCCGCCACGTGTCCGGCCGGGGAGACCGGGCCGCCCGCATGGGGACCACCGCGGCGCCGGCACCCGGCCAGGTCCGGCCGGCGCCTTCCGGGCCGGGGCGCGGCAGTGGCCGTCCGGACCGGGGCGGACATCCTTCCTGCCGGCCAGTTCCCGGCCTCGGCAGCCCGGTTCGTGTACGGAACCGGTTCCCCCCGCGCCTGCGCGGCGGGACCGGAATCCGGCACGGTCCCGGGCCGCGCACGGAGACGACCACGCCGTCCGTCCCGCCCGCGAACCGTGCGGACCCTGTCCTGCGCGGGCCCCGCCGGGCATCCCGAGCCTCCGCGCGGGCAAGGAGGCGAACGGTTTCTGCGGCCCTCCGCTCCCCACGAGGGGAGGAGGCCGATCGCGTCCACGCGGACCGCCTCCCGGCCGGGGCTCCTCGCGCGGAGCTGACCGGACCCGCCGGGATCCGGCGACGGTGTCCGCACGGGGCCGTGCCCGCCCCGCCGCCCCTCCACCCGCGCACCGCTCGGTGCGGGCTGCGTCACCGGGGGCGCCGCGGTTGCCGGTCCACCGACGGCCGACTGTCCAGTCCAAACCACTCGAACTCAAGGAAAGTCCATGGAGCGTGTATTGACGCCAGGACGGCGAGCGCCCGGCGGTGATCACCTGTGAACCGTCGTGCGGTGGCGGTCACCGGCCTGGGCGCGGTGACCTCGGCCGGGCTCGGCACCGAGGCCCTGTGGGAGGCCCTGTGCGCGGGGCGCTCCCTGGCCCGGCGGCTGCCCGAACTGGGCTGCTCGCCCGTCGACTTCGGGTGCGCCCTGCCCGAGGACATCGACGTGGACGCGGAGGTCGGAGGCCGCGCGGCCTGGCGCATGGGGCGCTTCAGCAAACTCGCGCTGATCGCCGCCCGGGAGGCCGTACGGGACGCCGGACTCGACCCCGCCACCTGGGAGGGGGCACGGGTCGCGGTGGTGCTCGGTGTCGGTGTCGGAGGGGTGTCGGCGCTCGTGGACAACGTGCGACGCCTCGACAGCCGGGGACCGGAGGCCGTCGCCCCCTCCCTCGTCCCGCTCATGATGCCCAACGCCGCGGCGGGCGAGATCGCCATCGCCCTCGGCGCCCGGGGCCCCTCGCTCGCGCCCACCACGGCCTGCGCCTCAGGAGCGAGCGCGCTCGCGGTGGGCCGCGACCTCCTCGACACCGGGCAGTGCGATCTCGTCGTCGCCGGTGGCGCCGAGTCCCTCCTGACCCCGCTCGTGCTCGCCGCCTTCGCGCGGATGGGGGCCCTGTCGACTCGTACCGACCCCGCCACCGCCTCCCGCCCGTTCGCCGAGGACCGCGACGGCTTCGTCCTCGGCGAGGGGGCGGGCGTGGTGATCCTCGAACGCCTCGCCCACGCCCGGGCCCGGCGCGCCCGCGTCCGCGCCCTGCTCGCCGGTACGGGTTCCTCGACCGACGCCTACCACCCGACCGCCCCGCCGGCCGACGGAGCGGGCGCCCGGGACGCGGTGCGCGCCGCGCTGCGGGACGCCGGCTGGGCCGCGCAGGACGTGGACCACATCAACGCGCACGGCACCTCGACCCCGCTCAACGACGCGATGGAAGCCGCCGTCATCACCCGCACCTACGCCCGCCCCCCGGTCGTCACCGCGGTCAAGGGCACCATCGGCCACACCTTCGGCGCGGCCGGGGCCCTGGAGGCCGTGGTGTCGGTGCTCACGCTGGAACACCAAGTGGTGCCGCCCGTCGCGAACCTCGACCTGAGCGGCATGGCGTTCGACCTGGACTGCGTCACCAAGACACCCAGGCCGGTGCGGCTCGCCACCGCGCTGAGCCACTCCTTCGGATTCGGCGGCCACAACGTGGTTCTCGCCCTCTGCTGCCCATGACCTGCGATACCCCCCGCCCGGAGCCCCGCCTCCTGGTCGAGAACGGAGAACGGAGAACAGTGGACGTGCACGACACGACACGACTGCCCGGCACGCTCGACGGGCTGACCCCCCTGCTCATCGGTCCCGAGGCCGGACGCTGGCGCGCCCTCGTCGCCCGGCACACCCTGCTGCCCACCGGGACGACGGACCGCGAGGAGCGCCTGCGCACCGCGTACCGGCGCCTGCGTCAGGTCCGTGACGTCCAGTCGGAGGCGGGCGGCGGCCTCGGGCTCGCCCGCGACCTCGCCGCGCTGGCGAGCCTGCACGAGTGGACGGCGCCAGTCGACCCGGACCTCTCGACGGTCGCGGGCATCCACTACAACCTGTTCCTGGGCAGCCTCGTGGACCACGAGGGCCCCGGGGCGCGCGACCTCGGCCCGTACGAGGCGGTGGACCGGGTCGGCACCTTCCTGTGCACCGAGGTGGCGCACGGCAACGACGCGGTGGCCCTGGAGACCCGTGCCGAATGGGACGCCGAACGATCCGGCTTCGTGCTCACCACCCCGCACGCGGGAGCGCAGAAGTTCATGCCCAACACCAGTCCGTGCGGCGGGCCGAAGACCGCGGTCGTGGCGGCGCGACTGATCGACCGGGACGGCACCGACCAGGGCGTCTTCCTGTTCCTGGTGGATCTCACCGGACCCGGGGGGACGCTGCCCGGAGTGCGGGTGCGCAGACTGCCCGACCGGATGGGCAGCTCCGTCGACCACTGCCTCACCTCCTTCGACCGGGTCTTCGTGCCCCGCTCGGGCCTGCTCACCGGGGACCAGGGCGGCGTCGACGAGAACGGGGCCTTCACCGCTGCCGTGGCCGGCCGCCGACGGCGCTTCCTCGTCTCGATCGGCCGCGTCACGGCCGGCCGGATCTGCATGAGCGCCTCGGCCGTCGGCTCGGCCCGGCTGGCCCTCACCCTCGCCGTCCGCTACGCGGGACACCGGACGATCACCGGGGTGCGGGCCGGTGAGCGTGTCCCGCTGCTCGCGCACCGCACGCACCACGCGCCCCTCGTGGAGGCCCTCGCGACGACGTACGCGATGAACCTCCTGCACCGCGCCGCGCTCCACCGCTGGCTGCACCACGCCCCCGCCGCGGCCGCCGAAGCGGCACGGGAGAGCGCCGTGGCCAAGGCGTGGATCACCTGGCAGGCCCGCTCCGTGCTGACCGAGTGCCGCGAACGCTGCGGTGCTCAGGGCCTGTTGGCGAACAACCTGCTGCCCTTCCTGGTCACCGGGATCGAGGGGGCGATCACCGCCGAGGGCGACAACCTCCCGGTGTACGCGAAGGCCGCCGCCGAACTGGTGGCCTCCCCGGCCGTGCCCCGGCCCGCGACCGGGCCGGCGGGACGCGAACTGACCGATCCCGGCTTCCAGCGGGACCTGTTCACCGCCGCCGAGTCCCTGCACCACGAACGCGCCCGCGCCGCCATGCGCTCGGTCCCCGCGGGCGACGCCCTCGAACGCTGGAACGCGGGCGCACCGGCCGCGCTCCGGCTCGTCGAGGCACACGCCGTGGGACAGGCGCTCGACGCCCTGACCGCCGCCGAGGCCGGCCTCGCGCACGGCACCCCGGAGCGCACCGCGCTCGCCGACCTGCGCACCCTGTTCGCCCTCGTCCGCCTCGACGGGACGGCGGCGGACCTCCTCGCCGAGGGGCAGCTGACCGCCCACCAGGTGCGTGAGCTGCCCGGACTGCGGGAGGCACTCGTCGCCGCACTCGCCCCGCGCGCCACCGCGCTGACCGGGGCCTTCTCGGTACCGCCCGAAGTGCTCGACGCCCTTCCGCTGGCCCGCCCCGACTACGTCGACACCTATGACGACCCGGAGGGGCCGTGGCACCGCGACCCGGTCCGCACCGAGGGCTCCGCCGGGACACTGACCGCGGCCGCGGTGGGCGCCGCGCGCTGACGCCGGTCCACCGGACCCGGACGCGGCCACTCGCCGCCCTGTTCTCCGACCTTCCCCTCCCCTTCCGCAACGCGACCTCTCATGGAGGAATCACCATGACCGAGACCGACTCCGGCACGATCCACCCGGAGATCCTCGACATCCTGACCGGCACGTTCAAGATCCCGCTCGCCGAACTCCGCCCCGACGCGACCGTGGACAGCCTGGAGATGGACTCCCTGGCCGTGGCCGAACTCGCCGTCGTGCTCAAGGAGCGCACGGGGGTGGACGTCGACGCCGGCGAGGTCCACAAGAACGCGACCCTCGCCGAGATCACCGGCCACCTCGACCGCGCCACCAAGAACGCCGCCCGATGAACGCGCCCGCCGTCGTCGTCACCGGCCTGGGCATGATCACTCCGGCCGGCGGCGACGCCGAATCGACCTGGAAGGGCGTCTGCGCGGGGCTGTCGACCGCCCGGCCGCAGCCCGAACTCGCGGGCCTGCCCATCGACTTCGCCTGCACCGTCACCGGCGACCTGGCCGGAGCGGTCGGCGGCAGGACGGCCTACCGGATGGGCCGTTTCACCCTCCTGGGACTGCTCGCGGCCGTGGAGGCCGTGGCGGACGCCGGACACGACCCCGCTACCTGGGACGGCACCCGCGTCGCGGTCGTCGTCGGCACCAGCAGCGGCGGAACGGCCTCGCTGACCGAACAGGCGGCGCTCTACGAACGGCGCGGCCCCGGGGCGACCTCCCCCCAGGCCGTCCTGCTGACCATCCCGAACATGCCGGCCGCCGAGATCGCCATCCGCATGCACGCGAACGGGCCGAGCATGGCCCCCTGCACGGCCTGCTCCTCCGGGGTGACCGCCCTGTCCGTGGCGCGGGACCTGCTGGCCTCCGGTGCCTGCGACATCGCCGTCGCGGGGGCCACCGAGTCCCTCGTGTTCCCGCTCGTCATGCAGGCCTTCGCCACCTCGGGGGCCGCGGCCCGCACGGACGGCGATCCCGCCCGCGCCTGCCGCCCCTTCGCGCCCGACCGCTCGGGCCTGGTCGTGGGCGAGGGCGCCGCCATCATGGTCCTGGAACGCGAGGAGGACGCCCGGGCCAGAGGCGCCCGGTGCCGGGCCCGCCTCGCGGGCTTCGGAGCCTCCACCGACGCCCACCATCCGACGCGCCCGCACCCCTCGGGGCAGATCGCCGAGGTGGCGGCGCGCTCGGCGCTGCGCGAGGCCGGCTGGACACCCGAGGACGTCCAGCACGTCAACGCGCACGGCACCTCCACCGTGCTCAACGACGCCACCGAGGCCGCGCTGATCGCCCGGCTCTACCCGCACCGGCCCCCCGTCACCGCGCCCAAGGGGGTGCTGGGGCACTGCATGGGCGCGTCCGGGGCCATCGAGGCGGGCCTGACCGTCCTGAGCCTCGAACACGGTCTCGTGCCGCCGGTCGCGAACCTCGACGCGCCCGACCCGGGGTTCGCCATCGACTGCGTCACCAAGGCGACACGCCGCGTCGACCTGCGGCGGGCCGTCAGCCACTCCTTCGGCTTCGGCGGCCACAACGCCGTGGTCGCCCTGGAGCGGACCTGAACTCCTCGGGACCGACACGCCGGGCCGGGGACGCCCCCGGCCCGGCGCGTCGGCCGGAGCGCGCTCAGCGCGCGCCTGCCGCCCCCGAACGCCGCCCCGCCCACGCGTGCGGCAGCAACCGGTCCGCGCCCGCGGCGAGAAGACGACGCGCCGCCTCCTCGCCGACCGCGACCGGCTCCGTGCCCTCCCCGCGCGCGTCGACCCGGACCGCCGCCGAGCCGTCCGGCGCGAACACCGCGGCGTGCACCGTGAGCGCGCCGTCCCGGTGCAGTACCGCGTGCACCGAGGCGGCCGTCGCACAGTCGCCGAACAGGGCTGCCAGCGCCGCGCGTTCGGCGCGCAGTACGACCTCGGTGGGCGCGTGACTCACAGGGGCGAGCAGCTCGGCCATCGCGGTGTCGCCCGCCCGGTGCTCGACGCACACGATCCCCGCGCCGGTCGCGGGCAGCCACTCGGCGGGGTCGAGGATCTCGGCGGCCCGGTCCTGCACCCCGAGCCGCAGCATCCCCGAGCGCGCGACGACCAGCGCGCCCGGACCGTGCGCTCCCTCGTCCAGCCGCTTGAGCCGCCCGTCGAGATTGCCGCGCACCGGCACCGGACGCAGCGCGGGGTAGCGGGACCGCAGCTGGGCGATCCGCCGCGGGGCCCCCGTCCCCACACCGGTGCCCGGCTCCAGCGCGTCGAGGCCGAGCGGGCGCACGCCGCCGGGCAGGACCACGGCGTCCCGCGGATCGTCGCGCTCCAGCACCGCGCCGCGCACGATGCCCGGCAGCCGGTCGTGGGGACTGGGCAGATCCTTCGCACAGGACACGGACAGCTCCGCGCCCCCGCCCAGCAGCACGTCGTCGATGGCCTTCACGAAGGCGCCCTTGCCGCCGACCGAGGCCAGCGGGCCCGTGTGCCGGTCGCCCAGCGTCAGCACCGGCACGAGCCGGAAACGCAGATCGGGCCAGGCCGCGCGCAACAGGCGCAGAGTGGTCTGCGCCTGGTACGTGGCCATCGGGCTGGTACGGGAGGCCAACCGGATCTCGGTGCCGGACGGGACCGCCATGACAGGCTCCTTCGCTCGGGTAACAAAGAGGGGGCGCTGGGCCCGGGGGGGGGGCCCCCCCCCGGGCCCCGCCCCCCCTAACGCCGCCACACACCCCGGGGGCCCCCCCGGCGCGCGCGCGCGCC
>NZ_JBFALS010000009.1:210786-311335 GCF_040656295.1 Streptomyces sp. NPDC049954
CCCCGAGCATCCGCAGATGGCGGTACGAGGCCCGGGGAAAGGTGGTGTCGTCCGTGCGCCCGGTGGCGGCGCCCCCTCATGCCGTCACCAACGAGCCGGGGCCCACCGGTGTCACGGCCGCTCCGCGTTCGCCACCACCCGTACGAGCCGCGCCAGCTCCGTCACGGTCCGGGTCATCTCGTCGCGCCCCGCGCTCAGGTACCGCCTCGGGTCGACGGCCTGCGGCTGGGCGTCGAGCACCGCGCGCACCGCGCCGGTCATCGCGATGTTGAGCGCGGTGCCCACGTTGACCTTCGTGATCCCGCCGCGCACCGCCCGCCGCAGCTCCTCGTCCGGCACCCCGGAGGAGCCGTGCAGGACGAGCGGCACGTCCACCGACGCGCGCAACCCCGCCAGCAGCGCGTGGTCCAGTACGGCGGTGCGCGAGGTCATGGCGTGACTGCTGCCCACGGCGACCGCGAGACCGTCCACCCCCGAGGCGGAGACGAAGGCACGGGCCTCGGCCGGATCGGTCCTGGCGCCCGGGGCGTGCGCGTCGAGCGGGGGAGCGCCGTCCTTCCCGCCCACCTCGCCGAGCTCCGCCTCGATCCACAGGCCGTGCGCGTGCGCCCAGCGGGTCGCCGCACGCGTCGCCGCGAGGTTGTCCTCGTACGGCAGGTGCGCCCCGTCGAACATGACGGAACCGAAGCCCGCGTCGGCGGCCTGCCGCAGCAACTCCTCGCTCTTGACGTGGTCGAGGTGCAGGGCGGCCGGCACCGCGCCGGCCCGCGCCTCGGCGACGGCGGCGTGGGCGAGCGGGGCGAGCCGGCCACCGTGGTACTTCACCGCGTTCTCGCTCACCTGGAGGATGACGGGGACACCCGCCGCCTCCGCGCCCGCCACCACGGCCTCGACGTGCTCCAGCGTGATGACGTTGAAGGCGGCTATCCCCGTCCCCGCCGCACGCGCCCGCGCGACGAGTTCACCGGTCCCCACGAGCGGCATCGCCTACACCTCGTCGAGCACGACGGAGCGGGTGAGGTGGCGCGGGGAGTCCGGGTCCAGGCCGCCGGCCTCGGCCAGGGCCACCGCGAGGCGCTGGGCCCGCAGCAGGTCGGCGAGCGGGTCGAGACGGCCGTTCACCCACAGCCCGCCGGTCTCGCGCACCTGCTGCGCCAGCCCGTCGGGCGCCTCGCCGAACATCCAGGTCGCGGTACCCGCCGTCGTGATGCTGATGGGCCCGTGGCGGTACTCCATCGCGGGGTACGCCTCGGTCCAGGACAGCGAGGCCTCGCGCATCTTGAGCGCCGCCTCCCGCGCGATCCCGACACTCCAGCCCCGGCCGAGGAAGGTGAACTGGCGGCATTCCAGGAGCCCGTGCGGCAGCGGGGCCTCCAGCACGGCCCGTGCCTGCGCCACCACCTCCTCGGTGTGCAGCCCGAGGTGCGCGCGCAGCAGCGTCAGCGCCGTCGTCGCGAACCGGGTCTGCACCACGGAGCGCTCGTCGGCGAAGTCGAGGACGACGACGTCGTCGGCGGCGCTCATCACGGGCGTGTCCGGGTCACCCGTGATCGCGGCGGTGCGCACCGTGCCGCGCAGCTTTCCCAGCAGCTCCAGGACCTCCGTCGTGGTGCCGGACCGGGTCAGCGCCAGGACCCGGTCGTAGGTGCGGGCGGCCGGGAACTCGGAGGCCGCGAAGGCGTCCGTCTCGCCCTGGCCCGAGCCCTCGCGCAGTGCGGCGACGGCCTCGGCCATGAAGAGGGAGGTTCCGCAGCCCACGACGGCCACCCGCTCCCCCCGCTCGGGCAGCGCGGCGCTGCCGCCCGCCGCGATCCCGGCCGCCCGCTCCCAGCACTCCGGCTGCGAGAAAAGCTCTTCGTGTACGTGACTCATTGCGAAATCCCATAAGTTGAAGGAATAGTTGCAGTGCGCGAACGCACTGGTCGAACGGCTGGTGGAGGTTGCGCGCACCCGCACCGGGTCAGGCCGTCCGCCCCCGGGAGGCCGGACCGTAGAAAGAGAGCGAGACATGTCCCGCGACGCACGCTGGAGGGCACTGCTGGAGCTCCTCGCCGACGAGGGCCGGCTCGATGTCGACCGGGCCGCCGGTGAACTCGACGTCTCCGCCGCCACCATCCGGCGCGACTTCGACCAGCTCGCGAAGCAGCGCATGCTGGTGCGGACCCGGGGCGGGGCCGTGGCCCACGGAGTGAGCTACGACCTGCCCCTGCGGTACAAGGCCGCACGCCGCGCCTCGGAGAAGCAGCGGATCGCGCGGGCCGTCGCCGGGCTGATCAGCGCGGGAGAGGCGGTGGGACTGACCGGTGGCACCACGACCACCGAGGTGGCGGGGGCGCTCGCGGCCCGGCCCGACCTGTCCGACGGGACACCCGCCCTCACCGTCGTCACCAACGCGCTGAACATCGCCTACGAGCTGTCCATCCGCCCCCAGTTCAAGATCGTTCTGACCGGAGGGGTGGCCCGCCCCCAGTCCTACGAGCTCACCGGGCCCCTCGCGGACGGCGTCCTCGACCAGATCACCGTGGACACCGCCGTGCTCGGCGTCAACGCCTTCGACGTCATGCACGGCGCAGCCGCCCACCACGAGGACGAGGCGGGCGTCAACCGCCTGCTGTGCGAGCGGGCCCAGCGCGTCGTCGTGGCCGCCGACGCGAGCAAGCTCGGGGTCCGGGCCTTCGCCCGGATCTGCACCGCCGACCAGGTCGACATCCTGGTCACCGACAACAGCGCGGCACCCGAGATCCTCGCCCCGTTCCGGGACGCGGGCATCGAGGTCCTCACGGTGTGAGGGCCGCGACGCCCGCCTCCCGGCGGCTGCCCAGGGCCTGGGCTAGGGCCGGGGCGCCGGGCGTTCCTGGCCGGCCGCGAAGTAGGCGATCAGCTCCGGGTCGAGCGGCGGCACGTCCTGCGGGGTGCCGCCCTCGCGCAGCGAACGGGTCGCCAGGTACCCGGCGGCCACACTCATGCGCGCGGCGACCGGCGAGGTGTCCGTCGCGCCGCCCTCGCGGGCGAAGCGGCAGAACTCCTCGACGATCCTGAGGTCGGAGCCCCCGTGGGAGCCCTCGGACTCGGGGACCCGGTGCACGGCGTCGGCGTCCGAACGGTAGCTGCTCGGCCCGGTGTTCCACACCCGGATCTCGTCGCCGGGCCGGTCGCCGAAGTTCTCCAGGCGCCCCTCGGTGCCGATGACCGTGTAGTTGCGGAAGTAGTCGGGGCTGAAGTGACACTGCTGGTAGGCGGCGATCACCCCGTTGTCCAGGCGCATGTTCATCACCGAGACGTCCTCGACGTCGACCACGTCGTGCAGGTCCTTGCGGGCGGTCGGCGGCCAGTCGAAGTCCCGCAGCCAGCCCTCCGGCCGCGGGGTGCCCGGGGCGCGACGCGGCAGGTCGCCGTAGACCATCAGGTCGCCGAGCGCGTTGACCCGCTGTGTGTACCCGCCGGCCAGCCAGTGCACGACGTCGATGTCGTGGGCGGCCTTCTGCAGCAGCAGACCGGTGGTGCGGCGGCGGTCGGCGTGCCAGTCCTTGAAGTAGTAGTCGCCGCCGTAGGAGACGAAGTGACGCACCCACACCGTCTTCGGCTCACCGATGTCGCCGCGCGCGATCAGCTCCCGCATGGTGCGGACGAAGCCCATGTGGCGCATGTTGTGGCCGACGTAGAGCCGGGTGCCCGTCTCGTACGCGGTGCGCAGGATCGCGTCGCAGCTCTCCACGGTGATGGCGAGCGGCTTCTCCACGTAGACCGGTTTCCCGGCCCGCAGGGCCGCGCAGGCCAGTTCCTCGTGGGTGTCGTCGGGCGTCGCCACGATCACCGCGTCCACGGTGTCGTCGTCCAGCAGCCGCCGGTGGTCCTCGACCAGTCGCACGCCGGGCAGCCGCTCGGCGAGCTTGGGGGCGACGGCCGGGTCCGGGTCCGCGACAGCCGTCACGACGGAGCCCTCGCCGGGCCGGTGGGCCGCCGTGGCCAGGTTTCCGCGCAGGCCGAAGCCGGCCACGCCGATACGGAGGTCGTCCATGATGTTCCTTGCCTTCGCCTTCACTTGCCGCTCTTGGCGAGCGATTCCTCGAACTCGTGCCGGATCTGGTCGCCGCCGCCCGACTTCCACGCGCGCACCATGCCGTCGTACTCCGACAGGGACTTGCGGCCCGCCATGATGTCCTTGATGCCGTCGTTCAGCGTGGTGCTGAGCGAGGAGCCCTTGCTCGCGTTGGTGTCCGAGTAGTGGCCGATGGTGGGGTTGAGCGTGGCCATGCCGATGAGCTTCTGCTGCCACTCGTGGATACGCCGCGTCAGGTCCGGCTGCCCCGGCAGGTACAGGTACTCGGGCGCGTTGGCGAGGAAGCTCACCGGCATGGCCGTGGTGACGGCCTCCGCGTTGCCCTTCTCGGTCAGCTTGATCCCGCCCTTGTCGCTGCGCGTGAAGTGCGTGCCCTCGATGCCGTTGTCGAGGAAGAGCCGCTCCTCGGTCCCGAAGGGCGCGGCGAGGTAGTCGAGCACCCCCAGCAGCATCCGCAGGCGCTTGTCGTCCGCGTTCTTGTTGATCGCGGTGTAGCCGACCGAGCCGAGACCGAAGAAGTAGTGCGGAGTGGCCCCCTTCTCCGCCGCGAAGGGGAGGATCAGCCCGAAGGGGAACTCGTACGTCTTCACGTCCACCAGGAACGAGGGGTAGGACTGCACGTAGGCGCCGAGCTTGCCCTGCGCCACCTTCTCGCGGTGCGTGGTGAGGTTCGGGTCGGGCCAGAACAGTCCGGCCTTCGCCACCTTGACGCCGAACTCCAGGGCGGCCCGGAACTCGTCCGTCTCGTACTGGCTGACGAGCTTTCCGTTCTTCTCCCGCCAGGTGGAGGGGGCCCCGAACCACTGGGCGAACATGTTGATGTGGTTGACGTAGGCCGGCTCCAGCACGTACTTCTTGCGCCGGGTGTCGAGCAGCTCCTTGCCCTTGGCGAGGAAGTCCTCGGCGCTGTCGAACCGCGCGCCGCCGACCGGCTTCCAGAAGTCCTCGTTGACGACGTAGACCTGTCCCATACGGCCGTAGGCCACGGGCACGCCGAAGATCTTGCCGTTGATCACGGCGGTCTTCCAGGCGTACTCGGGAAGGTTCGCGAGGTTGGGGTACTTCTTGACCGCGTTGCCCGACAGATGCGGGGTGAGGTCGCGGAACTTGGCCTCCAGCAGCTCCGGGATGCGGCGCAGACCCTGGTTCGGCGGGATCCACACGAGGTCGGGGATCTCCCCGCCGGCGACGGCCGCGTTGAACTTGGAGGAGTAGCTGTCGTCGGTGGTGTCGACGACGATGTTCATGCGGAACTCGGAGCCCAGCCGCTTGTTGAGCTCCTTCCAGTAGCTGTTCCTGCCCATGGCCGGGGTCGGCGTCGTGAAGGTCTCGGTGAGCGCCGTGATGGGCGAGCCGTCGCCCGGCGGACGGGCCACCGAGCGGACGAGGTCCTTCGGGTACCGCAGATACCCCGCGTCGAGGCCGTTCGCATCGCCCGGCAGATCGGGCGCGGCCACCTTGGCCGCCACGTACGCGGGGAGCTTGACCTTGCTGAAGGCCTCGGCGCCCTTCCCCGCGGTGGCGGCGCTCCCGGAGGAACAGGCGCTCAGCGTGGTCAGCCCGGCCGCGGTCAGCGAGGCGGCTCCCGCGGCGCCGAGGAAGGACCTTCTGTTGAGGTGTGCGGACATGGTTCTCCCAGGGAGAGAGGGTTCGGGGGAATTCAGGCCGGTGAGGGCGGGGCTCAGCCCTTGACGGCGCCGGTGAGGACGCCCTTGGCGAAGTGCTTCTGCAGGAAGGGGTAGACGCACAGGATCGGGATCAGCGCGAGGATCAGCACGGCCATCTGCAAGGAGATGGAGGGCGGCAGCACGTTCACCCCCATGGCGTGCGAGTTGATCGTCTCGCCCTGCACCACGTAGGAGCGCAGCACCACCTGCAGCGGGTACTTGCCCGAGTCGTTCAGGAACAGCAGCGCGTTGAAGAAGCTGTTCCAGTAGCTCACCGCGTAGAACATGCCGGCCACGGCGATGACCGCCTTGGACAGCGGCAGCACGATGCGTACCAGGATCGTCAGTTCACCCGCGCCGTCCAGCCGGGCGGCCTCGTACAGCTCGGTGGGTATGCCCTGGAAGAAGGCGCGCACCACGATGACGTTGAAGACGTTGAGCAGCACCGGCAGGATCAGCGAGGCGTAGCTGTCGAGCAGCCCCAGCTGCTGCACCACGAGGTACGTCGGGATGATGCCGGGAGCGAAGAGGAAGGTGCCGAGGACCAGCATCAGCAGGGGTTTGCCGAACAGCATGCCGGGCCGGGAGAGGCCGTAGGCGAGCGTCACCGTGCACAGCAGGCTCAGCGCGGTGCCGATGACGGTGACGGCGATGCTCACGAGCGTCGCCCGGGTCACCACCCCGCCCTGGAGCAGCACGTGGTAGGCCTCGAAGGTGGGGTGGTGCGGCAGCAGGACGTACCCGCCGTGCTGCTCCAGTTCCTTCTGCCCGGCCAGGCTCGTGCCGAGCGCGAGGAGGAAGGGGTAGGTGACGAGCACGATGATGAGGACGATCGCGAGGGCCTTGGCCCCCTGCCCCCACCAGCTGGGACGTTCCATCCAGGGGGGCCGCTCGGCGCCGGAGCGCAGCCGGGCCAGGAAGTTCTCGCGGGGGCGGCGGACTGCTGTGGTCATCGGTAGATCCCCTGCTCACCGAAGCGGTGGGCCACTTTGTTCGCGACGATGATCAGAAGGAGTCCGATCACGCCCTTCATGAGTCCGGCGGCCGTGCTCATGCCCCAGTCCCCGTCGATGACGCCGTGGTAGTAGACGTAGGTGTCCAGCACTTCCGAGGCGTCGGGGCCCACGGCGTCGCGTTGCAGGAGCATCTGCTCGAATCCGACCGACAGGATGTCGCCGAGCCGCAGGATGAGCATCATGATGATCACCGGGCGGATGCCCGGCAGGGTCACGTGCCACATGCGGCGCCGGCCGCCCGCCCCGTCCATGGCCGCCGACTCGTACAGCGTGGTGTCGATCGAGGCCATCGCGGCGAGGAAGATGATCGCCCCGTAGCCGCAGTCCTTCCAGATCATCTCCGAGGTGACGAGCACCTTGAAGGTGTCCGGGTTGCTCATGATGTTGCCGACCGCGAGCCCGTGGTCCTGGAGCAGGCTCGTCACGGTCCCGGTGCCGCCGAGCACCTGCTGGAACATCGCCACTACCACGACCCAGGACAGGAAGTGCGGGAGGTACACCACCGTCTGCACCAGCCGCCTGATCCGCTCGCCGATCAGCGAGTTGAGCAGCAGCGCCAGGGCGATGGGGGCCGGGAAGTAGAGCACCAGCTGGAGGACCGTGATCTCCAGCGTGTTGGTCAGCGCGGTCCAGAAGGCGGGCTGTCCGAACAGCGCCGTGAAGTTGTGCAGGCCCACGAACGGGCTGCCCTTGAAACCGAGGAAGGGCTGGTAGTCCTGGAAGGCGACGACATTGCCCGCGAGCGGCAGATAGAAGAACAGCGCGAAGTACAGGATTCCCGGCACACACAGCAACAGGAGCATCCGGTCGCGCCGGAAACGTTGCCGAAGCGGCGTCTTGCGGCCCGCCCCGTGGCCGGGGTCCGCAGCGGCCGGGGCGGGCGCTGCGGACGGCGGTGCGCCCGGAGAGGGCGACGTGGGCACAGCGGTGGGCACTTTCACCTCCGCGTAGAGGAACAGGAAGAGGGCGGCCAGGGACGGCCCGCGCAGCGCAGGGGCGCGCTCACGAGGTGTGGCTGCGAGATGCCTTGATCCTGCACTGATGACCAGTAGATGACAAGAGTTGATCAGAAAAAGCTCATTGAGAGCAGTAACAAGCATGTTTCGAGCAACTGGTGCGCGTGCTCACTCCGGGCGGCCGGGGGTCTGTGGCGAGTGCGTAAGAGTCGTGTGAGACCGGCCCGCCGGCGATCGGGCCCGTGCCACAGTGCCGGGGACCTGACGGACCGGCAGCGCTCACGAGGCGGCTGCCGCCAGCGAGGAGGCCACCATGCCGACCCCCCACCCGTCCCGACCCGCTTCCGTCCCGCGCTCAGGGCCCTTGCTCGCCCTGGGCTGCGCCGCGCTCCTCGCGCTCGGCGCGGCCGTGGCCCCGCAGGCAGCCGCGCAACCGGCCACGCCCACCCTGCCGAGGGCGGCCGCCGCCGCCGACTACTACGCCGCCGCCGAGGGCAAGAGCGGCACGGCCCTCAAGGACGCCCTGCACGACATCATCAAGGACCAGACCTCGGTCTCCTACGCCGCGGTGTGGGACGCGCTCGGCGACACCGACGAGGACCCGGCCGACCCCACCCACGTCATCGAGCTGTACACCGGCACCTCCATCGCCAAGTCCCGCAGCGGAGGCAACCCGGGCGACTGGAACCGCGAGCACGTGTGGGCCAAGAGCCACGGCGACTTCGGCACCGCCACCGGCCCCGGCACCGACCTGCACCACCTGCGCCCCGAGGACGTCGCCGTCAACGGGGCCCGCGGCAACAAGGACTTCGACGACGGGGGAGGTGCCGTCTCCGGAGCCCCCGGCAACTACACCGACAGCGACAGCTTCGAGCCCAGGGACGCGGTCAAGGGCGACGTGGCCCGGATGATCCTGTACATGGCCGTCCGCTACGAGGGCGAGGACGGCTTCCCCGACCTGGAGCCCAACGACAAGGTCAGCAACGGTTCCGCCCCCGCCATCGGCAAGCTCTCGGTCCTCAAGGAGTGGAGCGAGCAGGACCCGCCGGACAGCTTCGAGGAACACCGCAACGACGTCATCTACACGAGCTACCAGCACAACAGGAACCCGTTCGTCGACCACCCCGAGTGGGTCGAGTCGATCTGGTGACAGGGCGGGCGCGGCCGGGGACCGGCCGGCCGTCGGCCAACACCCGTCCCCGGCCGCGCCCCGGGCGGCACGAACGACGCCCGGGGAGGCGGGAAGCGGCGGCAGAGGGAGCCCGGGAAGCGGAACTTGTCGATGACAGGTTCTGGCCTATGCTGCTCCTGTGACGACTCGGCACACCTACCACCACGGCGATCTGCGCCGTGCCGTCCTGGCCGCCGCCGTCGAGGTCATCGAGCGTGACGGCCCCGCCCGTCTCAGCCTGCGGGATCTCGCGCGGCGGGCCGGGGTCTCCCACGCCGGCCCCGTGCACCACTTCGGCGACAAGGCCGGGGTGCTCACCGCGCTGGCGACCGAGGGATACGGGCTGCTCGCCGACGCGCTCGAAGCAAGCCCGGACGGAGACTCGGAACTCGTCGAACTGGGCGTCTCCTACGTACGGTTCGCCGTGCGGCACCCCGCGCACTTCGCGGTGATGTTCCGGCTCGACCTGCTGCACCCCGAGGACCCGGACCTGTGCGCCGCGCGGCAGCGGGCCCGCGCCCTGCTCACCGGGGGAGTGGAGCGGGTCGTCGGCGACAGCGCCACGTTGCGGCCGGAACTCGCCGGGGTGGCCGCCTGGTCCCTCGTCCACGGCTACGCCTCTCTGCACCTCGCGGGGGCGCTGCCCGAGGAGGCGTCGGGCGAGGACGTGGAGGGCGTGGCCAGAGCGGTCGCGGCCCTGCTGTTCCGTTCCCCCTGAGGTGACATGTTCCCCCTCCGAGGGGGACGGCGCCGGGCGTGGCGGCGCCGCGCCGTCCGCCACGGCGCCGCCGCACGCCGCCACTCAGGCGGCGCGCTCCATCGTCAGCAACAGCCGCTTGGCCTCCGGGCCGCCCGCGTATCCGCCGCTCGTCCCGTCCGAGCGCACCACCCGGTGGCACGGCACCACCAGAGGCAGCGGGTTGGTCGCGCAGGCGGTGCCCACGGCGCGTACCGCCCGGGGACTGCCGGCCGCCGCGGCCACCTGCGCGTAGCTCTCGGTGCGCCCGTAGCCGATGTCGCCGAGACGGTCCAGGACCGTGCGCCGGAAGCCTTTCGACAGCCGCCGGTCCAGCGGCAGTTCGAAACGCCTCCGGGTCCCCGCGAAGTACTCGTCCAACTGCCGTGCCGTCGCGTCGAGCCGGGCGGGGGCACGCAGCACCCGGGGGCTCACCGTGTCGGCGAGGTCCTGGAGAACCGCGGCGTGGTCCTGCACGGCGAAGGCGACCCGGATCAGCCCCTCCCCGGTCGCGGCCAGCAGCAGACTTCCGGCCGGGGTGTCGAGCGTGCGGTACGCGATGTCCAGGAGGCCCGCCTCCTCGGCCCGTTCCGCCAGTCGCGCGTGCAGCCGGCCGAGCGCGGGTGCCTCGTGCGTGGCCAGTCCGGCGATCAGCCGATCCACCTCGGCCCGACCGGCGGGGGACGTGTCCGCGGCGGCCTCCGCCACCCGGTGCTCGTCGCGCGCGTCGCTCCCCGCGATGTCCTTCATAGCGTCGGTCCTTCCTTCCGTCCCTGCCGGGCTTCTCGTGTGCTCGCGCGAGTGCGAGTGCTTCTCGTGCACGGTGGTTCGTGACCCCTCTTCTCCGCCGGTCGTGGTGCGCCCCTCTCGCCGTCCAGGCCGGCCCGGCGCAAATTGCCGATCCCGTCCGCCGCCGCCCGCCGGGCGGCCTGCGCGCTGCCGCCGGTGAGCGCCGCGATCTCCTTGTACGGCAGTCCCGCCAGGTAGTGGTAGGCGACCGCCTGCCGCTGGCGCGGCGGCAGGGCGCGCAAGGCCCTCCACAGATCCGGCTCCGCGTCCTCGGGCCGCCCGGCCCGCCCCGGCCGGTCCGGGAGGTGCTCGACGGGCAGCGCCCGGCGGGCGTTCCCCCGCGCCACGTCGAGAGCCTTGCGGTGCGCGATCGTCACGAGCCACGCCTCCACACGAGCCCCGGCCGGCAGCTCGGGGTAGGCCCGCATCGCCGACAGGAAGGTCTCGGACCAGGCGTCCTCCGCGTCGTCGGGGCCCACTACGGCCCGTACGACGCGCAGGACGACCGGGCCGTACGCGGAGACGATCTCCTCGAAGGGCGGTTTCACGACGCTCGCAGCACTCACACCAGGTAAACGCCCCGGCGACCCGAAACGTGAGCCTCGAACACGCGGACTTCACGGGAGCGCCCCCGGACCCGCCCGAGGCCGGGGCCCGCAGGCCCCCTCGGCCGGGAGACCACCCGGCGCGGTAGCCTCCCCGCCATGCACGTAGCCGCAGCCGAACCGGCCCCCTCCCCGCAGCAGCCGCCCCGCTCCCGTGCGCTCGGGCTCGGCGTCGGCGCCCTGCCCACCGGCCCGAGCAACGCCCTGACCGACGTCCCCGGGGTGCGCGTCGGGCACACGACACTCGTGTTGCCCCCGCACGTGCACAGCGGAGTCACGGCGATCGTGCCCGCCGGGGTGGGCCCCGAGCGGCCGCTGCCCGCCGGGGTCTTCGCGGGCAACGGCTACGGAAAGCTGCTCGGCAGCACCCAGATCGCCGAACTCGGTGCGATCGAGACACCCGTGCTCCTGACCTCGACGCTCTCCGCCTTCCGCGTCGCCGACGCCCTCGTCGGCTGGCTCCTGGAGCGGCCGGAGGCGGCCCGGGCACAGAGCCTCAACCCGGTCGTGGGGGAGTGCAATGACGGACTGCTCTCCGACATCAGGACCCGCCCCGTGCGCGAGGAACACGTCCGGGCGGCCCTCGACGGGGCGGTCGGGGGACCCGTCGCCGAGGGCTGCGTGGGAGCCGGTACCGGGATGACCGCCCTCGGCTTCAAGGCGGGGATCGGCACGTCCTCCCGGGTGCTGCCCCTGGCCGGGGCCCAGATCACGGTCGGCGTCCTCGTACAGGCCAACTTCGGCGGGACCCTGCGGGTGGGCGGACGTGCCGTCACCCCGGCGAGCCTCGGTCTTCCGGACGGGGACCCCGAGCCGGAGAACGGCTCCTGCATGGTCCTCGTCGCGACCGACGCCCCGCTCGACGCCCGTCAGCTCACCCGGCTGGCCCGCCGCGCCGTGTACGCGCTGGCCCGTTCCGGAGCCGCCTACGGACACGGCAGCGGTGACTACGGACTGGCCTTCGGCACCCGCCCGGTGGGCACCCAGGCCGGCCCCGCCGCGGTCGCGGACGACGCGCTGAACCCCGTGTTCACCGCCGTGCTCGACAGCGTGGAGGAGGCCGTCCTCAACTCGCTGCTCACCGCGACCACGACGACCGGACCCCGCGGACACACCCGCCACGCCCTGCCCGCCGACGCCCTGACGGCCCTGCTGTCCCGGCCGTGGACGACCGGAGGCGACCGGAGACCAGCGGGGGACCACTGAAGGTGAGGACGGCGAGAGTGCGACACCCGGCCTGGTGATCGCCGACACGTCCGGGGCGCGGGCGGACGTCCGCCGCCCCGACACCCGCCGCGTCCTGCGCGGCGCGCACCGGCGCGCGGTGGACAATCGGCTCCCGTCGAAGCCGGCGGGGAGCCGCGCGCACGCGGCCCCGGCCGCCGTGACCCACCAGGAGGAGCCGTCGTGTCCGTCAGCCGGGTAGGACTCGTGGTGCACCAGGGACGGCCCGCCGCCGTCGAGGCGGCCCGCGCGATCCGCGCGTGGTGCGCGGACCGCGGCGTCGGCTGCCACGACATCGACGTCTGGCGGGACGGCGAGGAGCGGCGCAGCGCGAAGGACGAGGCGCGGGCCGCGGGCCGCCCGGACCTCGTCGTCACGACCGGCGGGGACGGCACCTTCCTGCGGGGCGCGCGCATCGCCGCGTGCGACGGAGCCGCGGTCCTCGGCGTCGACCTCGGCACCCTCGGCTTCCTCACCGAAGTGCCCGCCGCCGGGGTCCGTCCCGCCCTCGACGACGTCCACGAGGGCCGGGCCACGATCGAGGAGCGCATGCTGCTCACCGTGCGCGCCTCCCGGCCGCTGGAGATCCCCACGGACATGGAGGCGCTGCTGCACTACGGGCGCGGTTCCCTGCTGCCGCCACCACAGCCGCGCGAGACGACACAAGAAGCCGAGGGCGGGGGCTGGGGCACCGCCCTCGACGTCCACGCCGTCAACGACGTCGTGCTGGAGAAGCTCGCCAGGGACCGGCAGGTGGCCGCGGGCGTGTACATCTCCGGACGGCTGCTCGCGTCCTACTCGGCGGACGCCCTGCTGACCGCGACCCCCACGGGGTCGACCGCCTACAGCTTCGCGGCGGGCGGTCCCGTCCTGTCCCCGCACACCGAGGCGGTCGTCTTCACGGCGGTCGCCCCCCACATGACCTTCGACCGCTCGGTGGTCGTCGCCCCCGACGAGCCCGTCGCGCTGCGCGTCCTGCCGCACTCGGGGCGCGCCGCCGTGAGCATCGACGGACAACTGCGCGGGGTGCTCGAACCGGGCGACTGGATCGGCGTCTACGCGGCCCGGCGCCGGCTGCGCGTCGTCCGCATGCGCACCCCCGACTTCTACGGCCGGCTGCGCAGCCGGCTGCGGCTCACCGACGCCCCGGCGGCCGAGGAGGCACCCCCGCTGTGGTCCTTCAGCAGCCCGCCCCCGCCGGAACTGGCCCACCTGCGCATCTCGCCCCGCCCACCGCAGGACCCGGACCCGACCGCGCCACCGCGGCAATGACCGGGCCGGTGGACGCGGAACGGGTCAGGGACGCGGCGGGCGTCCCCGCCCCTGACCCGCCACCGGGCTCAGGTCTGCAGGGGCCTGACCTCGGACGGCGCGTCGTGCGACTGCTGCCCGCCGCTGGCCAGCATGCGGATCTCTCCCTGGTCGTTGATCTCGGCCCGTACGATGCCGGTCTCGTCCTCGTACACGGGGGCACCGCCGGCGCCGGTGCGGTCGGTGCGCAGGACGACGATCGCGTCCTTCACGTCGGGGTCTTCGAAGACCAGTTCATAGCCGTCCGGATACATGCGGGGAACCTCCGTCGAACCTGCCCGGGAGAGGTGATCGTCCTCGCATGATCCGTGACGGCCCGGGGCGGCGGCGCGCTGAGCGGGGCTGTTCGAGTCGCCGCCCCCCGGCTCAACCGCGCGGCAGGACCGTCGACAGGACGGCGGGCAGCGGGTACCAGTCGGCGGAGACCACGCTGGCCCCACTGCGCGCGAGCAGCGCGACCCGGTCCCTGGCCTGCGCCTCGGTGGGCCGCACCCCGTCGATGGCGGGGGCGACGTTCTGCGCGTCGGTCATGACGAGCAGGTAGTTGCGGTCCACGTACCAGCGCGGATCGATCGTGCCGTCGGTGTAGCCGGCCGCGTCCCCGTCGAAGACGACGAACCACGGGCGCAGTGAGGCGTCGGCGTACCGCCCGCGCGGATCACCGGCCGCGGCCCGGTGCACGGCCGGGAAGGCCGCCGCCTCGTTCAGACGGCCGGCGGCGGACAGATCGCGCAGGTGCCGCGCGTACTCCTCGTCCGTCCACAGGGTGTCGAGCGGGTTGCCCTCCTCCACCGTGCCCGGGATCAGCTCGACCACGAACTTTCCGGCGAGCGCCGTGCGGGCGGGCCAGCCCCGGTCCCGTACTGCGGTGTCCAGGTCGGGGGAGGAGCCGGTGAGCTGTCCGGGGGTGTAGAGCGCGTCGCCGAGCCGTTCGCGCAGCAGGGCGTCCAGCTCCGCAGGACCGCGCTGCCTGGTCGCGAGGAAACCGTCCTTCAGCTCCATCTTCAGCAGGACGGGCCGGTGCCCGGGGTGGGCGTCGTGCCAGCTCCTGATGTCCGAGAGGCAGCCCGCGAGGTTCTGGTCACGGGACTTCGAGCGCAGTTCCCCGGCGCCGCGCGCGTTCTCGCAGTTGTTGTCGTTGCCCAGCGGGTTGCTGTGCGAGACCCGCCAGGACGAGCCCAGCGCGTTGGTCCAGACATCGAGTTCCAGCATCCCCGCACCCGAGTCCAGCGCGTCCGCGAAGTACGGGTACTTGTCCTTCTCGTACGCGTTGTGGACGCCGACGCCCGTCGTCGAGGAGTAGGCCCCGGGCTCCGCACCCGAGGCCGGAGCGCCCGCCGTGCCCCACAGCACCGCCGCTGCGAGCACCGCCCCGTACCGTGCGTATGTGCCTCGCGTCTTCATCCGCCACCTCCGCAGAAACGACATGCTCATGCCATGACGTCGATCACGCTAGAGGTGTCCGGTGTCGCGGGGAAGGACGGCCGCTGACGATCAGCCGGCCACCGGCACAAGAGAGGGGGCGCCTCTCGTTCCTCTCAACTCCCTTGTGCTGCGGCCATGGTGTGCAGCGGCGGGCGGCGCCGCGCCCAGGGAGCGGCCCGTTCGAAGGCGGCCGCGGCGCGCAGGACCGTGGAGTCCGCGAGGTGCCGTCCGACGATCTGGAGACCGACCGGCCTGCCGTCGGACGTCCACCCGGCCGGGACGCTGACCGCCGGCTGCCCCGTCAGGTTCGCGGGGGAGGTGAAACCGGTCCAGGCGGTCGGGGAGACCTCCTTCCCGTCGATCCGGCCGGGCCCCTCGATGTCGACCGGGAAGGCGGGCACGCAGGTGGTGGGGGTCAGCAGCAGGTCGTAGCGCGTCATGAAGCGGGCCGACTGGTTGACGAGCCGCTTGCGTGCCATCTGCGCGTCGGTGAACTCGGCCGCGGTCCAGCCCCTCTCCAGCAGGGCGCACAGGTGCGGGGAGATCGCCGCCCCGTGGACGCTCAGCAGTTCGCGCATCCCGGTGAGGTCCGTGTCCGCCATGATCAGCGCGGTGAAGTGGTCCGCGGGGTCCTCCCAGCCGGGGGCGGCCTCGTCCACCTCGCAGCCCAGTTCGCCCGCGAAGACGGCCGCGGCCCGGGCCACCACGTGGCGCACCTCCGGGTCCACGGCGAGGTATCCGAGGTCGGCGCTGAAGGCGACGCGCAGCCCCGCCACTCCGGAGACCGCCCCCGCGCGCGCCGCGGCGCGCCAGTCCACGTCGGAGCAGGGGATGGAGTGCCGGTCCCGGGGGTCGGGCCCGGCCAGGACCGACAGGGCGAGGGCCGTGTCCTCCACGGTGCGGCTGAGCGGGCCGATGTGTTCCAGCGTCTCCCAGCCCGACACCCCCGGCAGGCGCTCGTCCCGGCATCCCGGATAGACCGGCACCCGGCCCATCGACGCCTTGAACCCGACGAGTCCGCACAGCGCGGCGGGCACCCGGACCGAACCGCCGCCGTCGCTGCCCAGGGCCAGTGGCCCGACGCCCGCGGCCACCGCGGCGGCGCTCCCGGCGCTCGAACCCCCGGGCGTCAGCGCGGGATTCCAGGGATTGCGGGTGGTGGGGAAGAGCGGGTTGTGTCCCGTCGCGCTGTAGCCGAACTCGCTCGCGTTGGTCTTGCCGAGGACGACGGCGTCCGCCGCCCGCATCCGCTCGACGACGATGTCGTCCTCCTCGGGGACGAAGTCGCGGTAGGCGACCGACCCCGAGGTGGTGCGCAGCCCGCGCGTCGAGATCAGGTCCTTCACCCCGAAGGGCACCCCGGCGAGCGGCCCCGGGCGGTGCCCCCGCGCGATGCGGCCGGCCAGGGCGCGGGCCGCCGCCAGCGCCCCTTCGATGTCGGGGGTGCAGAAGGCGTGCAGGACCGGCTCGGCCCCGGCCATCCGCTCGACCACCGCCTCCACCACCTCGACCGGGGACAGCTCGCGCTCACCCACCCTGCGGGCCACCTCGGCCGCGGGCAGGGCACACAGCTCGTCGCGGTCTTCACTGTTCACGTCGTCTCCAGTCGTATCGAAGAAGCGGCTGTCCGGGTACTGCGGACGGGAGGCTCAGGCGAGCGGGGCACCCGCCGAAGCGCGCGGTACACCCGCCTCGCGGGCGGGAGCCGGGCTGCGGTCGATCACGACGAGGACCGCCGCCGCCACGACGATGCCCACGACGGCGTCGACCGCGCCCGGGACCAGGTAGTGGGCGAGCCCCGCCGCGGTCGCCCCGGCCGCCCAGGCGGCGAAGGCCGACGCCCGGAACCCGGCGGGCACCGCCCGCGCGGACCGCCTGCGGCGTATCTGGTCGACGACGAGGACCGCCCCGATCGGCGGCACGAACACGCCCAGCAGGTTCAGCCAGTCGAGGAAGGCGTCCCACACCCCGGTCAGTGCGGCGAGCAGCCCGAGCAGACCGAGGACGACGGCGAGCGGACGCATCCGGACCCGGGTGAGGGAGGACCAGCCCACCGCCGCGTTGTACAGGCAGTGCGTCGCGACCGAGCCCAGGTTGGCGAGGACGAAGAGGACCGCGACCCCCGTCAGGAGCGGGCCGTGGCCCGTCAGCAGTCCGAGGAAGCCGCCGCCGTCCACCGCTGGGTTCACCGCACCGCCGACGGCCACGACGAGACCGCCCACGCCGAAGGCGATGCCGTTGGCGAACGGGAAGGCGCACACCGTCGCGAAGACCGCCGACCTGCCGTCCTTGGCCCACCGCGTGAAGTCCGCGGTCATCGTGCCCGAATCGGCGAAGCCCGCGATGACGATGCTCACCGCCGCGCCGAAGGACAGGGCGTGCCCTCCACCGGCGTAGGCCAGGGCAGAGCCCACGGACGTGTCACCGTCCCGCAGGCCGAAGCCGAGCGCGACGACCGCGAGCACCACGAACAGGGGCGCCGCGATCAGGCCGAGCAGGGACAGCGCGCGGATGCCGACCACCGTGACGGCCGTGTACAGCACCCCGCCGACCAGGGCCCCCACCCACGGCGACCAGCCGAGCGTCTGCTGGAGCGTCGTTCCCGTCAGCCCGATCTGGAAGGAGAACCAGCCGATGACCACGGTGGACAGGAACGCGGCCGCGGGCACCCGGCCGCGCGCGCCGAAGGCCCCGGCCGCCTGCAGGGAGAAGTTCTCCCCGGTGCGCGCCGCCGCGTGACTGAGCACCCCCACATAGCCGAGGAGCACCAGATTGCCGACCAATATCGCGCCGAGCCCCCGCAGCAGCCCGAGGTTGTAGACGATGACCCCGCCGAACACCGCGTTCCCCAGGTTCATCGGGAAGCCGAACCAGACGGCCGACACCGACAGCAGCCCGCGCCGTGCGGCGGCGGGGACCGGAGTGTCCTCGTACTCCTCGGACCGGGCCTCTTCCGGGGCGCGCCGATCGGTGCTCGCTGTCATGCCACATCCTCTTCCGGTAGGTATACCAACGCGAAAAAGGACCGTAGGTTCCCTGTGTTTCGCAGGGAGGTGTCCAGCGTTACGCCCGTAATACGCACCTGGGGCGCCGAGTTGCCCGGGGGAAGACTCTGCCCTGTGGGTCGGTCGGTGCGGCGGGCCTTCTGCGGTATACCACGGCTCCCGACGGGCGGACGGGCGGCTCTGGCGGAGCACGTATCCTCGCCGCATGGAGGGGGCGCCTCGGTCTCCCCGCGCAACGGCAGACGCAACGGCAGAGGTGGGTGGTGGGGGAGTGGGCGGAGCACCGGACGCGTCGCTCGCCGACCGGGCGCGCGAGGAGCTGCGCCGGCGCGTGGTCGACCGGCGCTATCCGCCCGGAACCCGGCTCGTGGAACGCGAGGTCGCCGCGGAACTGCGGATGTCCCGGGTCCCCGTGCGGGAGGCGCTGCGCTCCCTGGCCGCCGACGGCCTCCTCGACACACTGCCGCGCGGCGGCGCGCGGGTCCGCAGTCTCGGCCGCGCCGACATCGTGCACCTCTACGAGGTGTGGGAGCCGCTCGCCGTCCAGGTGTCGCGACTCGCCGCCCGCAACATCGAGCGGGACCGGGAGGGGTGTGCCCCCGGAGTGGACTCCTTGGCTCGCGCCCTCGGTGAGGCGGAGGGGGCGGCCGCCGCCGGGGACGAGGCGGCCGAGGTCGCGGCCAACACGCTCTTCCACGACGGCCTCGTCGCCCTGGCGGACAACCCGCTGCTCAGCCGCACCATGGAACAGCTCGGCTGGCAACTGCAGTTCGTCTTCGGGCGCCTGCACGACCCGGCTCATATGCGGGCCCAGCACGCCGTGATGTACCGCCACATCGTGGAGGGCGACGAGACGGCCGCCGCGGCCGCGACCCTCCTCCACGTCCGCGACAGCCGCAGCGCCGCCCTGCGCTCCCTGTTCCCGTCGGCCCCCGAGGCGCGAGCGGGCGCTTGATCCGCGAGCGGGGGCGGGGACCCTCACCGAGCGGGGCCGGTGAGGCGCTGACGCCCCGGCGATCCCGGCCCTCGGGGCACCGGCCTGGAGGAGCGGCGTCAAAGGATGTCAGGATGTATCCCTTCGCGCCGTCGCGAGGCCGGCACCGGGGAGAGGATGGTTCCATGCAGATCTCGGCCAAGGCCGACTACGCCGTGAGGGCACTGGTGGAACTGGCCGCCGACGCGGGCAGGCCGATGAACTGCGAGGCCGTCGCCGACGCGCAGGACATTCCCTTCAGGTTCCTCAAGTCCGTCTTCCGCGAGCTGCGTCAGGCCGGTCTCGTACGCAGCCAGCGCGGCTGCGAGGGCGGCTACTGGATCGGTCGCGATCCCGCGGACATCACCGTGGTGGAGGTCATGGCCGCGGTGGACGGGGAGTTCTTCAGCGTGCGCGGGCAGCCGCCGGGTCCCGCCGGCGGCTCCGGCGATCCGTCCCCGGTACGGGAGTTGTGGGAGTCGGTCGAGTCCGCGGCGCGGGCGGTCGCGGCCCGGACCACCATCGGCGCCCTCGCCGCCGCGGCCGCCCCTGCCCCGCATGAGCGGGAGGTGGTGCGTGCCGAGGGGGCCGCCGCCCCGGCCGTCCCGGCATGAGCGCCCCGCGGCCGGACCGAAGGCCCTGCCCCCGCGAGCAGGCGACAGTGACGGTGACGGAGTTCACCGACCCCGCCTGCCCGTGGGCCTGGGGCACCGAGCCGTCCTGTCGTCTCCTGCGCCAGACGCTCGGCGCGCGATGCCACTGGCGCCAGGTCTTCGGCATCCTCTTCGACGAGGACGAGGATCCGGCGCCCGACCCGGACGCCGAGGCGCGGTGGTACGAGGGCTTCATCCGTGAGGTCACCGCCCACACCGACGCCCCTCGTCCGCACCGTCTGCGCCGGCTCACCCGCTCCAGCTGGCCCGCCTCCCTGGCCGCCAAAGCGGCACAGGCGCAGGGCGAGCTGGTGGCAGGCCGGGTCCTGCGGCGGCTGCGCGAGAGCACCTTCGTGCTCGGCGCGCCCGCCGACTCGCCCGACAGCGTGCTGCGTACCGTGAGCGGGGTGCCGGGCCTGGACCCCGAACGGCTCCGGCGCGACCTCGCGACACCCGCCGTCCGTGAGGCGGTACGGGCCGACTGGGCGCGGACCCGCGACCCCCTGCCGGAGGTGCTCGGACTGAAAGGCCCCGGGCCCCACCCGGGACGAGCCAAGGAGCTGGAGACGGGCCGCCGTTACGCCCTGCCCACCCTGCTGTTCGAGGGGCCCGGGGGCCGGGTCTGCGTACCCGGCTGGCGGCCCCCGGAGGTCTACCTCGACGCCGCGGCCCGGGCCGCCGGCGGCCCCCTGCCGCAGCCCCTCACGCTGGCGCCCGATGCCGCGCTGGAGCGCTGGCGCACCCTCACGATGCCCGAACTGCGGCTGCTCACCGGTGCCGCGACGCCACCGTCCGCGGGCGTCCGCGTCGACACCGCCAACGGGCCACTGTGGGCCCACCCGGAGGAGGCTCAGCACTGCCTCACGGGCACGGCCGACCCTCTCGACAGCGACACGGGCGAAGAACCCGCAGGTGAACGAGGTCTCGGCCAATGAGACACCGTGAGGTGTCCATTGACAGGGCCTCGTGCGGCGGTGAGGATACGGGCATGCATTCGATGCACCCCGGCGTGGTCTGCCGCTACGTGGATTACCTGCGCACCTCCAGCGCGCTCTGTCGCTGACCCGCCGTCGGCGTGGGTCCGCGTCGGCCCCGTGTGAGCCGCACGACCGTTCGCGCCCCGGCCCCGGCCGTGGGAACGGCCGGAGGAATACGCATCCCGCCCTCGCGTCCTCGTATTCCGTGACGCCGCGGGACACCTCCGGGCCCGGCGGACGCCGTTCGTCCTCCTGCGGTACGTGACGCTCCCGACGAGGTGAGCGTCGCGGGCCCCCCGCCGAAGAACCGCTCAGCTCCCGGCCTCGCCCCACGGCCGGGGCCCCGGCCCCGGCCCCGCCCTGCCGTGCCCGCTTCCGTTCCCCGCACGGCTTCGCCTGTCCGGTGACCGGGGCCGAGCCTCTTCTGCCGTCCCCTCCCTTCCGCTCCGCCCGTTCGCCCGGATGCCGTTCTGCCGGAGCGCGCCAGTCCGCGCGCTCCGGCACGGCCGAGAAAGGTGGCGCCTCCATGCCGACCCTCCGCACCCCCTCCCCGCCCGGACTACCCGGCCGACGTGCCTTCCTCGGGCTCTCCCTCGGCGCCGGCGCCGCGCTCGCGCTGTCGGCCTGTGGCGGCCAGGCCACCACCGCGTCCGGCTCCGCCGCCTCCGCCCTCAAATGGGGCTGGCAACTGCCCACGTCCTGGGACCCGGTCACCTCCTCGGCCGGCTGGGACGTGCACGTCCTCTCCCTCGTCTACGCCGGACTCACCAAGCTGGACGAGAAAGGTGACCCGCAGCCCGCCCTCGCGCGTTCCTGGACGTACGCGGCCGACGGAAGAACCGTCACCTTCACGCTCCGGCCGGGGCAGAGGTTCAGCGACGGCACCGCGCTGGACGCGAGCGCGGTGAAGAAGAGCCTCGAACGCGGCAGGGACCACCCGAAGTCGCTCATCGCCTCCCAGCTCACCGGCGTCAAGGACGTCGTCGCCGTCGACGCGGGCACTCTGCGGCTGCACCTCGTCGCCCCCGACTTCCAGATGCCCGCGCTGCTGGCCGGGAAGACGGGGATGATCGTCAACCCGCGGGCCTTCGAGGCCGACGCCGCCGCCCTCGCCACCCGGCCCGCCGGAGCCGGGCCCTACCGGCTCCTGTCCTACGTGCAGAACTCGAAGGCGGTCCTGCGGCGCAACGACCACTACTGGGACCGGGCGCACATCCGGGTGCGCGACTTCGAGGTGTACCCGCTGCCCGAACCCTCCACCGTGGTCGCCGCCCTGACCTCCGGTCAGTACAACGTCGCCCAGATCCCCGGCAGCCAGGTCGAGGCGGCCGAGGCGGCCGGGCTGAAGGTCCAGGTCATCCCGTCCATGGTGGTCGCCGTCCTCGACGTCCACACCGGCCGGGAACCCTTCACCGACCCGGACGTGGCGCTCGCCCTCAAGTACGCCGTCGACCGCGAGGCACTGCTGAGGACCGCCTCCTTCGGACACGGCCGGGCCACCCGGCAGTTCTTCCCCAAGGGGTACGTCGGCCACGACGAAGCGCTCGAGGACCTCTTCCCGCACGACCCCGCGAAGGCCCGCGCGCTCCTCACGAGATCGGGTCACTCGGGCGAGATCCGGCTGAAACTCAGCACCGCCACACCGGAAGGGGTGCCTGAGGTCCTCCAGGCGCAACTCGCGAAGGCCGGCTTCAGGGCCACGATCGACACGATCCCCCAGGCCCGCGCCACCGAACTCGTCTACGTCCAGCGCAGCAAGGCGCTCTACGTCGACCAGTTCGCCGGCCGGGACTCCGCCACCCAGGCCTTCCAGGTGCTCTTCGGTGAACAGGGGCTGATGAACCCCGGCCGCACCAGCACCCCGGAACTCGACGCCGCCCTGCGGACCGTCAGCCGCACCCCCCTCGACTCGCCCGACTACCCGGCCGTACTGAAGAAGGCGACCGGGGTCGCGGTGCGCACCATGCCGAACGTCTTCCTCTACACCGTGCCGCGCATCCTCGCCCGCAACGCGCAGGTCTCCGAGATCCCCTCGTACACCGTCGTCCAGCGCTTCGAAGGGGTCACCGTCTCATGACCGCCCCCGCCCCAGCCCTCCGTCGGACCGCCACCCCGCACTCCCCGGCACGTTCCCGGGCCGTACGCCGACGGCTCGCCGGCGCGCCCGGTTCGATCGGCCGCCTCCTCGCCGTCAGCGTCACCGTGTTCCTGCTGGCCTCGCTGCTCACCTTCGCGCTCGGCGCGCTGTCCGGGGCGAACCCGGCGGCGGCCGTCCTCGGCGATCAGGCGACGCCCGCCGACATCGCCCGCATGCAGCACCAGTTCGGCCTCGACCGCCCGCTGTACGACCAGTTCGGGAGCTGGCTCGGCAACGCGCTGACCGGTGACCTCGGGGTCTCCTGGTTCACCGGCGTGCCCGTCACCGACAGCGTCAGGCTGGCACTGCCCGTCGACCTGTCCATCGCCTCGCTCGCGCTGCTGCTCGCCGTCCTGCTCGGCGGCGGCGCCGGCCTCCTCGCCGCCCTGCACAGCGGAAGCCGGCTGGACCGTGCGGTGACCCTCGTCTGCTCGGTCCTCGCGACCCTGCCGCCCTTCCTCATCGGCATCGTGCTGATCGTCGTCTTCGCGGTGAAGTCCGGCGCGCTGCCCACCGGCGGGTACGTCCCCCTCGACCAGAGCCCGGGGGAGTGGCTGCGCTACGCGCTGCTGCCCGCGTTCGCGCTCAGCCTGGACGCCGCCTCGTCCATCGCCCGCCAACTGCGCACCTCCGTCGTCGGGGCCCTGCGCGAGAACTACGTGACCGGCGCCGAGATGCGTGGATTCACCGCCCGCCGGGTGCTGTTCGGGCACGTACTGCGCAACGCGGCGGGCCCGGCGCTGTCCGTCCTCGGGCTGAGCGTGCCCGTCATCCTCGGCGGCGCCGTCGTCACGGAGAAGATCTTCAACCTGCCCGGCATCGCCCAGCTCTCGCTCCAGGGCGCGGAGCAGCACGACATCCCCGTCATCCAGGGGACCCTGCTGGTCACCGTCGCCGTCGTGCTCGTCGCCAACATCGCCGTCAACGCCGCGCTCGCCGCCCTCAACCCGGCGGCCCGTCGCCGTGGGGCGGGGCGCGGACCGGCCCAATCCGCGGGAGACGCGTCATGAAGACCCTTCGCGGCACGTGGCGCCGGCCGTCCGTGCGCCTGGCCCTCGCCGTCCTCGCGGTGATCGCCCTGCTGGCCGTGGCCGGAGCGGCCCTCGCCCCCCACGATCCGCTGACCCAGCGCCCCGAGGACCTGCTCCAGGGGCCCGGGGCCGGGCACCTCCTCGGTACGGACTACCTGGGCCGGGACGTGCTGAGCAGACTGCTCGCGGGCACCGGCCGGTCGGTCGTGGGCGCCCTGGAGGCCGTCGGCACGGCGATCCTGCTCGGCGTCCTGCCCGGCCTCGCCTCCGTCTGGTTCGGCCGGACCGTCGAATGGACCGCTCAGCGCGCCGCGGACACCCTCATGACGATGCCGTTCACGGTCTTCGCCATCGCCGTGGTCGGGGCGCTCGGCAACGGCATGCACCAGGCGATGCTCGCTCTCGGCCTGCTCTTCGCGCCGCTGTACTTCCGCGTCACCCGGGCCGCGGCCCTCGGTCTCAAGCAGGCGCAGTACGTCGAGGCGGCCGAGCTGATGGGCGCGTCCAGACGGTGGATCCTGCGCACCCACATCTGGAGCAAGATCCTGCCGACGCTCGCGGTCACGACGGCCCAGGCCGTGGGGCAGGCCCTCCTCGTCGTCGCCTCCCTCACCTTCCTCGGCCTCGGTGTCCAGCCCCCCGCACCCACCTGGGGCGGCATGCTCGCCGCGGATCTCGGCTACCTCGCGCAACAGCCGTGGGCGCCCCTGCTGCCCGGCGCCGCCATCATGCTCACCGTCGGCGCGCTCAACCTCCTCGCGGACGCGATCCGGGACGGCGGCACCGCCGACCACCGCGCCCTCGCACGTGGCACCTCGCCCTGGCGACGTGGCCGCCGGACCCGAGCGGTCCCCGGGCCCGCCGCCCGGGACGCCGGGCCGGACGGACGAATCCTGCGGCCGGCCGATCCCCACCAGACCGAAGCCGGGGCCGGGGCCGATGCCACGGCCGGGACCGGCGCCGGGGCCCCCGGAGCCCGTCGGGCCGAAGAGGCCCACGCGTCCCGCCACACCCCCGACAAGGAGGCCGAGCAGCGTGCCACCGCTTGACACCACCACCGCCCCGGCGCCCACCGACACGGTGCTGACCGTGGACGGCCTCGGCGTCACCGTGTCCGGCGGACTGCCCGCCGTACGCGACGTGTCCCTGAGCCTGCGCCGCGGCGAATCCCTCGGGCTGGTCGGCGAGTCCGGCAGCGGAAAGAGCCTGACCTGCCGCTCCGTACTCGGCGTGCTGCCCGAGGGGTGCGAGGTCGCGCGCGGCCGCATCACCCTCGGCGCCCGGCGTCCCGGTCCGGACGAGGAGAGCACGGACGGCCGGGAGCGGCCCGAGGCCGAACTCACCTCCTTCGGCCGCAGGCAGTGGAACGCGGTCCGCGGCAGCCGCATCGGCGCCGTGTTCCAGGACCCCGCCTCCTACCTCAACCCCTCGCTCACCGTCGGCCGCCAGCTCGCCGAGCAACTGCGCGTCAAACAGGGCCTGTCCAGGAGCGCCGCCCGCGCCCGTTCCGTCGACCTGTTCGCCGAGGTGGGACTGCACCGGCCGCACGAGGTGTTCGACCAGTACCCGCACGAACTCTCCGGCGGCATGCTCCAGCGCGTCCTCATCGCCGTCGCCGTCTCCTGCGCGCCCGAACTGCTCATCGCCGACGAGGCCACCACCGCCCTCGACGTCGTCGTCCAGGCCGAGATCCTGGAACTCCTGCGACGACTGCGCTCCGCACACGGCCTCGCCCTCCTGCACGTCACCCACGACCTCGCGATCGTCGCCGAGAGCTGTGACCGGGTCCTGGTCATGTACGCGGGAGAGATCGTCGAGGAGGGCCCCACCGAGGAGGTGCTCGGCGCCCCCGCCCACCCCTACACCGAGGCGCTGCTGCGCGTCGCCTCCCTCGGCACCTGGGGGCGGCGCCCACTGGACGTCATCCCCGGCAGACCCCCCCGAGGCCGGCGCCGAACTGCCCGGCTGCCGCTTCGCCGAACGGTGCCCGGTCGCCACCCCGCAGTGCTCCGCCGCGCCCGTGGCGCTGTTCCCCGTCGGTGAGGGACGCCGGGCCCGCTGCCTGCGACCCGCCGGCCTGATCGACGACCCCCGTACGACGGTCCGGCCGACCGCGAACGGGGCCCCGCACGAGACGGAAGGAGCGGGCCGCGCATGACCACCACCGAAACCGTTCAGGCGAGCGCCGCCGAGCCGCTGCTGGACATCAGCGACCTGTCGGTCTCCTTCGGCCACCGCGCCACCGCCCTGCGCCGGGCCGGGCACACCCGTGTCCTGAGCGGCGTCCGGCTCGCCGTCCGGCCCGGCGAGATCGTCGGCGTCATCGGCGAGACCGGCTCGGGCAAGACCACCCTGGCCCGGGCCGCGGTCGGGCTCGTACGTCCCGGGGCCGGCAGTCGCATCGGCTTCGAGGGCCGGGAACTGAGCGGGCTGCGCGGCCGGGAACTGCGCGCCTTCCGGCGCACCGGACGTGTGCAGTACATGTTCCAGGACCCGATGCGTTCCCAGGACCCGGACCTGACCATCCGCAGGATCGTGGCCGAACCCCTCTCCGCCGTCGGCACGCTCACCCGGCAGGAGCGCGCCGACCGTGCCGACGAGGCGCTCACCCTCGTCGGCCTCGACGCGGCGGCGCTCGGAGACCGGACCCCCGGGCGGCTCTCCGGCGGCCAGCGCCAGCGCGTCTCCCTGGCCCGCGCGCTCGTCACCCGGCCGCGTCTGCTCATCAGCGACGAACCGGCCAGCGCGCTCGACGCCTCCAACCGCAACCTCGTGCTCGGCCTCCTCGACCGGCTGCGCCGCGAACTGGGCCTCGCCGTCGTCGTGATCTCCCACGACCTCGGCTCCCTCGCGGGCATCGCCGACCGGATCGCCGTGCTCTACCGCGGACGCCTCGTCGAACAGGGGCCGGCCGCCGAGGTACTGGACCGGCCGCGCCACCCCTACACCGCGCTGCTCACCGCGTCGGCACCCAGCGTGGTACGCGAACACCGCCTGCCCGTCTCCCAGTTGCGACCCGCACCGGGCGGCGAACCCTGGCCCGAGGACCTCGGCTGCGTCTTCGCGCCACGCTGCCGCTTCGCCTCGGCCGAATGCCGCGAGGAACCGGCGACGCGGCAGGCCGCCGACCGGCCGGCCGAGGCACCGGCCCCACCCCCGGCCGGTCCGTCCGCCGAGGCCGGCCCCGCCGCCGCGCACACCGTGGCCTGCCACCACGCGGCGGTGTGGCGCACCCGCCTCGACTGACCGCCCCTCCCACGCGAGACCGCCCCGGCCGCGCGCCTCGCCCGCCCCCGACCGCCCGGAGAACCCCGTGACCAGCACCGCCCCCGCCCAGGGCAGCGCAACCGGCGCCGCCCCACCCCTGCCGGCCCTCGACCCGGACCGGCTCCCGGCCGTCACCGAGGCGCTCGCCGCCCGTGCCGCGGAGCACGACCGTGACGCCTCCTTCCCCACCGAAGGCTTCGCCCTCGCGTGGGAGGCCGGCCTGCTCACCGCCACCGTCGCCGCCCGCCACGGCGGCCCGGAAGCCGGACTCGCCACCACCACGGGCATCCTGCGCGCCCTCGGTGCCGGAGACCCGGCTGTCGCCCTCGTCACCGCGATGACGCTCTTCACGCACGCCGCCGAAGCACGCGACCCCGGCTGGCCGCCCGCCGCCTACGCGGCTCTCCTCGACGAGTCCGCCACCGCCCCCGCACTCGTCAACTCCCTGCGGGTGGAGCCGGAGCTGGGCAGCCCGGTGCGTGGCGGCCTGCCCGCGACGACGGCGCGGCGCGCGGGCGGCGACTGGCTCCTGACCGGCCGCAAGATCTACTCCACGGGCGCCGTGGGGCTGAGCCGCATGCTCGTCTTCGCCCGTACCGAGGAAGACCCCGTGCGCGTCGGCTCGTTCGTCGTCCGGGCGGGCAGCCCGGGGCTGAGCGTCGAGCCGACCTGGGACCACGTGGGCCTGCGCGCGAGCCGCAGCGACGACGTGGTCCTGGACTCCGTACGGGTTCCGCTGGACGACGTCCTCGCCTTGACCGAGGCGGGCGACACCCCGGGCGCCCGCCCCGACGTCGTCACCGGAGCCTGGAA
The DNA here is from genome assembly GCF_040656295.1 of Streptomyces sp. NPDC049954. Classification (NCBI taxonomy): domain Bacteria; kingdom Bacillati; phylum Actinomycetota; class Actinomycetes; order Kitasatosporales; family Streptomycetaceae; genus Streptomyces; species Streptomyces sp. NPDC049954. The sequence goes on from NZ_JBFALS010000009.1 coordinate 238,603, forward strand.
CGCCCTCGGGCTCACCGCCCTGTACCTCGGCGTCGCGGGAGCGGCACGCGACTGGCTCACCGGTTTCCTCCACGAACGCGTGCCCACCGCGCTCGGCGCCCCGCTCGCCACCCTGCCCCGTTTCCAGAGCGCGGTCGGAGAGATCGAGACCGCCCTGCTCGGCGCCGACACCCTCGTCGACACCTTCGCCGCCCGCGTGGACGCGGGGGACGAGGCGGCGGCACAACAGGCCGGAGCCGTCAAGGTGCTCGGCACCCGCGCCGCCGTCGCCGCCGTCGAACAGGCGCTCTCCCTCACCGGAAACCACGGCCTCACCCGGGCCAACCCGCTCCAGCGCCACTACCGCGACGTCCTGTGCGCCCGGGTCCACACCCCGCAGGACGACTCCGTGCTCCTCACCACCGGCCGGACGGCCCTCGCCAGGGCCCGGCCATGCCCCTGAGCCGCCGCACACCCTCCCACGTTCCCGCGCACCACCAGCAGCGAAAGGCCACCGCCCATGAGCGCACCCACCGTCCAGGCACCCCCGTCCGTCGAGTTCATCGGCATGATCGCCACCCGCGACGGTTCCGAGACCCGGGCCGCCGACGGGCCTGTCATCGACCCCGCGTTCACCGAACGGTTCGCCCGCGCCCACGAGGACGCCGGCTTCGACCGGGTCCTGATCGGCTACGCCGCGGGCCATCCGGACGGCGTCCAGGTCGCCGCACATGTCGCCGCGCGCACCGAACGCCTCGGCCTGCTCATCGCCCACCGGCCCGGCGTCATCGCCCCCACACTGGCCGCCCGCAGCTTCGCGACCCTCGACCAGTTCACCGGCGGACGGGTCGCCGTGCACGCCATCACCGGCGGCAACGACACCGAGCAGCGCAGGGACGGTGACTACCTCGGCAAGGACGAACGCTACGACCGCACCGACGAGTACCTGTCGATCCTGCGCCGTGCCTGGTCCTCGTCCGAGCGCTTCAGCCACGAGGGCCGCCACTACCGCTTCGAGGACTACGGGACGCAGGTGCTGCCCTTCCGCGACAGCGGCATCCCGCTCTACTTCGGGGGCTCCTCGCCGGCCGCCTACCGCGTCGGCGGCATCCACGCCGACACCTTCGCGCTGTGGGGCGAGCCGCTCGCCGAGACCGCCGAGCAGATCGCCTCGGTCCGGGCCGCCGCCGAGGCCGCGGGCCGCACCACGCCGCCCGGCATCAGCGTGTCGTTCCGGCCGATCCTCGCGTCCACCGAGGAACTCGCCTGGGAGCGCGCGCACCGCGTCCTCGACACCATCAAGTCCGGTGCCGGACGGCCCTTCCTCGACCAGCACCGGCGCAGGCACGGAGACAGCGGACCGCAGAACACCGGCTCCCAGCGGCTCCTGGCCGCGGCCGCCAAGGGAGATCTGCACGACCGCGCGCTGTGGACCCCCACCGCCACGGCCAGCGGAGCCGGCGGCAACACCACCGCCCTGGTCGGCACCCCCGAGACGGTCGCCCAGGCCCTCCTCGACTATGTCGACATCGGCGTCACCACCCTCCTCATCCGCGGCTACGACCCGCTGGACGACGCCATCGACTACGGACGCCACCTCATCCCCCTCGTCCGCCAGGAACTCGCCCACCGCGCGGCCACCGCCGTGCCGCTCACCGCGGGGAGCACCCGATGACCGACGCCCCCGCCTGGCAGCCACCGGCCGGCATCGCGCCGCGTGGCACGCTGCTCGTCCTCCCCGGTCGCGGTGAACACCCCCTCGTCTACGAGCGGTTCGGCCGCCGTCTGGCCCAGGACGGATACGTGGTGCACGCGCTCGGCACCACCCCGGGCGACGCGGTGGAGGACGTGCGGCAGGCCGCCTCGCGCGCCGCGGGACCGCAGCCCGCCGTCCCCGTCGTCCTGGTCGGCAACGACACCGGGGCGCTCCAGGCGCTGCACGCGGCCGCACCGCCCGCGGGCGGTCTCACGGTGCACGGCGTCGTCCTCGCGGGCGCCGCACCGGTCAACGGCCCCGGGATCACCGGGACCGAGGACGACTGGGAAGCGGAGCTCGACGCGCGGACCGCGTGCCCGACTCACCGGGCACGTCTGAGCGGCGACGCCGACTTCGTCCGCGGACGGCTCGCCGGACCCGTCCCGGAACACCTCCTGACCGACCCGCGCCCCGGAGTGCCCGCCCTGGTCCTGCACGGCGAGGACGACTCGGTCACGCCCGTCAAGGAAGCACGGGAACGCGCCGCCCTGCTGCCCGGGACCACCCTGGGCGTGGTGCGCGACGGGGTGCACGACGTCCTCAACGACGCCTCCCACAGGACAGCGGCGGCGGCCCTGGTCCTGTGGCTCGAAGGCCTCCGGGCCCAGCCGGACACGGCGCGCCCCCTCCTGACCCTCACCGAAGCCTGAGTCCGCCGCACGCAACCGCATCCGAAGGGACGCGACATGACCGTATCCACCGAACACACCGCCCGCGCGCGGGCCGTGTCACCGGACGCCGAGAACCCGGGCGCGGGCGAGATACTGCGCCGTACGCTGCGCCGGCACGCGGCCGGGGTCACCGTGATCACGGTCCCCGGACCCGCCGGATTCACCGCGACCTCGTTCACGTCGGTCTCGCTCGCCCCGGCCCTCGTCTCCTTCTGCCTCGGCGCCACGGCCTCCACCTTCGACGCCGTGGAACAGGCGGACCGGTTCGCCGTCCACGTCCTCGGCGCCGGGAACGCGGCCCTGGCGGCCGGATTCGCCCGCAGTGGCGCCGACAGGTTCGCGGGCGTGTCCTGGACCCCGGACAGTGGCGGGCTGCCGATCCTCGACGGCGTACCCGCGTGGCTCACGGCACGCGTGACCCTGCGCCGGCATATCGGCGACCACGTGCTGGTCGTGGGCGAGGTCGAGTCCGGCGGCGGTCACCACACGGGCGCGGCCCTCGTCCACCACGACGGCGCGTTCGCGACCCCGGTGGGTCTTACGGGACCGTCCCAGGCATGAGGCGCGTGAGCGCGGGGACGGGTAGGCGGGCCCGTCCCCGCGCCCCATGGCCGGTCCCGCCCCGCCCGGGGAGGCGCCACACGGTCCCGCGCGGAAGTGGGGGCACCGGGCCACCGCTCCCCGCCTGTTGCCCCAGTCGGCCGCAGCGCGTACGGTCACGTGCTGTGAACACCGGACCGGCGCCACGACGCCACGCACGGATCGGCGATCCGGTGGAGAGCTGATCGCACGGAGGGGACGCGGAAGCCACCCCCTCCATCCGGCACGCGGACCTCCACGGACTCACGTCACCACGAGTCCTCTTCCCGTGCCGGACACAGCGAGGTCAGCCGTATGGCAGTCACGTTCAACCACACCATCATCGCGGCAGTGGACCGCGAGGAGTCCGCCCGGTTCTTCCGGGACCTGCTGGAACTCCCGCCCGCGCCTTCCTGGGGGCCGTTCGTCAACATCCGGCTGGCGGACGGCGTCCTGCTCCAGTTCGCCGAGCCGCCGGTGGACATCCAGATGCAGCACTACGCGTTCCTGGTCGACGACGAGTTGTTCGACCGGGCGTACCGGCGGCTGCGGGAGCGCGGCATCGAGCACTGGGCCGATCCGCAGATGCGGCGCCCCGGCGAGGTCAACAGCGAACACGGCGGCCGGGGGGTGTACTTCAAGGACCCCGCCGGACACGCGATCGAACTGATCACGCGCCCGTACCTGTAGGGCCGGTCGCCCGGGGGCCGGGCGTCAGACGTTGCCGCCGAAGGCCCGCACCGCCGCGTCCCGCCACGTCTCGGCCCTCGGGCCGAGCGCGAGGTGGGACGCGGTGCTCAGCACAGGCCGCCCGAACTGCATCAGGAGGAGTGCGTCCCCCGGCTCGACGGGCCCGGACGCGGTCTGCGGCCACCACAGCGCCTCGTCGGCGCCGAGCTCGGGCAGAGACGGCAGCGGACCGGGCAGCGGGCCGTGGACGGAGCCGTCCGGGTCGAGACGGTAGCGGCCCGGGGCCGGCAACCGGGGCAGGTGCGCCCGGCGCCGCGCGCGTACGGCGAACTGGCTGAGCCTCGGTACCGGCGCCACGCTCACGGACCCCCCGGGCAACGCGGGCAGCAGGCACGCGAGGATGTGCAGACCCAGCGCGGGCAGCAGACCAGCCGCGTGTTCCGCCGCCTGCGAGAGGGCGGCGACCGCCCGGAAACGCGGGCTGATCCCGACGCCGACCACATCGGTCCCGTCCGCCAGCAGGTCCACCCCGAACACGCCGCGGTAGCCGCGCTCGCGCAACACGTCCCCGACGCGCAGCGCCGCACCCCGGACCCGTTCGTACACCCCCGCCGCGAGTTCGTCCGGGCCGAGGAGCTGATCGCCCTCGGGCGCGCCCCGGTCCGCCGCCGGGCCGGCGGGCCCCGCCAGGCGTTGCGAGACGGCCGAGACGACCGTGCGGTCGGCGGCCGCGCACGCGTTCACCGCGAGCGGACGGCCCGGCAGGACCCGGCTGAGCTTGAGCGCCCTGCCCGGCCAGGCGGCCATCGCCTCCTCCAGCGCCTCGGGGCCGCTCACCGGCACGGGGCTCCGCTCGGGGGGACCGCTCTCGCGGCGTTCGAGCACCGCCTGCTCCCACTGCCCGTCCCAGTAGGCCGAAGCGCTTCTGCGGCGGTGCGCGGGGACGACGACGTGATCGGCGACCGGGACCCCGGCGATCCGGAACAGCTCCAGGCAGTCGATCGAGTCGGCGGCCCGCGCCGCGATCGCCGCGTCGGCGGCCAGCAGCCGGTGACCGTGCGCCCGCGCCCAACGCGTCGCCGGGCCGCCGTACTCGGGGGCCAGGGCGACCGCGAAGGCACGGGGCGCGGGCTGCCGGGGCGCTGCGACCGAGCGGGGCGCGGGCACCGTGCGCAGGAGCGGCGGCGGCGCCTCGTGCCGCAGCCACGGGACGCGGTGCCCGAAGGAGGCGGAGAGGAAGGCCGAGCGGTCCAGCCACACGACGTCCTCGACGCGCTCCGCGAGCAGCGCCAGCCCCTCGTCGGCCGGCACACCCTCCAGAACCTCCTGCCCCCGCCCCGCCCGACGGACCGGCCCGTACGGCGATGCCATCGCGTTCCTCCTCGCTTCCGTCACGCGTCTCACGCGCACTGCGGTTACGGGAGGTTAGACACGCCCGTCCCGGGCGTTCCCCGCGCGAACGGTGAGGGACGGGGCAAACCCCCTGATACGGGGGAGTTTCACCGCACGCCGGGCCTACAGGGGGACAGGCATTCGTCACCGGGTTCCCACGAGACGTCCCACGTCGCAGGCGCGGCTACGCCTTCCCGGAGGAACCGGGCCCCGGGTCGGCCGGCCCTGACGAGGTCAGGCCGCCGGGGCCGGACAGGTCGGGTACTCGACGCCCGAGACGTGCTGGACGACCCGCACGACCTGGCAGGAGTAGCCGAACTCGTTGTCGTACCAGAGGTAGAGGATCGCGTTGTCGCCCTCGACCTTGGTGGCTCCGGCGTCGACGATCGAGGCGTGGCGTGAACCGATGACGTCGCTGGAGACCGCGTCGGGGGCGCTGATGAAGTCGATCTGCCGCTTGAGCGGCGAGCTGAGCGACACCGCGTGGAGGTGGTCGAGGACCCTGTCGCGCGTGGTCTCGCGCGGGAGGCGGCCTTCGCCCGCGGGGCCGGACTCACCGCACGCGAGGCGGTGACCACCGCCTGGCGGCAGTCGGCTGACGTGATGCCATGAACCGCCCCACCACTGCGCGGGCGCCGTCCGGAGCCTCCTCGCCGTCCGCGCGAGGGGCGACGGACAGGCCCGGCACCTCACCGAACCGTCCATGATGCGGGTGCCCCGTTGACAGCGGATCGCGGAACTGTCTACGTTACGCCGCAGATCGGTCAGGAGTGGCCGTGTCGAGCCCGGTCGGGCAGAAGGGGGACGGTGGCAGCGATGAAGAAAACCGCGGCGCTCACAGTCTCCCGGCACCGCGGCCGCGTCGCACCCTTCCTGAACCGGCCCGTCGATCTCCTGCGCGTCAACAGCGCCCTGTGTCCGCGCCTCCCGGGCACCGCCGTCCGCCCCCAGGACTGACCCACCGCACCCGGTGACCGCCGCTCCGGCGGCGGACGGGTCCACGCACCGCCCACCGCCCCGGAGATCTTCCGGAGCGATCCGCGGTCGCCGGGCAGCCCTGTCGGCACAGGCCACCTGAGCACGCCCCCTCCCGGCCCCGCGCCTGCGCGGCCTGCCCGCGTACTCACCCGCCCCGCCGCCGTTCCACGCGGCAAGGCCCTCTCTCCCACCGCCCCTTCGTACGTCCCCGCCACCTTGTCGACGTACGACCTCCTTCGTGCGCGTCCCGTCCCGGGGTGCCCGCAGGTGCCCACTCCGCAGGAGCCCACCCATGAGTGAACCGCCAGGTTCCGCCGTCTCTCCCGTCCGGCCGTCGAAGCCCCCGGCGCCGTCCGAAACCGAGGCCGCCGGGCCGCTGACGGCCCAGCGCGTGCTGCCCCTGCGCCGCCCCGGCCGCTGGATACTGACCGCCCTCGTCCTGGTACTGGCCGCCCAGATCGTGCACGGCCTCGTCACCAACCCCTTCTACCAGTGGGACCGCTTCGCCTACTGGTTCCTGCGGCCCTCCCTCCTCGACGGCCTGCTCGTCACCCTTGAGGTCACGGCCCTCTCGGCGGTGCTCGGGCTGCTCGGCGGGGTGCTGCTCGCGCTGGCCCGGCTGTCCCGCAGCCCCGTCCTGCGCGCGGTGAGCTGGACGTACATCTGGCTGTTCCGCTCGGTCCCGCTCATCGTCGTGCTGCTGTTCCTCTACAACTTCAGCGCCCTGTACCAGACGCTGAGCCTGGGAGTGCCTTTCGGGCCCGCCTTCTTCCGCTTCGACGAATCGCGGCTCGCCACCGACCTCGTCGTCGCCGTCGTCGGACTGAGCCTCAACGAAGCCGCCTACGCCGCAGAAGTGGTGCGCGCCGGGCTCCTCTCCGTCGACCAGGGACAGCACGAGGCGGCCTCCGCCCTCGGGCTGCCGCGCCGCTACCAGTTCCTGCGCATCGTCCTCCCGCAGGCCCTGCGCGCGATCACCCCCGCCTACGTCAACCAGCTCATCGGGCTCGTCAAGGGCACCTCCCTCGTGTTCTACGTGTCGCTCCTCGACCTGTTCGGCACCGTGCAGAGCATGGGCAGCACCTACCCGGGCGACATCGTGCCGCTCCTCCTCGTCGCCACCGTCTGGTACGTGATCCTCACGAGCCTCGTCTCCGTCGTGCAGTTCCACGTCGAGCGGCGCTCCTCCCGCGGGGCCCTGCGCACCCTGCCACCGACCCCGCTGCAACGGCTGCGCTCCACCGTCCGCGAGCTGAAGGCCCGCGCCCGCAAGGAGGCCGCGATATGAGCACGGCACCGGCCGCCGCCATCGAGATCCACGACGTACACAAGTGGTACGGCGCCCACCGGGTCCTCGACGGAGTGAACCTGACGGTGCGCCCGGGCGAGGTGACCGTCGTCCTCGGCCCCTCCGGCTCCGGGAAGTCGACCCTGCTCAGGGTCGTCAACCACCTGGAGAAACCGGAGATCGGCCACGTCAGCCTCGGCGGGGAACTGATCGGGGTACGCCGGCACAACGGACGGCTCAAGGAGCTGTCGGAACGCGCCATCCTCGCCCAGCGCGGCCGTATCGGCTTCGTCTTCCAGAACTTCAACCTCTTCCCGCACCTCACCGCCCTCGACAACGTGGCCGCCGCACCCGTCGCCACCGGCAGGGCGACGAAGGAGGAGGCCGCACAACTCGCGCGGACACTGCTCGACCGGGTCGGCCTCGGCGACCGCGCCGGCGTCTACCCCCGGCAGCTGTCCGGCGGGCAGCAGCAACGCGTCGCCATCGCCCGCGCGCTCGCGCTGCGCCCCGAAGTGGTCCTCTTCGACGAACCGACCTCCGCGCTCGACCCGGAACTCGTCGGCGAGGTGCTCGACGTCATCAAGGACCTCGCCACAAGCGGTACGACCCTCGTCGTGGTGACCCACGAGATCGGCTTCGCCCGCGAGATCGCCGACCGGATCGTCTTCCTCGACGGCGGCCGCGTACTCGAACAGGGTCCGCCCTCCCAGGTCCTCGACCGGCCCGCGCACCCCCGCACCCGGGACTTCCTCCTCCGGGTCCTCTGACCGCCCGCTCCCGCCACTTCCTCCCGCACCGGCCCACCACGCCGTCACCGACAAGGAACCGTACCCATGCCGCCCACCAGCCCCACCCGCCGCAGAGCCGCGCACCGCTCGCTGACCGCCGCCCTGGCCCTCACCACCCTCGCCCTCACCGCCTGCGGCAGCGACGAGGAGGACAGCGCCTCGGTGGCCGCACCCGGTACGAAGCCCGGCCGGGTCACCATCGGCGCGCTGGCCAACGGGGCGGCCGAGAAGACCACCCTGCGCGTCCCCGAGGTGGCCTCCCTGCACGCCAAGCTCCCCCAAGCCGTACGCGACAAGGGGGAGTTGGTCGTCGGCGTGGGCGCGCTGCCCGCGGGCTCCCCGCCGCTGAACTTCGTCGGCAGCGACCAGAAGACCCTCACGGGCTCCGAGGTGGACCTCGGCCGGATCGTCGCCTCCGTTCTCGGCCTCACACCGGTCGTGCGCAACTCCACGTGGGAGAACCTGTTCGTCGGCATCGACAGCGGCAAGGTCGACGTCGCTTTCTCCAACGTCACCGACACCGAGGAGCGCAAGCGCACGTACGAGTTCGCCTCCTACCGCCAGGACAACCTGGCCTTCGAGACGAACAAGACGAGCGACTGGACCTTCAAGGGCGACTACAAGGTCCTCGCCGGCCAGACCGTCGCCGTCGGCGCGGGCACCAACCAGGAACGCATCCTGCTCGCCTGGCAGAGACAGCTCAAGGACGAGGGCAAGAAGCTGACCGTCAAGCACTACCCCGACAACAACGGCGTCTACCTGGCCCTGCGCGGGAAGAAGATCGACGCCTACTTCGGTCCCAACCCGGCGGTCGCCTACCACGTCCACAAGAACGCCGCCTCCCCGCAGCCGACCCGCAGTGCCGGCACCTTCTCCGGCGCGGGCGCCGGCCTCCAGGGACTCATCGCCGCCACCGCCAAGAAGGACAGCGGACTCGCCGAGCCCCTGGCCGCCGCCATCAACCACCTCATCAAGAACGGCCAGTACGCCACCTGGCTCAAGACCTGGAACCTCTCCGACGAGGCCGTGAGCCGCTCACTGGTCAACCCGCCGGGGCTCCCGCCCAGCGACTCCTGACCCGTTGCGGACTCAGGGCGGCGCCCCCGCGGCGCCGCCACCCCCACCCCCGAACCAGGAGAACCCCGCACCATGGCCACCAGCGTCCAGCCGGCCCAGCCTCCCGCCCCCTCGACCCCGCACCCGCTCGACAACCCCGCCTGGGCCTCGCTGAGCGGACCGCACTCCTCCTTCGCCGAGCGGGTGGGCCGCGCCGCGCGCTACCCGAGCGACGTCGCCCCGTTCACGGCGCTCGCCGACCCCGCGGACCCCACCGCCTGGGCCGACCTCGCGAGACTCCTGGGCCCCGGCGCCGAGGCCGTCGTCACCGGAGCGAGCACCGACCCGCCGTCCGGATGGCAGGCCGTCGAACAGATCGCCGGAGTCCAGTTCGTCGGCACCTCGCTGCGCGCCGAACCCGACCCGCGGGCCGTACGGCTCGGTCAGGCCGACGCCGACGAGATCCTCGACCTCGTCGCCCGCACCCGGCCCGGCCCCTTCAAACAGCGCACCGTCACTCTCGGCACCTACCTGGGCATCCGGCACGAGGGCCGCCTCGTCGCGCTCGCGGGGGAGCGTCTGCACCCGCCGGGCTGGACCGAGATCAGCGCCGTCTGCACCGACCCCGCACACCGCGGGCGGGGACTCGCCACCCGGCTGGTGCGCGCGGTGGCCGCCGGGATCAGGGAACGCGGGGAGACCCCCTTCCTGCACACGGCCGCGAGCAACACCACGGCCATCCGGCTGTACGAGTCGCTCGGCTTCACGCTCCGCAAGCGCACGACCTTCCTCGCCGTGCGTACGCCGGACACCACCGCCCTCTGACACCACCGCCCCTGACACCACCGCCCCTGACCCACCACCGCCCCGGAGCAGGCCCGCCGCCGCCCAGCACGGCCCCGCCCACCAGAAAGGCCCCTTCCGTGTCCCAGACACCGCCCCTGCACCTGGCCGTCGCCCTCGACGCAGCCGGCTGGCATCCCGCCGCCTGGCGCGAACCCGGGGCCCGGCCGCGGGACCTCCTCACCGCCCGCTACTGGGGCGACCTGGTGCGCGAGGCGGAGGCGGGCCTGCTCGACTTCGTGACCTTCGAGGACTCCCTCGCCCTCCAGTCCGACCACCTCGACCGGATCGACGACCGCACCGACCGGGTCCGCGGACGACTGGACGCGGTACTCGTCGCGGCCCGCGTCGCCCCCCTCACCCGGCACATCGGCCTCGTCCCCACCGCCGTCGTCACCCACACCGAGCCCTTCCACCTGTCCAAAGCCGTCGCGACCCTCGACCACGTCAGCGGCGGCCGCGCCGGACTGCGCGTCCAGATCTCCGCACGCCCCTACGAGAGCGCCCACTTCGGCCGGCGCACCATCCCGCGCCTCACCCTCGAAGAGCTCAACGAGCCGGCCGGGCAGGCGCTCGTCGAGGAGTTCTTCGACGAGGCGGCCGACTACGTGGAGGTGGTGCGCCGCCTGTGGGACAGCTGGGAGGACGACGCGGAGATCCGCGATGCCGCCACCGGCCGCTTCATCGACCGGGACAGACTCCACTACATCGACTTCAGCGGACCGCGCTTCAGCGTCAAGGGCCCCTCCATCACCCCCAGGCCCCCGCAGGGCCAGCCCCTGGTCACCGCACTCGCCCACCAGACCATCCCCTACCGGCTGGTGGCCCGCGCCACCGACCTCGGCTACGTCACCCCGCACAGCGCCGAGGACGCCCGGGCCGTCGTCCACGAGATCCGCGAGGAGCAACGGGCCGCCGGACGGGAGGGCGAACCCCTGCACGTGTTCGGCGAGTTGGTGGTCCTGCTCGACGAGGAACCAGGACGTGCCGCCGAACGCCTCGCCCGCCTCGACGCCCTCGCCGGTCAGACCTACCGCAGCGACGCCGAGATCTTCACCGGCACCCCCGCCGAACTCGCCGACCACCTCCAGGACTGGCAGGAAGCGGGGCTCACCGGATACCGGCTGCGCCCCGCCGTCCTCGACCACGACCTGACCGGGATCACCCGCGGCCTGGTGCCGGAGTTGCGCAGGCGCGGGGCCTTCCGCGACAGCTACACCGCCGACACCCTGCGCGGACTGCTGGGCCTCGCGCGCCCCGCCAACCGCTACGCCACCACCTGACCCGGAGGAACCCACCATGAGCACACCGCTCAAGCAGATCCACCTGGCGGCACACTTCCCCGGGGTCAACAACACCACCGTGTGGAGCGACCCGAGGTCCGGCAGTCACATCGACTTCCGCTCCTTCACCCACTTCGCGCAGACCGCCGAACGCGCCAAGTTCGACTTCCTGTTCCTCGCCGAGGGACTGCGACTGCGCGAACAGGGCGGGAAAATATACGAACTCGACGTGGTGGGCAGACCCGACACCTTCACGGTGCTCGCCGCCCTCGCCGCCGTCACCGAACGCCTCGGGCTGACCGGCACCATCAACTCGACCTTCAACGAGCCCTACGAGGTCGCCCGGCAGTTCGCGAGCCTCGACCACCTCTCGGAGGGCCGCGCCGCCTGGAACGTCGTCACCTCCTGGGACGCCTTCACCGGGGAGAACTTCCGGCGCGGCGGCTTCCTCCCGCAGGACCAGCGGTACGCGCGCGCCGAGGAGTTCCTGTCCACCGCGCACGAACTCTTCGACTCCTGGAAGGGACAGGAGATCGTCGCCGACCAGGAGTCCGGAACCTTCCTGCGCGACGCGCGCGCCGGTGCCTTCGCCCACCACGGCGAGCAGTTCGACATCGAGGGCCGCTTCAACGTGCCGCGCAGCCCCCAGGGACGGCCGGTGATCTTCCAGGCCGGCGACTCCGAGGAGGGCCGCGAGTTCGCCGCCGCCCAGGCCGACGCGATCTTCAGCCGGCACAGCACGCTGGAGGACGGCCAGCAGTTCTACCGCGACGTCAAGGGCCGCCTCGCCCGCCACGGCCGCGGTCCCGGACAACTCCTGATCCTGCCCGCCGCGACCTTCGCGCTCGCCGACACCGACGCCGAAGCCCGCGAACTCGCCCACGAGGTGCGGCTCCAGCAGGTCAGCGGCGATACCGCGCTGCGCCACCTGGAACACGTGTGGAACCGTGACCTGTCCGGCCACGACCCGGACGGACCACTGCCCGACATCGACCCGGACCCCGGCGAGCACACCGTCGCACGCGGACGCGCCAGTGTGCGCCACCACCGCGATCCACTGGCCCTCGCACGGGAGTGGCGCGCACGCGCCGAGGCGAAGAACCTGTCCATCCGAGAACTGGTCATCGACGTCACCGGGCGCCAGACCTTCATTGGCTCGCCCGCCACCGTCGCCGCCACCATCAACGACCTCGTGCAACGTGACGCCGCCGACGGGTTCATCCTCGTCCCCCACCTCACCCCGGGCGGGCTCGACGCCTTCGCCGACTCCGTCGTCCCGCTGCTCCAGGAACGCGGCGTCTTCCGTCACGACTACACCGGAACCACCCTGCGCGACCACCTCGGTCTCGCCCTGCCCGAGGCCGCCGAGCACTGAGGAGCACCGTCATGCCGAACCTTCCCCTCGGGGTCCTCGACCTCGTCCCCGTATCCTCCGGTGAAACCCCCGCACAGGCGATCCGCCACTCGATCGACCTGGCCCAGCACGCCGAAAGCCTCGGATACGCCCGGTACTGGTTCGCCGAACACCACCTCAACCCCGGCGTCGCCGGAACCTCCCCGGCCCCGCTGCTCGCCCTGACCGCCCAGGCCACCACGCGCATCCGGCTCGGCTCGGGGGCCGTCCAGCTCGGCCACCGCACCGCCCTGTCCACCGTGGAGGAGTTCGGGCTCCTCGACGCCCTGCACCCCGGCCGACTCGACCTCGGCCTCGGCCGCTCCGGCGGCGCACCGCCCGCCAAGGCCGACCCGCCGCCGACCCGCACCCCGGTCGTCGACGGCCGCGCCCCGAACGGGCTGCGCATCCCCGAGCGATTCTCCTTCGCCCACCTGCTCGGCTCCCCGCGCGTCGCACTGCAGCAGAAGCTCTTGCACCAGCCCGGCGCCAGACCGCAGGAGTACGGCGAACAGATCGACGAACTCCTCGCCCTGCTGCACGGCACCTACCGCTCACCGGAGGGCGTCGAGGCCCACGTCGTACCCGGCGAGGGCGCCGGGCTGCAGGTGTGGATACTCGGCTCCAGCGGCGGCGTCAGCGCCCAGGTGGCCGGCCGGCTGGGACTGCGCTTCGCCGCGAACTACCACGTCAGCCCCGCGACCGTACTCGACGCGGTCGAGGGCTACCGGGCCGCCTTCACGCCCTCCGAGGAACTGGCCGCACCCCACGTCAGCGTCTCGGCCGATGTCGTCGTCGCCGAGCACGAGGACCGGGCCCGGGAGCTCGCCGCCGGCTACGGGCCCTGGGTGCGCTCCATCCGCACCGCCGAGGGGGCGATCCCCTTCCCGAGCCCCGAGGAGGCCCGCGCCCACCCGTGGACCGAGGCCGATCAGGCACTCGTCGCCGACCGGGTCGACACCCAGTTCGTCGGGACCCCGCGCGCCGTCACCGACCAGCTCCGACAACTCGCCCAGGCCACCGGGGCGGACGAACTGCTCATCACCACCATCACCCACGACCACGCCGACCGGGTGCGCTCCTACGAACTCCTCGCGAAGGAGTGGTACAGCGGATAACCCCCTCCCCGTGGCCCGCCGTGTCGCCCGGCAGCGCTCCAGACCCCGGCGGCGGAGGCAGACCGCAGGCCGTGCCTGCTGCCGTCCGTCGGCCCAGGCGAAGGGCGCGCTCCCCGCCGCCGCGGCCGTGTCCGGGCACAGGAAACGGCGCCGCGACAGGTCGTCCCCCCGAGGGACCGAAAACCGCGCGGCGCCGTCCCGTTTCTCAGTCCAGGGTCGCTGAGGACGTCTCGGGCGCCCAGATAAAGGAGAACACCGCGCCGAGTACGAGAAAGGCGCTGAGAATCGCCATGGAGGGGGAGAAACCGAGGTGGTCGATGCTCATGGGGAGCAGGAAAGTTCCCGCGGCCGAGCCGATCCGGCTCAGGCCGTTGAGGAGACCGACCCCCGAACTGCGCAGTGAGGTCGAGAAGAGTTCGGGCGGATAGACCTGGTCGAGGTTGGAGGAGGCCGACATCGTGAAGGTGAAGACCAGGAACAGCACGAAGAGCAGCAGCTTCGGTGCTCCCGGCCATACGCCCATCGGGCCGAGGGCCACCGCCATCACGAGGAACGAGCCGATGACGAATCCTCGCCGGGAGAACCGGGCCACGAACCAGAGGCCGCCGATGCTCCCGAGGAAGAGGAAGACGTTGAGCAGCCCGTCCCCGAGAAATCCGTTCTCGAATCCGAACTTGGCCATGACGATGGGGAGGAACGTGTAGATGGCGAAGTACGGGATGACCTGGCAGTTGTAATAGAGAATGCCGAAGGCCGTCTTCCGCCACTGCTCGGGGGCGAAGAGTCCGCTGTAGGAGGAGGCGGCTTTCGCGGAGATGCCCGAGTCGACCACGATCGACTCGAAGTCGACGTGCGGGCCGATGTACTTGTGCACCACCGCGCGGGCCTCCTCGACCCGCCCCTTGCCGACCAGCCAGCGCGGCGACTCGGGGGTGCCCATCCGCATCACCAGGACCACGACGGCGGGCAGCGCACTGGTGGCCAGCAGCCACCTCCAGGAGTCTCCCCCCATGTCGATGAGGTAGTTCCCGAAGAAGTAGGAACAGATGTAGCCGACCGTCCACATGGCCGTCAGTGAGGCCAGGAGGAAACCGCGGTGCCTGCGGGGGCAGAATTCCGCGACGAGGGTCGGGCCGATGGCGTAGTCGGCGCCGATCCCGATGCCTATCAGAATGCGCAGGACGAAGAGTTCGACCGGCCCGTCGACCCAGAACTGTGCGACCGAGGCCACCGTGATCAGCGCGAAGTTGAGCATGTAGAGGCGCTGCCGGCCGATACGGTCGGCGAGCCAGCCGAGCGTGATGCTGCCCAGGAAGATACCGATGAGTGCGGAGGCGCCGATCAGCCCCTCCCAGACGGAGCCGAATTTCATCTGGGGCTGAATGAGGGTCAGCGCGATGCCGATGACACCCAGGTGATAGCCGTCGGAGAAGTTAGCGCCGAAAGTGAGCGCGGTTATCTTGAGGTGAAACCGGTTGAGCGGTGCGTCGTCGAAGGAGACACGGCCCGAATCCGTCGCCGGAGCAGGAGCTAGTTGTTTTTCAGGCATCGTTACGCAAAAGGTCCTATCCGTGCAGAAGTGCCGTCGTGCGACGGCACCGCCCAGGCGCGGTCCGTTTCGAGGTGGGCGGGGCGTGTTCGTATCTCCTGCCGGGCGCTCCCTTGCCATCGTCGTGAATAAGAAGTTTCATGTAGGTTCATTGACGAATAGAAACATGTCAAGGGGTGAGTGACGATCGACAGCATCCGTCTCCGTATTGAGGGGTCCCGACTGCGGTGCGCCGAGGTGGTGGGCGTCGCCCGGCGCACGGCCGGCCTGGAGCTCGACCACAAGGCGCTGGAGCGGGCCGGCCACGCGTACGAGGTGGCCCGCGACAGCGAGACGAAGCGCGCTGTCTATGGTCGCACTACCGGCGTCGGGGCCAACCGGCACGAGGTCGTCGACCCGCACACCGCCGACCAGCACGGACTGCGCCTCCTGCGCAGCCACGCGGGCACCACGGGCGAGATCTCCGACGAGGACCTCGTGCGCGCCACCCTCGTCATCCGTCTCAACCAGCTCGCCGCGGCCGGCAGTGGCGTCCATCCGCGTCTGCTGACGGCCCTGGCCACGGCGCTGCGGGTGGGCGCCGTACCCGTCACGCACACGCGTGGCTCGATCGGCACCGGCGACCTGGGGCAGCTCGCCGAGATCGCGCTGACCCTCGCCGGCGAGCGACCCTGGGGCTCGGGGCGGGTCGCCCCCATTCCCATCAGCCCGGGAGACGCCCTCGCCTTCATCTCCAGCAACGCCGCCACTCTCGCGCGTTCCGTCCTGGCCTGGAGCGATCTGCGGACGCTGCTGCACGCCAGCCACGTCGTCACCGCCCTGTCGTACTGCGCGCTCGGCGGTTCACCCGAGGCGTTCGCCGCCCGGGTGCACGCGCAACGCCCGCACCCCGGCTCGGTGCGCTGCGCCTCCGAGATGCGCCGGCTGCTGTGGGCCGACGAGCCGCCCGCGCCCGGCCGCCGTCTCCAGGATCCCTTCGGGCTCCGGGCCTTCCCCCAGGTCCAGGGGCCCGCCCTGGAAGCGGCCGACACTCTGGAGACGGCGCTCGAAGTGGACATCAACGCGGCGGCGGAGAACCCCTTCATCGACGTCGAGACGGGTGAGGTGTATCACCACGGCCACTTCGCCACCTCCCACCTCGCCCTCGATCTCGACCACCTGCGGGCCGCCGTCCACCACGTGGCCGAACTGTCCACGGCCCGCCTGAGCGATCTCGTCGAGCCCGACCTGAGCGGGCTGCCGCCCTTCCTGGCCGACGGGCCGGCCGGCAGCTCCGGCATCATGATCCTGGAGTACACGGCGCACGACGCCCTCAGCCAGATGCGGCACGCGGCGGCGCCAGTGACCCTCGGTACGGCCGTCATCTCGCGAGGGCTGGAGGACCACGCCAGTTTCTCGACCCAGGCGGCCCACGCCACGACCGCCGCGATCGCCTCGTACCGCACGGTCCTCGCCTGCGAACTGATCGGCGCGGTACGAGCCCTGACGATGAGCGGCGCGCGGCTGCCCGCGGCCCCCGTGCGCGAGGCGCTGCGACTGGCTCAGTCGACGCTGCCCCTGATCAGGGAGGACCACCCGCTGACCGAGGAGATCACCGTCGCCGAGGGCCTGCTCACGGCCTTGGCGGACCTCTGAGGGCAAGCGCCCGGGGCGGCGTCGGCTCAGGCGTACACACTGCCTGTGTCCGGCGCGTTGACAGCGGGTTGCGCACACGTCACTCTCCTGGGAGAGCGCTCTCTCGTCCAGTCGCGGGACCGTGAGTCCCACCTCTTCTCTCAGGAGAGAATGTGCACAGACCCAGTTCAGCCATGCCTGTCCCGGCACGGACAGGCACGTTGCTGATCACTCTTCTCGCTCTTGTCGCGGCATCGCTCGTGATGCTGACCGCCACCTCCGCACGCGCTGCGGAGACCCTGCTCTCCCAGGGCAAGACAGCCACCGCCTCCTCCCACGAGGGCGACGGCTTCCCGGCCTCCGCCGCGGTGGACGGCAACCTGACCGGCACCCGTTGGGCCAGCGAATGGCGCGACCCGCAGTGGATCCAGGTCGACCTCGGCAAGACCTCGCAGCTGAGCCGGGTCGTACTGACCTGGGAGTCCGCCTACGGAAAGGCGTACGAGATCCAGGCGTCCGACAACGGCACGGACTGGCGCACCCTCAAGAGCGTGACCAACGGCGACGGCGGCACCGACGAACTCGCGGTGTCCGGCTCGGGCCGGTACGTCCGGATGTACGGCACCGCGCGAGCCGGCGGTTACGGCTACTCGCTGTGGGAGTTCCAGGTGTACGGGACGACCGACGGGACGCCCCCGGCCACCGGCGGAGCGGTGCGCGTCACCGGCTCGCAGGGCAACTGGCAGCTGACCGTGGACGGAAAGCCGTACCAGGTCAAGGGCCTGACCTGGGGGCCGGCCGTCTCGGACGCCGCCCGTTACATGCCGGACCTCAAGGCGATGGGCGTCAACACCATCAGGACCTGGGGCACGGACGGCTCCAGCAAGCCTCTGCTGGACGAGGCGGCGGCCAACGGTATCCGGGTGGTCAGCGGCTTCTGGCTGCAGCCGGGCGGTGGCCCCGGCAGCGGGGGCTGCGTCAACTACGTCACGGACACCGCGTACAAGTCCTCCTCCCTCACCGAGTTCGCCAAGTGGGTGGACACCTACAAGAAGCACCCGGGCGTCCTGATGTGGAACGTCGGCAACGAGTCGGTGCTCGGTCTGCAGAACTGCTACAGCGGTGCCGAACTCGAGCGGCAGCGCGACGCCTACACCTCCTTCGTCAACGACGTGGCGAAGAAGATCCACTCCATCGACCCCGACCACCCGGTCACCTCCACCGACGCCTGGACGGGCGCCTGGCCCTACTACAAGCGCAACGCACCCGACCTCGACCTGTACTCGATGAACTCCTACGGGGACATCTGCTCGGTGCGCGGCGCCTGGGAGGCCGGCGGCTACACCAAGCCCTACATCATCACGGAGGGCGGCCCGGCAGGGGAGTGGGAGGTCCCCAACGACGCCAACGGCATACCCGACGAGCCCACCGACGTCCAGAAGGCCGACGGCTACACCAAGGCCTGGAACTGTGTCACCGGGCACCAGGGCGTGGCCCTGGGCGCGACCTTCTTCCACTACGGCACCGAGCACGACTTCGGCGGCGTGTGGTTCAACGTGGTACCGGACGGCAAGAAGCGGCTGTCGTACTACGCGCTGAAGAAGGCGTACGCCGGCTCCACCGCGGGGGACAACACCCCTCCGGTCATCAGCAACATGGCCGTCCAAGGGGCGAACGCGGCGTCGGCAGGGCGGGAGTTCACCGTCTCCGCCAATGTCCGTGACCCCGACAACGACGCGATCACCTACAAGATCTACCTCAGCGGCAACTACGCCACCGGCGACAAGGCCCTGGTGGAGGCCAAGTGGCGGGCCACCGGCAACGGCACCTTCTCGGTGACGGCGCCCGAGCGGCTCGGGGTGTGGAAGGTCTACATCCAGGCCGAGGACGGCCACGGAAACGCGGGCATCGAGACCAAGTCCGTGAAGGTCCTCGCCCCGCCCGTGACCGGCACCAACCTGGCGCTGAACCGGCCGACCACGGCCACCTCGGCCCAGGCCGGCAGCAGCGGCTGCCCCTGCACGGCGGCCATGGCCACCGACGGCAGACTGGACACCCGGTGGGCCAGCGACTGGAGCGATCCGCAGTCGATCCAGGTGGACCTGGGGGAGCGGAAGTCCTTCCGTCAGCTCCAGCTCGTGTGGGACCCGGCGTTCGCGAAGTCCTACGAGGTCCAGGTCTCGGACAACGGCAGCGACTGGCGCCCGGTGTACTCCACCACCTCGGGCAACGGTGACGTCGACAGCCTCGACGTCGCCGCGACCGCGCGCTACGTCAAGCTGAGCCTCACCCAGCGGGGCACCGCCTGGGGCTACTCGCTCTACGAGTTCGGGGTCTACAGCTGAGTCCGGTGAGTCCGGCGGCAGCGTGAGACCTCACCACCACCGTGCGGCGGCGAACCCGTTTCGCCGTCGGCACGGTGGTGGTGCCTCGGGCGGTCACCGTGGCCGAACCGGCGCTGCGGTCACCGGACGGTGCCCGGGGCCCCGGCCGCGTACGACCGGACTGGTCAGGAGTCCAGCCGTACCGGCATCAGGAGCGAGAAGGCATCCTCCTCGTCGGGGCGGCGGACCGCGACGGGCGTCGTCGGCGCACCGAACTCCAGGATCAGCCGTTCCCGGGCCCCCGCGGCGAGCGCGTCCAGGAGGAACGCCCGGTTGAGGGCCACGTCGTCCGGGGCCTCGTCGCCCTCCTCGCAGAGGACCACTGTGTCGTCGTCCAGGACGCGCAGCACGCTCAGAGCGGCCGGCTCGGTCCCCTCACTCGTGCGGACCGGTCCGCTCCTCAAGCTCTCCCGGAAGTCCGGCACCTCGACCAGGACCCGGCGCCCGGCCGGCACCTGGACGAGCCGGCGGTAGTCCGGGAACTCGTGGTCGAGGCAACGGCCGGCCGCCTGGCGGTCCCCGGCCTCCAGCGTCAGCCGGTCACCGTCCACGGTGAGCTCGACGCTGTCCTCCGAGCCGGTCAGCGCGCGTACGGCGTCGGCCAGCGGGCCCGGCACGATCACTTGGGTACGTGCTCCGCCATGACCTGTCGTACCGGTCCGGGCGAGGGCCAGCCGGTACCGGTCGGTGGCCACGAGCCGCAGTTCGTCACCCTCCACGTCGAACAGGACCCCTCCCAGCATGGGCAGTTCGGGGTCGGTACTGGTCGCGAAGCGGACCGCGTCCAGTGCGGCGGCCAGTTCGGTCGCTGACACCGACAGCCGGACAGCGGCAGTGCGGACGGACGTCATGGGGTTCTCCCTGTTGTCGAGTAGTGCCAGGAGTGCGGAGAACTGGCCACGGGCCTCGCGCAGCCCCGCTTCGAGACGGCGCAGATGTGCCGTCAGCAGGCGCCGCACCAGATCGGGGTCCTTCCCCGCCCAGCCGGCCAGTACGAGACGGATGTCCGCCACGGGCATCCCGGCCCGACGCAGCCGGACCAGCAGCCGGGCCTCCTCCAACTGCCCGGGGGCGTACCAGCGATAGCCACTCGCCGGGTCCACCCGGGCCGGCACGAGGACCCCGGCACGGTCGTAGAACCGCAGGGCGCTCACCCCCAGCCCGCTGTCCCGCGCCATCTCACCAATGCTGCGCATCTCGCTCTCCACACGCACCACCCTGGCCCCTGCACCAGGTCGAGGGTCAACCGCGCCGATTTCCTGGCGTCGTCACGTCGCCGGGGGACGGAACTCCGGCTGGTCGATGAGGCGCTGCCAACTGCCGTCCGCCTGCCTCCTGACCACCTGGGCGCGGGCGCCCGCACCGTCCTTCGGCGGCGTGGCGGTCAGGGCGATGTCACCGCAGACCAGGGTGGGAAGCGGCTCCTCCGCCTCGAAGTGCGGCCCGTTCGCGAGCACCTGCTCCCACAGTCGGTGAATGGCCTCCCGGCCCACCGTGGTGCTGCCCGGGGGATAGGCCATCACCGCCTCCTCCTCGTACAGGGCCGCGAGGCCGACCGCGTCACCGGCGTTGGCGCGTTCCACGAAGAGGCGGGTGAGGTCCTCCGGCTTGAAGGCCTTCTCGTTCTCGGGCACGACGTTCCTTTCCTGGGGATCCTGGCCTGAGGGCTGGGAACTGAGGACCGCGGATGAGTTCCGTGGGCCCCACGGGTCCCATGTTCCGGCCTGCTGCGGCATCAGTCCAATCAATGGTTTTGATCAGAACTATCATCACAGGTTATGGAGTTCAGGCAGTTGAAGTACTTTCTCGCCGTGGCCGAGGAGTCCAGCTTCACGCGGGCGGCCGAGCGTGTGCACGTGAGCCAGCCCGGGATCAGTGCCCAGATCCGTCAGCTGGAGAACGACCTCGGCGCGACCCTCGTCGACCGGTCCGGCCGCGGTGCCAGGCTGACGGCGGCGGGCGAGGTGACCGCCGGCCACGCGCGTGCCGTGCTGGCCGCCGTGGAGGCCCTGCGGCAGGCCGTGGACGAGATGAACGGGCTGATCAGCGGCCGGCTGGTCGTCGGCATGGTGACGGCGTGCACCGTCACCCCGTTGTTCGAGGCGCTGTCGTCCTTCCATCTGGCCCACCCCGGTGTGGAGATCAGCCTGGTCGAGGACGACTCCGCGAAACTGGTCGAGTACGTCCGCGGGGGGACCGTGGACCTCGCGCTGATCGGCGCGGCCGGCCGGGCGCCGCAGGACCTGGACAGCAGGCAGTTGATCAGCGAGGCGATCGTGGCCGCGGTGCCGCCCGGACATCCGCTGGCCGCACAGGACGGCGTCACCCTGGCCGAACTGAGCGCGTACCCCGTCATCTGCCTCCCCAGGGGCACCGGTGTCCGGGCGGTGCTGGACCAGGTGTCGGCCGCCCGGGGGCTCACCCCCACCGTGGCCCTCCAGGCGAGCGCACCGGGGACGGTCGTTCATCTCGCCGAGCGGGGGCTGGGGGTCGCCGTGCTCTCCGCGTCGATGCTCGACCCGGAGCCGGGGCTGCGGTCCGTGCCCCTCACCGACGCCGACGTTCCCGCGGTGCTGGCCCTGGTCAGCGCGCCCACCAAGAGCCCCGCCCTGCGGGAACTGCTCGCGCACTGCCGGGAGACCTTCGGAGACACGG
The DNA here is from genome assembly GCF_040656295.1 of Streptomyces sp. NPDC049954. Lineage (NCBI taxonomy): Bacteria > Bacillati > Actinomycetota > Actinomycetes > Kitasatosporales > Streptomycetaceae > Streptomyces > Streptomyces sp. NPDC049954. The sequence continues at coordinate 260,622 of NZ_JBFALS010000009.1, forward strand.
CCCCGACTCCCTGACGCCGGCCGACGGAGCCCTCCCGGACAGTGAGGCTCCGCGCGCCCTGAGGCCGCCGTCGAGGTGCGGAGCGCCCGGACGCCGGGCGGGGCGTGGCCGGCCGGAGCCCCGTGCCGTCGCTCCACTGTTTCCGGCTCCTCTCCGGATACGCTGCCGGCGAAAGGGGGCATTACTATGCGAATGCTCACAAAGTCCTGGCCCGTAGGCGCACTTGGCGCGATGCTGCTCGTCGCGAGCACGACGTCCGCCAGTGCCGCGCCCGTCTCCGCCCGGGCCTACGTCCAGCGCTGCACCAATCTCGGCAACGGCGATCTCTGCGTCGACGTCAACGGCCGGGTCGGCACCCGGGGTGTCATCGGCGTCGGCTACTGGAAGCGTGCGGGCTCCTCCGTGCACGTACGGCTCGGCTGGCAGAACACCACCGGTGGCGGCGCCAACTTCAGCCGCACCGTCCACGGGCCGCTCGTCCCGGGGACCGGCACGGGAACCGAGACCTGGCCGACGTACCTCGCGGCCGGCTGTGTCTACCCGCTGATCGAGGTCGTCGGACAGGGCACTCTGAAGGGCAAGGAGGTCTGCGTGCCCGCGTGACCGGCGCCGGGGGAGAAGTCGCGTTCCCGGCTCGTCGCGATCGAGGTGCCGAGCCGGGGAGTGGCGCCTCCCGTGGGGCCGGCCGGGCACCGGCGCCCGCCGACCGGACCCACGCCCTGCCGGGGCGACGGCAGCCTGCACCGCCCGGAGGGGCGTCTGGCACACTGAGCGCGAAACCCAGGCAGCGTGGTCAAGGAAGCCGGTGCGATTCCGGTACGGTCCCGCCACTGTGACCGGGCCTCACGGCCCGGAAGTCAGACACTTGCCGCGCCGCCTTCTCCGTACGACCCGGGGACGAGGACATCCCCTGGAGAGGCCCGGTCATGCCCCGCGATCCCCGCACCTCCCGCGCCGCGCTGGCGCTCATACCGCTGCTCCTGCTGCCGCTCGCCGGCTGCGGGACGGACTCCGCGAAGGAGGCCGGCACCGACAAGGGCGCGAAATCCGCCGCCGGATTCCCCTACACGGTCGACAACTGCGGGACCAGAACAACGTTCGACGCGCCCCCGAAGCGCGCCGTCACGATGAACCAGCACGCCACGGAGGTCCTGCTCGCCCTCGGGCTCCAGGACAGGATCGCCGGGACCGCCTACCTCGACGACGAGATCCTCCCCCGGTACCGCGCCGCCTACGAGAAGACCAAGGTGCTCGCGAAGGAGTACCCGTCCCGCGAGGTCCTCCTCGGCGCGAACCCGGACTTCGTCTACGGCGGTTACGCCAGCGCCTTCGACAAGGCGGAGGGACGCGACCGGGCCGGGCTCCAGAAGTCGGGCGTCAACACCCGCCTCGACATCGAGTACTGCACCAAGGGCCCGGTCGGCCTCGACCAGCTCAGCACCGAGATCACCCAGGTCGCCCGCACCTTCGGCGTACCCGAGCGCGGCCGGAAGCTGATCGCGGAGCAGAAGGAGAAGATCGCCGGCGTAGAGAAGGAGCTGAAGGGGACGAAGCGGCCCTCGGTGTTCGTGTACGACTCCGGGGACAACGCGGCGTTCACGGCAGGCGGCAACGGCGTCGGGAACGAGATCGTCTCACTGGCCGGCGGCACCAACGTCTTCGCCGACCTCAAGAAGACCTTCGGCGACGTGTCCTGGGAACAGGTCATCAAGCGCAGGCCCGAGGTCGTCGTGATCTACGACTACGGCGGGACCACCGTCGCGGCGAAGAAGAGGCAGCTGCTGAGTGATCCGGCGCTGAGGGACGTCCCCGCGATCAGGAACAAGCGCTTCGCGGTGCTGCCGCTGTCCTCGGCCGTCCTCGGCGTACGCGTCGCGGACGCCGTCGAGGACCTGGCCGCGCAGCTGCACCCCGACGCCGCGTGAGGCCCCGGCCGAAGACCCGGCAGCGCCCCTCGGCCGTGCACCTGCTGCGCTCCACCCCCGTCGTGCTCGGCGTGCTCACCGTGCTGTTGTGCGCCTCGGCGGTGGCGGGCCTGGCGCTCGGCCCGGTACGCGTACCGCCCGGCGAGGTGCTGCACACGGTGCTGGGCGGCGAGCGCGACGGCGCCTACGCGACGATCGTGTGGGACGTGCGCCTGCCCCGGGTGCTGCTCGGAGCCGTCGTCGGGGCGGGCCTGGCACTGTCCGGCGCGGTGCTCCAGGCCCTGGTGCGCAACCCGTTGGCCGACCCGTTCCTGCTGGGCGCCTCCTCGGGGGCCTCCGCCGGGGCGGTGCTCGTCATCGTGCTGGGTCTGGGCACGGGGGCGGCCGGGACGGTGGCGCTGCCGATCGCCGCGTTCGCCGGCTCGATGGCCGCGCTGGTGGCGGTGTACGCGATGGCCCGGCGCGGCGGGACGATGACGACGGGGCGGCTGATCCTGGCCGGGGTGGCGATCCAGTACGTGCTGTCCGCGTTCACCAGCCTGGTGCTGGTGCTCTCCGCGCAGGCCGAGCACGTGCGCGCGATCATGTTCTGGACACTGGGCGGCCTCGGCGGCGCCCGCTGGGACGAACTGGCGCTGCCCGCCGCGGTGCTGGTCGTCGGCGCGGTGCTGCTGATCACGCTGGCCCGGCCGCTGGACCTGCTGCTGGCCGGTGAGGAGGGGGCGCGCAGCCTGGGCCTGGACCCGGGCCGGTTCCGGGGCGGGGTCTTCGTGCTCGTGTCCCTGATCATCGGGGTGCTGGTGGCGTTCAGCGGCGCGATCGGCTTCGTCGGCCTGATGGTCCCGCACGCCGCCCGGCTCGTGGTCGGGGCCGGCCACCGCAGGCTGCTGCCGGTGACGGCGCTGGGCGGGGCGGTGTTCCTGCTGCTGGCCGACCTGCTGGCCCGCACGGTGGCCGCGCCCGAGGAGATCCCCGCCGGAGTGGTCACGGCACTGGTCGGTGGGCCGTTCTTTCTGTGGCTGCTGCGCCGCTCCTCCCGCACGGAAGGGATCACCGGATGAGCGTGACACCGGCCGCCCTGACGGCGCAGGCGATCGGCTACGAGGCCGGCGGCCGCGCCTTGCTGGAGGGGGTGACCCTGGATGCCCGCCCGGGTGAGACGGTCGGACTGGTGGGGCCCAACGGCAGCGGGAAGACGACGTTCCTGCGCTGTGTCCACGGGGCGCTGCGCCCGGCGTCCGGGCGGGTCCTGCTGGATGGGACGGACGCGACGGAACTGGCGGTGAAGCAGCGGGCCCGGCGGATCGCCGTCGTACCGCAGGACAGTCCCGGCTCCTTCGGGCTCACCGTCCGTGAGGTGGCGGCGATGGGCCGCAGCCCGCACAAGCGGTTCTGGGAGCAGGACGGCCCCGACGACCGCCACCGGATCGACGCCGCGCTGCGGCGGGTCGGCGCGGGACCGTACGCCGCGCGGCGCTTCGACGAGCTGTCGGGCGGGGAACGCCAACGGGCGCTGATCGCCCGTGCCCTGGTGCAGGATCCCGGACTGCTGGCCCTGGACGAGCCGACGAACCACCTCGACATCCGCTACCAGCTGGAGATCCTCGCGCTCGTACGGTCGCTCGGCACCACCAATCTGCTGGTGCTGCACGATCTCAACCTGGCCGCCGCGTACTGCGACCGGCTGTTCGTCCTGAGCGCGGGACGGCTCGTGGCCTCCGGGGCGCCGGCCGACGTCCTGACCGAGGACATGCTGGGCGAGGTGTACGGCGTACGGTCACGGATCGGCGCGCATCCGGTCACCGGCGCCCCGCACGTCTTCTACCACCCGCTGTCGTGAGCGGCGGTACGCGCCGCTGGGCGCCGCTCCCCTCCGGGCCGCGCCGGCAGGTCACCGAGGGCGAGCCGCCCGCCGCCGAGGCCGGGCGGTGGCTGGCGGCCGACCGTCTCGCGGACCCGTCGAGCGAGGAGCTGACCCGGCTGCTGGAGGCCGAACGCGTCGGCGGCGGCCACCGCACCGCCCACGCCACCGCGTTGACCGTGATGGCGGTGTACGCGGGCCGGGTCACCGCTGCCGCCCTCCTGCACTGGGCGCTGCACGACGAGGTCCCCGACCTCGGCTCCGGCAATGTGCTGCTGCGCCCGGGCGCCCACGGCATCGACGGAGTACGGGTACGCGAAGCCCGGTTGCTCGCCCCAGCTCCCGGAACGGACCCCCTGCGGCTGCTGTACGCCACCGTCCTCGACGGGCACCTGTTGCCACTGGCAGAAGCCCTGCACCGGCGGACCCGGGCAGGGGCGCGCCAACTGCGCGGCGGGATCGCGCACGGGTGCGCCACCGCGCTCTGTGCCTACGGTGCCAAGACCGACCTGCTGGCCGAGCGCTGGCGGCGGTTCGCCGAGGCGGCGCCCGGCGGTCTCGGCGCGCTGGGCGAAATGGCGCGCGTGACGACCGTGACCGGGCGCGAGCGGCTGGTGTACCTGCGCTCCACCTGCTGCCTCTTCTACACGAGCGCCGAGGCGGTCCGGTGTGCGAGTTGCTGCCTCACTTCGCGCGACGACCGTCTGGAGGCGTACGCCCGGCGCGGTTGAGCGCTGTCCCGCAACCGCGGGCCGCTGACGAGGTGATCTTGCTGTGGCGCTGATCGTCGGAGCCGAGTTCCCACCGGACAGTCCGCGTGAAGGGAGCACCTGGCTCGCGACATCGAAGGAGATGCTCCGCCAGCATCGCGTCGTCTCTCTCTTCGCGCACTGAACGACGGCGATGCCGGCTGGTTCCAAGGCCCGTCAGGCAGACGGAGGAGCGCCGTCACTGACGGGCCGTGTGGCGGAGGCGGTCGGTCGCCCTGTGCGCGGCGCCTTCACCTCTCCGAGCGCGGTGGACGTGCTGCCTGCGCCTCGGCGGCTTCGGCCAGGCGCTCGACCCAGTCCTGGTGGTAGCGGTAGAGGGCCCCGGGGTTCTTGCGCCCGAGTTCCTCAAGGAAGAACGGGCCTTGCTGCGTCTCCTCGGTCAGGACGTGGCACCCCTCGTCCGTGGGGGTGATGACCCAGCCGTGGTAGGCACTGGAACCGGTGGTGTCACCATCGACGACCGTCTCCCACGAGAGCCGGCGGTGCGGCTCGAGCTCGGTCACCTTCAGGCTCATGGGGAATCCGACCGTCACCCTGCTGAACCTCGTCCCCAAGGCCAGCTCCGTCCCAGGGCTGAGGATCTTGACCTGGTCCTCGGGAGGAAAATGGCCGGACCAGTTCTCGGCATCGGTGAGCAGCCCCCACACCGTCTCGGGCGGGGCTTTCACGTCGATGTCGTTGAGGGCGTAGATGGCCGAGATCTTCGGGTCGTACCGTGTGGGCCAGGTCACCTTCGCGTACATCGTCGGTCTCTCCTTCGTGGGGTGGTCCGGGGGCGCCGTGCGGCGGCCCGGGTGGCGTCGGCGGCCGGAGCGCGCCGGGTTGGAATAGCGACTGCCCCGAGGAGGCGGGGTGCGCCGTGGTCCGTGTGGCGAGGCCGGCGGACAGCTTCTCGCGAGCGCGCCAAGAAGGTGTCGGGAACCTTCTTGGCGAGGTCGATCCTGAAGGGCCCCTCGCCTCGTCTCTCGCGTCCAGATGCCGCATTCCTGGTCGGTGGTGGGGGCGCGGCCGTGGCGTCCTGACCGGCAGGGTCGGCATCGAATGAGGTGCCCGGTCGCACGGCACGGTGGCTGTCGAGCAGCTGCACGCGGGTGGCACCGGGGAAGAACGCGGCCAGGCGGCCGGGCTCTCAGAAGTAGGTGCGCACCGTTCGACGCGGAGCCCTGGTCGGGGGAGGAACCCTCAACTGCGGTGGGAGTGTTCAGAGTTCTCCTGGGGCGGCGAAGCGGTAGACGACGCCTCCCGTCGGCTGGACGCTCATCAGCAGCCACACCGCGTTCTCGAAGTCGCGGGCCCGGGTGAGGTCTCCGACACGCACCGGGTCGAAACCGGCGTCGCGGATCAGCTGCTCGGTGACGGAGGCGGCCTCGTCGTCCGCCACGTACCAGTTGCCCGGCCGCACGCGCTGTTCTCGCACCCGGTCGTACAGCGCGGCGAAGTTCATGTTGAAGCTCTTGGCGACCGGGCCGTTCGTGAAGGACTTCACTTCCTCGGCGTACGAGGGGAAGTCGCCGTACCGCTCGGGGAGGACGTTGGTCGCGTCGATGGCGACCTTCCCCTCCAGGCCCGTCACCTTGCCCAGGGCCTCTGAGATCCTGTCCCCGGGGACGGCGACCAGGACGACGTCCGCCTGCGAGGCGTCGCCGCCGTCGCGTCCGAGCGGGTCGACCTCGTGCCCGGCGGCCCTCCACAGACCGGCCAGTCCGGCGCCGATGGCTCCGCGTCCTATGGTCACGATCTTCATCTCATGCTCCTCGCGGTTTCAGGGGAATGCTGGTGGCGATGTGGCGATGTGGCGGTGGGGGAGCTGCTCATGCGCCCTTGCCGGCGAGGGACTTCGCCACGGCGGTGAGGCCGGCCGTGTGCGAGATCCGCGGCTGGTAGCCGAGGTGGGCGGCGGCCTTGCCGGTACGCAGGGTGCACGGCTGGCCGAGGAACCAGCGCGCGGGGACCGGGACTTCGCGTGCGGCGGTCTGCGCGTCCATGTCCGGGAGCTGCGCGCTCACGCCGTAGACGTCGAAGAGGGACTGCAGGAACTCGCGCAACACGACGCGGCGCTGGTCGGTCACGAAGTAGGCGTTGCCGGGTCGGCCGTGCTGCCAGCCGCGCATCAGGCCCTCGACGGCGTTGTCGACGTGGGTGACGTCCGTGGTGTGGCGACCGCCGTCGATCCAGGCGAACTGACCTGCCCGGGCCGCTGCCACCAGGCTCTCGACGAGGATGCTGCCGGGGCCCCAGACGAAGCGGGGGCGGATGGAGACGGTGGCGAGGCCGGGCCCGCTCGCGTCCAGGACGATCTTCTCCGCGGCGGCCTTCGTCGCGCAGTAGGCGGCTTCGGAGTCCGGGCGCAGGGGCGCCGACTCGTCCGCCTCGATCAGCGGGGCGCCGGCCAGCAGCGCGGCTTCACTGCCGCAGTGGATGAACCGGGAGACGCCCGCCTCCCGCGCGGCCTCCACGACGGCCGCGGTGCCGCGCACGGTGACCTTGTCGTGGCGTTCGCGGTCCGCGGTGATGTCGGTCTCGGCGGCGAGGTGGAAGACCGCCTCGCCGCCGGCCAGTTCCTCGCGCCAGCCGTCTGGTTCGGTGAGGTCACCGCGCACCGGCCGGGCCCCGAGCGCCGAGGCCGCGGTCGCGGACTTCTCGCTGCGGACCAGGGCGCGCACCGTGTGCCCCTCGCTGATGAGGCGCCGCACCAGCACCTGACCGATGAAGCCCGAGCCGCCCGTCACGAACACCTGCGCCATCACGCACTCCTTCGTCGTCTGTGCGGGCTCTGCCACCTGAAGGTGAAAGAGCGTTGTCCGGTACAGCACGCGCCTCCCCGCAATCCTTCCCTCGGATTCATTCATACTGAGGAGGTCTGCGATAAAATTCTCGAATGCCTTCTCTTCGCGCGCTGGAATGCCTCGTAGCGGTTGCGGACTCGGGTTCGATCACGCAGGCAGCGCTGCTGCTGCACTCCTCGCAGCCCGCCGTCTCCCACCAGATCGCGGCGCTCGAACGCGAAGCCCGCACCCCCCTGATCAGAAGGGAACATCGGGGCGTCCGGCTCACCCCGGCGGGACGGGCCGCCGTCGCGGACGCCCGGCAGGCCGTCGACGCGGCCGCCTCGGCGGTGCGGTCGGCGCGCGCGGCGGGCGAGATGGCCGGTGGTGTGCTGCGCCTGGGCTGCGCGCAGAGTCTGAGCGTCGCGCTGCTCGCCCCGGTCATCCACAGCTGGCACCGTGACCACCCCCGGGTGTCGGTCACGATGCGGGAGTTCGCCACGGAGCAGGAGGCGCTCCACCTCGTCGCCTCTGACGTGGTGGACGTCGCCGTGCTGGCGACGCCGTCCGCGAGCCCCTTCACCGTCACGCCGCTCGCCGAGGAGGAGATCGTGCTGGCAGCGCAGGCCGGCCACCCTTTGGCCGAGCGGCCGGCTCTGCGTCTGGAGGATCTCGACGGCGCTTCGGTGGTGCACTTCGCGCCCGTCAACGGCCTGGGGATCTGGCTGGACCAGCAGTTTGCCCGTGCCGGCATCCAGGTCGAGACGGTGATGCGGACCTCGGTGACCTCGGCGGCCCCCCAACTGGCCGCGGCCGGGCTCGGGGTGGCCGTGTGCCCGGTGAGCGCGATCAGTGACGGCTTTCCTGGCGCGGTGCGCTCGTTCACTCCCCGTTGGGTGCGCCAACTGGCGGCAGTGACCCCTGCCGCGCCCGACGTACTGGTCGCTCGCTTCATCGAGGATCTCCGCCGTCGCGGTGTGCGCGTGCCCCCGCGCAATGGCTGACCGGCACGGGAGGGCGCGTCGCGCGGGGCAAGGCGCCGGTACCTGTGTCCAGAAACCGCGTGCGACGGGGCGCCCGGCCCTCCGTCCGCACAGCCGTCTTCACCACCGGGCCCTGTTCCGGCACCGGCCGCCGCGTCACCGCAGCCGTCCCGCTGCCCGCGACGGGCCGGGCTGAGCGCCGCGCCCGCCGGCAGCGCCCCGGTCGCAGTCCCGAGGGCCCACCGCGGGCCGCGCCCGTCGGCGCTCGTGAGCAGCCCTGTGTCATCGAGAGGAGCGACGACGGTGGCTGACCCGGCGGCGCGGAGCGCGAGCCCGGCGCGGCCACGGTGGTGGAACACGGCGATCTCTCCTGACGGCAGCGGAGGGCTCCCGGTTCGGCCTTGCTCCGCCTGCTCAGGTGCGCCTTGCGGGGAGCCTGGCGCGCGGGCCAGGTCGGCTGTGAGGGGGCCCGGGATCAGCGAAGGACCAACAGCGCCTGGGTGCGCTCGGCGTGCAGGTGATACAGGTGCTCGGCCACCGCGTCCGGCTCGTGAGTGAGACCGGCGCCGATGGGGCCGACGATGGTCGCCTGGGCCACGTGCACACCGTCGCCGGACAGGCTTTCGCTCAGCAGGCGGACGTAGGCGGATTCGGCGGCGTAGGCGATCGCGGAGACCGCGCGGTCGCGGTGGGGCGCGACCGCGGCGCCGCCGGTGGTGAACAACAGCGTGCCGTGCCCGCGCTTTCGCATGCCGGGCGCGACCGTCTGCACGGTGGCCGCGGCGGCCACCACGCTCAGCGCCACCGCGCTCTGGATGTCGGCGGGTCCGGTGTCCAGGGCCGGTTTGATCCAGTCGAGGCTGGGCCGCGGACTGAAGAGGGGTCGACGGCCTTCGTCCCTGACCGCCGCGGGAGTGACGGTGATCATGGGCACCCCTCGGAGGGTGCCGCCTGGACTTGTGCCGTCGTCGCGCGTGGCCCGGGAGGGCGGGTGAAGCCCCGCCTCTGCGCCGGACGGAGCGGCAGGGAAGTCAGCGAGTGGTCGGCGCGAAGCCGACGAAGTGAAGCACCGCAAAGTGGGGGAGTTCCGCGAGGGGCCCCTGCCCCGGTCGGTGCGGGAGGCGATCGAGCGTTACGAGGCCGAACACGGCACCACGAAGGACGGATACCTCCTACGCGGCCCGGGTGGTTACTTCGCTTCGAACGCCCTCGGAAACGGCATCCCCATCACCGACGTTGCGGAATGGATGGGCCACAAGTCCATTGAGGAGACGTACCGCACCTACCGGCACCTGATGCCGGGCGATATCACCAAAGCCGCCCGGATCCTGGATGCAGGCCTCCGGCAAGCGGCCTGACTTCCGGCTTGGGGAGCACAGCAGGTTCTTCGTCTCGTGGTGGTATACGGGCAGTACCCCAACTGACCTGCAGTGACGGTGTGATGCCCGCAGGACGGTCTCCAGATGGGCGATCCAGAAGGTCTCGTTGGCCGAGGACGCCTCGATCAGACGACGCCACAGCGCAGCGAGGTCTGTACCTTCCTGCGAAGGACCGAAGGCCTGCTTCCCCTTCGTCCACCGTTTCTTGAACACTCCCACACCACGTGCGGCACCCGGCCGAAGCCGACCGGTACCGGTACCGGTACCGGAGAGGAGGAAGCGACAGCGGCGGCGTTCACCCAGCCGGGGCGGACACCTCGGCCCGCCGGCGCACGGCATAGAGCTGGCGGGTCAGCAGAGCGGCATGCGCCCCCGACCCGATGACGAGCCGGCCGTACGCCCGGCCGGCCAACCCCGGGAACCTCGCATACGTACGCGCACTGAGCAGCGTTCCACCCGGCCGCTCGGCCAGGGCGAACACCAGCGCGTAACGGGAGTACCGGTGGCGGCCGGTGAACCGGACCAACCGCTCCGGCACCGACTCCGCCACCGCGAAACCGGGCAGCGTCGAACCCGCGGCGAGCGGCTCTCCGGCGCTGCGCCGGGGCTCGGCAGCCACCAGATGCCCGTACACCCCGGTCACCGACGGCATCGAGCCACCGCCGTACGCCCGCGCGAGCGCCCGCCACACGTCGGCGGCGGAAGCCTTCACCAGCACGGAGTGTTCGTCCACGAACGGCAGGTCCTCGTACGGCAGATCCGCCTGCGGCCCGTCCTGCGGCCCGTCCTCGGCGGCGGACTCGGCAGCGGATTCGGCCCGCCGTGCGGAGTCGCTCATGCCGCTCAGACGGCTTCGGAGAGAAGGTCGCCGCAGTGGTCGGCGAGATGATCGGCGATCGCCTCCGCCCAGCGGCGGTACCCGATCGCCCCCGGATGGAAGCCGTCCCGCGCGAAGAACTCCGGTTCCATCGGCAGCAGCGCCTCCGCGCCGATCCAGGTCACCCGCTCCCGTTCGGCGCACACCCGCCGGGACGCCACGTCGAGGGCGGCCGCCTGCTCGGCGAGGAAACGCCCCAGCGCCCCCGGCAGGGACGGCACCGACGCGAACGGCGGGGTCCCGGCCACCACCACGTGCTCGGCCTGCCCCGCCAGATGATCGACGACCGCCTCGAGATCGTCCGCCCATTCCTGCGGGGAACGGCGCACCAACACGTCGTTCACGCCGACGAGCAGCGTCGCCACGTCCAGATCGCCGCCCAGCCCGGGCATCAGCCGGTGGCGCACCCGGCGCAGCGTGGCGCCGTACTCCCCGACCACCTGCCAGGCGACGGTCCGCCCGGTCCGCCCGGCGAGCATCCCGGCCAGCAGCGCCGGAAACGCCTCTGCCTGCGTGTCCACGCCGCAACCCGCCGCCGTCGATTCACCCAGGACACCGATACGCATCGGCGCCCCGGCGCCCTCTCCCTCGGTCCCTTCGGTGGGGCCCGACGCCGGGGGAATCCGCTCGGTTCTCGATCGCACCCACAGCCCTTGCGCGGCGACGATGGGCAGCAGGAGGGGATTCATGGGGCCGTCCTCGTCATTAGGGGTCGCCGGGGTGAGTGAAAGGCATCCGGAGAGCACGGAGAGGCGACGGCCCCCGGCCCCCGGCCCCCGCCACCAAAATCCACACCGAGGGGCCACGCACGGACGACCGGCGCACCGAACGCCGGACACCGCGTCGGCTCGTCCTGGTCCGCACCGGTGGGCCGGCCGACTTACGCCGACGATCCCGCGACGACGGCGCTCAGCCCTCATGGCTGAAGCATGGCAGCAGCAACTACCCACTATCAAGGGCATCCGGCCGGCCGGCGCGCTCGTACGGCGCGACCTCGGCGTTTACCCGAAGGCTGGCAGTTTCTGGACAGCCCCCTATCCGGACCGGCACCGCGGCCCAGCCTCCCGTCGAGTACGACCTGCGACTGCATTGACGACGGAGGAGTGCCATAACGGGCGCCGATCGACAGCAGATCGCGATCGTGGGGATGGCGTCCCGGACGCCGGGAGCGGCGGGGGCTGACGAGTTCTGGCAGCTCCTGCGCCACGGGCACGACGCGATCCGCGACCGCGACACCAACCGGCCCCACGGCCCCGAGCGCGGCGGATTCATCGAGGGCGTCCAGGAGTTCGACGCGGACTTCTTCAATATGTCCCCGCGCGAAGCGTCCGCGCCCGTGGACACTCTCCCAACGAAGCCGCAGCTTCAAGTGCGTCTACATGGCGCTGATGAGCCTGGACCCCACCGGCAAGGGCCGCAAGCGGTGGACCATGCGCTGGAAGGCACCCCTGAACGCCTTCCGGATCGCCTTCGAAGGCCGACTCACGCCGGCCGGCAACTGACCCTACAAAACTGGATCAGCCGTCTACTGGACACACTCGCTGATGGTGATGGTCACCCCGGCGGACCTGCACGACTCCGCCGCCGCGAAGGAAGTCCTCTTCCGGCTCCGTCTGACCCATCCCGAGATCACTCTCGTCTGGGCCGACTCCGCCTATGCGGGCAAGCTCGTGAACTGGGCAAATAAGTATCTGAACCTCACGATCAAGACCGTCAGTCGCCTGAAGAACACCTCCGGCTGGGTCCTGCTACCCCGCCGCTGGGTGGTCCAACGGAGCCTCGCCTGGATGATGAACGCCCGCCGCCATGCCCGCGACTACGAGCGGCTCATCCAGCACTCCGAGACCCTCATAACCTGGGCCGCCATCACCTTGATGACCTGCCGCCTCACCCGCGCAGGAGCCACCTGGACCCAGCAGTCCAGGCTCACCGAACCCGCCACCTGGAAACGCCCGACAAACCTCATTCCGTCAGGTCGGCGGCCTGGACTTGAGAAGCACCCAGTCAAGAAGGCGCCGCCACGAGACCACCGTCGGCGGGCGCTTGAGCAGGGCGCGCCGCTCCCGCTCGGTCATGCCGCCCCAGATACCAGACTCAACCCGCCGGTCGAAGGCGTCGGCCAGGCACTCGGTGCGGAGGGAGCACCCGAAGCACGCGATCTTGGCCCGGCTCTGCGCGGCGCCTTCGACGAACAGCTATCCCGACCGCGAGGGCGGTCCGATGCAGATCCATTCTCGTGATGCCCCATTACCACGGCCACGGCTGTGTACTGTCGCCGAGGTCCAGGACGTCGCAGATGGTCTGGGAGACCTCCCGGGCACTAGGCGTGCCAGCCTGGGGTTGTTTGTACAGGCTCCAGAGCGACATGCCGCCAGCGCCTCGGTCCCTGACCTCATTGGCCAGGTCTTTGACCTCGGAAAGTGACAGTACGTGGGCGTTGGGTACCCCCTCCGGTGGCCATGTGTCGGGCGCGATTTGGATGCCCAACAGGATGGGGCCCTTGAAGTAATTTTGATAGGCGGCCAAAGCCTCTTTCGGGTTGTATGCGGTGCTGGCGTCATAGGCTTGGATGTTCAGCCGGGTGATCGAACTGGCCGCGTCCGAGCGCAGCAGAGCGAGCGAGACGCCGGTGTAGGGAGATAGCGGCTGGGAGTCGGTCCACGCCCCCTCGCCATAGGCACCCACGTGCATAACGGCGACCGAGAGAGTCGATCCCGTGGGCAGCCCCTTGGAGAGCGCCTTCACGATCGAGATGGACTCCGCATCTGTTGTGCACTCCACTCTGCTACCGGATCGCGTGCACCTGGGGGCCGTTGGCTCCCAGCAGACCTCGACACCGTCGAGGCCGAAGTCGCTGACGAAGTCGGCGATCGCGGACACGTTCAGCCCCGCCCAGTTGTTGTAGGACGCGCCGCCGATGCCGACGAGCACCTCGACGCCGGGGTTGCGCTGGCGCAGCAGGGACACCGCGTCACGCAGGACGGTCCCATCGTAGGAGAATTGGAGGCCGGTCCCATTAAACGAATAGGACCCGCGGGTGTATTGCGCGTCAGGCTGCATGAAGCTCAAAACGATTGTGCCGATGTACGAAGGGGATTTAGCCAGATCCAATTGTGCTGGGTCACCAGCCCATGGCTGGGCCCAGGATTCAAGGTAGACGGAGTAGCGATGCGCTGCGCTCGCAGAGTTGCTCTTCTCGGCCGCTGCGCGACGATCTGAGGCCAGAGCAGGAGCATGGGGCAGACCCGCAGCAGCCGCACCTGCGATCACAGCGGCAAGGGCGGTACGTCGGGTTACGAATCGACTCATATGCCCATGATGATCACCCGGGCTCCGGCATTCCCCTTGATCACCGCGAGAGTCACCCAAATGGCGGACCAGTGCCGCACGCCGAGGGCAGTTCCGGGGCGCATCCCCAAGCTGGAGTTCCCAAAAACTCACTGAGAACCCGGGCGAGTTCGGCCCCGTAGGCGCCGGTGCCTCCGCTGCGACCGCGGTGAGCGTGCCGTGGCCCCATCCAGGCCAGTAGATCGCGGTAGCCACGAATCGTGGCCGGGAACTCCTGGTCGGCAAGGTGCCGGCCGATGGAGTCGATCACCGCCGCGTGGTGTGTCAGGCCGTGCGTGTCGACTCCGCCGGTGATCTCCCGGGCTTCATGGGTCATGCTGGTCATGTCCGTCCTTGCCGCTTGTTCGAGCCGAGGGCGGCACGCGCCGGTCGGGCGGGTGGACAAGACAGTGACGGGGCTTCTGCGACAAGCTCCTATGAAGTCACAAGCGCCCGTCCGGCCGCGTGCGTGGCGGCCCCGCTGGCACGACGACAAATCCCCAACAGGACAGTCGAACACGTCAGTCAGGCGGAGAGTCAGACGCATCAGCAGAACCACCACTCACATCATCACTGTCAGGCGAGGACTCGCCACATGGCGTCGAAGGCGATCCGGCTGTGGGTCGCGGCCTGGTCCGGTTCGCGGATCATCACGTCGATGGTCGCTTCGGCGATCGCGTTCGTCAGGGTCAGGACGAAGCTCAGCGGTGCGTCCCGCATCGGTCCGCCTGCGCGGCTTCGTTCCAGCAGGTCGGCGATGCCGCTGAGCGCGGAGCTCACCGTCCGGTGACTCTCCCCGGTGATCCCGCCCGACACTCCGAGATGGACGAGCGCGCCATGCTTCTCCGGGAAGGACGTGGCCCAGCGCAGCCACTGGGTCCACATGTGCTGCACCTGCTCGCGCGCGTCACCGGCGACCGGGAGCGCGTCGACCGCCGCCGCTCCCATCTCCGTCTTGAGGGCGACATAGAGCTCGTTGAAGGCGTCGCCTTCGTGTCGAAGTAGAGGAACAACGACCCGTTGGAGACACCCGCGATCATGGCGCGCCGACGCCGCCGAGATAGGCGCGGACCGCCCCTGAGGTCTCGTCGTGCCGGCCGAGAACCAGCAGGTCCGGTCCCGGCGGCGCTCCGTGCAGGGGCCGGTAGGTGAGGCCCGGCAGGGCGATGCGTTCCGTGGCTGTGGGGACGAGGGCCACCCCAGTGCCGGCCAGGGCGAGGGCGAGGGCTCCCAGGGTGCTGCCGACCAGGCGGACCCGGGAGCGGTCCTCCTCGGCGCCCGGCCATAGCCGGGAGAGGACGGTCTCGTCCTCCTCGCTGCTCGCGAAGACGATGAGTTCGTGGGCGCTCAGGGCGGAGGCTGTCACGGCGGTCGCGGACGCCAGTTCGTGCTCGGTACGCAGGGCGACGGACAGCGGGGTGGGTGCGCGGCGGGTGACCCGCAGGCCGTCCGTGTCACCGAGGCCCAGGTCGGGGCAGTAGCCGAGGTCGAGAGCGCCGTCGCGCACCGCCTGGATCTGGGCGGCCGGCGGAAGCTCGGTCAGGGTGAGGCCGACCCGCGGGTGCGCCCGGTGGAAGTCGCGCAGGTCGTCGGAGAGGACGCCCTGGAGAGCGGCGACCCCGGCGAAGCCGATCCTGACCGTTCCCGTCTCGCCCTGCACCGACTCCTGGGCCACCTGCAGGGCGCGGTCGGCCTGTGCCAGGGCTCGGCGGGCCTCGGGCAGCAGCAGTTCACCGGCCTCGGTCAGCTCGACGCGTCGGCTGGTGCGGGAGAACAGGCTGCCGCCCACCTCCCGCTCCAGGGCCTGGACCTGGGCGCTGAGGGTGGACTGGGTGACGTGCAGCAGGGCGGAGGCCCGGCCGAAATGCCGTTCGTCGGCGACGGCGACGAAATAGCGCAGGTGCCGCAGCTCCACCATCCCCACCTATCCATCGTTCCAGTCGATTGGTTGATCGTATCTTTCGGTTGGACCTATCGCCCAGGGGGACGCACGCTGGACACATGAACGTGAACGTGACACCTCAGGATCGACAGGACATCGCTGATCTCATGACCGGGTGGATCCACCGGGACCTGGGCGAGTGGGACCGGCTGAAGGCTCTCTTCCACCCTGACGGCCGGATCGAGATCACCTGGTTCGAGGGGCGGGCGTACGAGTTCGTGGACGCCTCCGCCCGGATGGGGGCCTCCGCGTTCCGGACCAAGCACCTGATCACCGCGCCTGTGGTGGCCTTCTCCGCCGACGGTACCCGCGCGGTCAGCGAGACCAATGCCGTGATCATCGGCGAGAACGTCGACCTCCGCCTCGGCTGCAACGGTCACAACCGGTTCATCGACCGGCTGGAGAAGCGGGACGGGGTGTGGCGCATCAGCGACCGCAAGAGCGTCTACGACTTCGGCACCTTCACCTTCCCCGCCGGGATCGTCGACATCGACCCGGAGACGGTCGCCCGGTACCCGCGCGAGTACGCCGCCCTCGCCTACCTGCTGGAGACCAGCGGATTCCCGGTGAACCGGGTCTTCGCGACCAAGGGCGGCGACCTGGAACGCGACATCAAGGAGTCCGCCTTCGCCTGGCTGGGCGAACAGGCCGACAAGTGACGGCCACCACGACGAACGAGAAGTACAGAGGACCACGATGAAACTGATCACGATCGAGGAACACACGCTGCACGCCGGTGTGGCCAAGGCATCCGCCGCCCGGACAGCCGGCGTCAGTCCTGGCTTCGGAGCGTCCTACGCCCCGGCGAGCGGCCTGCCCTACAGCCCGTCGGCCGAGGTGCTGGAAGACCTGGACGAGGGCCGGCTCGCCGCCATGGACGCCGGCGGCATCGACATGCAGGTGCTCTCCAACCTCACCACCCAGTACCTGCCCGCCGACGTGGCACCGGAGCTGGTCCGCGACGTCAACGACCGCCTCGCGGCGGCCTGCGTCCGCCACCCCGACCGGTTCGCCGCCTTCGCGTCCCTGCCCACGACCGCTCCCGAGTACGCCCCGGACGAACTCCGGCGCGCGGTGGAGGAACTGGGCTTCGTCGGCACCCTCATCCACGGCCGCACCGACGACGAGTTCCTCTCTGCCGAGCGGTTCGACCCGATTCTGCGCACCGCTGCCGAGCTGCGCGTTCCCGTCTACCTCCACCCCGCTCCACCGAGCCGCGTCACGGCCGCCGACAACTACGAGGCCGGTCTGAAGGAGGTCGTCGCCACCCGGTTCGCGACGGCGGCGTGGGGCTGGCACAACGAGTCCGGCGTCCACTTCATCCACCTGGTGCTCAGCGGCGTCTTCGACCGCTACCCCGAGCTGCAGTTCATCCTCGGCCACTGGGGCGAGGCCGTCCCCTGGTACCTGGACCGTCTCGACGAAGCCCTGCCGCGCAAGGCCACCGGCCTGGACCGCACCATCGGCGAGTACGTCCGGCAGAACACCTACTACACACCCAGCGGCATGTTCACCGCCCCTCACCTGCGCTTCTGCACGGACCTGCTCGGCACCGACCGCATGATCTACTCGGTCGACTACCCCTTCGTCGGCAATGCCGGATCGCGCGCCTTCCTGGCCGACTCCGGACTCTCCGAGGACGCCCAGCACGACATCGCCCACCGCAACGCCGAACGACTCCTGCGCCTCTGACCGCCCCGCCGGCGAGGTGTTCTCGGGCGGGAGCCACGTTCCAAGTGGGCTTGATCCGCTTTGACGGACATCTGAGATCAGGGGCTTCAGCCCCGGAAGGATGATGTTCATCATGGAGAGCACGGGGAAGAAGAAGCCGCGCCCTCGCCGCTCGTCCACGCCGGAGTTCAAAGCCGAGATCGTCGAGCTGTGCCGGCGGGGCGACCGCTCCCGCCTCCGGCGGAGGTAGGGCGGACCGCCCGGGTCACGCAGTCTTGACCGGAAGCTGCAGGTACGACGCGCGGTCGCCCCCCGTGTGGATGACGTGCCGACCGCTGTTGGCGGGCTCGTACTCGCGGATGCCGGGCATCATCGTGCCCAGCAGTGACCGGCCGCTGATGACGAGACGGAGCTGTTCGCCAGGGTGGAAGGTGAGCCCGACCGGGAGCAGGTCGATCTCGATGTCGACGACCTCGCCGGGGGAGAGTTTCTCGATCCGGTCGAAGGTGTGGGCGGGGACGTCGTCGGTGGCCAGCGCCTTGTCCAGGTGGCGCATCGAGACGCGCAGGCGGCCGTCCGAGCCCTTGTACCGCAGGATAGAGGCGCCCCGCTCGGTGACGTCCTGGGCCAGCGCGCCCCGGTTGAGCGCGGTGAACGCCTGCAGCGGGGTGCCGTACGCGTCGAGCTTCTGGACGAGGACGAACAGGTCCATGTCGTCCGAGCCGTCCGCCTCGACCCACAGGTGCGCCTTCGGGTACCCAACCAGCGTGGTCTCTTCGTCGAAGCGCGCCACGAAGGACACCAGGTCCGGGTTGGACGCGACGGCGTACCCCGCCGTCGCCTCGACGGCCGGCGTCGACGTCGCCAGAGCCCGGGTGCGTCCGTCGAGGTAGTACTTCGTCGACGTGACGTCGGCCGGCGGGAACTGGTCCGCAGGGACGTTGATCCGGTCGCCGCCCCGGAGGTCGAGGAGGGAGTAGCGCACGCGGGGCGTCTGCTCCCACCCGTTGTCCTCACCCTTGAGGACGTGGTCGAAGAAGCGGCGCAGGTCCTCGACGTTGGCCTCGTCGTAGTAGTCGGGCCATTCCTGGCTGTTGTGGACGCGCAGCCACTTGTTCTCGGTCGCCATCCGCCGCCAGGCGCGGAACGTACCCGCCGTGTGCAGGGTGTTGGAGTAGCTGGCGACGACGTACGCGGGCACGTTGATGTTCTCGAACTGCGGGATCTTGTTCTCCCACAGGTCGTCCATCAGCGGGTGTCGCTCGGCCTCCGTGAGGATGTCCTCCTTCTGGCCCTTGCCGAAGTAGCTGTTGTCCTGGAGCTGCCGGGCGAAGCCGGTGTCGGGCATCCCGCCGCGCAGCACCAGGTCGCGGTAGACGTCGCTGACGCCCTCCCACGGGTTGATCGCCGCCAGGTGCGGCGGCTGCTCGGCCGCGGTGAACCACTGGGAGACCGCGAGGTACGAGGTTCCGCTCATCGCGACCTTGCCGGTGCACCAGTCCTGGACACCGAGCCATTCGACCAGGTCGTAGCAGTCCCGGCCCTCTTGGCGGTCCCAGATGACGCTGTCGCCCTCAGAGTTGGCCACGCCCCGGATGTCCGGATTGCAGATCGCGTAGCCCCGCGCACACCAGTAGGCGGGGTCGGGGCCTTCGAACTTCTCCAGTCCGGACACGCTGCCGTTGTCCAGTCCGACCATGCCGAAGATGCCCATCACGCTGGCGGACGTGCCCTGGCCCTTGCCGTACGGGCTCCACGCCACGATGACCGGCACCCGCTCGGTCCCGGCGGGGCGGAAGACATCCACATAGATCGTGACGCCGTCGCGGAGCGTCACTGGCACGTCTTTGTCGAGAACGATGTCGACAGGCAGCGGCTTGAACGGCGGCGCGATCTGGAAACCCGCCTCCAGTGTCCGCGTCCCCGGTTCGAAGTCGCTCAGGATCCCGTACCGGGCGCCCGGCTCCAGGGACTGGGAGGGCGTGAATACCTTCTGGTCGTCACTCATGGTGCGCTCCTCGCATCTCTCCGTCCGGGGGACGGTCTCCGCCGACATGCTGCTCTGCCGACATTTCGAGCGTAGATCCGCTGCAAGAGAAACTCAACCGCTGTGGAGTTACTTGACCTGGAGGTGGGTTGAGGCACGACCGCGCACACGAGTCCCGCTTCCGCCGCCCGCCCCGGACGTCGGCCGGGAACGAGCACGACCCGGCAGGCGGTCCTCACCACGGCCCGCGCCCGCTTCGCTGCCGACGGCTTCACCGGGACCACGATCCGGCGGGTCGCGGCCGGCGCCGGGGTGGACGCGTCACTGGTGATGCAGTTCCTCCGGTCGAGGAACGAGCTGTTCGCCGCCCTCATGTCCGTCCCCGCGAATGCGTTGACGCGCTGCGTTGACGCGCTTCAGTGACGCGTTCGAGGGGACGGACGATGGTCTCGGTGAACGCGTGGTCGGGGCCTTACTTGAGGTATAGGAGGGGGACGCCCGGACGTCGGAGCCGCTCATGGCCATGCTCCGGGGCCCAGGAACGGTTCTTCGCCGCTGCTGTCACTACGCGCGATGCCGACGCGGACGAGGGCGCGGTCGCCGATGCGGATGCCGCCGACGGCGATGCGCTGCTCCGCGCGGGGATCGTCTCGTCGCTCGTCGGCCTTGTGGTGGGGCACGGCGTGGTCGGTGTCCCCATGCTCGCCGAGGTGGAGCGTGAGCAGCTGATCGTGCTCGTCGGGCCGCCGTGCAGAGCGTGCTGGTCCCGACGCCGTAGCTCAGCGACGACGAGGGGACGGGCCCATGACTGCAATCGACGGCCGCATGTATGTCGAAGGGCGACGTGCCACGTGCCTGTCCGGCCTGGAGGACGCCGCCGATGATCTGGAGCGTTCGGGGGAGTGGCCTGGATCGGGCTGATGGGCCCCGGCCCGTACGAACGCGAGACCGCCGGGGCCGGTTCGGGCTGCACCCCCTGGCTGTCGAGGACGCGCACAAGGGGCATCAGCGCGCGAAGCTCGAACGGTACGGCGACACGATGTTCGTCGTGCCGCGCCCCGCCTCTTACGACGGCGGGCGCTAGAGCGTCGAACCGGCTGCTCGCGCAGGTGATCGCCCTCCAGCGCGCGATCGGACCGCTCCCGGGCATGGTGCGGGGGCTGCTCCGCAGCGCCGACCGGTACGGCACGGGCGACGAGGTGCAGAACAGCCTCCGCAACGTACTCGACCACGCGATCCAGGTGACGGAACGCGTCGACGGGGCCAGATCCCTGCCGGAGAACGCCTGACCGTGCACTCCACGCTGGTGACGATGGATCAGAACGAAGCCGGACGCGGCATGTCGACCGCGAGTCTCACCCAGGGTGAGGAGAGCCGCCGCCTCGCGGAGGAGACCAGCGAGCAGAGCGAGCAGGCCAAGAAGATCTCGTCATGGGCGGCGATCCTGTTCACCCCAAGCCTGATCGCCTCCGTCTATGGCATGAACTTCGCCCACATGCCGGAGCTGCACTGGGCATGGGGGTCCCCGTTCGCCGTCGCGCTGATGATCGGCTTCGGTGTCGGGCTATGGGACGTCTTCAAGTGGCTTCGTCGGCTAGGAGACCGAGACTCAAGTCCGGCGTTCGGGTGTGCTGAGGTAGGCGACCGCCATGTCGCTGAGTTCGTCCGCGTAGCGGCGCTGAGCTTTCTCGCCGATCGCCGGGTCGGGGCGTACGGAGTTGTGGAAACAGGCCCCGAGGAGGGCGCGGGCCGCGGTGTCCAGCGCCGCCTGCGGGTCGGAGCGTCGGATCTCGTCCGCGTAGGGAGCCGCCGCTTCAAGGAGGAGCCCGTGGACCACGGCGATGGTGCGGGCGCCGCGGTCCGTGACCTTGGCGCCTCGCGTGCGCAGCAGCTCGGGGAACAGGTTGTTGCTGTCGGCGAAGGACCGCAGCAGGGCGTGCGCGTAGGCACCCATGACGCCGGACAGTGACGGCTCGGCCTCGTGGAGTCGCTCGGCCACGTACTCCTCGCGCCGGTCCAGCATCCGCTCGGTGAGGGCGTTTATCAGCTGCTCTTTGTCCTCGAAGCGGCGGTAGATCGTGCCGACCGAGACCCCGGCACGTTCCGCGACGCCGGTCATCGTCATCTCCTCCAGGCCGGCCGAGGAGGCGATTTCCTCGGCCGCGTGCAGTACGCGGGCCAGGGTCGCGGCGCTGCGCGCCTGCTGAGGCTCCTTGTACGGCGCCGGGCGGTCGTGCTGGTCGGTCATGTCCGCATCGTATCGGCGGGGGCTCCGGCAGGAACGGTTGACAAGGGGTGGGCCTCTCTGTGTAACCTCGTGACGCGAATGTGAATTTACATTCGCATAGTACTGGAGGTTCGACCATGACCGACAAGCAGACTTCCCCGGCTGCGACCGTGACACTTGAGTCGGGGCCCACCGGCGCCGGCAGCATCGACGACATGGAGCTGTTCTACGCCCGCCGTGCCCTGGACCGCTTCAGGACGCGACTGGGCCGCCAGGGCCTGCTGGATCTGCTGGCCGCGGACATCGAGGAGGGCAATGCCTTCCTGCGGGAGTGCGCGCGCACCTCCGACGGTGAGTTCCATGGCGGTACGACGGTGCTCCAGGCGCGTGGCCTGACCGCGGCCGAGTTCCTCGAGTGGATGGACGCGGCCTTCGCGGGCGACGACTCCCGCCCGCTTCTCGCGGCGCACCCCGAGCACTACGTGATGGGCACCGACGACATCGGCGCGCGCGTGGTGGAGAACATCGGCCCGCACGTCGCCTCGTTCTACATGGGCGGCTGGGGTACGGCAGCGATGGCTTGGGCGGACGACGCGGCCGAACTCCTCCCGGAGTCGGAGTTCCCGCGGAAGATGTCCTCGAATCTCTTCCTGGAGGACGGCACCGTCGTCGGGCGGGCGCTGATCCAGTTCGGCGACACCGCCGAAGGCTTCACCGCGAACCTGACAGTCTACTTCCCCACGTCCTGCCCGCAGGACGTCCTGGACCACCACCTGCGGCACTACGCCGTCGAGTTCAGGAACTGGATCGTCGCCGCGGCGGCGGCCCGCGCCTGACGGCTGCGGGTGGCGCTCACCGCCCGTTGACCTCGTCGGCCGGATGTCGGGCAGCTCCGGCCTCGACGAAGTCGTAGCCGCCCGACATGCCAGATCGATCCACGTCGGCGTGACGGCGCACGCGGCCCCAGGCTCGCAACGTCGGGCGACCTTCTTCAACACCCCGTCCGCTGCAAGGGGCTCCGCCCTCGTCTCGCACCCGGCCGTCGCCGAGGCCGCCGTGGTCGGCGCCGCCGACGAGACCACGGGACAGGCCATCGTCGCCTTCGTCATCCTGTGCGGCACCGAGAACGCCGACGACGAGGACCTCGCCGCCGACCTGCGCAGCCACGTCGGCGCCATCCTCGGCCCGATCGCCAAGCCCAAGCGGGTCCTGCCGGTGGCCGAGCTGCCCAAGACCCGCTCCGGAGAGATCATGCGCCGCCTCCTGCGCGACGTCGCCGAGAACCGGGCCGTCGGCGACGTCACCACACTGGCCGACTTCTCCGTCATGGACCTCATCCAGACCAGCCTCCCCACCGCACCCAGCGAGGGATGACCCGCGTCGTCCCGTGTTGAGATCCGGCCGGTCACGAGGTGGCCGTCCGGTTCGCGGTCTGAGAGGGAGGCGAAAGCGGGTAAGAAGGACCGGATTTGTTACTCGGCGCAGGCGCCGGCGAGAGCCTTGCGGATGCGGACTGGTTCGTACGACGGAGAGGCGATGGAGAGGACCACCAGCGCGGTGCGGGCCAGATGGGTCGCCAGCGCACGGGAGGCGGCCTTGGCGTCACGCGACTGCACCGCCTCGGCGATGGTGTGGTGCTGCGTGCTCGTGTCCGCCTGCCATTCGAGAGGGTTCCACGAGACGAACGCCATGCGGTAGCGCGTGGCGTGGTCCGACAGCAGGGCGAGTTCCCGTTCCAGACGCGGGCCGGACGGGTGCACCAGCGCGCGATGGAATTTCTCGTGCGGGCACTCCCACTGCTCGACGTCTCCCGTGCGAGCCTTCTCGTCCATCTCCCGCAGCAACTCGTCGAGGTGTCGTAGGTGGTCCTCGGTCATGCGCGGGACGGCGATCCCGATCGCCAGCGACTCGAGGCTGATCCGCATCGCGTACAGCTCGTCCAGGTCGTCGTCGCTGAACGCCGCTACGCGGGCGCGGTGCTGTGACTCCTGCTCGACGAAGCCCTCGCGTTGCAGGATCCTGAGAGCTTCTCGCAGGGGGCCGCGGCTCACGCCGAGTTGTCGGGCCAGTTCGACCTGCGACAGCGGGTCGCCGGCGCGCAGATCGCCGTGCATGATCGCGCGGCGGAGAGCGTGATGGGCTCTGCTCATCTCGTCGGGGTGGGCCCTGTCCGCGTCGTCGGGGCGGGCGAGCTTGTTCGCCACCTCGGCTGACCGTGCTGTCATCGGCTGCAGGCCTTTCACGCGTCTCCATCTGGCGTTCGTGTGTTCCTCGGAACCGGCCGGACGATGTGTCGGCACAACCGTAGCCGACGCTCGTCGCAAGCCTGCCGACATTTCAGAGCAGGCCGGGGCGGGGTGGACCCCATCGCCCGTAAGCCAGTCAGGGGCGGTGGAAGCCCTACTTCTGCGACTCAGCGGCAAGATGTCAACATTACCTTCATCTCCAGCGCGAGGGCATGGCGAGGCCGGACCGCCTCCTGGCTGCCCGGCCCGCCTCACCGCTCCTCAGTCCCACCAGGTCAGAGGCCTCTCATGGCGTCAGCGCCTCAGGCTGATCGGCAGATGTCGTGCGGCCGCCCGGCAGGGCGCCCTGCCCGGACCGGTGGTCGTTGCCCACCACCGTGTTGCGGACCGTACCCAGGCGTTCCACCTCGACCTCGACCGTGTCTCCCGGCTGCAGCAGTCGGGGAGGCGTGCGGCTGTAGCCGACGCCCGCCGGGGTGCCCGTCGCGAGGAGATCGCCGGGGCGCAGGGTCAGGGTGTGCGAGATCAGGGACAGCGTGTCCCCGACCGCGTAGATCATCTGGTCGGTGGTGGCGTCCTGCATGGTCTCGCCGTTGACCCTGGTCCGCAGTCGCAGTCCCTGCTTCAGGTCGCCGACCTCGGCGGCGGGCACGAGCGGGCCGAGAGGGCCGGACCGGTCCCCGTTCTTGCCGAGGATCCACTGTGAGGTCAGCTTCTGCGCCCTGCGCGAGGTCAGGTCGTTGAACGCGGAGTATCCGACGATCGATGCCAGGGCCTCCTCGGGAGAGGCGTCGACGAGGGGCACTCCGACCCAGGCGACGACCTCGCCCTCCCAGTCCAGGCCCTCCTCGTTGGAGGGCACGGGGACTTCCGCCCCGTCCACGGTCAGGGACTGCGGCCACCGCGCGAACAGGGTCGGGTACGGCGGCAGTTCCTGGTCGCGGAAACTGCCCTCCGCCGCGTGCGCGTAGTAGTTGAGCCCGATACAGAAGACGCGTGCGCCCGGAAGGACGGGAGGGACCCGCTCGACCGACGCGGCCGGGACCGTGGGCCCGGCGGGTGGCCGGGAGAGATACCTCGTTGGGTCGGCCCAGAAGTCCGCGAGTGGGGCGATGACAGTTATCTCGTCGTCCTGCTCGGCCAGGGTCGCGACCTCCACGCCGGAGTCGCCCTGCGCTCGCCTGACACCCACGATTCTCATGAGATTCCCTTTCCGGTCTCCGGAGGCATGCCCGCGGAGCTCTTCTTTCGTCGTTGCCGATGTGCCGTAGGCGGCGCGCCCGCCGGCGGTCAGGCCGTGCCGTCCATGGACCGGCCGGTGTGGTCGTGTTCGAGGTGGTGCTGGATCAACAGGTCGGCGCCGAAGTCGTTGGACGGGTCGCGCCAGACGCTGTGTATGTGGTTCGCGTTGTCCTCGGCGTTGTCGAACTCGACGAGGGTGACGGGACCCTGAATGCGGAAGTAGTGCGGCTGCTCGACGGTGGTGCCGCCGGCCCAGGCGAAGTGCAGGTCGTCGACGCCACCCGCGGCGGCGATGCGGTCCATCTCGTGGCCCACCAGGCCCGGGCGAGCGCGCTCGACGAAGTGGGCGAGCAGGTCGTCGAAGTGGACGCGCTGGGCAGGAGAGAGACCGCCGGCCCGGATACCGCGGGGGTGGGCGCGGAAGTAGGCCAGGGCCTTGCGGTCGTCGTCGGTGATCATCGCGTCGCGGCGGCCGACACCGTGGTAGGCCGGGTACTCGACGTCGCCGACGGTGGAGACGGTGCGGGTCACGAAATCCGCCGGCGGCCTGGAATGGATGACCGCCTGCTCCTTCTGGGCGCCGGTGAGGCCGTCGAGGAGGACGAAGGCCGCGTCCTCCTCCTCGCCCAGGATGCGGAACGGGCCGAACCGAGCCGGTTCGGCGCCGAGCAGGAACGGGGTGGCGCTGACCAGGTCGCCGTCGACGACGGTGACGTTGACCGACAGATGGTGGCCGACCAGGCGCCAGCCCCAGGTGGTGTCCGGCTGCGGCTGGCCGAAGAACGTGAGGAAGTAGCCGCGGGGGTCACGGAAAGTGGCCGCGACATGACCGAACACGGGCAGGTTGAGTTCGCGCAGTACGTGCTCGTTGGACATCACCTGGACCACGCGGGCGTAGGCCGGGATCGACATCGACTCGGCGATCAGGCGGTGCGCCAACCCCTCCTGGTGGCGGTCGAGTTCGCCGAGCGGGAGACCGTGCCGACCGGACTCGGGCAGGAAGTTCCAGTGTGTGCGGCCCGAGTCCTCGTGGGGGAGTAGCGCCCGGGTGCGCTGATCGAGGCTCAGGCCGTCGAAGAGACCCATCGCCGCGAAGGTGATCGCCGTGGCGTCGAACGTACCGCCCGGCCGTGGCCGGTGCGCTTCGGGGAGCTCACCGCCCGGATGCGGGTTATGCGGGTGACGCGTCGCCGTCATGATGTTCCATGCCCTTCTTCGTGGGTTGGTCCCCGACAACCGCGAGGTTCGGTGTCGGGAGGGGGATCGGTTCCGGCATCCTCACCCGGGAGGGCCCGTCGTACCGGTACGGGCCGAGACACAGGAACAGAACCGCGCAGACCGCGCAGGCGACGGCCAGGACGAGCATCGCCGGGGTGTAGGAGCCGTAGCTGTCGCGGCTCACGCTCACCAGGGATGTCGCTGCCGCCCCGCCGATCTGGAACATCGCGAACGCGACACCGTAGATCCTGCCGAAGGCCAGACGCCCGAAGTAGCGGGGGATCAGGTAGCTGAGGACGTCGAACTCGGCGCCGATCAGCAACCCGGCCAGCGCCGCCGCGAGAAGGGCCATGGGTACGTTCGGTCCCGCCGCGAACAGCAGCACCGAGGCGATGCCGCCGACGAGATAGACCGACATGACGTGCGACACCGTGAAACGGTCGAGCAGCCAGCCGGTCACGAGTCTGGCCACGATGAGAGCGACCCCGAGTGCGACCGGCACCAAATTGGCGATGTGCGACGGGATTCCGGCGTCCAGCAGAAGTGAGATCTGATGGACGAGGACCGTGGAACCGATCGTGCCCAGGAGGACGAAGGCAGCGAGCACGAGCCAGAACGACCGCGTCCTCGCCGCCGTCCGCAGTGTGTCGCCACCGACTCGAAGTGCTTCCGCACGCGGACGGGGCTCGGCCAGAAGGAAGTACGCGACCGGGAAGGCGATGAGCGCGACCACCCCGAGTCCGAGATACGCCGCTCGCCACCCCCACGTTCCGATCAGCACCGTGGTCAGGATCGGGGCCAGCACCGTGCCGATCCCGATGCCGGAGTTGGCCACGCCCAGCGCGAGGCCGAGCCTGCGCTCGAACCAGCCCGCGGTGAGACGCAGATAGGAGACCGGCCACAGGCCCAGGCCGCACAGCGGAATGAGCACCCAGCCCAGGTAGAAGACCGGCAGGCTGTCGGGCAGGAAGTACATCGCCATGAGGGACAGCGCGAAGAACGGCGAGCTGCACAGGATCACCCGGCGGCCGCCGAACCGGTCGACCAGCAGGCCCTGTACGGGAGAGATGAGCACGAGCGTGATACTGAGGAGGGACGAGGCCAGGCCGATGGCCGGGATGCTCCATCCGAACTCGCGGTGCAGCGGGGCGATGAACGCCCCGAACGTCGTGACCGCCAGCACGCTGGGCCCGCACGCGAGACCGAGCGTGGACGCCAATGCCGTGCGCCACGCCGTTCTCGACTCGTCGGGTGGTTCCGCGGCCGCATCGGCGTACGCGACGGAATGCTCCGCTCTCATGTGAAATCCTCCTTGACTTCCGTGTGAAAGAACCCCGTCGATCTCGTCACGCGGAAGGCGATGCCCTCAGGCGGACGAAGATCCGAGCGCCTGACGTAGAAGGGAGACGAAGCGCGGGATGTCGGTGTGCCGGCCGGCCGCGAACACGTAGAAGTCCGGCCGTGCCAGGAGCGCCTCGCACTTGTGCTCGGTGAACCAACGCTCGTAGTCACCGTCGAGATCCTTGACCGCACGTTCGCCCGACACGTCGGCGACCACGCCGCCGATCTGCCAGAACCAGGACGCATCCTCGTCATCCAGGTGTTCGGCCGGGTCCCCGACCCCGCTGATCAACTGCCAGCCACCGCCGACGACGTCGTCGAACAAGCCGACCCTGTCGGCGATCTGGATACGTCCCTGGGGCGCGAGGCGTCCCTCGGTTCCGCCGCTGCCGACCGTCAACGACGGCTCGCCCAGGCGCGGGTGCGGGGGCTCCCGCGTGGCGGCACCGGGATCGAGCGAGCGCCTTTTCATCTCGGCGTCACGGGTGGCGGCCCGGTCGACGTCGAGCTCGCAGATGACACGGCCCGCGGCCACCGCCTCGTCGATGATCTCCCTTACGTGGCCCGTGCGTTCGGGGCCGTACGTGTCCAGCACGTCCGGTGCCGCGAGGCCGTGGTGCATCATGCCGAGCCGCCACGACAGGGCGCGCGCGTCGCGCAGACCCGCGCAGAGCCCCTGGCCGAGGAACGGTGGCATGAGATGGGCCGCGTCACCCGCGAGGAAGACGTTCCCCTCGCGCCAGCTGTGCGCCCACCTGCCGCGGAACGTGTACACGGCGTGCCGTTCGAGCCGGGCGGTCTGCGGTGTCACACCCCAGGGCGCCATCAGCCGCCAGGCCGTGCTCTCCCGGGCCAGCTCCTCCACGCTCAGGTCCACGCGGCGCATGAACTCGAACCGCCGCCGCCCCGGACCACTGTTGACCGCGGTCGCGGGCTGCGCCGGATCGCAGTACTGGGTGACGAAGGCGCTCCATTTCTCCTCGGTCAGCGGCTGATAGTCCACCACCAGCCAGTCGGCCTCGAACCCCGAGTCGCCGACACCGATGTCGAGCGCGGCACGGACGGCGCTGTTGGCCCCGTCGGCGCCGACGAGCCAGCGTGCCCGGATGCCCTCGGCCCCGTCCGGCCGCTCGGTGGGAACCACGTGCACGCAGACCTGCTCGTTGTCGTGGTCCTGTTCCAGGGACTGGAAGGTCCATCCGCGGTGGACGGTCACGCCGGGGGTCGCGAGTGCCATGCCCTCCAGGACGGCCTCGAGGTCGGGCTGATAGAAGCCGTTCGTATTGGCCCACCCCGACTCGGCGACCCTGTTCCAGTCGATGGCCTGGAGCAACTCGCCCGCCCCGTTGCGGAACTCGTACCCGCCCCGCTCGCCCTGGGACGGCTCGAACAGGTCGGCGTGATCCGCCATGAGCCCTGCGGCCTGGAGGATGCGGAGCGCCTCATGGTCGATGGTGCACGCCCGCGGCAGCGGATAGCGCTGCGGCCAGCGTTCCACGACGGACACCTGTAGCCCGGCCCGGCCGAGAAATACGGCGGTCAGCAGGCCGACGGGCCCGCCGCCGACGACCACGACGTCGACGACCGGCCGCAGCGGTGCGCCGGCGTGCGGCGCGGTTCGCGTCGTCATGCGCGCGACTCCCGGCTGCGGGTCTGGGTGCGGTGGGTCACGGACGTGTGCTCCGATCTCGTCGGGTGGGGGCTGTGGTGGGGTGCTCGGGGAGTCCGCTGCCCTGGGGCAGGACGACGCACTTGGCGTGCGGCGAGACCGCCTGCGTGCGCCAGGCCGACGGGAGGTCGTCGAGCGGGAAGGTGCGGACGCCGACCCGCAGTTGGTCGCGGGTGAGGGCGTCCCACAGCCAGGTCAGCGCCGCCTGCTTGGCGCGCAGCGGGGTGTGCAGACCGGCGAAGCCGGACAGGATGAGCTGCTTGCCGCGCAGCAGCCCGGCCGGTATCCGTGCGGTCGCGCCGGCCGGATTGCCGACGTTGACCACTCGCGCCCGCGGCGCGCACACCTGCAACGCGGCCTCCAGCGGCACCCCGTAGACACCGTCGAGAACAACGTCCACCGGACCGGCCACCGCCCGCAGCCGCTCCGCCAACTCCTCGGCGCTCTCGCCGCCGCGCAGGTCGACGACGGCGTCCGCACCCAGGTCCGACAGGCGCTCCAGCGCCGCTCGGTCGCGGGCGACGCCGACCACCCGGCTCGCGCCGCGCCGGTGCGCCACCTGAACCGCGAGCTGCCCGACCGCGCCCGTGGCACCCAGCACAAGCACCGTCTCTCCGTCACGGAGCGCGGCGTCCTCGATCAGGGGCATGAACGCCGCCGTGCCGGAGTTGCCGATGGCCGCGGCCCGCACCGGATCGATCCCCTCGGGCAACGGCAGCAGATCGTCGTCGTCGACCAGTACCTGCGTGGCGAGGGAGCCGGGTGTGTCTGGTGAGGCGCGGCACTCGGCGTAGACCCAGGAGCCGGGCTGATGCCGGTCGGAGTCGAGCACGACCCCCGCGCACTCGCTGCCCGGGACGTACGGGGCTTCGTGGCGCGCCGAATGGAACGTCCCGGACGCGATGACCAGATCCAGTGGGTTCAACGGTGCGGCGACCACCGCCACGAGGGTGGTGCCGGGCGTGCGCGGCGGCAGGACGACCGAGCCCACTCGCGGCGCGGCGCCCGGGGCGTCGACTATGGCCGCCCGGACCCTTCCATGCGCGTCGGTGCCTGCGTGCGAGGGTGCGCTGCTCATCCATCAACCTCCTTCTCCACGACAGTCGTTGCGGCATCCCATGGATTCAGGCGTCGCTGGTCCGAGCGGGCGGCGCGAACCGGTCCAAGGTGGTGATCCCGGCGAACTTGTGCGGCTGGGATCCGGCCATCAGCCGTCCGTAGTTCTCGGAGAGGGCTTCGAGGTTGAGAGCGCCGTGCAGGGTGATGACCCGTGCGTCGCGCCAGGCCCGCTGGATCGGTTCGCTTTCCGCGATCGCGGTGGAGCCGGAGTTCCGCTGCAGCAACTCGATCGCCTCCGCGCACCATTTGGCGGCGTAGGCCGTCTCGACGAGGACCCTGGCGCTGAACTTCTGCATGTACTCGCCGTCGGCGGGTGTACCGGCGGCGGCCAGATCCCCGAGCCGGTCGGTCTCCTCGGCGTTGGCGCGGGTCATCGCCGTGGCCGACTGGATCTTCGCATGCACCTCGGCGAGCATCAGGTGCGTCAGTGGTGCGTCCAGCTGGTTCTTGTACGTGGTGCCGCGGATGGGCCGTCCGGCCGAACGTTCCAGGAACCGCTCCAGCGCGCCCTGAGCGAGACCGATCGACATACCCGCCATAAGGCTGAACGCCCAGCCGAGGGTGGGCGCCTTCCACAGGGAGCCCGCGAGACCGTTCTCCAGGGCTTGTCCGGTGACGTCACGGAAGTCGACGCCGCGGTGCTCGGGTACGAAGAGCTCGTCCTGTTTCAGGGTCGAGGAGACACTGCCGGTGCCGCGCATGCCGGCGACCTGCCAGTCGTCGAGGAACCGCAGTTCGTCGCGTGGAACCTGAACGCCGACCAGATAGGGGTCCCCGCCGTCGTGGGCGATGCAGCCGAGGTTCGTGTAGGGCGCCCAGAGGGAGTCGCTGCCGAAGGTCCAGGGGCCACCGGAGATGACCCAGCCGCCTCCGGTCCGCCTCGCACGTCCCCGTGAGGCCGGGAAGTGGCTGGAGGCGGCGACTCGTGGGCCGACCCATTCAGGGGCGTAGACCTCCTTGACGACGCGGGCGCCCGAACCGGCGGGGATCCAGTTGGTAGAGGCGCCGACCCAGACGATCCATCCGGCCGAGCCGTCCCACTTGGACACGTCGGACACGACGTCGAGTTGCTGGCGCACGGTGAGTTCGTGGCCGCCATACTCGGCGGGGCTGCCGATGGCGAAGGCACCGGTGGCGTCCAGGTCGGCGATGGTTTCGTCCGAATGGCGACCCGTGCGTTCCGCCTCCAGGGCGCGTTCGCGCAAGGTCGGCCCGAGAGCGCGGACCTTGTCGAGGATCGCTGCCAGCCTGTCGGACGTGTCGGGAGATGCACTCATCGACGTCAACTCCTCTGTGGTTCGTAGTTCATGGGGCCCGTCGTTCATGGGGAACGGGCGCAGTCCGGCGAGTCGGATGTCGGCCAGGCGCCAGCAGCGGTTCGCGCGTGTACTGCCGTACCGTCAGCGAGCAGTTCACTTCGCCGCTTGAGGGCTCTCCAGCCACTCCCGGACGGCGTCGGCGTCGGCGCCGAGAACGGGTGGCGGGCAGTGGTTGACGCGCGTCGTCTCGGTCTCGGCCCCCGTGTCGTCGACGGCGAACATCCGCAGGGCCGAACCCGGCAGGGTCATCTTCCCGACGCCCTGATGCTCGACATCGATGAGGAGCCGCTGCGCGCGGGTCTGCTCCCACTCGTAGACCTCGTCGAGCGAGCGCACCCGGCCGGCCGGAACTCCGGCGTCGGAGAGCCGACGCAACAGCTCGTCGGGAGCGAGGTCGGCGAACACGTGCTCCAAGAGCTCGGTGACACTGTCGCGGTGGGCCACCCGGTCGCGGTTCGTGGCATGCCGGGGGTCGTCGGCGCGGATGCCGAACGCGTCGCACAGGCGCTGCCACATGGCGTCGTTCCCGCAGGCGATCTGCACACTGCCACTCGCGCACCGGAACAGTCCGTAGGGCGCGATGGTCGGGTGGTGATTGCCCTGCGCGGTGCCCACTTCGCCGCCCACGGTCCAGCGTGTCCCCTGGAAAGCGTGGGCCGCGACGACCGAGGCGAGCAGCGAGGTGCGCACGATCTGCCCCCGGCCGGTGCGGTCGCGTTCCCGCAGCGCGGCGAGTACGCCGAACGCGCCGTTCATACCGGCGAGCAGGTCGGCGATCGGCACCCCGATCCGCTGGGGGTGGTCCGCGTCCGGCCCGGTGAGGGACATCAGCCCCGCCTCGCCTTGGGCGATCTGGTCGTACCCGGCGCGGCCGGCCTCGGGACCGTCGTGCCCGAAACCGCTGATCGACAACACCACTAGGCGCGGGTTGAGCTCCATCAGCCGTTCGGTTCCGAACCCGAGGCGTTGCAGCCCGCCGGCCCTGAAGTTCTCCATCAACACGTCCGCCCGCCGGATGAGGGCGGCCAGCACCTGCGCGTCCTCGTCACGCTTCAGATCGAGCGTGATCGACTCCTTGTTCCGGTTGCAGGACAGGAAGTACGTCGATTCCGCGGCGCCGTCCTCGGCATGGACGAACGGCGGTCCCCAGGACCTGCTGTCGTCCCCGGAAGGACTCTCGACCTTGATCACACGGGCCCCGAGGTCGCCGAGCATCATGGCGGCCTGGGGGCCGGCGAGCGCGCGGGACAGGTCGACGACGAGCTGCCCGTCGAGAGGCCCGCTCATGACCGGGCCTCGACGGTGTTGTCCGCCGAGTTGTCCGCCTGTCCGGCCGCGGAGTTGGGCCGGATCACCAGCATGCTGGCGGGCAGATTCGTACGATTCTCGACACTGCGGACCGTCCCGGTCGTGAGCCGCACGGCGTCCAGGGCGTGCAGCTCGTGGGTGTCGCCCTCTGCGTCGAGCGTCAGGGCGCCGGTCAGGACGATGTACAGCGTCTCCGCGGGGACGGCGGACATGTCGGCGCGGCCTCCGGGGAGGTAGTGCGACAGGGCCGTTGTTACGGCGCCGTCGTAGTCCTCGCCGCCGAAGAGATGGACGGGGCCGACGCCGTGATGGCCGGCGGGCTGGAAGGGCTGGGCCTGGGAGAGCCGGGTGATGTCGATCGGCACGATCGTGAACTCGTTTCTGGCGAGGCTGTCGGTCAGGGACGCGCGGTGACTGCGATCGTCGGAGGGCGGACGAGGCTGCTGAGCAGGAGCGTCACCGCCGGCCAGGAAGAAGGGCCTGTGCGACGCACCGTAGGAGCCGCTCTCGCAAAGTGTCAACATTTAATGCGGGAATCGTCGAGGGCTGTCTACTGTGCTTCGGCGTGAAACCCGCGGAACCTCGGCGGGCAAGCGGATCGCGTGTGCGTGTAGCGCAGGCACGGTGAGGGCGGTGGGTGTTGTCGTTCTGCCGCTCTACGTTTCATGGGTCGTGGTGTCCACCATTCACTCTGCATCAAAGTGTTGACAGAAAATGTGGCGGCTCTCAATGATGGCTCTCAGGCAGTCCCCGTCCGACTGAGCCGAACCGCCGCCGCACGGCGGGAGCCCGACGGGTCTGCGTCGCCCATGCGGCGACGTACAGATGGCCACCAAGCGGATCGACAGTCACGACCGGGGTCCGCGACGCACTGGCGACTTCCAGGACGAGGAGCGCAAGCATGCTTGAGCACGACAAGGCCGCGATCATCGAGGTCATGAACCTCTACGGGCTCGCCCTCGACGCCCGCCGGTGGGATCTGTTCGACCGTGTCTTCACGGATGACGTGATCGCGGAGCTCGGTCCGGGCGCTCGGCTCGGGATGCGGGGCGACGGCCTGGATGGTGTGGGCGGCCGCGGGCGGGAACCTGTGGAGCTTCGCCTTCGACGAGGACGTCGTCGCCCCGGTGTACGTGGCCCGATGGACCGGCAACCGCACGTTCGCGGTGGCCGGCACCAGTCGGCGCATGGCGGGGATCGCCCGGCAGGTCGACGGCGGCTGGATGATCGAGGGCGCCTGGCCGTTCTCCACCGGGAGCGTCCACGCGTCCCACGACTACCTCGCCGTCTTCTGCGACGAGAGCGACGACACGAAGCTCGGCATGGTGCTCGTCCCGAAGGAGTCGCTCGTCGCACGGGACGACTGGGACGCGATGGGGGAGGGCAGCCACGGGCAGCCAGACCATGGCGACGGACGGCGAACTGTTCGTCCCCGACGAGCACTTCAGTACCCCGAAGCGGCTCACCGAACGGATCGGCGAACTCACCGAGCGGGGCGAAGGGCCACGCCGCGGGGGTCTCGCCCACTCGCTCGTCACGGGCGCGGGTGTCGCGCTCGGCATGGCCGACCACGCGATGGAGTTGTTCCTGGGCGCGGTCGGGAAGCGGAGCATCCCCTACTCCCCGTACACGAAACAGATGGACGCGCCGATTACGCGCCTGACCGTTGGCCGCGCGCACACCCAGATCCGGGCGGCGGCCGCCGTGGCCCAACTCGACCGCCTGGATGCCGAGGAGACGGATCCGTCCGAGCGCGACACCCTCCAACTCCACACCGACGTCGCCTACATCTGGGACGCGTGCAGCTGTGCCGTCGAGACGCTCTTCCGTGCCTCCGGAGCCGCGGCGGTCGCGAAGCGGCAGCCGCTCCAGCTGATAGCCCGCAATTGCCGCGCGGGCAGCCTGCACGCCGCGCACGGCATCGACACCTGGACCGAGAACATCGGACGGGGGCTGTGCGGAGTCGAGGCCCAGTCATCGGCGGGCGTCCTCGAACCGTCGTCGTAGCGGGGCCGCCGGGCTGATTGGTTCTCACGGACCTGCGCACGTTTTGACACACCCGACAATGAAGAGGGACACACGCATGATCAACGACGACAAGGCCGCCATCATCGAGGCCCTGAACATGTACGCCTTCGCGCTCGACACGCGTCAGTGGGACCTGTTCGACCGCGTCTTCACCAAGGACGTGGAAGCCGTCTTCGGTCCCGCCGGAGCCGCCTGGGTCGGCCTGGAGGAGTTCAAGACGTCCTTCGCCGGGTTCCACGACAGCCTTGACAGCCACGTTCACACCATGATGGGCCAGCTGGTCAATGTCGGCGGTAACACAGCGAACGCCTTCAGCTACGGCACCTGGATCCTCGTGCGCGAGGCGGCCGAAGGCGGGCCCACCTGGACAGGAACCGGCTACTACGACGACGAGCTCGTCCGCACCGAAGAAGGCTGGCGCATCAAGCGACGCGTCTGCCGACTGCTGTCGTGGACCGGCAACCCGGCGGTGCCCGAGCCGCAGCGCGAACACCAGCCGGACATGAACGCCGTCGGGTTGCACCAGTTCGCCAAGAAGGGCGACATCACGTTCCTGAAGGCGATCACCAAGAAGTAGAACGCGTGCACCAGTGATTCTCGTGACCGCCGCAAACGGCAACCAAGGAAAGGGCCTCATCCCGAGGCTGGTGGCAGCAGGAGCCGAACTGCGCGCCTGCGTCCGCTCCGACGAGTCTGCGCAGGCGCTCCGCGCCGCCGGCGTGATCGACGTCCTGGTCGGCGATCTCCTCGACCCAGCGGGATTGACCGCGTGCCATGCGCGGCGTCGAGACGGTGTACTACGTCGGGCCCGCCCTTCATCCCGACGAGCGAGCGACGGGGTTCGCGGCCATCGACGCCGCGCAGAGGGCGGGCGGGACGCACTTCGTGTTGAGTTCCGTGCTGCAGGCGATCATCACGGACCTGATCCAGCACGAGATCAAGCGTGACATCGAGGAGTGCCTGGCGTCGTCGGGCCTGGAGTTCACCATCCTCCAGCCGGCCAACTACAGGCTGCGACACCGGCTCGTCCCCTGCGTGCGATCAGCGCCCGTTACAGCAGCCACGACTTCATCGGGAACCCCAACGTGCTCACGTGGCTGCTCGGCCGGCGGCCCACGACCTTTGAAGAGTTCGTCCGGCGGGAGTTCCGCGCCGTCCAAGATCAGATGGAGTAGTCATGACCCGGCCCGTAGACGCTACCCTCTTCCGTGAAACTCTGGGGCACTATCCGACCGGGGTAGCCGTCGTTACGGCAGTGACGGACGAAGGGGCTCCGGACGGCATGGTCGTCGGGACCTTCTCGTCGGTCTCCCTCGACCCTCCGCTGATCGCGTTCTTCCCGGCGAGCGGCTCGCGCAGCTTCGCGCGGCTGCGCAGCGCCTCGGCGTTCTGCGTCAACGTCCTGGCATCCGACCAGGAGCCGATCTGCCGGCAGATCGCGAGCAGAAAAGAAGGCAAGTTCGACGGTGCGGGCTGGCGGCCCGGTCCGCTGGGGTCGCCCATCCTGGACGGAGCGGTGTCGTGGATCGAGTGCACGTTTGAGGAGGTCCGTGAGGCGGGCGACCACTTCATCGTCCTGGGCCGGGTCCAGGACCTCGCCGTCGACCGGTCGGCGCTGCCGCTGCTCTTCTTCCAGGGCGGCTACGGGCGCTTCTCACCCGGATCCTTCGTCGCCGCACCCGACCCCGAGCTGATCCAGGCAGCGCACCTCGCCGAGACCATCAGGGCTCAGGTCGAGGAGCTCAGCACCGATTTTTCGGTCAACTGCAGTGTCCTCGCCAGGATCCGCGACGACGCGGTCCAGGTGCTCGCCACCAACCAAGGTTCGGCCGGTGGCTCACCCCCGCTCGGGCACCGGCAGCCGGTGATTCCCCCGATGGGAGCTGTGTTCATGGTGGACGCGGCCCCGGCGGCGGTCGACGAGTGGCTGCGACGCGCACCGGACGACAGTCGTGAGAGCCGCGATCTCTACAGCGCGCTGCTCGACAAGGTCCGGGCGCGCGGCTACTCCCTCCTCGCTGCGGAGCCGCACCTGCTGGAGCGTCATCGGGCGGCGCTGTCCGCGTTCGAGGAGTCCGACCGTCTACCGCGTCAGGAACGCGCCGTCCAACAGGCGACCGCGGAGCTGGCCGAGCTCTTCTGCCCCGACCTGGTGCCGGGACGGAGCTACGACCTCGCGTCGATCGTCGTCCTCATCCCCACGAAGGACGACCTGCCCCCGATGGCTCTCCGTATGACGGGGCTGCCCGGTTCCGCGTCGACGGCTCAGGTCGAGGCGTGGATCGACGGCCTCAAGCGGGTCGCCCAGAGCGCACTTACCGTCTGATCAAGCCCGAGGCACGTAGGGAGTATTCGATGTGCGACGACATTTCGGAGACCATCCGGTCCATGCCTGAGCCCAGTCGGCGACGGTTCCTCAGGAAGGTGGCGGCGACCGCGGCCGCCGGCGGTGTCGCCGCGGCGTCACCGTCGGCGGCGCTGGCTGCCACGGTACGTCAGCACCCGGACCGCAAAGCCCGTACGCGTGTGGTGATTCTCGGCACGGCCGGGGGCCCGACGTACATGCCCGGCGGCAGGTACGGCGTATCGACTGCCGTCGTGTACGGCGACCGGGTGTACATCATCGACCTCGGACTCGGCGCGTACCAACGTCTGGTGCAGAGCGGGCTGGGCCCCGACACCGACCTCGCCGCGGCGGCGACCAACGTCCGGGGAGTGTTCTTCACCCACCTGCACTCCGACCACACCTTGGACTGGCCCTCGTTCTATCTGACGGCCAGTGCGAATGACATCGGCCGCAGCGGTGCGCCCATCGAGGTCTTCGGCCCGGGAGCGCGGGACACCTTGCCGCAAGTGCTTCCCCCGGGCCGACCCGATCCTCACGTCGTGTCGCCGGCGGATCCCGCGCCTGGGATCAGAAAGATGTCCGGTCACCTTCAGGAGGCGTTCGCACAAGACCTGAACGATCGTGTGCGTGCCACCGGCTTCACCCCGCCGGACACGATGTTCAACCTCCATGACATCGACGTGTCGGACATCTGGACGGTCGACCCGGCCGGTGTGCCCCCGCGACTGTCCTCACCAATCCCGGTGTGGA
This sequence comes from Streptomyces sp. NPDC049954, assembly GCF_040656295.1. Classification (NCBI taxonomy): domain Bacteria; kingdom Bacillati; phylum Actinomycetota; class Actinomycetes; order Kitasatosporales; family Streptomycetaceae; genus Streptomyces; species Streptomyces sp. NPDC049954. The sequence continues at coordinate 298,923 of NZ_JBFALS010000009.1, forward strand.
CCGACGGCGATGTCCGGGTGACGGCGACGCTCGTCGACCATCGCCCGACCGCGCCTGCCTTCGCCTTCCGGTTCGACACTCCGGACGGATCGGTCGTTGTCTCCGGCGATACGACGGTGAGCGAGAACCTCATCGACCTCGCGGCCGGTGCCGATTACCTGGTCCATGAGGTGATCGACGAACAGTACGTGGAGACACTCGTCGCCGCGCTGCCCGCCGACAGGGCCGACGCGCTTCGCGCGCGCCTTCTCGGTACCCACACGACGATCGCGCAGGTCGGCCGTGATGTCGCCGAGCGCGCCGGTGTCAAGAATTTGGTCCTCTCCCACTTGGTCCCCGCCTCGAACCCGGAGCGGCGCTGGCGCCAAGCGCAGCGCGGCTTCTCCGGGAACCTCGTTGTCGGGCACGACCTGATGGATCTGCCCGTCGGCGGACGCAGGTCCTGACTGCCTGATTCTCGCTACGGGGTCTGCGCCAATATCGGCGACGGGTGTTCCTGTGCCGGTGGGTTGACCCCTGAGCGACTCGGGATCTAGTGTCCTGTGCCGGAGATTGCAGGCTTGAGACGATTGTTGCCGAGGTTCACGTCCCGTCCGCAGGGCGGTGGTACTGCTCCGGTGGACGAGCGGGCGGTGTGCACGGCCGTGGTGTGCGTGCTGACGAGCGGCTGTGCGTAGCGGTATCTGCCGGACTCGTTCGGCGTTTCGCCGGCCACCGCGCACCGTCGGTTCACCGTGTGGTCTGAGGCTGGGTTGTGGCGCAGGCTGCACCGGGCGGTGCTGGACGAGCTCGGCCCCAGGGGTGAGCCGGACTGGGCATCCACGATCGTCGATGCTGCGTCGGTGTGGGCGGAAAGGGGGCTCGCTGACCGGGCCGAATCCGGTCGATCGTGGCAGGAAGGGCAGCAAACTGCACGTGCTGTCCGAGGCCCAGGGCCTGCCGCCGGCCGTCGCGGTGTCGGGTGCGAACCTGCATGACAGTCGGGCGTTCAAGCCGTTGATTCTCGGCATCCCCGCCGTCGCTCCCGGCGCGGACCGCTTGCCGAGTCGTCGTGGTGGATCTCGGGAGGGTGAGTGGGTCCCTCGAATGTCACCTGACGAACTGTCAGAAAAGTCAGCAAGTGGTCAGCGTGAGTCCTGAAAGACCTGGGGACGCTGCCCGGACATGCGACTCGTTGTAGGGTGAGGAGACAGCCCTTGACCTGCACATACGCAGGCAGGGAGCCTACGTCCAGGAGTACCTCGATGATACGAACGATATTCAAGTCCAAGATCCACCGGGCCACCGTCACGGAAGCCGACCTGCACTATGTCGGTTCTGTCACGGTCGACGCCGATCTGCTCGACGCCGCCGATCTGCTGCCCGGCGAGCTGGTCCACATCGTCGACATCACCAATGGCGCCCGGCTGGAGACGTACACCATCCCGGGGGAGCGCGGTTCCGGTGTGATCGGGATCAACGGGGCCGCCGCCCACCTCGTGCACCCCGGCGACCTCGTCATCCTCATGTCGTACGCGCAGGTCGACGACGCCGAGGCGCGCACGCTGACTCCGCGCGTCGTGCACGTCGACGCCGACAACCGCATCGTGGCCCTCGGCAGTGATCCCTCCGAGCCCGCCCCCGGCACCGAGGCCCGGCGCAGCCCGCACGCCCTGCCCGCCGGAGCCTGAACCGGGGGCCCACGGGTGACGGCGGGGCCGGGGCGTCAGCCGCCCAAGTGGTCGATGCCCGCCTCCAGGCTCGGGTGGCGCGCGTCGACCGGGCCCGAGTTCCGGTTGAACCACACCGCGTCGAGGGCGGCCTCGAAGGACGTGTGCCCGGCCGGGCAGCGCAGCCACACGTTGTCCTGGCGCAGCAGCACCAGCCAGTCGCGGTAGCCGCCGCAGTCCCGGCACGCGCGGACCGCCCCGTCGAGGACCAGGGGACCGGAGTACCGCATCAGCATCCCGTCCACCTCGTCGCGCGGGGGCACCCGTAGATCCTCCGGCGGGAAGTCCCGCTCCGAAGAGGGCGCGGAGACCTCGCCCACCGGCCCGGGGACGGACTCCGCAGGGCGTACGGGCCCGGAGGGCCCGGACGACGGCCGCTCCCCGTGCGCCCGCTCCCGCAGCCGTTCGCGCAGCTCCTCCCGCGCGCGTCGCTGCGCCCGGCGATCACGCTCGGACCGTGTCATGCGTGGCGTCCCCTCTTTCCTGTCTTTCCCGCCGGTCGGATCGTCGCGACCGTGCCGGTGCGATGGTGCCCTACGTCCACGGGGCGGGCCGACCCGGCCCGGCGCTGCTCAGCTCAGCAGCGCCTCCGGTTCGCCCGCCGCCTCCAGCTCCAGCACCCAGACCTCGTTCTCGCCTTCACGCAGTACCGGACCCGGGACGTAGAGCGAGGTCTGCGGGCCCACCGACCAGTACCGGCCGAGACAGAAGCCGTTGACCCAGACGAAGCCGCGCCCCCACCCCGGGACCTCCAGGGACGCGTCACCGGGCCCGGACACCACGCACCGGCCCCGGAACAGGCCCCGCCGTCCCGGCTCGGCGGCGTTCCGGGGCAGGCGCTCCACCGCCCGCGCGTCGTCGAAGGCGTCCAGCCGCAGACCGCTCGCACGCACCCCGTGGACGTACTGCCGCTCGTGCAGCAGCCCCCCGGTCAGGCCCTTCGGCTCGCCCGTCAGCGGGCCGTAGTTGACCCGGCCGAGCGATTCGGCCCACACCTCCACCTCGGCGGGGCCGGCGACCTCGGCCCCCACCTCGACCCGCACCCCGTCCACGGACAGCCGTACGAGGTCCCGTGCGCCCGGCAGGGTGAGCGGGAGGGGCGGACGCGGGCCCGGTATCCGGGCGCGGTAGCGCACGAGACCCCGGTCGACGTCCAGGTCCTCGAAGCTCGGGGCCGCACCCGACTCCCGCTCGTCCCCGCCCAGGAGGTCCACCACCTCGTCCAGGGAGGACCACGCGTCCAGGCGCACCCGTACCGGGGCGGTCAGCGCCGGGGGAGCGGGCGGCGGCTCGACCGGGGGACGCCGCGCGTAAGGGGCCAGGACCTCGCGCATACGCCAGTACTTCTCCGTCGGACGGCCGCGTTCGTCGATCGGCGCGTCGTAGTCGTACGAGGTCACGGTCGGCTCCAGCTCCCCGTCGTGCAGCAGGCCGGACCGGTTGGCCCCGGCCCATCCGCCGAAACTCGTCCCGCCGTGCGCCATGTAGAGGTTCACCGAGGCCCCGCACTCCAGGATTTCCCGCAGGGCCCGTGCCGCGTCCTCGGCGTCCCGGCGCACCGGCTCCGCGCCCCAGTGGTCGAACCAGCCGCACCAGAACTCCATGCACATCAGCGGCCCCTCCCCCCGCAGCTTGCGCAGCGAGCGGAACGCCTCGGTGGCGCCGGAGCCGAAGTTGACCGTCGCGAGGACACCGGGGACGCTGCCGCCGCTCAGCATGTGGTCCTCGGGGCCGTCCGAGGTGCACAGCACGCCGTCGATCCCCGACTCCCGCAACAAGGCCGTCAGCTCGGCGAGATACACCTGGTCCGAGCCGTAGGAGCCGTACTCGTTCTCGACCTGCACCATGATCACCGGCCCACCGGCGGCGGCCAGGCGCTCCACCACCTGGGGCAGCAACTCGCCGAACCAGTCCCGCACATGGCCGAGATAGTCGGCGTCCCTCGTGCGGACGCGTCGGCCGAGCGAGCCCGTCAGCCAGTGGGGCAGACCCCCGTTCTCCCATTCCGCGCAGATGTACGGGCCCGGGCGGACGATCGCCCACAGGCCGGCCCGCGCCACCGCGTCCAGGAACCTGCCGAGCGCCTCGACGTCCCGGAACTCGCCGGGACGCGGCTCGTGCAGGTTCCACGGCACGTACGTCTCGACGCAGTTCAGGCCGAGGGCCCGCAGCATGCCCAGCCGGTGCGGCCAGTGCTCCTCGTGCACCCGGAAGTAGTGCAGGGCCCCCGACAGGACCCGCACCGGCCGCCCGTCCACTTCGAAGTCCCGCTCGCCCACCGTGAAGCCGACACCGGTCCGCTGATCCGTCACGTGCGCCCCGTCCTTTTCCCTCAGGTCTGTGTCATGGACTTGCGTTCACCACTCTCGCCTCTCGCGTCGTCCCAAGTCACCCCCTTCACGGCCCGGATCAGGTGGTCACCGCCTTGTCGGCCTCGTGAACGGGCGGCCTTCGCCTCCGCGGGCCAGCGCCCCAGCCGGTTGCCGCACAGGTGTTTACATCGATGTAACGACCCTTCTACTGTGGCAGGCGCGCGGTGCTTCGGCGTTCGCGTCTGCCACACCAAGGTGCGCATAAGCCGTCCACCGTCCGCTGCGGCGCGCGGAGTTGACGGTGGATGCGCGCAGGAGCCCGTCCCCCCACCTCCCGGGAGCCGCCATGAATGTCACCCCCGCGCGTCCGACCTCCCCTCCGTCCCCGGTGCCGTCCCGCCCGGGGATGCGAAGAAACGCCCTTCTCGCCACGCTGTTCACCCTCGTCGCGGGCCTCCTCGCCCTGTGCGTACCGCCCGCCGGCGCGGCGAGCGGCACCCCGCTGCGCGAGGACACCGGCCTCTACCCGCGCGTCGTGCGCCTGGAGCACAACGGCTCCGCGAACGGACAGGTCCTGGCCTCCGTCGTCGGCTTCGACGGCGACAACGGGCTCGGCGAGATCTACCGCTCCACGGACGACGGCGCGAGCTTCCAGCACGCCGGCACCGTACGGGACCCGGAGGCGGCGGGCGGCCGGGGGCTGTGCTGCAGCACGCTGTACGAGCTGCCGCAGGCCGTGGGTGATCTGCCCGAGGGGACCCTGCTGTGGTCCGCCTCGGTCGGCCAGGACGAGACGAACCGGCGCATGAGCCTGCGGGTCTTCGCGAGCCACGACCTCGGCGCCACCTGGTCCTACCTGTCGACGGTCGCCACCGCCCCCGACGAACGCGGCCTGTGGGAACCGGAGTTCTCCGTCGACGCGCAGGGAAACCTGGTGTGCCACTACTCGGACGAGACGGACGGCGCGCACAGCCAGAAGCTCGTCGCCGCCCGCACCGGTGACGGTCTCACCTGGAGCGGCCACCACGACACCGTCGCGAGCACCCTCGACAGCGACCGTCCCGGCATGGCGGTGGTCCGCAAGCTCCCGAACGGCACCTACTTCATGACGTACGAGATCTGCGCCGCCGCCGGCCAGTTCCAGTGCGTCGTGCACTACCGCACCTCGGCGGACGGCTGGGACTGGGGCGATCCCGCCTGGCTCGGCATCCGCCCCGAGACCGCGGACGGCAAGTACTTCAAGCACGCGCCGACCGTGGCCTGGGCTCCGCAGGCCGGGAACCCGCAGGGCAGGCTGCTGCTCGTCGGGCAGGTCATGTACAACGCCGACGGCTCGGTCGCCCCGGGCAGCGGGCGCACGGTGTGGACCAACAGCGCCGGCGGCGAGGGCGCCTGGCAGGAAGTCGCCGCACCCGTGGCGGTGGACTCCACCACGGTCGACTACTGCCCGAACTACAGCTCGGCGCTGCTGCCGTCGGCCGACGGCAGCAGGCTCCTGGAGATCGCCACGGACTACGACGGGACGGTCTGCAAGCCCTACTTCGCCACCGGCGACCTCGGCTGAGACCGCGTCGCCCGGCCGGCTTCCCCGCAGACACGCGCCACCGCCCCTCCCGGACGACGACCGGGAGGGGCGGTGGTCGTCCAGGAGGGGCGGTGGCCGAGCAGCCCCTGCGGCTCTGTCACAACTGCCGTCCGCCGCATTGACAGTTCCGCCGGACACACGGAAATATCGCGCCCCGCCACGACGGTGACAACGATGTCGAGAAGTTCTCAGGAGGCTTCCATGAGTTCTGCCGAACAGCGTCACGCCCCGATGAGCCGACGCGGTGTGCTGCGGGCCGGCGCGATCGCCGGACTCGCCGCGTCGGGGGCCGCACTCGGCGCCTCCGCGTACGGGGCGACGCCGCACGACGGGGGCGGCCGGCCCGAGATCCGCTTCGACGGGGCACGCGACGCGCTCCTGGGCAGCGCCTACGCGGCGGCCGTGCAGAACCTGCTGGACGTCAACACCGTCCCCTACGACCCGGACACGTACAACCAGACCGGTCTGATGACCGATCCACCCGGAGTCTTCGTCCGGGCGGGCGGGGGCTACGAGCAGCCGTGGACCCGGGACGCCTCGGTCAACGCCTGGAACGCCGCGAGCCTGCTCGCCCCGGACGCTGCACGCAACACCCTGTGGGCGGTGTGCCGGCGGCAGGACGACGGCACGCTGATCGTGCAGCAGGACAACCAGTGGTGGGACCAGATCATCTGGGCGGTCGCCGCCCACCACCACTACCTCGTGACCGGCGACCGTGCCTTCCTGCGCGACGCGCACGAGGCCGCGGCCAACACGCTGCGGGTCAACCGCGACCACCACTTCAACAGTCAGTACGGGCTGTTCGAAGGCCCCGCCTTCATGCAGGACGGCATCGCCGGCTACCCCTCGCCGCCCGCCGACCCGCAGAACAGTTCCTCGTTCGTGCTCGACCACCCGGGCACCGACAAGATCATGTCGCTGTCCACCAACTGCCTCTACCACGCCGGGTACCTCGCGCTCGGCGCCATGGCCGACACCCTCGGGGACCGCGCGGCGGCCGGGCGGTGGCGGGCGGCCGCCGCCGGGCTGCGCACGGCGATCAACACGCGACTGTGGATCGAGAAGGAGGGGATCTACGGCTACTTCATCCACGGCAGCGGGCAGCGAGCGGGCCGGCTGGAGCCCTACCAGGAGGGCAACGGGCTGGCCTTCGCCGTACTGTGCGGGGTCGCGAGCGCGGGCCGCACCCGCGCCCTGCTCGCCGCCACGCACCACGAGCCGCACGGGGTGGTCAACGTCTGGCCGCACTTCCCCGAGTTCGACGACGCGCATCCCGGACGCCACAACGTGACCGTCTGGCCGATGACGCTCGGGATGTGGGGCCACGCGGCCGCGCGCGGCGGCCGCCCCGACCTCCTCGGCCGTACCCTCACGGACCTGGCCGGGCTCTACCGGCAGGACGGCCACTTCTGGGAGCTGTACAACGCGAGGACCGGAGTGGAGGACGGCGGCTGGCAGAACGGCAGTCAGTGGTCCTCCGAGGAGGACCAGACCTGGTCGGCGACCGGTTACCTGCGGCTGGTGCACCACGGACTGTTCGGCATCGTGCACGAGCCCGGTGGCCTCCGGTTCACCCCCGGCCTGCCGGCGGGCTGGGGGCCGGTCACCCTCTCCGGGCTGTCCTACCGGCGGGCCACCCTGGACCTCAGGCTGTCCGGATCAGGCCGTCGGCTCGTGTCCCTGACCGTGGACGGACGGCGCACCCCGTTCGTGCCGGCGACCCTGCGCGGCCGGCACGAGGTGGACATCCGCGTGGCCTGAGCGGGCGCTGAGCCGCGCGCCCTCAGGGGGCCGCCGACCAGCGCGGCGCGGCCTCGGCGGCCCGCTCCGCGCCCCGGACCCACCGGCCTTTTGACGTACCAGGCGCGGTGTTCGGACAGAAGCAATTGATGCGTTCCGCTCTCTAGGCGCCACGGCGGGCGGTCGGTTACGTTCGAGAAAGTTGCTTCCTGAGCGTTTCCTGTGTGGTTCTGCGAAAGGGTCGGAAGGCGGCCTGGACGCGTCGTGCGCAGCCGCACAGCCCCAAGGGAACCGCGCGGAGGAAACCGGCTCCAAGGAACGCCCGGCACGAAGGACGAGTACCAACAGCAGTCAGTGAAAGGTGAGTTCGCATGCCGCACCGCCGCATGTTCCGCAGACTCGCCGTGCTGGCAGCGACGGTGGCGCTGGGCGCCCCGCTGCTGCCGGCGGCGGCAGCCGAGCCCCCGCCCCCACCACCGCCCGCCGACGTGTACAAGCTGCTGGAGGACCCCGAGGTCACCGGCGTGGGCCAGGAGGCCCCGCACGCCGACCTCACTCCGTACGCCGACACCGCCCAGGCCCTCAAGGGGAGCGGGAAGAGTCCGTGGACCAAGTCGCTCGACGGCGACTGGAAGATCCACATGTCGGACCGGCCCGAGGAAGTACCCAAGAACTTCTACGCGGAGGACTACGACACGAAGGGCGAGGGCTGGCGCAGCGTCAGCGTTCCCCACACCTGGCAGACCGACGGCCTCGACCACCCCGTCTTCCGCAACATTCCCACCGAGATGTACCCCGACGACCCGCCCAAGGTGCCGCACGACGTCAACCCCACCGGCGCCTACGTCCGCACCTTCGACCTGCCGAAGGACTGGCAGGACCGCGAGACCTTCCTGCGCTTCGAGGGCGTCACCAGCGGCAACCTCACCTGGGTCAACGGTCACTATGCCGGCTACGACCAGGGCGGCTACACGCCCGCCGAGTACGACATCTCGCGTTACCTGCACCCGGGCCGCAACACCCTCGCCGTGCAGGTCCACCGCTGGGGCTCCGGCTCCCACCTGGAGGACTACGACCAGTGGCGGTTCTCCGGGATCTTCCGCTCGGTGGGCCTGTACTCCACCCCCGCCACCCACGTGCAGGACGTGACGATCCGCACCGACCTCGACAAGGCGTACCGGGACGCGACGCTCAGCGCTGACATCGATGTCAGCGCACTGGGGAAGGAGAAGGGGCCGGGAAAGGTCACCGGCACCCTCTACGACCCGCGCGGCCGGCGGGTGACCGCCGTCTCCGCACCGGTCGAGCCTCATGACGGCTCGGCGACGGCCTCGCTCAAGGCCGAGGTGAGCAACCCCGCCAAGTGGACCGACGAGACCCCGAACCTGTACACCCTGGTCGTCCAACTGGCCGACCGGCAGGGCCGGGTCACCCACACCACGAGCCAGCCCGTCGGCTTCCGCGAGATCGAGGTCAAGGACAAGAAGCTCCTCGTCAACGGCGAGCGCATCCTCGTCCGGGGTGTCAACCGCGCGGAGACCGACCCGGACACCGGCCGGTACGCGACCAGGGAACGCACCGCGTCCGACGTGTCGTTGATGAAGAGCCTCAACCTCAACGCCGTACGCACCTCGCACTACCCCTCCGACCCGTACTTCTACGAGCGCTCCGACAACGAGGGCCTGTGGATCGCGGACGAGGTGGACATCGAGACCCACCACCACGACGGCTGCCCGGACAACTGCCTCGCCGAACGGCCGGAGTGGCAGAAGGCCTTCCAGGACCGCGCCGTCGGCCTGTACGAACGGGACAAGAACCACCCCAGCGTCCTGATGTGGGACACCGGGAACGAGGCCGGCCTCGGCAAGGCGCACTACACGATGGCCGACTACCTCAAGAAGAACGACCCCGGACGCCCGCTGTACCACCAGTCCAACACCCCGGACGGCGACGCCCCCTACGCCGACATCTGGGGCCCTCGCTACCCCTCCCCGGACAGCCTGGAGGACAAGGCGAAGACGACGGAGAAGCCCATCGTGATGGGGGAGTACGCCCACGCCCAGGGCAACTCGCTCGGCAACTTCCGCGAGTTCTGGGACGTCGTGCGCAAGTACCCTGAAGTGCAGGGCGGGTTCATCTGGGACTGGGCGGAGCAGAACCTCAACCAGCCGCTCGTCACCACGCCCGACTCCTCGGGCAACGGCATCCTCACGTACCTCACCGGCAAACCCGAGCAGGTCGACGGGCACAGCGGGAAGGCCCTCTCGCTCTCCGGGCTCGACGACTTCGTCGAGGTCTACCGCGACCGGAAGCTCGACGCCGTCTCCGACGCCCTGACCGTGGACTCCTGGGTCAAGCCCGCCGACTGGACGGGCGACTTCACCGTGGCGGCCAAGGGAGACCACTCCTACGCCCTGCGCATGAAGGACAAGAACACCCTGGAGTTCAGCGTGCAGGGTGAGGACGGGCAGCGGCACAGCGCTTCGGCCACCGTGCCGGGGGACTGGTACGGGGCATGGCACCGGGCCTCGGGCACCTTCGACGGCGGCGTCCTCAAGCTGCTGGTCGACGGAAAGCAGGTGGCCGCCACCGACTACAAGGGCAGCGTCGCCTACTCGGCGCAGCCGCTCAACATCGGCCGCAACTCCGAGACGGGCCAGGAGATGACCGGCACGCGCATGGCGCACGGAGTCATCGACCAGGTCCGCGTCTACCACAAGGCGCTCGACCCGGAGCAGCTGAAGGCAGACCCCGCCCGGCAGGCCGTCCTCGCGCTGGACTTCGACAAGCTCACCAAGAAGGGCACGTACCAGTCCTACGGATCGGGAATGGGCGGCGTGGACGGTCTGGTCGGCACCGACCGCACCCTCCAGCCCGAGACCCGCGCCCTCGCCGCCGTCCAGGCCCCCGTGCGCCTGTCGCAGACGAGGACGGCCGACGAAAAGACCGTGCCCGGCAGCATCACCGTACGCAGCGAACGGGCCTTCACCGACACCTCGGACCTCGCCCTGCGGTGGTCGCTCACCGAAGGGGCGCGCACCCTCGCCGAGGGCACGCGGCCCCTGTCCGTCGCCCCGGGCGCCGAGGCCGTGGTCCGGCTGCCCGCAGCGCCGGACAACCCCAAGAACGCCGACCGGCAGCTGACCGTCCGGGCCGTGCAGAAGACGAAGACCGACTGGGCACCCGCCGGACACACCGTGGCCGTCGAGCAGTTCGACGTCGGCGGCCGGCAACTGGCCGGTGTCGTCAAGGCCGAGGCACCCGGCGATGTCCGCGCCGTGACCACGAAGGACCAGGTCACCGCCGCCGGGAAGGGCTTCTCGTACGCCTTCGACCGCAAGAGTGGCGCGCTTACCTCGATGAAGGCGGACGGCCGGGAGCTCCTCAGCCGGGGGCCCGAACTGGACGCCTGGCGCGCCCCGATCAGCAATGAGATCAACTCCGAGGACGGAGCCTGGCGCGACGCGGGCCTCGACCGGCTGCGAACCGATCCACAGGCCGTCGAGGTCCAGGAGGAGGACGGCGCGGTGGTCGTCACCGTACGCAGCACGGTGGCCGCCCCGGAAGTGAAGGACTCCTCGTTCGACCAGACCCTGCGCTACACCGTCACCGGAAACGGGGAACTGCGCATCGACCACCGCGCGCGGGCCGAGGGCGCCGCCCGCTCCGTCCCCTACCTGCCGCGCATCGGCCTCACCCTGCAACTCCCTCAGAAGTACGACCAGTTCAGCTGGTACGGGCGGGGGCCGCAGGAGAACTACAACGACCGCGAGGACGGGTCGCCCACCGGGGTGTACCGCACCGGCGTGGACGAGCAGTTCTCCGACTACCTGCGCCCCCAGGACTACGGCAACCACGAGGAGGTGCGCTGGGCCGCCCTGTCGGACGGCAGGAGTGGCGTGCTGGTGTCGGGCGACGGGGAGAACTTCTCCGCCGGGGTCACCCCGTACGAGGACATCGACCGTGCGGCCTACCCCTTCGCCCTCCAGCGCAGCGCGAAGGGCAACACGCTGCACCTGGACCACGCGGTGAGCGGGGTGAGCGAGACCTTCCACACCGTGATGCCGAAGTACCAGGTGAGCCCCTCCAAGGAGTACGCGTACAGCCTGCGGCTGCGTCCTCTCACGGGGGCCGAGGCGCGCGGCGGGGCGCCGCAGGGGCCGGTGGTCTGCACTCCGGAGGCGACGATCGAGCCCGCCGGCACCTCCGTCCCGCCGGGGGAGTCGACGACGGCACGCCTCACCGTGCACAACCCGTGCGACCAGCAGCTGAAGGACGCGTCGGCCTCCCTCGACCTGCCCTCGGGCTGGAGCGCTGAGCCGGCCGTCCCGCACCTCGGTGACGTGGCGGCGGGCAAGGACGCGAGCACCGAGATCCAGCTGCGCAGGAGCGCGGACAGCGGCAACGGGCGGCGGCTGGTCGTCGCCACCGTGACGGCCGGCTCCACGGGCGGCGCCCGGGTGAGTGCGCGGGCCACGACCGAGCTGTTCGCCACCCCGCCCGCGCCCTCCGGCACCACCGCGGTGTCCGACCTCGAACTCCTGACCTCGGACAACGCGTGGGGACCGGTGGAGCGGAACACCAGCAACGGTGAGGACCGGGCCGGTGACGGCGGTCCCCTCACCATCGGCGGCACCACCTACGCCAAGGGGCTCGGTGTCCACGCGGAATCCACCGTGGAGGTCTACCTCGGCGCAGCCTGCACCTCGTTCACGGCCGACACCGGTCTGGACGACGAGACGGGCTCCGGCGGAAGCGTGGTCTTCGAGGTGCTGGCCGACGGCAAGAAGGTCTACACCGGCCAGAAACTCACCAACGCGGACGAGGCCGTACCGGTCGAGGCCGACGTGAGCGGGGCGGAGCGCCTGACTCTGCACGTCTCCGACGCCGGTGACGGCAACGCCCTCGACCACGCGGACTGGGGCGGGGCGACGCTCCACTGCCGCGACTGACCCGCGCCTGCCGTGGGGGGGCCCCCCCCGGGCGGCACCCCCCGCGGGGGGCCGGGCGGGGCGCCGACCGGGGGGCCCCCCAGCGGGGGTTGCGGAGCGCGCGGGGGGGGTCACC
>NZ_JBFALS010000009.1:311345-339488 GCF_040656295.1 Streptomyces sp. NPDC049954
CCCCCCCGCCCCCCCCCCCCCCCCCCCGCCCGCGGCTGGGGGGGCGCGCCCAGCCCCCCGCCCCCCCCCCGCGCGCCGCCGGGCGCCGCTCCCGGCCGGGAGCGGCACGGCAGGCGGGGCCGCGGGCGGACCTCCGTCCGGGGCACCGACGAGCGTGGTTCGCGGACCGCGCGGGAGGTCTCACCTAAGGTGCCGTCATGCGACGTACTCCCTGGTGGGCCCTGCTTTCGGCCGGGTTCGCCCCCGTGGTGCTGATCGGCGCCTGGACGATCGCACAGGTCCTGCAGGGGCCCGCGTACGACCCGGTCAACAAGACCATCAGCGTCCTCGCCTCCTACGGTGCGCCCGGCTACTGGCTGATGACCGCCGCCCTGATCGTCCTGGGCACCTGTTACGTGGCGACCGCTCACGGGCTGCGGCCGGCCGCCCTCGCCGGGCGTGCCGCGCTGGCCGGCGGGGGACTGGCCGCGATGTCCCTCACGCTGGCCCCCGCGCCGCCCCGGGGCGGCGACCTCGGTCATGGCACCGTGGCCACCATCGGCTTCGTGCTCCTCGCGATCTGGCCCGCGCTGGCGGCCGACCGCCGCCGCCCCCGCGCCCCGTGGGGTCTGCGGCCGGGCGTCTCCACGGCGGCGACCGCGCTGATGTCGCTGGGCGCCGTCGTGTTCCTGCTCTCCCTGGTACGGGGCTGGGCCCCCGGCGTCGTCGAGCGCGGCCTGACCTTCGCGCAGGCGCTGTGGCCACTGCTCGTCGTCGTGTCCTGCCTCTGCCACCCCGAAGGGCGGACGCCCGGCAGCGCGGTATGAGGCGGGGCCGCACCGGAAACACCGGCGGCCGGTGCCCCGCCATGTGGGGGACCGGCCGCCGGTGTTCGCTCAGCGGGCCGCGCTGTCGCCGGTGGACACGTGCACGTAGTCCACGACGAGTTCCTGCGGCAAGGACGTCGAGCCGTCCGGGTTACCGGGCCAGTCGCCGCCCACGGCGAGGTTGAGGATGACGTAGAAGGGCTTGTTGAACACCCAGTCGTTGCCGTTCACGTCGGCGGGGGTCCGCTCCTGGTAGACGTTGCCGTCCACGGACCAGGCGATCCGATCCGGCGACCAGTCGATCGCGAAGGTGTGGAAGTCGTCCGCGAACGCCTCCCCGCCCGGCAGGGTGTAGCTCGCGCCGATCCCCCCGGCTCCCGAGTAGCCGGGCCCGTGGATCGTGCCGTGCACGGTGGAGGGCTCGAAGCCGACGTTCTCCATGATGTCGAGCTCACCGGAGTTCGGCCAGCCGACCTGGCCCAGGTCGTCGCCGAGCATCCAGAACGCGGGCCAGATGCCCTGCCCGCGCGGGATCTTCATGCGCGTCTCGACGTGCCCGTACTGCGCGGCGTACTTGCCCGCCGTGTTGAGCCGGGCCGAGGTGTAGTCGCAGGTGCCGTACCAGCACTGGTAGTTGTCCGGATTCTCCTTCCGGGCGGTGATGACCAGATGGCCCTGCCCGTCGAGCGCGGCGTTGTTCGTGCCCGCCGTGTAGTACTGCCCTTCGTGGTTGTCGACGTTGTCGCCCGTCTCGGTCTGCCACTTGGACCCGTCGACCCCGGACCCGGCGGGGCCGTCGAAGTCGTCGGTGAAACCGGCGGCCGCCACTGTGGGGGAGGGGGCGGCCGAAGGGCGTGCGGCCTGCGCGGCGGTCGGGGCGAGCACCGCTGAGCAGCACAGGGCGGTGGCCAGCCACACGAGGGGCCGGCGACGCATGGACACGTGCATGGAACACCACATCACTTCCGGTGGGGGGGCATGCCCATGACAAGGCATGCCGAAAAGTGAAGCCATGGAACGGGGGGCGTCGTGCGCTCCGTTCAAGTGTTGATTTAAGGAGCGCTTGTGACGCACGTCAAGACATGCGGCCGGACCTCTTGTCCCGGTCAGGTGCGATCCGCCGATCCGTGCGGCAGGACGTGGGTGACGTAGTCCTTCGTCGCGGCCTCGAAGCCCACGTCGCTGCCCACCTGCTCGGACAAGTACCAGCGGTGTTCGAGAAGTTCGTGGTACACCTGCGCCGGATCCGCGTCCCGGCGCAGTTCGAGCGGCACGGCGCGCACGGCCGGGCGGAAGACCTCCCGCACCCAGCGGTGGGCGAGCACCTCGGTGCGCGCGCCCGCCGGATCGCCCGGCGCGTAGTCGTCCTGGGTCGCCATCCAGGACTCCAGGTCGTTCAGGAGTCGGCGCGCCTGGTTCTCCTCCGCGTCGAGTCCGGTCAGCCGCAGCAACTGCCGCTGGTGGTGCCCCGCGTCGACGACCTTCGGCAGGAAGGTGATCCGCTCGCCGTCCGGGGTGGAGCCGATCTGCATCTCCGCGACGTCGAAGCCGAGCGCGTTGAGCCGCCGGATGCGCCGGTCGATGTAGTGCCGCTTGCCCGCCGGGTACACCGACTGCCGGGTCAGCTCCGTCCACAGTTCCTCGTAGCGCGCGGCGAGCGCCGCCGAGAACTCCACCGGGTCCACCGAGGGGTGCAGCGCCCCGGACGCCTCCAGGTCCAGCAGCTCCCCGGCGATGTTGACCCGGGCCAGGTCGATGTCGTACTCGCGCTGACCCCGGCTGAGCCGCTGGTGCGTCTCACCGGTCTCGGCGTCCACGAGGTAGGCCGCGAAGGCGCCCGCGTCCCGGCGGAACAGGGTGTTCGACAAGGAGCAGTCGCCCCACGCGAAGCCCACGAGGTGCAGTCGTACGAGCAGGACCGCGAGCGCGTCCATGAGCCGGTTCATCGTGGTGGGCCGCATGGTCGTCTCGAACATCGAGCGGTACGGCATCGAACCGCCCAGGTGCCGCGTGATGAGCGCCGTCTCCAGCGGATCACCCCCGGGCGTGGTCCGTCCGGTGACCACGGCCAGGGGGTCGACAGCGGGGATGCCCAGCCGGTCCAGGTCGCGCAGCAGGCCGAACTCGCGCTCGGCGGGTCGCTGCGCGAGCTCCTTCACCGCGAGCACCTCGTCACCGGCGCGCGCGTAGCGCACCACGTGCCGCGAGATACCGCGCGGCAGCGGCACGAGGTGGCGTTCCGGCCACTGCTCCAGCGGGAGTTCCCAGGGCAGGTCCAGCAGGAGCGCCGGGTGCTCCGGATTGGTCGCGCTGATCTGTAGCGTCATGCCTCGCCTCGGGTCGTCGCGGGGGTGCGCTGTGCGACGTCGGACAGCGGTGCGATCGTACCGCCGCGCGGTCGAGGCGCGGGCGGGGCGGCCCGGGAACGGGCGGTCGCCCGGGGCCGCCTCCTGGCGGGGCCCGGGCACGCCCGTCGGTGTGCGTGAGAGGTGGGCGGGCTCAGTGCCCCGCGACCGGATGCGGCGTGTAGGCCGCCTCCAGACGCTCGGTCTCCTTCTCGTCGAGGGACAGTTCCACCGCCGCGAGCGCGTCGGACAGATGGCCCGGCCTCGTCGCCCCGACGATCGGTGAGGTCACGCCCGGCCGGTGCAGCAGCCAGGCCAGCGCCACCTGAGCGCGCGACACGCCCCGCTCCTCGGCGACCCGGCCCACCGCGCCGACGATCTCCCGGTCGCCCTCCGCGTAGAGCGTCCTGCCGAACTCGTCGGTGCGGGTCCGCTCCGTCTCCGTGTCCCAGGCGCGCGCCAGCCGCCCGCGCGCGAGCGGACTCCACGGCAGCACGCCGACGCCCTGGTCCGCGCAGAGCGGCAGCATCTCCCGCTCCTCCTCGCGGTAGAGCAGGTTGTAGTGGTCCTGCATTGACACGAACCGGGTCCAGCCGTGCTCCCGCGCCGTGTACTGCGCCTTGGAGAACTGCCAGGCGTACATCGAACTCGCCCCGATGTAACGGGCCTTACCCGCCCTGACGACGTCGTGCAGCGCCTCCATCGTCTCCTCGACCGGGGTCGTGGGGTCCCAGCGGTGGATCTGGTAGAGATCCACGTAGTCGGTACCCAGACGCGTCAGGCTCGCGTCGATCGCCGTCATGATCGCCTTGCGCGAGAGACCGCCGCCGTTGGGGCCCGGACGCATCCGGCCGTGCACCTTCGTCGCGAGGACGGTCTCCTCGCGGCGGGTGAACTCCTTCAGCGCCCGCCCGACGATCTCCTCGCTCGTACCGTCCGAGTACACGTCGGCCGTGTCGAAGAAGTTGACGCCGCCGTCCACGGCCTGCCGGATCAGCGGCCGGGACCGCTCCTCGTCGAGGGTCCAGGCGTGGTTGCCGCGCTCGGGGACGCCGAAGCTCATGCACCCGAGGGTCACCCGGGAGACGTCCAGACCGGTCGAGCCGAGTTTCACGTACTGCACAGCGGACTCCGTAAGTCGTCGCAGCCCCGGTCGCCGTGCCGGGGCCCGCACCGGTGTGCGGATCTGCCCTCCATGATCCCCTTCGTCCCTCGGTCGCGTCGACGCCGTTCCGCATCGTGAACCGGTCGCCCCCGCCACCCCCGGGGTCTTGCTAGCCTGCCCCCGGGGCCGTGACTGGCGCTTACGTGGAACCGACCACGAGGAAGCGGCCCCGACACGGGCGGGCCGGACCCGCCCGGTGTGCGGTCGTGCGCCTGGGCCACTGACACTGACCTGGGAGACCGTTATGTCCGCACCCCTGACACCCGAGCAGTCCGCCCCCACCGCCTCCGCCGCCTTCCGTGACGCCCTCGACGTGGTCCGCTCCGTCGAACCGCGCATCGCGGACGCCATCGGCAGGGAACTCACCGACCAGCGCGAGTCGCTCAAGCTCATCGCGAGCGAGAACTACGCCTCGCCCGCCGTCCTGCTCGCCATGGGCAACTGGATGAGCGACAAGTACGCCGAGGGCACCGTCGGCCGCCGCTTCTACGCGGGCTGCCAGAACGTGGACACCGTCGAGTCGATCGCCGCCGAGCACGCCCGCGCCCTGTTCGGCGCCGACCACGCCTACGTCCAGCCGCACTCCGGTATCGACGCGAACCTCGTCGCGTTCTGGTCCGTCCTCGCCCAGCGCGTCGAGAGCCCCGCGCTGGAACGCGCCGGGGCCAAGCACGTGGGCGACCTCACCGAGGAGGACTGGGCGCAGCTGCGTCGCGCCCTGGGCGATCAGCGCATGCTCGGCATGTCCCTCGACGCGGGCGGCCACCTCACCCACGGCTTCCGGCCGAACATCAGCGGCAAGATGTTCGAGCAGCGCAGCTACGGCACCGACCCGGTCACCGGCCGCATCGACTACGAGGCCGTACGGGCCGCCGCCCGCGAGTTCCGGCCGCTCGTCCTGATCGCCGGCTACTCCGCCTACCCGCGCCTGGTGAACTTCCGGATCATGCGGGAGATCGCCGACGAGGTCGGCGCGACCCTCATGGTCGACATGGCGCACTTCGCGGGCCTGGTCGCCGGCAAGGTCCTCACCGGCGACTTCGACCCGGTGCCGCACGCCAACATCGTCACCACCACGACCCACAAGTCACTGCGCGGACCGCGTGGCGGCATGGTGCTGTGCGACAGCGAACTGGCCGAGCACGTCGACCGCGGCTGCCCCATGGTCCTGGGCGGCCCGCTGCCGCACGTCATGGCGGCGAAGGCCGTCGCCCTCGCCGAGGCGCGCCGGCCCTCCTTCCAGGACTACGCGCGGCGGATCGTCGAGAACGCCGACGCCCTCGCCGAGGGGCTCAAGCGGCGTGGCGCCAAGCTCGTCACCGACGGCACCGACAACCACCTCGTGCTGCTCGACGTCTCCGGCTACGGCCTCACCGGCAGGCAGGCCGAGTCGGCGCTGCTCGACGCCGAGATCGTGACCAACCGCAACGCCGTACCGCAGGACCCCAACGGCGCCTGGTACACCTCCGGCGTCCGCCTGGGAACCCCCGCGCTCACGACGCGCGGCCTCGGCACCGCGGAACTCGACGAGGTCGCCGACCTCATCGACACGGTGCTGCGCGGCACCCGCCCGGGCAGCACCGCCTCCGGCAAGCCCTCCAAGGCGCAGTACACCGTCGAGGAGGGGCTGCCCGCCAAGGTCGCCGCCCGCGCCGCCGACCTGCTCGCCAAGCACCCGCTGTACCCGGGCATCGACCTGGCCTGAGCCGCACCACCGGCCGCGGCGACGGCCCGGCGTCAGCCGGACGCCGCCGCGGCCGGCCCGGCCCGCGCGCGGCGGTCGCCGGGCGGGATTCGCCGGGCGGGGTTCAGGCCTCCGGCTCCGGAGCCTCGGGGCCGCCCTTCTCGGTGTACCGCCCGCGCGCCCACAGCGGCAGCCCTATCCAGCACAGCAGGTACCAGCCGACGACCGCCGCCACGAGCCACGGGACGAAGGAGTCGTGGACCGCGACCCGCAGCACGAGGAACAGCGCCGAGGTCAGGGTCGCGATGAGCAGGAGCAGCCCGAGGAAGGTCATCCGGGCCGCCCAGCGCACCGCCCGGGCCTTGATCCGGCGCCCGGACACGAGGCGGTGGAAGGGGACCGGTGAGATGAGGGCGCCGGTCGCGGTCGCGCCGAGCACCACCGTCAGGATGTAGATGTTCTTGTCCGTCTGCGACAAGTCCTCGAACAACGGGGTGAAGACGACGGTGAGCAGGAAGCCGAACAGGATCTGCACCCCGGTCTGCGCCACCCGGACCTCCTGCATGAGTTCGCCCCACTGCCGGTCCGCGCGTTCGACCTCGGTCTCCTCGCGCCCCGCCCCGGATGCGCGCGCCGACTTCCCGACGGCGTCCCCGCCGGTCTCGTCCGCCGGTCCTGCGATGGTGTGCGAGGCCATCCACCCTCCCCCTTCATGGAGCCCCCGACCGGCCACGGCCGGCCGGGGGACTCGCTCGTCTGTTCTCACCGCCTACCCGTGTTTGCCGTCTATTTGCCTTACGTCCGGGGTCTTCGCCGACGGGATCCTGAGACGAGCGCCGGTCTCGCCGCGCAACTGACTCGCGAGTAACATTCGGTCTCGCCCCTGTGCCACGGCCCCCGGAGGAACCATGTCCCGCACCGCGCCCGATCGTTCCGCCGCCCTCCTCGCCGGAGTGCTGCTCGGGGCCGGGGCCCTCCACTTCCTGCGGCCGGGCCCCTTCGACTCGATCGTCCCCAAGTCCCTTCCGGGGCGGGCCCGTACCTGGACCCGGCTGAGCGGCCTCGCGGAGTGCGCCGTGGGCGCCGGCGTCGCGCTCCCCGCCACCCGCAGGATCGCGGCAGGCGGGGCGGCCGCCCTGTTCGTGACCGTACTGCCCGCCAACGTCCGCATGGCCCTGGACTGGAACGACAAGCCGGCGCCCCTGCGGACGGCGGCCTGGGTCCGCGTCCCGCTCCAGGCGCCCCTCGTCCTGTGGGCCCTGAAGGTCCGGGACCGCGCCGAAGGCTGAAGCAGCCCGCCCCCGGCCGGATCGCCCCCACCCGGCCGCGTAGGGGCCTCACGCGAGGTGCGCCACGTCGAAGCCCGCGTACCGGACGGAGAATCGCCCGCACGGTGAAACATTCCGCGCGCCTCGCCGCATCAGTGAGGTGTGAAGCCGAGCGGAGCACGATCAACAGGGGGCACGCGGTGATGGGTACCCGGCAGTCGCGCGCCGAGGAGTTCCGGGAGTTCGCGATCGGCAGAGCGGGTCAGCTCTTCCGTTCCGCGTCCCTGCTGACGGGGGGCGACGCGCATCTCGCCGAGGACCTGGTCCAGGAGACGCTGGCCCGGATGTACCTCGTATGGGGGCGGGTTCACCGGATAGACAACCCCGCCGCGTACGCCCAGACGGTCCTGGTCCGCACGTTCCTCGCCCACCGGCGGAAGTTCTCCTCGCGCGAGCGTCCTGTGGACACCGTGTCCGACACGGAGTCCCCGCAGCGGGCGGGCGACCCCGCGCTGCGGGTGGCCCTTCTCGACGCGCTCAGCCGTCTCGCCCCGCGCGACCGGGCCGTCGTGGTGCTGCGGTACTGGGAGGACCGCAGCATCGCGGAGACCGCCGAGGTGCTCCACGTCAGTTCGGCAGCCGTGCGCACCCGGGCGAACCGGGCGCTGGCCCGTCTGCGCGAGCAACTGGGCAGCATCGCCGAGCTGACGGCCTGAAGCCGAGGGCGCCGCGCGCCGCCCCGGTGCCGGGGGCATCGCGGTCGACGCGCCGCCCGGCACAGGACTTCTCGGCCCCCGCGCCGAACATCCTCACTCCGTACCGCCGTTCCAGAAAGGAACGCAGCATGCCCGTACCCGAAGACCACGGCAGTCCGCGCCCCGGGCCGCACACCGACGAGGGCTTCGCCGAGGCCCTCGAACGGGCCCTGCACGACACCGTGCCCGCACTGGAGCCCGGACCGGGCCGACGCGCCGAACTCGCCGAACGGGGCCTGACCGCCGGCCGGTCCCGCCTGCGCAGGCGGCGCACCGCGGCCGTGACCGGCAGTGTGCTCGCCCTCGCCCTCGTCGGCGCGGGTGGCGCGCTCGCCGGAGGGCTCGTCGGTGGCGACGCGCCCGCGGCGACGGCGGGACCGGCCGCCGCCCCCAGCACTTCGGCCCGCCAGAAGTCTCCCGCGCAGAAGTCACCGCGGTCGGAGGAGACCGGGAGCGCGGCGGAGCGGCGTAAGCAGCAGAAGAGCCCGGTCTCCGGTCAGGAGGTCGTCGCGGTCTTCGAGGAACTGCTGCCCGAAGGCTCCGTCACCGCTCGCACCTACTCCGGCTCCTACGGCCCCCCGGCCGCCTCCCTCGTCTTCGACGACGGCAAGGGCAAGGCCGCGATGGGCGTCGACCTGAACCGCTACGCCGGGGACGACGCGCAGATCAAGGAGAGCACGACCTGCCCGTCCAAGGTCTACGTCCCCTTCGACCGGTGCACCACGCGTACCCTGCCCGACGGCACCCGTCTCATGACCATCGCCGGTTACGAGTACCCGGACCGGCGCGGCGACAACAAGAGCTGGGACGCCTACCTCGTGACCCGCGAGGGGTACGCGGTGCACGTCAACGAGCACAACACACCCGCCGAGAAGGACCAACCGGCCACCCGTGCCGATCCGCCGCTGACTCTCGACCGGCTGGCCGCCCTGGCGCGGTCCGCACGGTGGCAGCCACTGCTGCACAAGCTCAAGGACCCCAAGGAGTACGAGATCGCGAAGGAGCCCAAGGGGCCCGCCGGCCGCACCGACATCTCGAAGATCGCCAAGGCCCTCCTCCCCGGCTCCCTCACGGTGCGCGAGGCGAAGGACTACGAGGGCTTCGGCTACCTCGTCGTGGACGACGGCAAGGGCGCCGGGCTCGTCGAGATCAACGCCGACAGCGGCTTCAGCCCGTCCGACTTCGACCAGGCCGGGCAGGAAGAACTGCCCGACGGGACCCTCGTCACCGTCAGCCAGGGCCCTGCCGAGAAGGGGCGCGAAGGAGTGGTCGACTGGATGGTGCAGGTGCTGCGGACGGACGGCCGGCGTGTCGTCGTGAGCGCCTACAACGCGCCCGGTCACCAGTCGGCGCCCAGCAGGGAGAAGCCCGTCCTGAGCCTCGCCCGCATCCGGGCCGTCGCGCTCGACGCCGCCTGGACGACCTGACCGAGGCGTCCCACCGGGCCGGGGTGCTGGGCCCGCCCGGATCACGTGGCCCGCACACCGGCGCCGTCCCGTCCCGTCCCCCGCCGATCGGGACGGGACGGCTTCCCCGCGCACCCCGCCCGGTATTCGCCGGTCCCCGGCAGGTTCGTTCGGCGCGATCCGGGTCAGCCGTACCCCATGGACCTGACCAGCAGTGGTGACCAGAGCATGACGGCGCGGCGAGCGGAGGCGGAAGAGGCGAAGAAGTCGGGACAGGAGCGGGCGCGGCACGGCAGCGCCGACGTGGGCGACGGCCCTGACGGCCCGCACGAACTCGGCCGGTCCTCGTGGTGGGCGATCCTGCGCAGGACCGGGGGCGAGTTCGTGGAGGACCAGCTCGCCGACCGGGCCGCGGCCCTCACGTACTACAGCGTGCTCTCCCTGTTCCCCGCGATGCTGGTGCTCGTCTCGCTGCTCGGCGTCGCGGGCCGGTCCGCCACCGACAAGGTCCTGGAGAACGTCGAGAAGCTGACGCCCGGCGCGGCGCGGGACATCCTCACCAGCGCGGTGAAACAGCTCCAGGACAACGGCGGGCTCGGCTCCGTCTTCGCCGTCGTCGGTCTCCTGCTGGCCCTGTGGTCCGCCTCCGGCTACGTCGGCGCCTTCATCCGCTGCGCCAACGCCGTCTACGACGTGCGCGAGGGCCGCCCGCTGTGGAAGGTCACCCCGATCCGGCTGGGCGTCACCGTGCTGCTCATGGTGCTGGCCGCCGCGAGCGCCCTCATCATCGTCTTCACCGGTTCCCTCGCCCGGCAGGCCGGCGACCTGCTCGGCATGGGCGACGCCGCGCTGACGGTGTGGTCCTTCGCGAAGTGGCCGGTCCTCGTCGTCCTCGTCGTCAGCATGATCGCGACCCTCTACTGGGCCTCGCCGAACGCGAAGGGACGCGGCCTGCGCTGGATATCGCCCGGCAGCGTCCTCGCCCTCGTCCTGTGGCTGATCGCCTCCGGCGGCTTCGCCCTCTACGTCGCGAACTTCAGCTCGTACAACAAGACCTACGGGGCGCTCGCCGGTGTCATCGTCTTCCTGATGTGGCTGTGGATCACGAACCTCGCCATCCTCCTCGGCCTGGAGTTCGACTCCGAGATGGCCCGGGAACACGCCATCGCCGACGGGATGCCCGCCGGTGAGGAGCCCTACGTCGAGCCCCGGGACACCAGCGCCTGGAACGAGGCCGACCGCAAGGCCATGGGCGCCGAGGAGTGAGGGGCGCGAGGCCCGCTCAGCCGCCCAGCACCCGGTCCAGGTTGACCGCGGAGCTGATCAGCGCGAGATGGGTGAACGCCTGCGGGAAGTTGCCCAGGTGCTCGCCGGTCATACCGATCTGCTCCCCGTACAGGCCCAGGTGGTTGGCGTAGGAGAACATCTTCTCCAGCGCCAGCCGGGCGCTCTCCACGTCGCCGGAGCGGGTCAGCGCCTCCACCCACCAGAACGAGCAGATGGAGAAGGTCCCCTCCGAGCCCGACAGTCCGTCCGGGGCCTGCTGCGGGTCGTACCGGAAGACGAGACTGTCGGCCACCAGTTCCCGGCCGATCGCCTCGACGGTGGACAGGAAGCGGGGATCGGTGGGGGAGACGAACTTGACCATCGGCATGAGCAGCAGCGAGGCGTCCAGGATCGGCCGGGGGGAGCGGCCCCGCGCCGCGTCCTCCTCGTCGCACAGCCGCTGCGTGAAGGTACCGGCCTCCGCGTTCCAGCCGCGCTCCATGATCTGCCGGTAGATCTCGTCCCGCGTCCACGTCCACCGGTCGAGGTCTCCAGGCAGGCCCCGCTGCCGCGCCATCCGCACCATGCGCTCCACCGCCACCCAGCACATCAGCCGCGAGTACGTGTGGTGCTGCCGGCCCGCGCGGGTCTCCCAGATGCTCTCGTCCGTCGTGTCCCAGTGCTCCAGCAGCCAGTCGACGACCGTGGACAGGTCCGTCCACGCCTCGTGCGAGATGCCCTTGCTGTACTTGTTGAACAGGTAGACGGAGTCGATGAGTTCACCGTAGATGTCGAGCTGGAGCTGATCCTTGGCCCCGTTGCCGACGCGCACCGGGGTGGAGCCCCGGTACCCCTCCCAGTGGTCGAGCACCTCCTCCGCGCGCACCGCCTGCCCGTCGATCGAGTACAGCGCGCGCAACGGACCGGTCCCGCCCACGCAGGCATCGCTCAGCAGCCGGGTCAGCCACCCCATGAAGGCTTCGGCCTCCTCGGTGAAACCCATGCGCAGCAGGGCGTACAGCGTGAAGGCCGCGTCCCTGATCCACACGTAGCGGTAGTCCCAGTTACGGGCACCGCCCACCCGCTCCGGCAGCCCCATGGTGGGGGCGGCGACGACCGCTCCGGTCGGCTCGTGCGTGAGCAGCTTCAGCAGGAGCGCCGAGCGGTGCACCCGCTCGCGCCACCGCCCCCGGTAGACCGAGTGGTCCAGCCAGCCGCGCCAGAAGCCGACGGTCGCCCGGAACAGCTCCTCGACCTCCTGCCCGATGTCCTCCCGCCCCGTGGGCGCCGGCGGGCCCGCGTCGCCGTCGCTCTCCAGGACGAACACCGCCGACTCCCCGGCCGTCAGGCCGAACGCGCCGTGCGCGTCCATGCCCTCCACGGTCAGGGGCACGTCGGAGCGCAGGACCAGGCCGAGCGAGGGCCCCGTGAACCGCGCCCCGTCCCGGGTCCGGACGCTCTCGTGCCTCTCCCGCCCGTAGTTCATCCGAGGCGCGACACGCGTCGTCATGCGCAGCCCGCCCCGTACGCACACCACACGGCGCACCAGTCGCTGCCGATGGTCCTGGTCCTTGGGCCGCAGCAGCGGCATGAAGTCCTGCACCTCGACGATGCCGTCCTCGGTGAGCATCCGGGTCACCAGGATGTTGGTGTCGGGAAAGTAGAACTGGTGCCGGGTCACGTCCCCGCAGGCCGCGGAGATCTCCCAGAAACCGCCGCGATCGGTGTCGAGCAGCGAACCGAAGACGCTCGGCGAGTCGAAGCGCGGAGCACAGAACCAGTCGACGCGGCCGTCGGTGCCCACGAGCGCCGCGGTCCGCAGATCGCCGATGACGCCGTGCTCGGCGATCGGCAGGTACCGGCCCGCGACCCCGTCCTCGTCGGTACTCGCGTGCCCGGAGCCCGCGGCCGGCTCACCCGCCGTACCACTCGTCGTGGTGCCGCTCATGCGCTCTCCTCCCACCCTGCCACCGAGCGCGGGCCCTGAGCCGCCGCCCGCGCCGGGGCCGGTCCGCTGCCGCCGCGCCCGGCACACGGCGTGTGACCGCCCGTAGCCGCCAGTGTCCCCCGCCCGTTCGGGGCCCGCACCCCGGACCATGCCGGCCGCGCACTTCCCCTGCCACCGCACCCTGGTCCCGAAGATCACGAGAAGGCAGACTGAGCGCATGACCAAGCTACGTATCGGCCTGCTCGGCACCGGCTCCTGGGCCGAGCGCACCCACGCTCCCGCCCTCGCCGCGCACCCGGGCGTCGAGCTGACCGGCGTCTGGGGCCGCCGTCCCGAGGCCGCGACCGCCCTCGCCCAGGCACACGGCACTCGCGCGTACTCGGGAGAGGGGGAGGACGGCCTCGACGCGCTGCTCGCGGCGAGCGAGGCCGTGGCCGTCGCCCTGCCGCCCGACGTCCAGGCTCCCCTCGCGGCCCGCGCGGCGGCGGCCGGCTGTCATCTGCTCCTCGACAAGCCGGTGGCCACCGATGTGACCGGGGCCCGCGCCGTCGCTGACGCCGCCGAGGCCGCGGGCGTCGCCTCCGTCGTCTTCTGCACGACGCGCTTCGCGCCCGGCAGCGCCGCGTGGATCGCCGAGCAGTCCGCGAAGAAGGACTGGTTCACCGGTCACGCCGACTGGCTCGGGGCGCTCTACGGCCACGGCGCGGCGCCCAGCGCCGACTCGCCCTGGCGCCGCGACAAGGGCGGGCTGTGGGACGTCGGCCCGCACGCCCTGTCCGTGCTGATCCCCGTACTCGGCGACGTCACCGAGGTCACGGCGGTGCGCGGCGAACCCGATCTCACGCATCTCGTACTGCGCCACACCACCGGCGTCACCAGCTCGGCCACCCTGAGCCTGAGCGCGCCCACGGCCGGAGCGGGCGCCGGCGTCACCTTCCGGGGCGACAGCGGCACCGCGGTCCTGCCGCCCGGGACCGACTCCGCCGTCACCTCCTTCACCGCGGCCGTCGACGCCCTGCTCAAGGCCGCGGAAACGGGTGAGCCGCACCCGTGCGACGTGCGCTTCGGGGTGCGTCTCACGGAGATCCTCGCGCAGGCGGAGGCGCAGATCGCCCGGCAGTGAGCGCGGCGGCGAGGGGTGGGGCGGGCAGCGCCATGCGCTCAGACCGCTCCCGTCTCGCCCCGCGCCAGCAGCTCCTGGATGGCGCGGTGCGTGAACCGGCGCGCCAGCTCGCCTCTGCGTACCCGCCAGGGCAGGGGCGCCGACCGCGCGGCCCCGTACCTGCGCTGCCGGATGTCGGCGAGGACCAGGGGCGGTGCGCCGAGGGCCGCCAGCTCGGTCAGCGCCTCGCCCTTCGTGATGAGCCGCCCCTCCCGCAGCGTCACCCCGGCGCGGGCCGCCGTGAGGGGACCGAGGTCCACCCAGACGTCCCGCAACCACGAGAGGCGCGCGAGGGGCCCGCTCGCCGGCAGCCAGAACCCGCGCAGGTCCTCCCGCACGAAGGCGGCCAGCTCCTCCCCGGACACGGCGGGGACCAGTTCCGCCGGCGCGGGACCGGTGAACGTGCGACCGCCGCGCAGCAGTTCGCTGCGGGTGACCAGTCCCACCGGCCGCTCCAGTACGCCGCGGTGCGCCCAGGTCAGGTGCGGGCGCGCGGTCTCGGCGAGCTGTCGGCGCGGCACGTAGGAACAGTGGAGTCTCTCGGCGGCGGGGTCGCGGTCCAGCCGTTTGTGCAGTGCGATCAGCGCGCGCCGCCGCCCCGGGTCGACGGGCCGGGCCACCACGGCGATCAGATCGAGGTCGCTGCGGGCGGGCCGGAAGTCGCCGAGAGCGAGCGAGCCGTGCGCCCACACCGCCTCGACCGGCAGCACTCGCGCCACCTCCCCGACGAAGCGGTCCAGGACTCTTTCCACCTGTTCGGCACTCACCTCTGTTCTCATCACCTCAAGGACTGTGGCATGACCGCATCGCCCATGGACACGAATGCCGCACTCTCCGGACGTACGGCGGCCGAAACCGCGACGGCCATGGCCACAACCACCCTTTCCGGGGCGCCACTTGCCGCCGTCCTGCTGGACGTCGACGGAGTCCTGCTCGACTCCACCGCCGTGCACCGCGCCGTCTGGTCCTCCTGGTCGGCGCTCCACGGACTCAACCCGGCCCGCGTGTGGCCGCTCACCTTCGGCCGCCGCCCCGCGGACACGGTGTGCGAGGCCGCGCCGCACCTAGACCCGCTCGCCGAACGCGCCGTACTCGACGGCCTGCTGGCGGCACGGGCGGGGGCCGTGGGACCGGTCGCCGGTGCGGCGGCCTTCCTCGGCGGCCTGCCGGCCGGCCGCTGGGCACTGGTCACCTCCGGCGACCGTACGACCGTGCACACCCACTTCACACGCCTGGGCCTGCCACTGCCCGGTGTACAGGTCTACGGGGCGGATGTGGCGCACGGCAAGCCGGCCCCCGACTGCTTCCTGCTCGCGGCGCGCGGGCTGGGCGTGGAGCCCGGACGCTGCCTCGTCGTGGAGGACGCCCCCGGCGGGGTGCGGGCCGCACGCGCGGCCGGTTGCGAGGTCGTGGGACTCACCACGACCCACCCGGCCGCCGCCCTCGGCGAGGCCCACCACGTCCTGCCGGGACTCGCCGAGGCGGCACGGCTGACGCGGGCGCGGCTCAGCAGGTGAGGCCGCGCCCCGGGCGCACCTTCAGCACCTGTGTGAACGTGCGGTACAGGGAGACACGGTGCTCCATCTGGGCCGGGTTGCCGCCCGCGCACTCGGCGGTCCCGTTGAGGCTGCGGATCGTCTCCCCGAAGCCGGCCCGCCGCACCATCGCCTGGTGGCCGGTGAGCGTGCCCGGCCCGGTCTGGGTGTTCCAGTACCAGAGCGCCGTCTTCCAGGCCACGGCCGCGTCCCGCTCGACGAGCCACGGGTCGTTCAGCAGGTCGAGGCCCAGGGCGTCGCCCGCCGCCTTGTAGTTGAAGTTCCAGCTCAGCATGATCGCCCCCCGGCCGTAGTAGGCGGACTGCCCCGCCGGGCAGCCGTAGGGCCGGGTCGCGTCGCAGAAGACGGGGTACGTCGACTCGTTCTGGGCCACGACGTAGTAGAGGCCGCCGGTCTCGTGGCTGACGTTGGCGAGGAAGGCGGCGGCCTCCTGACGGGCCACCTCGGGACCGCCGTCGTGCGCGAACCCCGGATAGGCCCGCGTGGCCTCGACCAGGCCCTCGTACGTGAAGAAGGGATCCCGGGCGGGGAACATGCGGGCGAACTGTCGCTCACTGACGACGAAGCGGCTCTCGGAGCGGTGGTGCGGGGCCGCCGCGGCCGGTCCGGCGGGGCTCAGGACGAGGGCGCACAGGGCCAGGAACGTGGCAAGGACGGCGGACGCGCGGGGCAGACCCGGCATGAGATCACTCCTCGGACGGAAACAGTGGGGGGAGACGTCCGGAGGTGAGCGTAGGGCGCCCGGCCGATCCGTGTGGGGTACATGCCAAAAAATCTGACCGGGTGGGGCGCTGCGTGCGGTGCCCCGCCCGGCGGACGGCCGATCGGGTGCTCGCCCGGGACGCGCCCCGCCCCCGGCCGTGCAGGCGCCCGTACGGCTCGTGGCCGCTCGCGGCGGCCGGGGCGCTCGCGGCACAGGTGTGGTCACCGGGGCGGTGGGGAACCCGTGCTGCGTACCTGACCAGCACGAGTGAGACCGGCCCGGTGCGCCGGGCCGACAGGTGGCAGTGATGACGAGTTCGTACCAGGGACCAGAGGACTACGGCCGGGACCCGCTCGGGGAGTTCCTCGCGCGCTTCTTCGGCGGCGGGACCCCGTCTTCGGGCGGCGCCCGCCCCGGACCGCGTTACTACGACTTCCTGCGCCTGATGAGCGAGCCCACCCGGCAGCTCGTACAGCAGGCCGCGAACTACGCGGCGCAGAACGGCAGCAGCGACCTGGGCACCGAGCACCTGTTGCGCGCCGCCCTCGCCGCCGAGCCCACCCGCAGCCTCGTCGCCCGCTCCGGCGCCGACCCGGACGCGATCGCCGCCGAGATCGACGAGCACGCCGAACTGGGGCCGGCCCTCAGTTCCATCGCGGTCAGCCCAGCCGCCAAGCGCGCCCTCATGGACTCCCACGAGATCGCCCGCGCCTCCGGGTCCTCCTACATCGGCCCCGAGCACCTGCTCGCCGCTCTCGCCACGAACAAGGACGCCACGGCCGGGCGGATCCTCGACGCGGCGCGGTTCGCCCCGGACACCGCAGGCCAGGGCCAGGAGAACGGCGGCGGGCAGTGGGCCGGCCAGGAACGGCACCCCGGCCCCGGAAACCACACCGGAACGCGCTCGAACAGCACGACGCCGCACCTCGACAAGTACGGCCGGGACCTCACGGAGATGGCCCGCGAAGGCCGTATCGACCCGGTCATCGGCCGGGAGGACGAGATCGAGCAGACCGTCGAGGTCCTGGCCAGGCGCGGGAAGAACAACCCGGTCCTGATCGGCGAGGCCGGTGTCGGCAAGACCGCCGTCGTCGAGGGGCTCGCGCAGCGCATGGCGGACGGCGACGTCCCCGACGTCCTCTCCGACCGGCGCGTGATCCAGCTCAACTTCTCCGCCCTCGTCGCCGGCACCCGCTACCGGGGCGACTTCGAGGAACGGCTGACCGGACTCATCGACGAGATCCGCGCGCACTCCGACGAGGTCATCGTCTTCGTCGACGAACTCCACACCGTCGTCGGCGCGGGCGGAGGCGCAGGCGGCGAGGGCGGCGGGGCCATGGACGCCAGCAACATGCTCAAGCCCGCCCTGGCCCGGGGCGAACTGCACGTCATCGGCGCGACCACGCTGGAGGAGTACCGGCGCTACATCGAGAAGGACGCGGCCCTCGCCCGCCGCTTCCAGCCCATCCTGGTGCCCGAGCCGACGATCCCCGACGCCATCGAGGTCCTGCGCGGCCTGCGCGACCGCTACGAGGCCCACCACCAGGTCCGCTACACCGACGAGGCGCTGGTCGCCGCCGTGGAGATGTCCGACCGCTACCTCGCCGACCGCTTCCTGCCCGACAAGGCCATCGACCTCATCGACCAGGCCGGGGCACGGGTGCGGATGAGTTCGTCGACCCGCGGCACCGACGTACGGGCCCTCCAGCGGGAGACCGAGCAGGTGCGCCGCGACAAGGACCAGGCGGTCGCCGCCGAACAGTACGAGCGCGCCACCGAACTGCGGGACAGGCTCACCGACCTGGAGCGGCGCATCGAGTCCAGCGGGGAACGCCACCCCTCGCGCGACACGATCGCCGAGGTCACCGTCGAGTCCGTCGCCGATGTCGTCTCCCGGCAGACCGGCATCCCCGTCAGCAGCCTGACCCAGGAGGAGAAGGAGCGCCTGCTCGGCCTGGAGGAACACCTGCACGCGCGGGTCGTCGGCCAGGACGAGGCCGTCACCGCCGTCTCCGACGCGGTACTGCGCTCACGCGCCGGACTGTCCGCCGGGGACCGGCCCATCGGCAGCTTCCTCTTCCTGGGCCCCACCGGTGTCGGGAAGACCGAACTGGCCAGGGCGCTCGCCGAGGCACTGTTCGGCAGCGAGGACCGCATGATCCGCCTCGACATGAGCGAGTACCAGGAGCGGCACACCATCAGCCGCCTGGTCGGCGCCCCGCCCGGATACGTCGGCCACGAGGAGGCCGGGCAGCTCACCGAGGCGGTCCGCCGCAACCCGTACTCGCTGCTGCTGCTCGACGAGGTCGAGAAGGCCCACCCGGACGTGTTCAACATCCTCCTCCAGGTGCTCGACGACGGCCGGCTCACCGACTCCCAGGGCCGCACCGTCAACTTCACCAACACCGTCGTCGTCATGACGAGCAACCTCGGCTCCGAGGCCATCACCAACAAGGGACAGCTCGGCTTCGGCAGCGGAAGCGCGGACAGCGACGAGGAGGCCCGCAGGGAACGCGTCCTGCGCCCCTTGCGCGAGCACTTCCGCCCCGAGTTCCTCAACCGCATCGACGAGATCGTCATCTTCCGCCAGCTCGACGACCGCCAGCTGCGGCAGATCACCGACATGATGCTCGACGAGACGCGTCGCGGACTGCGTTCCCAGGACGTCGACGTGACCTTCACCCCGGCCGCCGTCGACTGGATCGCCCAGCGCGGCTACGAGCCGGAGTACGGCGCCCGCCCCCTGCGCCGCACCATCCAGCGCGCGGTCACCAACGAGTTGTCGCGCAAACTCCTGCGCGGTGAACTGCCCTCGCACAGCGCCCTGGTGGTGGACGTGGCCGACGACCGCCTGACCTTCGCCACCGCCGGGGACCAGGACGGTTCCGCCTCCCGGGGCGGACCGGAAGGCGGCGAGGCAGGAGAGGGCGGCGGCCTCGTCAAGTGAGCGGGCACTCCCGGTGCGGCCCCCGGCGCGGCGGGGGCCGACGGCCTTTCAGGACACCCGCACCACGGTCTTGCGGGTGTACCTGTTCCAGCGTCCCGCCTCTCGGCTACCTCACCTGGTGGCGCGTGGTGCTCGCCTGAGGCGGAACGGCCACCGCCGGCCGGAGCGCCGCCCGTCAGCCCTCGCCGTCCGCCGCCGCGCGCAGCGCCGCCAGGTCGAGCTTTCCCATCTTCAGCATCGCCGCCATCGCG
This sequence comes from Streptomyces sp. NPDC049954, assembly GCF_040656295.1. Lineage (NCBI taxonomy): Bacteria > Bacillati > Actinomycetota > Actinomycetes > Kitasatosporales > Streptomycetaceae > Streptomyces > Streptomyces sp. NPDC049954. The sequence continues at coordinate 330,608 of NZ_JBFALS010000009.1, forward strand.
CGCTGGGCGCGCCCGGAGTCCGGGTCCGACAGCAGTTCGTCCATGCCCACCGGCGCGACCTGCCAGGACAGTCCGTACTTGTCCTTGAGCCAGCCGCAGGGCCCTTCCGAGCCGCCCTCCGACAGCTTCTCCCAGTAGTAGTCCACCTCCTTCTGGTCGGCGCAGTTGATCAACAGGGAGATCGCCTCGTCGAAGGTGAACTCCGGACCGCCGTTGATGGCCGTGTACTCCTGCCCGTCGAGGCGGAAATCCACCGTCAGGACGGTCCCGGCCGGACGGGGCCCCGCCTCGTTGTAGTAGGTGACCTTCTTGATCTCCGAGTTCGGGAAGACCGACACGTAGAACTCGGCGGCCTCCAGGCCCTGGGTGTCGAACCAGAGATTCGGGGTGATCCTCGGCATGGTGTCCTCCTGTGGGGGTGCGACCGTACGCTGCGCGCGTCCGGTACCAGTTACGACCGTCGCACCGCTCGAAACGCGTCGCATCCCGCGCGCGGACCCCACGCGCCCGGTGCGGCGCCATCCGCGGGACTGACCGCCTCCCTCGTGCGGCGCGTCCTCGACCACCTCACCACCTCGGAGACCGGCTCCACGCGGCCCGCCCCGGCCTTGCACACCGACTGTGGCCCCGCGCGGACCGCGTCACGATCCGTGCCGCCCGGCCGGCCCGCCCAGTGCCCGCGGACCAGGTCCCCTACGAGTACGAGGTCTTCGGCCCCGATCCGGGCCCCGACGCGCACTGACGCCCCGCACGGCACGGGCCAGGGGCGCGACCTGAGCGAGAGGCGCCCCCGGCCACCCCGTAGGCTCAGCCACCGTGTCCATGATCCACCGCGTGTCCGCCCTCGCCCTCGCGGCCGCGGCGCTGGTCTCCGTCAGCGCCTGCGCGGCCTCCGAGGACACCCGCACACCGGCCGCGGCCGGTCGCGGCGCCACGGCGGCCACCCCCTCCGCGCAGCCCTGGACGCTTCCGCCGCGCGGGGCCGGCATCGACTACCAGATCGGCGGGGCCTACCGCCCGGCCGAGGACGTGCGCGTCGTCGTGCGCGACCGGCAGGCCCGTCCCGCCAAGGGCCTCTACAACGTGTGCTACGTCAACGCCTTCCAGGCCCAGCCGCAGGAGAGCGGCAACTGGCCCGCCGACCTGCTGCTGCGCGACGGCCGTCGGCGCCTCGTCATCGACCGCGACTGGGACGAACCCCTCCTCGACCTGCGCACCGACGCACTGCGCCGCCGGGCCGCCGACCGCGTAAGCCGCTGGATCGAGGGGTGCGCCCGGGCCGGCTACCAAGCGGTGGAACCCGACAACTACGACAGCTACACCCGCTCGCACTCCCTGCTCAGCCCCTCTGACGCCACCGCCTACCTCGGCCTGCTGACCCGCGTCGCCCATGCGCACGGTCTCGCCGTCGCCCAGAAGAACACCCCCGAACTCGCGTCCCGACGCACCCGGATCGGACTCGACTTCGCCGTCGCCGAGGAGTGCGGAGCCTACGAGGAGTGCGCGGTCTACGACCGGGCCTTCGACGGCCGTGTCCTCGTCGTGGAGTACACCGACCGGGGCCTCGACCGCGCCTGCGCCGCGTACGGCGACCGCCTCAGCATCGTCCGCCGCGACCTCGACGTCCGGCCCGCCGGCGCCCGGGGACACCTCCGGGAGACCTGCTGAGCCCGGCGACCCCCGCCGATCCGAGTACCCGTGCTCACGCGTCGCCCCCGAGAGGACGCGGAGGATGAGCACGACATCCGCAGCCGCCCACGTCCCTGACCCCCGACTTCCCCCCGACCGGAAGGCCATCCCGTGCTCAGCTCCCTCGCCGACACCCTCGTCAAGCGCTGCGGACGGCTCACCGTCAGCAGCGAGGCACCGGCGGCCGTGCTGCCCGGCAGCATCCTCGCCGCCAACCACAGCTCCCTCGCCGATCCCGCCGTCGTACTCGCCGCCCTGCACCGCCTGGACGTCCGGCCGGTCGTGCTGGCCACCGCCGGACTGTGGCGCATACCCCTGCTCGGCACCGCCCTGCGCCGCGAAGGACACATACCCGTGCACCGGGGCGACCGGCACGCCGCCGCCCGCGCCCTCGCGGACGCGGCCGACGCGCTGCGGGACGGGCGCACCGTCCTGATCTACGGCGAAGGCGGGCTGCCCCACCACCCGGGCCCCGAGGAGAACGCGCCGCGCGCCTTCCGCAGCGGACTCGCCCGGCTCGCCCGTACGACTGGGGCACCCGTCGTCCCCCTCGGTCAGGCCGGGGCCCGCCGCCTGCTCTCCGGAAGCCCCGCCAAGCAACTCACCGGCGCCCTGACAGCGCCCGTGCGCCGGCCCGCCCTGCACGTGCACCTCGGCACCCCGCTCCAGCTCGAAGGGCCGCTGCCCGTGGCGACCGCGGCGGCGCGCGCCGCCGTCACCTCGGCCTGGCGCACCGCCGCCGCCCGCACCGGGGCACCGGTCACGCTCGCGGCATGACGGCAAGACGGTCCTGCAGGGCGGCGTACGGCTCGGCGGCCGGCAGGGCCCACCCGCCCCGCACGGCCTCGGCGACGTCCACCGCGGCGCGCAGCGCGGCACGGTAGGGCAGGGAGCCGGTGCTCACGCGCCGCACCCCCCACGCGGCGAGCTGCCGCAGGTCCGCGCCGGCGACGGGCAGCACATTGAGCGGCACCGGCAGTTCCCCGGCCAGCTCCCGGACCACCGAGGGCTCGGCGACACCGGGCACGAAGATCCCGTCCGCCCCCGCGGCGACATAGGCCCGCGCCCGGTCCAGGGTCGCGCCGGGCGTCGCGTCCTGCCCCGTCCAGTACGTGTCCACCCGCGCGTTGAGGAAGATCCCGGGCGCCCGCTCCTTCACGGCCGCCACCTTGGCGGCGTGCGCGGCGGGCGTCACGAGCCGTCCCGCACTGCTGTCCTCGATGTTGACCCCCACGACGTGCGGCCCGGTCTCCGTGAGCGCCGCCACCAGGCCCGCGACCTCCGAGGGGGCGTCGAAGCCGCCGTCCTCGACGTCCACGCTCAGCGGCACCCCGAGCGGGGCGAGCCGCCGCGCCAGCCGGACGCTCGCCGCCAAGGAGTCACGGCCGCCGTCCGGCACACCACGAGCGGCGGCCACTCCCAGACTCGTCGTCCCGAGCACGGGAAACCCCGCCTCGACGAAGGCCAGGGCAGAGGCCACGTCCCACGCGTTGGGCAGCACCAGGGGTAGCTCTCCCTCGTGCAGCGCCCGGAACAGGGCACGGGCGCCGCCGTGCTTCGGCTCCGCCTCGCGCCCGCGCGGCCCGCACCCGGAACCCGCGCCCTCTTCGCCCGCTCCCACGCCCGCGTAGTCCTCGCCCACCGTCCACTCCCTCGCCTCGCGGTCCGATCGCTGTCACCTCACGCTATGGCCGCGACCCTTCGGCGCCGGCCGAAGCGTCGTCCGCCGAGCGCGACAGGGTGCCCAGGCCACCCCGGCGTGGCGACCCGCGGAAGCTTCGGCAGGATGGGGACATGACCGAGATCCGCACTCCCCGCCTCCTGCTGCGCCGCTGGACCGACGACGACGTCGTCCCGATGGCGGAGATCAACGCCGACTCCGAGGTGATGCGGTGGGTCGACGACGGCCGCGTCCGCGACCTGGAGGACACCGCCGAAGACGTCGAGCGCTGGGAGGAGACGTGGGACGACGAGGGTTTCGGGCCCTTCGCCGTCGAGCTTCTCGCCTCAGGCGAACTGATCGGCCTCGTCGGACTCTCGGTACCCGAGGACCTCCCCGAGATCCTGCCCGCCGTCGACCTCGCCTGGCGCCTGGGCCGCCCCTTCTGGGGCCAGGGGTACGCCTCCGAAGCGGCGCAGGCCGTGCTGGAGTTCGCCCTCACCGACCGTGGCATCGACCACGTGGTGAGCGTCGTCAGGATCGGCGACACCGCTTCCGAGAACGTGACACGCAAACTCGGCATGACCCTCGACCGCGAAACCGTCCACCCCGTCCACGGGCACCACCTCCACGTCCACACCATCGACCTCAGCGAGTACGTGGCGTGACACCGCGCCGCACGCGGTGGCGGCACCCCCGCGAGCGAGGATGCCGCCACCGCGCGGGTCGGGGACCAGCGGCCCTCAGGGGGCGAGCGGAAGCTGTCGCTTGTGCTCCGTCAGCCGGTAGCGGTCCACGATCCTGCGGGCCACGTCCTCGTCCACCGGCCCGCCCTCAAGGAAGTCGTCGATGTTCTCGTACGTGACCCCGAGCGCGTCCTCGTCCGCCCGGCCGGGCGACAGCGTCTCCAGGTCGGCGGTCGGCACCTTCCCCACCAGCTCGTCCGGGGCGCCCAGCCGGGCCGCGACGGCGCGCACCCGGCGCTTGGTCAGCCCGGTCAGCGGCACCACGTCCGCGGCGCCGTCGCCGAACTTCGTGAAGAACCCGGACACCGCCTCGGCCGCGTGATCGGTCCCCACCACCAGCCCGTTGTGCGCGCCGGCCACCGCGTACTGCACGACCATGCGCTCACGTGCCTTGATGTTGCCCAGCACGAAGTCCTGGTGCGCCTCGTCCCGGAAGGCGACGTCCGCGGCCACGCAGGCCGCCAGAGCCGCGTCGCTCGCCGGCCTCACGTCCACGGTCAGCACCTTGTCGGCCCGGATGAACTCCAGCGCCCGCTGGGCGTCGGACTCGTCCGCCTGCACCCCGTACGGAAGCCGCATCGCGAAGAACGTCGCGTCGTGCCCCTCGGCGCGCGCCCGCTCCACGGCCAGCTGGGACAGCCGGCCGGCCGTCGTGGAGTCCACGCCCCCACTGATGCCGAGAACCAGCGCACGCAGCCCGGTCGACAGGAGCCGCTCTGCCAGGAACGCCGTGCGCCGCTCGATCTCCGCTTCCGCGTCGAAGGAGGCGGACACCTCAAGGGCCTGGGCGATCTCCCGCTGAACAGCGGCGACAGGACGGGACACGGCGTTTCCTCACGGTCGGTTTCCGATACCGGGCCGACTCTACGACGGGCGGTGACCACGCCGTACGACAGGTCGCCCCGGCCTTCCTCCGGGGCGCGTACCCGGACACCTGCCGGGCAGACCGGCCGGCCGCCGTCCACGAGCCCGGGCAGGCTCGCCGCCCACGAGCCCGGCGGGCCGCGGGGCGACGCCGCCGAGGCTCAGGAGCGCCGACGTGGTTTCCCGCGACGCCCAGCCCCCTTGCCACCCGCCTTGCCGGAGCCGCCCGTCGCGCCCCGCCCGGACCTGCCGCCCGCCGCGCCCTTCGCCTCAGGCGCCCGGCGCGCGGAACTCTTGCCCGCCCCCTTGTCCGTCCGTGCGCCGGTCTTCCCCTTGGCCTTCGCAGTGGGGGCCGAGCGTCCCCGGGAGCTGTTGACGGTGCGGCCGCGGACGATCCCGATGAAGTCCTCGACCAGGTCCGTGGTGGCCTCCTGTGGCCAGGCCAGGGCGACGCGCGAGGTGGGCGCCTCCGGCACCGGCCGGTAGGTCAGATCCTTGCGGTGGTGGAGCCGGGCGACCGATTGCGGTACGAGCAGCACACCCACCCCCGCCGCGACCAGTTCCACGGCGTCGGCCGTGGTGGCCGGACGCTCCAGCGCGGGCCGGCCGGGCAGGGACTCCCAGCCCAGGACGTCGTCCACGGGATGCAGGACGAACTCCTCGGCGAGATCCTCAAGGGCGACTTCCTCGACCGCCGTCACCAGATGGTCCCGGGGCACCACCACCACGGTGGTCTCCGTGTACAGCGGGATGGCGCTGAGATCCTCGCCGTCGACGGGCAGCCGCACGAATCCCGCGTCGGCGGAGCCCTCCCGCAGCACGGAGAACATGTCGGCGACGGCGACGGGAAGCAGGCCGAGCGGCACGTCGGGCGACCGCTCCTCCCAGACCCGCACCCATTTCGAGGGTGTCACTCCCGGAACGAACGCGAGCCGGAAGGAGGGGGACGCCGAGGGCGTGGTGGGGGAGGGGGAGGTATCCGAGCCTGTCACGTCACCAGGCTACCGGCCGTGGTCGAAGCGGCCGCGCACACTCGTTACCCTGGCAACATGACGTCGCACCAGACCACCCAGACCATGAAGCCCGCGACCGCGGCGAAGAAACTGGGTGTGTACCTCGAAGCCACCCCCGCCGAGTTCCGGGAGGGCGTCGTCACGCGCGCCGAACTGAACGCGCTGCGGACGAACCCGCCGGAGTGGCTGCGCGAGCTGCGCACCACCGGGCCGCACCCCCGTCCGGTGGTCGCCGAGAAGCTCGGCGTCTCCATCTCCGGCCTCGCCCGGGGCGGCGTCACCGAGGCCCTCACCACCGAGCAGATCGAGGCGCTCGCCCAGGAGAACCCCGAGTGGCTGCGACGTGAACGCGAGCTCCAGGAGGAGGTCCGCAGGGACGCCGACCGTCTCCAGGAGAAGAAGGACCAGCAAGCGCAGCAGCGCGCGTCCTGAGCCTTCCGCCGGGCGGGCACGCGTCTGTGTACCCCTCGTCCCGCAGGGGAACACAGACGCCTGCCCGCCTTGTTCACACGATGAGCGCTCGTCGCCTTGTCGGCGGCGGCAGTCAGGAGAGGCGAGATGAGCACCACGACCGAGAAGGCCGTCCTGGCCGGCGGATGCTTCTGGGGCATGCAGGATCTGGTCCGCAAGCAGCCCGGAGTCACGGCGACCCGCGTGGGGTACACGGGCGGTGACACTCCGCACGCGACGTACCGCAACCACGGCGACCACGCCGAGGCCATCGAGATCCTGTACGACCCGGCGGTCACCAGCTACCGCGACCTCCTGGAGTTCTTCTTCCAGATCCACGACCCGACCACGAAGGACCGCCAGGGCAACGACCTGGGCCGCAGCTACCGCTCCGCGATCTACTACACGGACGAGAAGCAGCACGCCGTCGCGAAGGACACCATCGCGGACGTCGAGGCCAGCGGTCTGTGGCCGGGCCGCGTGGTGACCGAGGTCGAGCCGGCCGGTGACTTCTGGGAGGCGGAGCCCGAGCACCAGGACTACCTCGAGAAGTATCCCGAGGGCTACACCTGCCACTTCCCCCGCCCGAACTGGAAGCTCCCGCGACGCGAAGCCGCCTGAGCGCCGGGAACACGGATCACCTGCCGTGAGGCGTTCCCCCTCGGGCTGACCTGGTGGCCGGTGCCGGACGTTCCCGCGTCCCGGCCGCCGGCCACGAACCGTTCTGGCCAGGCACAGCCTCCGCCATGACGATCACCTATGCCTGGCGGGGCGATATTGACAACGACGTGCTGAACGCGCTGCACGCCGAGGGTTTCGGGCACGCACCGACGGCGACGACATAGCGCTGCTCGCGGTCCGTCTCGACTGAACTCAAGGTCCCGACGACCCCGCGCCCCTACCTTTCGCGGCCTCAGCCGTACGACGGTGTCGTCGTACGGCTGAATGACCGCCGTCCGCGCGCTACGACGAGCCTCAGTGGGAACACTTGCTGCCTCGGCTCATGCGGCGACGGACGACTCGACGGGACGCGCGATGGCAACGACCACGAACCAGGCACGCACTACACCAGCGCCCAGGAGCATCCGGCTGCCGGGCATCGTGCTGGGTGTGGGGCTCGGCGGATTCGTCGACGGCATCCTGCTCCACCAGCTCCTCCAGTGGCACCACATGCTGACGAGCACCGATCACGATCACATCGGCGTGAAGTACTACTCGCCGCACACCGTCTCCGGCCTGCGGATGAACACCGTGTGGGACGGCGTCTTCCACGCCCTGTGCTGGGTCGCGGTCATCCTGGGCCTCGGCCTGCTGTACTCCAGGGTCACGCACCGCCGTCGCCAGGTGTGGGCCTCACGGACCCTGTGGGGATGGATGCTGGTGGGCTGGGGCCTGTTCAACATCGTCGAGGGACTGCTCGACCATCAGATCCTCGGTATCCACCACGTGCACGGCGGCCCGCACCAGGTCTGGTGGGACATGGGCTTCCTGCTCGTGGGCCTCCTGCTGATCGTCGGTGGTCACCTGCTCCAGCGCGGCTGCCGCCCCTTCGACCCCGACGCGCCCGAACCGGCCGGCCGGCGCACCCGGTGAACGGACACACACATCACCTGCACTCGCACGACGCCGGCGGCGTCGTCTGGACGGTGCTCCTGCCGGTGGCGCTGGTCGTCGTCGCTGCCGCCGCCTACCTCCTGCTCGTCCGCCGCGCCGGAAGACGTCATCCGGCGCGGGGCTGGGGGAGCCTGCGGACGGTGAGCTTCCTGTGCGGCTGCGCCCTGCTGATCACGGCGCTGTCCCCGCCACTGGCCAGGATCGCCGACGAGGACTTCCGCGGGCACATGGCCCAGCACATGCTGATCGGCATGTACGCCCCGCTCGCCCTGATGCTGGGCGCACCGGTCACCCTGCTGCTGCGGACGCTGCCGACCGCCCGCGCCCGTCTGCTGACCGGCGCCCTGCGCAGCCGCCCCGTCGTCGTCCTCGCCCATCCGGTCACGGCCCTGGTGCTGAGCACCGGGAGTCTCGCCGTGCTGTACTTCACCCCGCTCTACCAGACCGTCATGGAACAGCCCGCACTGCACTGGTTGCTGCGCGCCCACTTCCTCCTCTCCGGCTGCCTGTTCGCCTGGAGCATCGCCGGACCGGACCCCGCTCCGCTGCGGCCGGGAGTCCCCGCGCGCCTCACCGTCCTCGGGGTCGCCGTCGCCGCGCACGCCACCGTCTCCCAGCTCGTCTACGGCGGCTTCCTCGTCGACATCCACGCGCCGGTCGACCAGGTCAGGGGCGGCGCGGAGATCATGTACTACGGCGGTGACATCGCCGAACTCCTGCTGGCCGCCGCCCTCGTGGCCACGTGGCGGCCGGCGCGGCAGCGGCGACAGGCAGCCTCCGGCGCGCTCGTGGGGTAGCCGCCGCAGCAGACACGGCCCCGCCCCCGCACCGCCGGACGGCGGTGC
>NZ_JBFALS010000009.1:339498-368917 GCF_040656295.1 Streptomyces sp. NPDC049954
GGCGCGCCGGGGGCCCCTGCCCCCCCCGGGGGCGGGGGGGGGCCCCCCCGCGCCCCCCCCCCGCCCCCCCCCCCCCCCCCCGGCCGGGGGGGGGGGGGGCGGGGCCGGAACGGGCTGGGGGTGCGACTAGCTCCAGCGGCTGGTCTGGACGTTTTCCAGGACCCCGAGGGCGTCGGGGACGAGGACCGCGGCGGAGTAGTAGGCGGTGACGAGGTAGGAGATGATGGCCTGCTCGTCGATGCCCATGAAGCGCACGGAGAGGCTGGGCTCGATCTCGTCGGGCAGGCCCGTCTGGTGCAGCCCGACGACGCCCTGTTCGTCCTCACCGGTACGCATGCAGATGATCGAGGTGGTGCGGTCGGCCGCCACCGGGATCTTGTTGCAGGGATAGATCGGGACCCCGCGCCAGGTCGGGATGCGGTGCCCGTTGATGTCGATGCTCTCCGGGACGAGACCCCGGCGGTTGCACTCGCGGCCGAAGGCGGCGATGGCGCGGGGGTGCGCGAGGAAGAGCTTCGAGCCGCGCCGGCGGGAGAGCAGCTCGTCCATGTCGTCGGGGCTGGGGACTTCGGCGTGCGGCTGCAGGCGCTGCTCGTAGGCGCAGTTGCTGAGAAGACCGAACTCCTTGTTGTTGACGAGTTCGTCCTCCTGGCGTTCGCGCAGGGCCTCGACGGTCAGCCGGAGCTGGTGCTCCGTCTGGTTCATGGGCTGGTTGTAGAGGTCGGCGACCCGGGAGTGGACCTTGAGGACCGTCTGCGCGACGGACAGCTCGTACTCGCGGGGCGAGGCCTCGTAGTCGACGTAGGTGTGCGGGATGACGGCTTCGCCGACGTGACCGGCGGCGAGGTCGATGGCCGCCTCACCGTACTTGTTGGTGCGCTGCTCGGGCACGAGCGCGGCGCGGCGCAGCTGCTGCGCCAAGGAGGGGGCGCGCTCGGCGAGGTTGAGGACGTCGGCGCGGCTGAGGACGAGAACGGTGCACTCCGTCTCGGCGCGCGCGGAACTCTCCCACACCGCCTCGTCGGACAGCAGGGCCTGCTCGCCGAAGTAGGCGCCGTCGGCGAGCAGACCGAGGCTGGTCTCGTCACCGTAGGGGCCGGTGCCGACGCGGGCGATGCGGCCGTGGGCGAGCAGGTGCACACTGTCGACGCGGTCGCCGGCCGCGGCGACGACGGTACCGGCCGGGTAGGTGCGCTGTTCGCAGCGCCCGGCGAGCTCCTGGAGCGCGTCCGGGTCCTCGAAGTCGCGCAGCGGGGGCAGTTCGCGCAGCTCCTCGGGGATGACGCTGACGCGGTCCCCGGTCTGGACGAAGGTGACGCGGCCGTCGCCGACGTTGTAGGCGAGGCGACGGTTGACCCGGTAGGTGCCGCCCTGCACCTGGACCCACGGCAGCGCCCGCAGCAGCCAGCGGGAGGTGATCTCCTGCATCTGCGGGGCCGACTTGGTGGTGGTGGCGAGATTGCGAGCCGCCGAGGCCCCAAGACTCTGCTGAGGCCGGTCCAGTGCTTCGGATTCGGTGCGGACGGACAAAAGAATGCCTCCTCGTTAGGAAAATGCGGTGCCATTTTTACAGCCGATCCGATTTCTCGGCAGCCCTCTCCGGAGTGAATTGCCGCATGGCTGTGCGAGTGTGACTGCTGCGGGATGCTCCATCCCTCGCGATGCCCGGCTGACCGGGGGAAATGCTGGGCACAGTCAAGACTTCGGTCCGGTCGGAGGGTGGTTCGAACGCCGTGTACGGTTGCCCGAAAAAAGGAACGTATTGCGGGGCCGGGTTTGTCTGCGGATACTTTCCGGGTCGGTATCGCCCGCCCCTGGAATGTATTGGTCTCTCCGTGACCCAACCCTTTGCTCTTCCTGATTTCTACGTCCCCTACCCGGCCCGCCTGAACCGCCATGTGGCTCCGGCCCGCGAGCACGCCCGCGACTGGGCGCGCTCCATGGGCATGCTCGAAGGCTCGGGGGTGTGGGAGCAGAGCGATCTGGACGCCCACGACTACGCCCTGCTGTGCGCCTACACGCACCCCGACTGCGACGAAGACGCGTTGTGCCTGGTCACCGACTGGTACGTCTGGGTGTTCTTCTTCGACGACCACTTCCTCGAACTGTTCAAACGCACTCAGGACCGCCAGGGCGCCAAGGCGTACCTGGACCGGCTGCCCGCCTTCATGCCGGCCGACCTCGCGGAGGGCTTCCCGGAGCCGACCACCCCGGTCGAGGCGGGGCTCGCCGACCTGTGGCGGCGCACCGTCCCCGCGATGTCGGCGCACTGGCGGGAGCGCTTCGCCCGCTCGACCCGCAACCTCCTCAACGAGTCGATGTGGGAACTCTCGAACATCAACGCGGGCCGGATCTCCAACCCCGTCGAGTACATCGAGATGCGGCGCAAGGTCGGTGGCGCACCCTGGTCGGCGGGACTGGTGGAGTACGCGGCCGGAGCCGAACTGCCCGCCCGCGTCGCCGGAACGCGGCCGCTGCGGGTCCTCACCGACGCCTTCTCCGACGCCGTCCACCTGCGCAACGACCTGTTCTCCTACCAGCGCGAGGTCGAGGACGAGGGCGAACTCAGCAACGGCGTCCTGGTCCTGGAGACCTTCCTGGGATGCACGACCCCCGAGGCCGCCGAAGCCGTCAACGACCTGCTCACCTCGCGTCTCCAACAGTTCGAGAACACGGCGCTGACGGAACTGCCCGCACTGAGCGCCGAGCACGGCCTCGACCCGGCTGAGTGCGCCGCTCTGGCCGCATACGTGAAGGGGCTTCAGGACTGGCAGTCCGGCGGCCACGAATGGCACCTGCGCTCCAGCCGCTACATGAACGAGGGAGCGCTCACCGGCGGCCCCGGCGGCACTGACGGCGTACTCGGGACCAGCGCGATGCACCTCGCGGCGCTCCTGGGCAAACCGTCCCGGGCCCGGCTGCGCACCCACACCCGCGACCCGCACCGCAGGACGGGCCCCTCGGTACTGCCCGAGTTCACCCTGCCCTACCCGGTCACCATCAGCCCCCACCTGGACCGGGCGCGCGCCGCCTCCCTCGACTGGGCCGAGCGCACCGGCCTGCTCCAGGACATCTGGGACCGGGAGAAACTCGCGGGCTACGACTTCGCCCTGTGCTCGGCGGGTCTGGACCCGGACGCGGAACCCGAGGAACTCGAACTGAGCGCCGAGTGGCTGACCTGGGGCACCTACGGCGACGACTACTACCCCCTGGTCTTCGGACGTCCGCGCGGACTGGCCGCCGCGAGGGCGCAGCACGAACGACTGCTCGCCTGCATGCCGCTGGAGGACCCCGCCGCCGGGGCCGCCGCAGCCCAGGCCCCCATCGAGGTGTCCCTCGCGGACCTGTGGGCCCGGACCGCCGGGCCGATGGACGCCTCCCGCCGCAGCGCTTTCCGGGCGGCCGTCGACGCGATGCTGGAGAGCTGGCTGTGGGAGCTGCTCAACCAGGCCCAGCACCGCGTCCCCGACCCCGTGGACTACCTGGAGATGCGGCGCGCGACCTTCGGCTCGGAACTGACGATGAGCCTGTGCCGCATGCGGCACGCCGGGGTCCTGCCGGCCGAGGTGCTGCAGAGCGGCACCCTGCGCGCCATCGAGAACGCCGTCAGCGACTACGGCTTCCTCATCAACGACGTCTTCTCGTACCAGAAGGAGATCCAGTACGAAGGGGAGCTGCACAACTGCGTCCTGGTCGTGGAGAACTTCTTCGACTGCGACTATCCGACCGCCCTGGGCATCGTCGCGGACCTCATGCGCTCCCGGCTGGAGCAGTTCGAGCACGCCGTGGCCCACGAACTCCCCGTGCTCTGCGCCGATTTCGGGCTGAAGCCGGAAGCCGTCGCGGCGCTCGACGCGTACATGGGCGAGTTGCGCGACTGGCTCGCGGGCATCCTGAACTGGCACCGCAAGGTCCGCCGCTACGCCGACGCCGACCTCCCCGGCTCCCTGCCCCACGGCGCCGTCCCCCTCACCGGTGAGGTGCCCCGGCCACGCCTGGAGCTGGACACCCCCGCTGCCCCGACCCCGTCCCTGAAGGTACCGACGGGCCCGACGCCCCTCATCTGGTCCACGATCACCTCGCCGGAACACGCCGGGCTGGGGGACCTCGCACACCCCTGAGCAATGAATGCCCCGGCCCCGCGCCCTCACCAGAGGTGCGGGGCCGAGGCCTTGCAGCACGCGAAACCACTGCCCAGCCCGCCACCCGAGCCGAGCTTCGCGCACGCCGGGCGAGCGACAGACGCCTTCATGTGGCTCATACATAGAACATGTACGCTGCACACGCGGCCGGGTTCGCGCGCCATGGACCGGCTGCTTCCTCACGCCCCCACCAGTACCGCCCCGAGGAGCCCCCACATGACCGCGTCACCGCCCCCTGCCACCCCCTCCGGCACCTCCCCTTCCGCGGAAGGCCGGGCGCCCGAAGCGGCCCGGGCCGTACCGGAACTCGCCGCGGCACGGGCCCGCTACCGCTCGGAACGGGACCGGCGCACGCCCACCGGCTCCGGCCGCCGATACGCGCGCCTGACAGGCGAGTTCGGCTACTGGGACGAAGACCCCTACGCCCCGCCGCAAGAAGCGCGGCAGCCCCTGCACGACAGTGTCGAGGCGGTCGTGATCGGCGGCGGTTTCGGCGGCCTGCTCGCCGCGGCCCGGCTGCGCCAGCAGGGCATCGGTCCGGTACGGGTGATCGAGAAGGGCTCCGACTTCGGGGGCACCTGGTACTGGAACCGCTACCCCGGCATCCACTGCGACATCGAGTCCTACGTCTACCTGCCGCTCCTGGAGGAGACCGGCACCATGCCGGGCTGGAAGTACGCCCCGGGCGAGGAGATCCGGCAGCACGCCCGCGCCGTCGGACGCACCTTCGACCTCTACCGCGACGCCTGCTTCCGCACTCAGGTCACCGCACTGCGCTGGGACGAGGAGGCGGCCGTCTGGACGGTGTCGACAGACCGCGGCGACCACATCCGCGCCCGCTACGTCGTCAGCGCCACCGGCACCCTCAGCGAGCCGAAACTACCGGCCGTCGAGGGCATCGACACTTTCCGCGGCCACACCTTCCACACCAGCCGCTGGGACTACACCTACACCGGCGGCGACGCGAACGGAAACCTCACCGGCCTGCGGGACAAACGCGTCGGCGTGATCGGCACGGGCGCCACCGCCCTGCAGTGCGTGCCCCATCTCGGCGCGAGCGCAGACCAGTTGTACGTCTTCCAGCGCACCCCCTCCTCCGTCGACCTGCGCGCCAACCGGCCCACGGACCCGCAGTGGGCGGCCGGACTGACCCCGGGCTGGCACCGCCGGCGCCGCGAGAACTTCCTGACCCTGGTCACCGGCGGCCACGTGGAGGAGGACCTCGTCGCCGACGGCTGGACCGGCACCGCGCGCCTGCAGCAGAAACTCATCGCCAGCGACGCCTACCGCGACCTCCCCGACGACGTCCGGGAGGAGACCGAGGAACTGGCCGACCTCGCCAAGATGAACGAGATACGCGCCCGGGTGGCTCAGACCGTCCAGGACCCGGCGACGGCCGAACTGCTCACACCCTGGTACCGCTACATGTGCAAGCGGCCCGGCTTCAGCGACACGTATCTGCAGACCTTCAACCGGCCGAACGTGCACCTCGTCGACACCGCCGACACCCAGGGCGTCGAGCGTTTCACCGAGCACGCCGTGGTCGTGGACGGCGTCGAGTACGAAGTGGACTGCCTCGTCTTCGCCACCGGTTTCGCCGTCGGCGTCTCCGGACTGGCCGCCGGACTGGTTCCGGCCTACGGACGCCGCGGCGTCGCCCTCACCGAGGCCTGGGAGAAGGGCCCCCGGACCCTGCACGGCCTGACCACCCACGGCTTCCCCAACCTCTTCCAGCTCGGTTCCCTGCAGAACGCCTCCAGCGTCAACTTCCTCCACGTACTGGACGAACAGGCCACCCACGTCGCCGAGATCGTCGCCGCCGCACGCAAGCGCGGCGCACGGTACGTCGAGCCGACCCGCGAGGCCCAGGACGCCTGGGTGGCGACCATCGAGGAGAAGGCCGCCGATCTGCACGCCTTCCAGGCCGAGTGCACCCCGGGCTACTACAACAACGAGGGGATGCCCCGCAGGCGTGCGAACGGCTACGGAGACGGACCGATCGCCTTCCACCGCCTGCTGCAGGAGTGGCGCGAGGGCAGCGGGATGGACGAGGTCCTGGTGAACGCGGGGTGAGCCGCGCCGCCGACGGGCCCACCCCGGTCACCGACCCCCGGTGGACCCTGGAGCGCCTCAACGCGCCCAGCCGCCTCTGGGGCGCCAACGGCATCACCTTCGGGCCGGACGGCCGCCTCTACGTGGCGCAGTACCTCGGCGGCATGATCAGCGCCCTCGACCCGCACAACGGCGACGTGGAACCGGTCGTCCCACCCGGCGGGCTGGTCCAGTCCCCGGACGATCTCGCCTTCGGAGCGGACGGCTCCCTCTACATCGCCGACCTCGTCCCCGGCCGGGTGTGGCGCCGCCAGCCGGCGGGCCGCTTCGACCTGGTCTCGGACGAGGTGCCGGTCGTCAACGGCATCACCTGCGTCGGCGACCGGCTGTTCGTCAACGAGATGCGCCCCGGCGGCCGGCTGCTGGAACTGTTCCCGGACGGCGGGGACCCCTCGGTGCTGACCGGCGGGCTGGCACTGGGCAACGCCATGCAGCGCGGCCCGGACGGCCTGCTCTACTACCCGCACATGGTCACCGGCGAGGTCTGGCGCATCGCGCTGGACGGCGGTGCGCCGGAGCTGGTCGCGACGGGGCTGCCCCAACCGGTGGCCGTGCGCTTCGACCTCGCCGGCGTACTCCACGTCCTGTCCTGCGGCCCGCGCGGACTGGTGACCCGCCTCGACCTGTACGGCAGCGGCGACCGCACCGTCCTCGACAGCGGCGTACCCGGTCTGGACAACGCCGCTTTCGACGCCGAGAACCGCATGTTCGTCTCCGGGTTCGCCGACGGCGGCGTACTGGAGCTGCACCCCGACGGCCGCACCCGCGAGATCGTACCCCCGGGGCTGGACGGCCCCTGGGGCATCACCGTCGACCTCGGCGGACGGACGTACCTGGCCGACCACTACCGCCTCGCCGGCCCGCCCGAGGACGACGCCGCCACGAGCGGCCCCGTCACCCACACGCGGCTGCACTTCAGCCACGGCGTCGACGCGGGAGCGGACGGCCTCCTCCACGTCACCTCCCAGTACGGGCAGGTCAGCACGTACGACCCCGACGACGACTCCGTCCGGGTGCGGGCGCGCGGGCTGGACCGGCCGGCGGGGGTCGCGGCCCGCGCCGACGGGGCGCTCGTCGTCGCGGAGAGCGGCACGGGACGCGTGCTCGTCCTGCGCCCCGAGCCCCCTGAGCGGTCCGCGGGCCCCGACCCGGCCGTGCTGGCCGCCGGTCTCGGCCGGCCCGCCGACGTCGTGTGCGAGGGGCCGGACCGGGTGTGGGTGACCGACGAGGAGCGCGGCACCCTGCTGCTCGTCACGACCGCCGGGGAACCGCCGCGAGTGGTCGCCGACGGCCTCGCCGCCCCGCAAGGACTCACCGTGCTGGACGCGGAGGTGTTCGTCGTGGAAACCGGCACCGCGCGCCTGCTCGCGATCGACCCCCGTACCGGGGACCGGCGCACCGTCGCCGAGAACCTCCCCGTCGGGCCGGGCCCGGCCGGCGCCCGGACGCCTGCGCTGACCACGCACGGCATGCCCGGCATTCCACGTCCCTTCGCCGGGCTCGCCGCCACCCCGGACGGCGCCCTCCTGCTCTCCGCGCACCGGGAAGGCACCGTCCTGTGCCTCTCCCGCCACGGCACGACACTGCCGGACGACGGCACCCCCTGCCCGTAGGACGTGCCGGTGAGGGCGGCGACCGGGATCATGAGCCGGGCACGGCCGCGGAGACCAGGACCTGACCGCCCGGGCTGCCTGACGGGCTTGCCCGCGAGTCCCGCCGGTGGCCCCCCGACCAGCCAGGCGCCCCCACCTCCATGTCCGGGACGGCGGGCGGCCTCCACCGCTGCACGCGCCCTCCTGGGCAGCCCGTTGTACGTTGAGAGGGGCGTCTTTTGCTTGTGGAAGGAGTCGTCAGCATGCCGAGTTCCCAGCAGCCCGCCCAACGTCGCAGCGACAAGAGAAGCGCCGCGCCACACGACGCGGACGACATCAAGGCCCGCGAGTCCGGCCCGCCCAGCAGAGGCGGCGGCAGCCACGCCCACGGCACCGACAAGGGCCGCAAGGGCGGTGGCAAGGGTGGTGGGACCCCGCCCGACCAACGGCCCGATCATCCCTGACCGGCACCGGCCGCCCGCAGGGGCGGCCGGCGTCGTCGGCGGTGCCGCGGCAGGAGCGGGCTCCGCCGCGGAGCGCCGCCTCCTCCGGAGGAGGAGCGGGCAGGCAGGCCGGGGGAGGGGAAAGACGAAGACGGAGCGCCACACCGACGGCGCGTCGGTCCACCCGTACCCGTTCGGCGAGCGGGACGCGTCGGCCCCGCGGACGGAGACAGTGAGCCTTTTCCATCATCGATCTGAGCTGTTCAGATGCAGGGTGAGGACGGCTTGGACAAGGCTGGTGATCCGGGTGGTGGAGCATCGGAGCTTGCGTAGAAGCCTCCAGGACTTGAGGCTGGCCATGGCTTGTTCGACGAGTGCGCGGATCTTGGTGTGCGATCGGTTCACCGCCTGCTGGCCGGTGGAGAGGGTGTGCCAGCGTCCCCAGTACGGGGTGCGGACGGTGCCGCCGGCTCCTCGGTAGCCCTTGTCCGCCCAGCATGTGACGTCGGATTGGGCAAGGGCGCTGATGATGCCGTGCGCGCGGGCCGCACGGATGTCGTGGACGGCCCCGGGCAGGGCCGCTGAGGCCCACAGCAGTCTTCCGAAAGGATCGGTGAGGACCTGAACGTTCATGCCGTGCTTCTTGTGCTTTCCCGAGCAGAAGGGGCGGTCAGCTGCGATGCGGTCGATTGGTAGGAGCGTGCCGTCCAGCAGCACGAACGCCTTGGTTGAGGCTGTGCGGGCGGCCTCGGCCAAGCTGGGTGCGAGATCGGCCAAGAGGCCGACGGCCTCGGTGACGTAGCGGTAGGCCGTCGTGATCCCGACCCCGAATCCGGCGGCGAGTTGGGCGTAAGTGTGCCCCACAGGTCAGCGAGCGTGAGGAGGGCCTGACGACCGGCGCTCAGCCGCCGCCACCGCGTCCCGATCGCGCGGCGGTGCCGGCGCAATTGCTGTGTGAGGAAGCGCAGGGTGGAGCGGGACACACGTCGACGCCGGATGAGTAGGCAAGCACGCAGAAGCTCCCGGAAGTGGATGATCCTCTTCGCGTACCCGCCTGCCAGAGTCTTCACTTCTGCTTGCTTGCGGGAATGCGACAGCTCTGCCTGTATCTGGCAGATGTACCTTTACC
Source organism: Streptomyces sp. NPDC049954 (assembly GCF_040656295.1). Classification (NCBI taxonomy): domain Bacteria; kingdom Bacillati; phylum Actinomycetota; class Actinomycetes; order Kitasatosporales; family Streptomycetaceae; genus Streptomyces; species Streptomyces sp. NPDC049954. Next base: position 348,917 of record NZ_JBFALS010000009.1, read on the forward strand.
AGGGCGCTGGTTGGGGGATGTGGGCCATCGCATCGTGGTCGGCATGAGCGATACCACGCAGATCTCACTCGGCGCCCGCGGGTGGATGGTTCTCCTGACCTTGTGCGGCGCCACTTTCATGACCGGCCTCGACTACTCGATCATCACCGTGGCCCTGCCGGAGATCGGCCGCAGCCTCGGGTTCGCGAGCCCCGATGCTCTGCAGTGGGTGGTTACCGGCTGCCTGCTGCCTACGGCTGCTCTTATGCCCCTGTTCGGGAAGCTCTCAGACATCATCGGCCGGCGACGGCTGTTCATCGCCGGGGTGTGCGCCTTCACCGGCTTCTCCCTCCTCGCCGGACTCGCCCGCGTGGCCGCCCTCCTCATCACCGCCCGAGTCGGCCAGGGCATCGCAGCCGCGGCGATCGGCCCCACAGCACTGGCCCTGATGACGGCTGCCTTCCCCGAGGGACCGCAACGGACGCGGGCCCTGGGTGTCAACGGCGCACTGCTGTCGCTCGGCTTCGTCATCGGCACGATCGGCGGCGGCATCGTCACCAGTGGCCTGAACTGGCGGTGGACGATGCTCATCCTCTTCGGCATCGGTCTGCTTGTCCTCGTCGGCGCTGCCACGGTCGTGCAGGACACCCGGCACAGCCGGACTACCCGCCTCGACGTGCCTGGGGCCGTCCTGGCCAGCGGTGGCCTCTTCGCCCTCGTCTACGGGATCACCACCGGAGGCGCCAGCGGCTGGCTCAGCACACCCACCCTGACCGCGCTGATCGGCGCCGCAGTTCTGCTCGTTGGCTTCCTCGCTGCCGAGGCGCGACACCCTGAGCCGCTCGTGCCATTGCGTCTGCTACGTCGCACGACGGTGAAGTGGGGTATGGCCACTGGCTTGATCACTTTCGGGATGTGCGGAGGAGCGACGCTGCTGCTGAGCATCTACATGCAGCAGGTCGTGGGGTGGACCGCACTGCAGACCGGCCTCGGCTTCACCGCCGAGGGCGTAGCTGCCCTGGCCGCGGGCAGCCTGACTGCACGGTTGATCAGCGCCCGCGGCGCGGCATCCGTGATTGCTCTCGGCCTCACGGTGCAGGGGCTGGGCACCCTGCTGATGGCGCTGCTGCCGGCGGACGGCAACCTCGTTTTGCTGTTGGGGAGTTCGGCGGCGATGGGCTTCGGGCATGTGCTGACCGTCGTGGCCGTCGTCACCACCATCACCTCCGGTCTCGACGAGTCCGACCAAGGCGTCGCCGGAAGCCTGGCACAGATGCCGACCTTCGTCGGCGCGATCGGTGTGGCTGGACTGAGCGCCATCGTGGCGGCCCGCACGGCGGCCTTGGCCCCCACCACCACGCAGAGGCTGGCGACGGTCGGCGGACTGCATATGGCGTTCCTGGTGGCGGGAGCAGTCACGCTGACCGGCGCATTCGTCTGCGCGAGAGTCTTGCACCGCATTCCCACGGGCCTGTCGGCAGACACGATGGCGACCTGAATCTGTCCTCGTGCGATCTGCACCGGTGCCACTTCCACATACCCAGGAAGTGGCACCGGCCATCAGTATCGGCCTACGCCGCGGAGCCAGACGTCAGTTCCGCTAGTCGGCGTAGCCGATCCTGCGAAACTGAGCCCGGCTCCGCCTGGAACACGGTCACGCCCTGTCCCTCATCATCTGGAGGGCGTAGCAGTTCTGCAGCCAGGGTCATGGCACCCACCTGGGGATGCCGGTACTCCCGCGCGATGGTGGCGCAGTTGCTCACCGGATGCTCGACCCACAGTTCGCGGAACTCAGGGCTGAGCTCCTTCAGCTCAGCGATGAAGGCCAGCAGTTGCTCATCGCCCGGGAAGTTGCTCACCGAGACCTGTAGGTAGGCGACGTCGTCCCGTGCCTTAGCGGCCCAGTCGGTGTACAGGCTTCGGGCGAATCCGAGTTCAAGGAAGTCGATACGAACGAAATTGGGCGGGCGGCCTGTCGGCACGACGGGCCAGTGCGGCGCGAGCAGGGCATGCGCGAGCGGGTTCCAGGCGAGGATGTCGCCGCGGCGGCCCACGGCGATGGCGGGGGCGTCGGTGAACGCCTTGACCATGTGCGAGAGACCCGGGCGTAGCACCTCGGCCGGCGGCAATGAGGTCTGGGCCTGGGGGATACGCGCCAGCCGGTGCAGGTGTCGCCGCTCATCAGCGTCCAGTCGGAGAGTGCGAGCCAGGGCGTCCAAGACCTCATCTGAGACGTTCGGTGCCTGCCCCTGCTCCAGCCGAATGTAGTAGCCGACACTCACTCCAGCCAGCGGAGCCAGCTCTTCGCGCCGGAGCCCGGCTACTCGGCGACGGCGAACACCGCCGGGAAGGCCCAGTTCTTCAGGCTGCAGACGAGCCCGTCGCGACCTCAGGAACTCACCCAGTGCAGACGAGGGGTACATCCCTTCAGCTTGACATGCAGCTGGCACCTCGGAGATCTGGAGGCACAAACTTCGGGAAGATCCCGGTTGTCATCGGGCCGGCCAAAATCAGGGTCCGAGTGGAGCCCGTAGCCCCTCTGAGAACGTGTCCACCTTGCGTGAGGCCGCACGGGACAAAGCCTCGCCCGCGGTGTCCTCACCGTTGTCGGCGGCGGGTGATCGTTCGGCCGACGCCGAGAACCGTCCGCCCTACCTGCTTGAACTGAGGTTGAAAGGGCTCAGTGGCGCACCACCTCACCGTCCCCCGCGGTTCCGCCTGACCTCGCATCACGGAGACCAGCGGGGTGAAAGGCCGCGCCGGCCGTTTGGCGGCCCGCCGCAGCGGCTAACCGGACACCATGCCGTTCTCCCCGATGTCCCGGAAACCAGCGGTGCCCACCTCGGACGAGGGGCGGCCCGAAAGTGCCCTCGCCCGTGTCGGCGCCGCTTTGCTGCGCTCCCTCGACGCGCTGGGGGACGCCTCGCAGGTCGACGGTGCCGTCGGCCGTCTGCAGCGAGTCGTACAGGGCCTCCCGCTGGGCAGGTACCGGGACGTGCTGCACGGCCTCCCGCTCGGGCATCCGCTGCACCCGGTCCTCGTCCAGGTGCCCATGGGCGCCTGGGTGTCGGCCTCTGTGCTGGACGCCGTCCCGGGCACGGGTCGCGCGGCCCGCGTGCTGGTGGGCGTGGGGGTCGCCGCCGCCGGTCCCGCGAGCCTGGCCGGCTGGGTGGACTGGGCCGAGCAGCACGAGCAGCAGATGCGCACCGGGCTGGTGCACGCCGTGGCGAACATCGCGGGAGTGGGGCTGTACACCGCCTCCTGGGTGGCCCGGGGACGCGACCGGCAGGCGCTCGGCAAGTCCCTCGGCCTCGCCGGACTCCTCGCGGTGAGCGCCGGCGGCATGCTCGGCGGCCACCTCGCCTACCGGCAGGCCGCGGGCGCCAACAAGGCGGAGCCGGTGGCACATCTGCTGAGCCCGGGCTGGCAGACCGTCGGACGGATGGAGGACTTCCCGGTCGGCCGGGCGGTACGCCGGGAACTGGGCGAGGTCCCCCTCCTCGTCGTCCGTCAGGCGGGCGGCGAGATGCACGTACTCGCCGACCGGTGCAGCCACTTCTCCGGCCCGCTCTCCGAGGGCGCGGTGAAGGACGGTTGCGTGGAATGCCCGTGGCACGGCAGTGTGTTCCGGCTCTCGGACGGCTGGAACGTACGCGGCCCGGCCACCGCCCCGCAGCCGTCCTTCCTCACCCGGGTGCGCGACGACGGGACGGTGGAGGTCCGGCTGCCGGGCGCCGGATGAGGCACGGCCCAACACAGCGGCGCGCCGACAGACGGCAACCGGGCGGGCCGAGCAGAGCCGCCGCCTGGGATCAGTGCTTGCCGTGAGTACTGGCGGAGGCGCCGCCGAACAACCGTGCGACCGCACGGAAGGGCAGCGCGACCAACGTGGCGATGGCACCGCCGATACTGCGCAACACATCCGCGATGGCGTTCAGCATGGAAGCCTCCATGTGCTCGAACCCGCACGGCGGTGAAAACACCGCGCACCCCCAGTGTGCGCCCGCCCGAGGAGAAACGCCCTGGGAGCCGTCCCGGGACCGGCCGGCAGCAGCTTTCCCTCCGCCCACCCGAAAGCAGCCGCCGGACATCTTCTGACGACGCTCCCACATGAGCCCTCGCGGCGCGCGGCCACGTCGGGCACATCGGGGACGTGCACGAACCGTCCCGGGGCGGCCGATGCCGGAGAACGCGTCACCGCCACCGCCCTCCCGCACAGCTATGGGTGACCGTAGGCAGCGGCACGACCGAGGGCCCCTGCCAACTGCCGCTCACAGCGAGGGCCGACACCCGCTCTCGTGTCCCGGCCCACCCCGATGCTCCTCACCGCGAAAGGCAACTGCCGGCCGCACCACGAAGGCCGACAGCGCCGACGACGCAAGCGCCGGGGCCGAGGCCCCCGTCAGAGCACAGCGCCCAGGCCCACGCACCCCCGCGTACTACCCCCCACACCTCCCCCTCGGGCTCGGCTGACGTCTGGTGAGGCGCCCCCGGACGTATCCCCGGGCTGGTGGGCCACCGCCCCTCCCGCCAACACCACTCCGGCCTTTCCCATCCCGTGCGGCACTGTTGACGCCGTCCTCGTGCTGGCCGACGCTGGTGGCCCTGGGAGCGGGGGAGCGTGGTGTTGTTCGTGTGCTGTACGGCGCTGCTTCACTGCCGCGCCGTACCGCTGTCCCCGGCGGACGATGCCCTGACCCCGTCCGGCTCGTCGACCTGCCCCACCAGGAGGCCCACCACCCATGGCTGAACTCAATAGGCGCCGATTCCTGCAGATAGCGGGAGCCACCGCCGGATTCACCGCCCTGTCGAACAGCATCGACCGGGCGGCTGCGATCCCCGCCGGACGGCGCACCGGCACGATCGACGACATCGAACACATCGTCGTGCTGATGCAGGAGAACCGGTCCTTCGACCACTACTTCGGTGCCCTCAGGGGCGTGCGCGGCTTCGGGGACCCGCGCCCGGTGACGCTGCCGAGTGGCAAACCGGTGTGGCACCAGCCCAGCGGCGCCACCGAGGTACTGCCGTACCACCCGGACGCCGAAGATCTCGGCATGCAGTTCATCAGCGGCCTCGACCACGACTGGGCGGGCGGCCACAAGGCATGGAACCAGGGGAAGTACGACCAGTGGGTGCCCGCCAAGACCGCCGGCACCATGGCCCACCTGACACGGCAGGACATCCCGTTCCACTATGCCCTCGCCGACGCCTTCACGGTGTGCGATGCCTACCACTGCTCGTTCATCGGGGCCACCGACCCCAACCGCTACTACCTCTGGTCCGGCCACGTCGGCAACGACGGCAAGGGCGGCGGCCCCGTCCTCGGCAACGCGGAGGCCGGCTACGACTGGACGACGTACCCCGAGCGCCTGGAACGCGCCAAGGTGTCGTGGAAGATCTACCAGGACATCGGCGACGGCCTCGACGCAGCCGGTGGATGGGGCTGGATCGACGACGCCTACCGGGGCAACTACGGCGACAACTCGCTGCTGTACTTCAACAAGTACCGCGACGCGAAGCCCGGCGACCCACTCCACGAGAAGGCGCGCACCGGCACCGACGCCAAGGCGGGAGAAGGCTACTTCGACCGGCTCCGGGCCGACGTGAAGGCGGGCACGCTCCCTCAGGTCTCCTGGATCGCGGCACCCGAAGCGTTCTCCGAGCACCCCAACTGGCCCGCCAACTACGGCGCCTGGTACATCTCCCAGGTCCTCGACGCGCTCACCTCGAACCCCGAGGTGTGGAGCAGAACAGCGCTGTTCATCACCTACGACGAGAACGACGGCTACTTCGACCACGTCGTCCCACCCTTTCCGCCCGCGTCCGCCGCGCAGGGACTCTCCACCGTGGACACCGCCCTGGACCATTTCCCCGGCAACGCCTCGTACGCGGCCGGCCCCTACGGACTCGGCCAGCGGGTGCCCATGATCGTGGTCTCACCGTGGAGCACAGGCGGGTTCGTGTGTTCCGAGGTGTTCGACCACACCTCCGTCATCCGCTTCATGGAGCGCAGGTTCAACGTCACCGAGCCGAACATCTCGCCATGGCGCAGAGCCCTGTGCGGCGACCTCACCTCGGCCTTCGACTTCTCGCTGCGCGACACACAGCCCGCCGCGCTGCCCGGCACCGCGGCGTACGAGCCCCCGGACCACGACCGCCACCCCAGTTACGTCCCCAGGCCCCCGGCCGACCCCGCGCTGCCACGCCAGGAACCGGGCACCCGCCCCACCCGCCCGCTGCCCTACGAGCCGCACGTGGACGGCACCGCCACGCCGGGCACCGGCCGCTTCACCCTCACCTTCAGCGGCGGCCCGAAGGCGGCCGCGTGCTTCCACGTCACCGCGGGCAACCGCACCGACGGGCCGTGGACGTACACCACGGAGGCGGGCAAAGAGATCTCCGACACCTGGAACACGGCCTACTCCGCCGAAGTCGTGGACCTGACGGTGCACGGACCGAACGGATTCCTGCGCGCCTTCAAGGGCCCGGGGAAGACAGCCGGCCCCGAGGTGAGCGCCCGCCACATCGCGTCAGGACGACTGGAGCTGACCCTCGGCAACGCCGGCTCCGCCACCTGCCGACTCACCATCACGAACGCCTACGACGGCAAGAAGCAGACGCTCACGGTGCGCCCCGGCGCCGAAGTCGTCCACCGGATCGACCCGGAGGCCGGCAGGGGCTGGTACGACCTGTCCGTGGTCTGCGACCAGGACGCGACGTACCTGCGCCGCCTCGCCGGACACGTCGAGACCGGCCGGCCGGGCGTGAGCGACCCAGCCATCGCCACCCACTGAACCGGCGGTTCCCGCACCGGGTCTGAGGACCCCGTCGGAGCGGTCACACGGACCGCTCCGCGAGGCCCTCCAGCACCACGACCGCCTCTGCCGCGCGCTCGTAGGGAACGAAAAGGTGGTCGTGATGGAACCCGGCCACAACGTTGCAGCTCATACCCGCCGAAGCGAGTTCCCGGGCGACGACGGCAGTGAGCCCGACGGCGTCCAGGGCGGAATGGACGCGCAGCGTGATCCAGGCCGCCTCGTAGTCGTAGGGGAGACCTGCCGCATCGGCGTCCTCACGTGGGACGACCAGCGTCAGACCTTCGTGCTCGGCGACCGTGACGACGGGCGCGAGACCCGGTGGAACGCCCGCTTCGGCGACGGTGAACACATAGCGGCCCGGCCGCAGCTCCGGGCTCATGCCACTCAGTAGTTTCCGCAGGTCGGTCTCGCCACTCATATCAGGCGTCAGCCTAGCGCACGGTGACGGGCACACCCGGGGCCGTCGGCTATCGGCGCCGGCCCGGATGTCACGCGCCGAGGCGACAGTAACTCCTTTTGAGTGATGCAATCTCGGAGCGGGTGTCGGGTGGGCTGCAGAAACGTTGATGCGCGCGTGGAGCTACGTGAAGTATGGGAACGCAACACCCGCCTGGCAGAGGCGTTCTGCGGCAGTGACGAAAAGGTCCGCCAAGCCCAGGCCGTCCTCGACGAGGCCCAGGCCGAACGGACGCGGACGCTTGCCGCGTTCGCCGTCACAGTGGGAAGCGACGGGGCGGTCGCCGACCTGATGGGCCTTCAGGAGCGGGAGGTGCGCGTCGCGCGACGCACGGTGGGAAAGAGCGACGCGCGCACCGTCGCCGAGGAATTCCTCGCCGCTCGCTCCAGCGCCCCCGCACCTGAAGCCGCAGCGCCACCGTGTCCGGAGGGTGAGGTGGCGTCCCGGGTTGGGATGTCGTCGCCGCGGGACCCGTCGCAATCTCCTGTTTCGGAGGACGTGGTGTGTGTTTCTGGCAGTGCGACTGAGCCGGTAGGGGGTGGGGCTGATTCGGTGGCTTGGTCGGCGAGTATGGATTCCGTGTTGTTGTGGAGTTGGCAGTCGGGTCTTGATCTGCAGGCAGTTGCGGACGAGTTGGGTGTCAGTGTCGGGGTGTTGTTGTTGCGGGTGCAGGTGTTGGCGGCTGAAGGGCGGCTTGCCGTGCGGTCGGGGGTGGTGGATTCCGGGCGGTCAGGTCGTCATCGCCGTGGTGATCAGTCTCCTGAGGGTCTGGGTCGTTCCGCGGGTGGGGGCGTCTGGGAACGGGCCTGGCAGGTGTGACGGGGACGCCATCACGGAGGGGGAGACCGTGGGCGAGTTCGGCGCTGACGGGTACGGTCCCATCGTGGAGGAGTTCGACCATTGCGTCCCGCCCGGGGGATCGCCGGTCGGGGACGAGGAAGCTGCTGGCTACCCAGCGGCGCAGGCCGACCTGCATGTCGTTGCCGAGCACATTGGACAGGACCGCCGGCCCGCCGACGTCGTTGATCCGGCCCGCCGTCTTCAAAGCCTCGTGCAGCGTGTACTTCGCTTCCGTGTGGGTCGGCGCGGGCACCATCCGCGGGACCGGACGTGTGAGCCGGGCAACGATGACCAGCCAGGCTGGCAACCCCTCGGATTCGCTTAGGACGGTCTCGGTCGTCTGCGTCAGACATGCCTGGAGCAGTGCATCGGCCGCGTCCTGACGGGCGAAGCGCTCGCGGTAGGCGCGGGCCACCTGGTGTTCGGGCATGTAGAAGCTGTGGTCGCTGATGCGGTGCGGCGCGTTGAACGTGACACGGTCCTTGTCCTTGGCCTCCCAGCCGTACTGGAAATGCGGCGCCATTTCGCTGGGCGGGACATCGACGACCAGCACGTCGGGGCCGCCGCCACCCGGGGCGGGCAGCGGGATGATTTCGACGCCCGAGATGTAGGGCTGGATGCCGTTGCGTATGGCGCTGAGCATTTGCTCCTCGTCCACCTTCGCCAGGTCGACGCCGATGAACTTGATGTCGTCGCTGACGCCGTAGATGAGCAGCCCGCCGCGTGTATTGGCCATGGCGGCGACGTCCTTGGCGAACTCGTTCCAGACCCCCGGCTTTCGCGCGAAGCTCGGCAGCGGTTGCTTCCAGTCGAGATCGTCGCTCTCAGGGAGCTTGTCCGCCACGGCGGCGGCCACCATGTCGTAGGTGAGGGGGCCGGGTGGGCGACCGAGATGCTCGTGCAGCCAAGTCCATGAGCGTGCCATTGCGTCACTTTAGAGGCGAACGCCCCCCCAGAGCGGGGGCATTTACCGCGCCCCGGCATCGGCGTAGGCCGCCGAGCCTTGATCATGCCGGGAGCACGTCGAGCCCTGCGGGGCCGGGGGGTTGTAGTGGATCTCCCATTTCCCGTCGCGGCCGGCGACGGGGGAGGCCTGGCCGCGGTGTTGGGCGAGGAGGTCCGCGTCGTAGGTGCGGTGGTGGATGGTGATGCCGGCGGGGGTGATGGCCTGCCATCGCACGGGGAGCAGTTCGAGGTAGTCGCGCCCGGTCAGCGGGACGGGCACGTGTCCGGCGACGGCGACGAGGGCGGCCCACATCTGGTTCGGGGGGAGTGTCTTCCTGGGCATCATCGGGTGGCGCAGCCCTTCGTGAGGCCGGTGGTGGTAGTGCACCAGCCACTCATCGAGCAGGTCCTGCAGCTGGGCGACGCTGTAGCAGGCGTCTTTCTCGGTGTCGGGACCGCGGCGGGTGACGTCGGATCCGGTGTAGCCGGGCAGGTGCTGGCAGAACAGGGCGTTGATGGAGCCGAAGGTGCGCTCGACGATGCCCTTCGCGGTGGGGGCGCGGGGCGGGGCGGGCTGGACGCTGATGCCGAGGCTCTCGCAGGCGGCGGTGAACGCGGCGGAGACGAAGACCTTGCCCCGGTCGACGACGATCGTCTCGGGCAGTACGACCGGCCGGGCCGCCGCACCGGCCAGACGCTCATCCAGCGTGACCAGCCGCTGGTGGGGGAGCGCGCGGGCGTGATCCATCCGCAGGATGTCCGGCCAGGTCGGGCGGGCGGGGTGCGGGACCGCCATCTCCGCGAGCAGCAGGGCCGCGTCCACGGCCTTGGTCGCGCTCGGGCACAGCGGAGGACCCCACCATCGTCCCCCTCCTCGTCCAGACCTACCGGGCCCTCTCTCAGGCGCCCCTCCCCGGCAAGAACCGGGCCGGCGGGCTCGTGAGGACGATCGGCGACGTGGACTCCCTGCTGGACCGAATGCGCGCGGAGATCGCCCAGGCACAGGCGGCGGTGATCATGCCGACCGCCGTCACCGCCTGGAGCACCGCGGCTGATCCCGCCGAGCCCGCTGAACGCGTACCGGACGGGACCACGACCCACCTGCCCACCTCCCGCGACTGACCGGCCGCCCGGCAGGCGTCCGCCCGGCGACCGGCCGGGCGGCCGGATCAGGTGGGCAGGTATACCACTTCTGGGTTGGAGCCGCCGTCGCAGTCCCAGATCCCGGTCTTGTTGCCGTTGGTGCTCGAACCCGATTAGTTGTCCAGGCACTTGACCTCGTTCAGCCCGGAGGTGACCGGCCCGGTCGGTGTCTTCGAGTCCGTGCCCGCCGTGATCGACGGTTTGTCGAACTGGTTGGTGCGGTAGCCCTGGGTGCCGAGCCCGGCCTGGCCCGTCGAGAACCGGGAGCTGATCGCCGTGCCGACGGTGCGACCGTCCACGGTGGCGCTGATCTGCGAGCCCTGGAAGGTGAACGACAGCTTGTGCCAGTTGCCCGTGCCCAGCGCCGTGGTCGTTCCGACCGTGATCGTGCGGTTCGAGTCGGGGGTGTACATCTTCTCGATCCACAAGGTCGTGGGCACCTGCGTGCGGATGCCTCGGGGGAGGGTGTCCCACCGCTCACCAACGTTCTCGGGAAGTCAGCGAAACCGGTGGCGGAGACCGGAAACTGTGGCGAGAGAAGAGGGGGACGGAGTGTCTGGTGGTGGCGGTTCTGCCTCATGGGGGACTCCTGAGAGTCGAGTTACCGGCAGGTCATGTGATGACGGCCGAGAGCGCTCCCCGGACCGTAGTGAGCGGTCACGTGCGCGTTACTGGGTCGGACTCCATCTCGACGGCCGGCCCGGATCTCCGAGGGGACGCGCGTCGAGTTCGTCGACATGGAGGCCATGACGACGTCGGACCTCGTCTCGGGCGGCATCCGACCCGGCGACGTGGGATGCCAGAAGATGGCCGATGCCTGGAACGGCGGAACCGAGTCCGCCGCCACCGGAGCGGTCACTCCGCCCGCTTCCCTGGGCGCCGCGAGCCCGGGCGCGAGCGGGGGCCCGCCCGGCGCGCCCGGCAAGCGCCCGGACGCCGTTGGACGGCGGTAAGGCCGACCGCACTACACACTGTGCGGCTTTATACCTGTAACGGCATCTGGACCCAAGCATGGCAGGCGTCAGGCGTCAGGCGTCAAGGATGCCTCCCGTAACCCGGTCTCCTGCAAGTGGGCGCGGCAGCCGGCGGAACCCCGCGATACGGTCGCGGAACGGCCTGCGAGACGGATCGCGACGCCATGCCCGTATCGACGGAGCAAAACACCCGACCGACGCGAGACGGCCGTCGCCCCTGCTGCTGCCGGGGATGAGCGCACGGTCTCGTCAAGAGGAGGGGGCTCCTTGGCGGGCTGTCTTGGCGGCTCGCGACGGCACGTTGGCTCGCGACGGCGCGTTCTCCAGCGCCTGCCTTGTCACGGCGCGGGCACCCGGTTCCTCTCTCCCTCGCCACCCGGTGCGCCGCCGGCGGGCCCCTTGCCGTGGCGGGAGCGGCGCATACGGACGATCAGGACGACGGCGGAGACACCGAACAGTACGGCGGTGATGAGAAGCCAGCGGCCCAGGAAGACGTCGTCGGGGAGTGTGGTGTAGGCGGTGAAGTGGTCGACCCGACGCAGAATCAGCGGGAAGTACACCAGCAACAGGACCCCGGAGAGGAAGACGGGGACGCGGAGGTGGTTGATCCACCGACGGTCCGGCGGACGGCCGGCGCCGGCCGGTGGTGGCTCCCGGCGGTCGCCGAGCAGAGTTTGGGCGGCCCGGTCGGTGAGCGTGTAGAGGGGCAGCAGCACCAGGTCGTGCAGAAGCGCGGCGCCGACGAACCACACGACGATCATCCACGGCTTCGTGCCGCTCAGCAGACGGACTCCGGCGTATGCGGCCAGCGCAAAGGAGGCCAGGACGAGCAGCAGATGCAGCGGAGAGGCGCCGTAGCGGGATCGGAAACGGCTCATGCGGATGCCCCGAAGGTCAGGCGGGTGACCCACTTGGTGTTGTGGACACCCGGATTGGCAGGGACGATGACACGGGCTGGATACCCGTGGTCCGAGGACAGATCCGCCCCGTTGACCCGCAGAGCCAGCAGCGAACGGGAATCACGGACCTGGTTGTCGCGCAGGGTGGTCGAGCCGAAGGCTCCGCCCCGCTGGGCGGACTCGACGAACACCTGGGGCGCCGACTCGGTGAACCCCACCAGAGCGGCCAGATCGGCCAGGCGGACCCCGCTCCACTCCTGGTTCTCGGTGGACCAGCCCTCCACGCACGCGATGGGCAGCGACGCGTGGTACTGCGGCAATGCCAGGACCTGCTCCCGGGTGAACGACAGCTTGCGCCCCTGCCCCATGACGACGAGACGCCAGGCCGGCCCGATGTCACTGGCCCTGATGCCCACCCCGGCCGCCGTCTTGTTCACCTGGAAGCCGTTCGGGCCCGGCCCCGGATCCTGACCGCGTGGTGCGAGCAGCGCGGTCTTGCGCAGCGCGCCGCCGAGACTCTGCCCCGCGGTGACAGCGAACAGCACCAGGGAGCCGGCCCCTACGGTGGCCAGAGCGCCTCGCCGGGACATGGTCGGTGCGGCGGGACGCGGAGTGGTCAGGCCGGACTCGTCGACCGGCCCGGTGGGCCCGCGTCCGGCCGGCCTGCGTACCTCCTCGCGCAGACCTCCGCCACGCAGCGTCCGGACCATCAAGGGGATGCGGAGAGCGATGTGGACGACGAACGCCCCGATGAAAATCCACGCCCCGTAGAAGTGCAGGGTGTAGAAGGAGCCGGGGAAGACGTAGTCCAACTGGACGTTGAGCACCCCGGTCGCGAATTCGAACAGCACTCCGCCCATGAGCAGCAGCAGCGAGAGCCGCTCAAGCGCGTGACTGACCGACCGGACCGGCGGCCACGTGAACAGCTTCGGGATCACCGACCACAACTTCGCCAGAAGCACCGGGATCAGCACGATGCCCAGCGTGACGTGGACGCCCTGGGTCAGCCGGTACAGCCAGTACGGGTGCGTGGGCCACGAGAACAGGTAGAACCCCAGCCAGCCCCGGTCCGGGGTCCGGTCGTTGGTGCCGAGACGAGGGTTGTACGCGGCGTACGAGAGCAGCCCGGTCACGAACATCACCGTGATGCCCACGAGCAGCACCGCGCCGAGCACCGAGGTCAGCCAGGGCCCGCGCAGCGGGCTCCGCCAGAAGCCGGGCCGGGTCGGACCGGCCGGCGGCCCGTCACGCAACAGACCGGCGAGCGTCGGCCGGGGCGCCGAGGACTTGGCCACCGAACCCGCCCGCGTGGAGGTCGCACCCGCCCTGTCCGGCTCGCCCCCACCAGCGTGCCCGTCCCCGGCCTGTCCGTCGCCCATGAGGCCCCTCGCACATCGGATACGACGACAGAGTGCCGCCACACAGGGGACGATATCGCCCCTATCGCCTCATGCCGGGCATTGCCCGAGTGAATCGCACGAGCACCTACGGCGCGTACCCCTGCCTACGATGGCGGGGGCCGGGGGCGCGAAGACCGTCAACACCTCAGGCGGTCTGCCGGCAAACGAGACCATATCTTTCGGTAGGGCGAGCACCACCAAGACCGCCCGCCGACCTCGTCGTAGAACTACGCTGCTGTGATTCCGGGGTTCATAGTCGGTGTGGCATGGGCGGCTTGAGCTGGGGTGTTGGGGGTTTTCTGTGATGGTCTGCGGGGGAGTGTCAGCTGTGCATCGTCATCTGAGCGTCAGTGGCACAGCCTCAGTGACCTGGACGTTGGCACTGACGGATGGTGCTCAACCGTTGCTGACATGAGTGACGAAGGGCCAAGTCATTCTCATGCAGACCGCTTTAGCGGCTGCGGAGTTTGCGCTGGTCAGAGGCGCGAGACCGATGCCATGGATGGGCTCCGTCGGGTTGCGGCGCGGGCCGTAGGTTGGTGCTGAGACTGTACCGGCTAGGTCGTTGGGGCCGGTGACGTCGTTCTCGCCTCCGGCGCAACCCCGGCTGCTGTCAACGCCGCCCGCGGGAAGCTGTTCGAGGGGATGAGCCGAGAGCGCATGTCGGTGAGAGCTCGTAGGCTTTGAGGGCTCCGCTGTCTGAGCGGATTCCTTCACAAGGAGTGCGGGTGCCAGCTCTTCCTCCTCCCAGCGCTACGGGTGTGCGCGTGGCCGGGGACACTTACCAGTGGCTGTACGTGTGGGAAGGATGCGCCCAGGCCTACAAGGACGCGCTCGACGGGGTCCGCGGCGCGGTGGTGGCGGTCGGTGTCGAGGTCACTGGGGCCGGCAACGTGGACGATGTCGTCTACTACCGCGCAGATGGGGAACCGACCCGCTACGCACAGGTCAAGTACGCGGTGGACGCGACGATCACGGTGGGGGAGGAGTACCTGTTCAAACCGAGCGGCGATGGCGGTCCGTCGATCCTGCAGAAGATCACCCGTTCCTGGCAGGACTTGACCCGGAACGGGACGTCGGTGCAACTGGCCCTGCTGACCAATCGGTTGCCGGATCCGACGGACGACCTGCTAAAGGACCGCGACTCGCGAACCGGTCTCCTGCTTCCCCGAGCAGCCAAGGACGGTCACCGGTCCAGGCGGGGCAAGGCGCGCGCCCGCTGGGCCACCCACGCCGGGTTCAGCGAGGCTCAACTCCTCGAACTTCTCGACGTGTTGGAGTTCCACCTGGGGCGCGACGAGTCCGTGCAACGCACCCTCGTCTCCCGGCTGATGCAAGCCGCCGGCCTGCGTCACGACGATCAGGCGATGCTGGCCGCCCTCCAGTGGGTTGCTCAGCAAGCCATCAACGGCAAGCGCCGGTTGTCCCTCGCCGACATCCTTGATGCGGTCAGCCAACTCGGCCTGCTGGCCGCTCGTCCGGCCGAGCCCGGCATCACCCTGCACGGCGACGCACCCGCGTTCGTCGCGAAACCCCGCCCTGTCGCCAAGTGGCAGCCGGACCGCTTGGGCGTGCACCGGGCCGTCCAGGAGCGCGACGGCTTGATGCTGCCTCCCTACATCGAACGGGAACACGACGGCGAACTCCGCAGCCATCTGGGCGCGTTGGCCAGCAAGGGCGCTGGCATGATCGTCGTGCGCGGGGACTCCTGCACCGGCAAAACCCGGTCGGCCTGGGAAGCAGTGACGGCCTGCGTGCCCGACTGGCAGCTGCTATACCCGAAGTCCGCCGCCGGCCTGCGCTCCTGCCTTCAGGTCAACGGGCTCACCGGCCCCACCGTGGTCTGGCTGGACAACGCCCACTGGCTGTTCGGCGAGGCGGATGGCGACCGCGCCGCGGAAGACCTGCTCGCTCTGCTGGACCAGCCGCCCGTCCCGGTCGTCGTCCTGGCCACCATGTGGCCCACACCCATCGACTCGCCCGGATCCAAACCCGAGCAGCAGGGCCGGTCCCGGCACATCCAGTTGCTGCTCGACCTGGCCCGCACTATCCACCAGCCCGAGACTTTCGACAGCGCTGCACTCAACCGGTTCGAGGACCAAGCCCGCGGGGATGGCCAGTGGACCCAGGCAGCCGCCCAGGCCCGCGCGAACGGTGAACTGTGCCAGCGCCTGGCCGCCGCCCCCGAACTCCTGGACCGCTACCGCCATGCCGACCACGCACCCGGCAAGGCCGTGGTCACCGCAGCAGTCGAGGCCCGGCGCCTGGGCGCACGCGGGCCGCTTTCCCTGGCCTTCCTCGAGCACGCCGCCCTCGGCTATCTCAGCCCCGACCAACGCCGCAGGCTGGACCGGCAGACCTGGTTCACCGACGCCCTCGCCTGGGCGCGGACCCCGGTCAAAGACGTCGCCTCATGCCTGCAGGGCGTCCTCGCGTCCGACGGCATCGGCGAGGCGGCGGGCCTGGTCGGCCTTAGCGACATCATCGAGCAGCAGATCGCCCCCGAGCGATGGGGCGTAAAGCCCCCGGCCGCACTCTGGCAGGCCGCACAGTCGGACCTGACCGACGGCAGCGACCTGGAAAGCCTCGCCCTGCAGGCGTTCGCCTTCGCCCGCTTCCGCATCGCCCGGGACCTGTACGTCGCCGCCCTCGACCGCAACACCTCCTCCGCCTTCGAAGGCCTGTGCTTCTCCTACGTTGAGACCGAACGCATCCGCACCCGGCGAGGCCTGAGGGAACTGTGCGACCAGGTCGAGCGCGTCCACGACGGTGGCGCGAGCCTCGTCCACCTGGGCACCTCCCTCATGCAGCTCGCCCTCGCCGGCGAAGCCGTCGAATACCCCGACACCCTCCGGCCCCTTGCCGAAGGACTCCTGACCCGGGCCTGCCGCGAAGGCAACAAAGACGCCCACCTGGCACTGGAGTACTTCCTGCACGCCCAGGGCCGTCACTGCGACGCCGAAGCTCTCACCCCGTCGCCCGAGCCCCCGGCACCGCACGACCCCGCCCAGCTCCTGCACGATGCTGCCGCAGGTGACGCGACCGCCCTGGAACGACTGCGGAAGGTTGCGGACAGACGGAACGAGACGTTCCACCAGATCGCGGCTGCCGCCTTCACCGCCAGCCCCGCCTTGTGGAGTTGGCCCACCAAGCTCGCCCGTGCAGGCGCCCCGGAACTGGTCGAACCGCTGCTGCGCGCCGCGACCGACAGCGGCGACCGGCAGGCCCGGCAACGGCTGGTGAGCTTCCTCGACGACCAGGAACGCGCCCCTGAGGCGGAGGCCGTGCTCCGTGCCGTCTCCGCCACCGACATGTACGCCCTCAACACTCTGTTTCACCGCCTGTGGCCCCCCCGCCCCCGGACCGCCCGGGAGGTCCTCACTGAGGCCGCGCAGGCGGGCCACATCCTGAACGTCCTCACTGTGCTGCGACCCCTGACCTATGGGGGACGCCTTCCCCGCGACCGCCGCTTCGCTATCACCGCCATCCGCGTGCTGGCCCGGCTCGGCTACGAACCCGCCCAGGTTCAGCTCGCCCGAACCCTGCTGGCCGAGGCGGACGAACTCGCACGGGAGAAGACACCACGCCACGACCTTCTCGCCCGCAAACGCCACGCGGCGCACCGACTGCTGCGGCAAGCAGCCCCAGGCCACCGTGAAGCCCGCAGTCTCCTGGGCCGACTGGCCGAGCAGGAGGACAACTACACGCAGGCCGCCGACTGGTACCGCCAGGCCATCGATGTCGGCGACTACGAGATGTTCCCCTCCCTCCTGCAAGCGCTGCACCAGGGGATACCGCCGAACGAGGATGAGGTTCTCTACGGTCTCGACGCCGACGGCACCCTGCTCCCCCCATGGTGATGTCGCGGGCCATCGGCACAACAGCGACATGCTCCGCAGCCCTGTCTGAGAGCCGCCAGGTGGCCGGAAGGAACCCGGCGCCGAGGTGGTCGCGGGTGGGGTCAGTGCAGCGGCAGGCCAGTGAGCGGGGACGAGCCTGCCGGGATATATGACGTCTGGGCTTCGCAGGCCGCTGGAACTGTGACCTCCGGGGCCCGCGCGCGTGCTGCCCCACGCTGGACACCGAACGACTGAGTCCCGAGTCGCCACCCCTCGCCTGGGCGAGGGACGGATGCGTCCAGTGGCGGTGTCCTGGTGGCCAACTGGAGCGACTTGCACTCAGGATTTTCGGCAGGGTTGTTCCTGCGGGCCGTGGGAAAGCCAGGAACAGGCCGTGTCAAAGGAGACTGGCGGTTGGAGAACGGGGGCGAGGGCGAGCCCGCCGTTTCTGTGCCTCAAGGGCGAGCGGAATGCTTGATTCCGCATTGTCAGAGGGGTGTGCGAGGCTGAGTTCACTGAGTCGGACATAGGAAGGCGGAAGGCGATGCGGGCCCCCATCGTGCGCGTTCGGCATGCCACTCCACCCCCGCCCAGCGGCTGCCGCTGGTGCGGCGACCCGCAGGACAGCCACGGCTCGCAATGGATCGCATCGGTCGGCATGCACACCTGGGCCGAACCCACACGGGAGCAGCGTCTGCAAAGGATGCGGGCCCGGCGCTCGGCGGCGCGGGCCTGACCTTCTCAGTCGTCCTCGGCCCACGGATGCGGGCCGGAGTCTTCTGCGACGGAGATCGCCTTCTTGAACACGCTGTGCAGGGCTTCGGGGACATCGGAGGGCTTCTCAATGTACTCCGCCAGGAAGCCGACGAGCTGCTCCTTCTTCGGCGGGGCATCCTCGGACCCGTCCTTGAACAGGGCGTGCAGGCTGTGACTGAACTTGGGCTCCCTGCGCAGGGCGTCGATCTCCTCCGCCGTCCAGACCCGGCCCTGCGCAGCCTCCTTGTGGGGCCACTTGTCGTTGGCGACGCGCGCCCACAGCTCTCCGCTGAAGACGTCCTCGAACTCGTTCGGGGCTCCCAGATAGATGCACTCGGCGGGCTTGAAGCCGTTGATGCTGAGGCGATCGTCGTTAAAGAACTTCGCCTTGTCGCGCTTGGAGTCCCGGTCGACGATGAAGGCAACGGTCCGCTTGTGCTCCTTAAGGAACTTCGCGAACTTGAGGGCGCCGTCGTTCCCGCCGCACGACCACAACGCGATGCCGGCGGACTGGATCGGATAGCCCATCGCGATGCGGAAGAGGATAGGGAAGGCCGCGTACTCGGTCGGCCCCTCCACCCCAATGAAGCACTTCTCGTGCAGCAGCACACTATTGCGGAACCCGAGCGAGGCGGCCATGTTGGACATAAAGCGACGCACCTCCTTGTCCGTGTTCTTTGCCGTCAAGGACTGGATCTCTGCCCGGCCGTCGCTGCTGCCTAGGTGGACCACGTCCTGGATGTCCACCCCGTCGATCAGGTTCAGCGAGTGGGTCGCCACGATCACCGAGGAGTGGGAGGCCCGGGAGGACGTCTCGATCATCTTCATGATGCGCCGCTGGTGCTCGTAGTCCAGATGCGTGTCCGGCTCGTCGTAGGCGATCACGACGTCGTGCTGGGGTGAAGCCTCCTCTTCCGGGGGAGCTTCCGCGGTCTCCAGTAGGTCCCGCGTGCTCTCCCACAGTGCCAGGGCGATCCGCCGGGAGCGGCCAGCTCCCGCTGACCTGAGCGGCACCTCCCGCTGGCCGTTGACGGACGCCGTCATTTCGATGGCGCCCACCGAGGGTTTGAACTGAATGCGCGGCTGCAGGCTCAGGCTGTCCAGGCCACAGCGCTTCTCGACTTGTCGGCGCAACCTGTCCGCATCCACCTTGAGGAGTTCGCCGAACTCGTCCTCCAGCTCAGTGATCTTCTTGAGTGTGGAGTCATTCTTGGCGTGGTCGCGGAGCTTGGCGGTGAGGATGCTGCGCACGACCGTCTCGGGGGACTCCGCCGCGTCACCGCGGAAGTAGACCATGCCGGGCATAATGTCCTGGATCTCGGCCGGCGCGGAGACCCATTCCATCGCTGTATCCAGGCCCGCCGCGTACTGCTGCAAAGGCTCAAGCCAGCTTGCCTTTGCGGTGGCTCGGCCCATGGCCTCCACGCCCAGGATCGCGGCAAGCTCCTTGAGCTCGGCAAGGCCCATGCCCTCCAGCGTCCGGAGCCGCGCATCGCCGCACACGCGCAGCTGGGCCTCCAGGCCGGTCTTGCCGTCCGGCGTGAAGCGGCGCCGGACCAGCAGCAGTGAGTCGAGGGCGAGCCGCTGCGCCTCCGCAGCGGAGAGCTCGAAGGTTCCCTTGACGCAGATCTCCCGAGCTTCGGAACGGGGCTGCCCCTCGTCCGCTTCGCAGTCCCCGAAATGCGACAGGTCGCCGGAGTGAATCTCGACCTCCGGCTCGTCGAGAAGGAAGGCGACGGCATCCAGCACCGCGGTCTTCCCGCAGTCGTTGTGCCCGGTGAGAACTGTCTGCTTGCGGAACGGGATCCCCTGGATGTCGACAAGGGAACGGAAGCCCTTCACGCCGAGCTCAACTAGTGTGATGCACCGGAAATCCTGGCGTTAAATTGCTACGGTTTCAGGATGTCGTTTTCGGGACGCTCTTCCGCCGAGTTCGTTTTGACCGCTG
>NZ_JBFALS010000010.1:0-124874 GCF_040656295.1 Streptomyces sp. NPDC049954
CGGGGTATCAACATATCTGGCGTTGACTTTTGGCACGCTGTTGAGTTCTCAAGGAACGGACGCTTCCTTTGTACTCACCCTCTCGGGCTTTCCTCTGGGCGCTTCCCTTCGGTATTTCGTGTTCCCGACTCTATCAGATCCTCGCGGTCCTGATTTCCTCGGTGCCTTTCCGGTTCCCGGTCCGGCCTTTCGGCTTTTCCGTTTCCCTTTCCGGCGGTTCCCACCGTATCAGTTCCTTTTCCTGGTTCTGACCAGGGTCTGCGGACATGCAGACGCCAAGCCGGAAGGGAGTGGATCCGAAGTGGTGGGTGCTGCCCATCCGGTCGCCTTCGGCGTGGCCGGTCGCGGGCAGGTCTAAGACTGTACAGGCCCGGGCGCGGGCGGTGCAAATCGTTTCCGCGGGCCCCGTACCTCGGCCAACTGGCCGCTGCCTGCCGGAATCGGGACGAGCTGTGACTTACGCTGCTCGCGAGTGCGCCGTGCCTGATCAGCGGGGGCGGCGCGGGACTTCGCCCCCCTGGGAGGCTTGCCATGACCGATGTGACCTCACCTCTCTCCGGACGTGCCGTCGGACTGTCCGCCGTACCCGACCCGGTGTTCTCCGGCGCGATGGTGGGCCCCGGCACGGCCATCGATCCCGGGCGCGAGCCCTCGGAGGCCGTGTCCCCGGTGGACGGCGTCGTCGTCTCCCTCCACCCCCACGCCTATGTCGTCGTCGACGGCGAGGGCCACGGCGTCCTCACCCATCTGGGCATCGACACGGTGCAGCTCAATGGGGAGGGCTTCGAGCTGCTGGTGAACAAGGGGGATTCCGTGCGGCGCGGACAGCCTCTCGTGCGCTGGAACCCCGCTGCCGTGGAAGAGGCCGGCAAGTCCCCGATCTGTCCGGTGGTCGCACTGGAGGCGACCGGGGAATCGCTGTCGGACATGGTCGAGAGCGGAGACGTCCTCAGCGGGGATGCTCTCTTCCACTGGGAGTGAACCCGACCCGTGCTCCGCACAGGACGAGCCGGACGGGACACCGGGCAGAGCGCGGCGCTCTCGCGCCGTGGTGACAGGAGACGGTGAGATGGAAACAGTGCTGCGGGGCGTAGGGGTCAGTCACGGAGTGGCGATCGGCGAGGTACGGCACATGGGGACTGCCGTACTGGAACCACCCGCCAGACGGATTCCCGCCCAGGACGCGGACCGCGAGCAGGCCAGGGCCCGGCAGGCGGTGGAGGCCGTGGCCGCCGACCTCACGGCGCGCGGCAACCTCGCGGGCGGCGAGGCACAGGCCGTACTGGAGGCCCAGGCCATGATGGCCAGGGACCCCGAGCTGATGTCCGACGTGGAGCGCCGCGTGGCCGTCGGGTCCACCGCCGAGCGCGCCGTGTACGACGCCTTCGCCTCCTACCGCGCCCTGCTCGCCGGAGCGGGCGAGTACCTCGCGGGCCGGGTCGCCGACCTCGACGACGTGCGCAACCGCATCGTGGCCCGGCTGCTCGGGGTGCCGATGCCGGGAGTCCCCGACAGCGACGAGCCCTACGTGCTGATCGCCCGCGATCTCGCGCCGGCCGACACCGCTCTGCTCGACCCCACACTCGTCCTCGGTTTCGTGACCGAGGAGGGTGGACCCACCAGCCACAGCGCGATCCTGGCGCGCGCGCTCGGCGTGCCGGCCGTGGTGGCGCTGCCCGGAGCGGGGGAGCTGGCCGAGGGCACCGTCGTCGCCGTGGACGGCAGCTCCGGAGAGGTGTTCGTCTCCCCCGACGCGCGCCGCCGGGCCGAACTGGAAGCGGCCGCGGCCCAGCGGAAGGCCGCCCTCGCCGCCTCGCACGGCCCGGGCGCGACCTCGGACGGCCACATGGTGCCGCTGCTCGCGAACATCGGCGGCCCCTCCGACGTGCCGGCCGCGATCGAGGCGGGTGCCGAGGGTGTCGGACTGTTCCGCACCGAGTTCCTGTTCCTCGACGACAGCCGACGGCCGCCCTCCGAAGGTGAACAGGTAGCGGCGTACCGCTCGGTCCTCGAGGCGTTCCCCGGGCGCCGTGTCGTGGTGCGAGTGCTCGACGCGGGGGCCGACAAGCCGCTGTCCTTCCTCACCCCCGGCGACGAGCCCAACCCCGCGCTCGGCGTGCGGGGGCTGCGCTCCCTGCTGGAACACCCGGAGGTGCTGCGCACCCAGCTGGCGGCGCTGGCCACCGCCGCCGCCGGCCTGCCCGTGCACCTGGAGGTCATGGCGCCGATGGTCGCCGACCGGGCCGACGCGCGGGCCTTCGCCGACGCCTGCCGGGCGGCGGGGCTGCCCGGGACCTTCGGGGCGATGGTGGAGATTCCCGCGGCCGCCCTGCGGGCCCGGTCGGTTCTCCGGGAGGTCGAGTTCCTCTCCCTGGGCACCAACGACCTGGCGCAGTACACCTTCGCCGCGGACCGGCAGGTGGGCGCGGTCGCCCGTTGGCAGGACCCGTGGCAGCCCGCCCTGCTGGACCTCGTGGCGTTCGCCGCGGAGGCGGCCCGGGCCGAGGGCAAGAGTTGTGGCGTGTGCGGGGAGGCGGCCGCCGATCCGCTGCTGGCCTGTGTACTGACGGGGCTCGGTGTGACCTCCTTGTCGATGGGTGCGGCCTCGATCCCGTATGTACGCGCGACTCTCGCCAAGCACACCCTCGCGCAGTGCGAGCGGGCCGCCGCCGCCGCTCGGGCCACGGATTCGGCCCAGGAGGCACGGCAGGCCGCTCAGGGAGTGCTGTCCGGGGAGTAGGCACGGTTCGGCCGCGCGGCGTCCGCTTCTCGTCGGGGGCGTCCTGCCCGACCGCCCGGGCCGGGCAGGACGCCTCCGGCGCTGTTGCGGGCTCCGCTCAGTCGCTCCTTCCCTCGTGGCCGTGGAGCCGGTCGGGGTGGAACAGGTCGAGGGCGGGCGCGGCCCGGTAGTCCACGCCGGGCTCGGGCGGGATCGGCTCACCCGTCTCGGTGTCCGTGCAGTAGGCGTCGAAGACCTCGGCGGCCGACAGGGGGCGCAGGGTCGCTTCCCGCAGGCGCCAGCCCCGGACGCTGTCGGGTCGGCCGGTGCGGGCCGTGCGCGCGACGAGCCCGGAGGGCGCCTCGGTCGCGAGGGCCGAGGCGAGGACCGTGGTCAGGTCGAGGGCGTCGGTCTCGTCGAGCCGGAAGGCGCCGTCCGGAGTGACGGTGACGTCGAGGTCGGCGAGCAGGGTGCCGGAGGGCGCGCTCGTGCTGCACACGAGGTGGTGGTCCCCCGGCCCGGCGACCTGGAGCACCGCCACGAGGAGGTGGGCCGCGTGGTCGAAGGCGGCGCGGCCCAGGCTCTCGCCGCAGTCCGCGCAGTCCCCCGCGTCGCCGAGCAGTTCGCTCGCGTAGGCGAAGGTCGCCTGGCGGACCGCGGCGTCCACGAGGTGCGGCAGGAGTTCACTCAGGGGGCGGCCCTCGTACGGGACGGCCGGTCCGCAGCTCTGGAGGTGGGCTGTGAACCGGGCGCGGCTGGCCGGGTCGTCCGCTTCGAGGCCGGACTCGGCGCAGAACTCCTCGTACTCCTCGGGGTCGAACAGGGTCAGGGTCGTGTGCCTGCCCTGTGCAGCGCGCTGTTTGAGGCAGCGGTCCGCCTCGTCGAGGTAGGCGGTGTGCGTGTCGAAGGGGAAGGTGCGGTAGCGGCGCATCCGGGCGAAGTCCTCCTCGTCGGTGAGGAGGGCGAGGGTGCCGGTGATCTCGCGGTGCAGACCGCTGTCGCGCTGCCGGGGCCGGGTGCCGCGTGACGATCGCTCGCCGGCCGGCGGCTGGGTGGTGGTCTTCTGTCGTGCCATGGTTCCCCCTGGTGACGTAACGTCATGAGCTGTTGCTCATTCGTCACTCACCGTAATCGCCGGGACTGACAATCGCTTCTCGGCGAGGGGGGCGCGGACCAGGCGGTGCTGGCCGAGACAGGTGCCCGCGAGGGCCGCTCCCAGGATCGCCCAGCCGAGCGGACCGGTACTGATGACGGCCGTGACGGCGAGCGGGCCGAGGCTGCGCTGGGCGGACTGGGCGAGACCGTGCACACCGAGGTAGGCGCCCAGGGCCCGCTCGGGGGCGAGGGCGACGGAGAGCTCCCAGGAGATGGTGGCGTGCAGCATCTCCGCGAAAGTGAAGGCGGTGGCCGCGAGCACGAGGGCGAGTACGGCGGCCCAGGTCCCGACACCGGCGGAGAGGGCGAACGCCGCCGCCCCGGTGGCGAAGGCGAGGCCGAGCGGGACGAGGACGGCGCGAGCCTGGTGGGGCGTGGCGCCGAAGCGGGCGAGGGGGAGCTGGAAGCCGATGACCAGGGCATTGTTGAGGACCAGCAGGATCGGGGCGAACCCGTGGGGGGCGTCGGTGGCGTGGGCGATCCACAGCGGGATACCGACCTTGAACACGGCGTCGTCCACGAAGAGGACGGTCTCGGTCAGCGTGTAGAGGAGGTAGGTCCGGTCGCGCCAGGGGTTCGGGGCCTTGTTCTCCTGCGGGGCCGCCGCGCCCGAGCCCGCGGGCGATCCGCCGACCACCCGGGCGGGGGACCGGGCCTCTCCGCAGCGCAGGACCAGCGCCGCCACGGCGAGGAAGGAGAGGGCGTCGCCGACCAGGAGGGCGCGGTAGACGGCCGTACTCGCGAACCCGAGGGCGACCGCGGCCGCGAGGCCGCCGATCGCGAAGCCGATGTTCATGCCGGTGCGGTTGAGGGCCTGGTACCTGACCCGTTCGGGGCCGGCCACGCGGGTCGCGTACAGCTTGGTCAGGACGTTGGAGGAGCGGTCGCCGAGGCTGCCCACGGCCGAGTACAGGAGCAGGAGCCGGAAGTCATCGGTGGTGAGCAGGGCGAGCGCGCCGAGTACGCGGGGGACCTGGGTCGCGGCCAGCAGCCGGATCAGGGAGAAGCGGTCCGCGAGCAGGCCGCCGAGCGGGGAGCCCGCGACGCCGAGGGCGCCGGAGAGGCCGACGAGCAGGCCGACCTGGGCGACGGAGAGGCCGGTGACGTAGGTGAAGTAGAGCGCGGAGGTGCCGGCCCACATGCCGGTGCCGATCTTGTCGACCAGGTTCACGCGGAGCATGCGGCGGCCGTCGCGGCCCCCGGGTACGGAGTCGAGGGCAGCCCGCAGGCGGCTCGTGCGGTGTGGTGTCGGGCCGCTGCCGGCCATCAGTCCCCCTGATTCGCCGTGGCCCGGTGGCGGCGGAAGCGGCCAACCCCTTGCCTCGGTTTATGTATTGATACATACTCATGTACGTGGCAACACAATATGAGATCAGTGGGGACACTGCCAAGGCCGTTACCGCGTCCGTCGAACGCGGGGTGAGCACGGGTGGGCTGGCGCCGGGGACGGCGCTGCCGCCGGTGCGCCGGCTCGCGGAGCGGCTGGGCGTGAGTCCGGGGACCGTCGCGGCGGCGTACAAGGAGTTGCGCGGGCGGGGCGTCGTCGTCACGCTCGGGCGCGGCGGGACGGTGGTGGCGCCGACCGCCGCCGTGGGTTCGCGGCGGCCGCCCCGGGTGCCGGAGGGGGTGCGGGACCTGGCCGGCGGGCATCCCGATCCGGCCTTCCTGCCGACGCTGACTCCCCCGTCCCCGGTGCCGCCGGTGCCGGGCTCGCACCGGGCCGCTCCCCGGCTGCGCGAGCTGGAGGAGCTGTCGGCCGCCTGGCTGCGGCGGGACGGGGTGCCCGCCGAGGAGGTGTCCTTCGCGCACGGGGCGCTGGACTGCGTCGCGCGGCTGCTGTCCACGGAGCTGAAGCCGGGGGACGCGGTCGCGGTGGAGGACCCCGGCTTCCACCATCTGCTGGACCTGGTCGCCGCCCTGGGGCTGCGTCAGGTGCCGGTGGCGGTGGACGACGAGGGGGTGCGGCCCGGGGAACTGCGGGACGCGCTGCGCGGCGGGGCGCGGGCCCTCGTGTGCAGCCCGCGGGCGCAGTGTCCGCGGGGCGGGGCGTTCACACCCCGGCGGCGGGACGCCCTGCTGGAGGTGTTGCACGCGTATCCGGAGGTACTGGTGATCGAGGACGATCACAACGCGGACATCTCGGGGGCGGACTCGTACGCCCTGGCGGCCTGCGGCCTGCCGAGGTGGGCGCATGTGCGGACGGTGTCGAAGCACCTGGGGGTGGACCTGCGGTGGGCGGTGCTGGGGGCCGATCCCGCGACGCTGGCCCGGCACGACGGGCGGATGCTCATGACCTCGGGGTGGGTGAGCCGGGTGCTTCAGGAGACGGTGGCGCGGCTGCTGACGGACGAGGCCGTGGCGCGGCGCGTCCGCGAGGCCGGTGCGGCGTACACCGAGCGGCGGTCCGCGCTGGTCGGGGCGCTGGAGCGCCGGGGGGTCCCGGCCTACGGGCGCAGCGGGATGAACGTGTGGGTACCGGTGCGGGACGAGTCGGCGGTGGTGGGCGGTCTGCGTTCGCGCGGCTGGTGGACGGCTGCGGGGGCACGGTTCCGGATCGCCTCGCCCCCGGCCGTACGGATCACCACGGCGACGCTGGAGCCGGCCGGTGCGCAGCGGCTGGCCGCCGACTTCGCCGAGGTGCTGCGCGAGGGCGAGGCGACGTACGGGGGGTGAGCGCGGGCGCACCGGGCGCGGTGGGGCCCGGTGCGCCCGTGTTCAGGACGAGCGTTCGCGGGCCAGTTCCTCGTACGTCCGCAGCAGGGTGACGTCGTCGACCGAACCGGGATTGACGGCCTCGGTCAGCGGGGTGCCCTGGAGGAGTCGTTTGACGGGGACCTCGATGCGTTTGCCGGTGAGGGTGTGCGGGACGGCGGGGACCTCGATGATCTCGTCGGGGACGTGGCGCGGGGACAGTTCGGAGCGCAGGGCCGCGGCGACGCGGGCGCGCAGCGCGTCGTCGAGCACGACGCCCTCGGCGAGCTGGACGAACAGCGGCATCCAGTAGCCGCCGTCGGGCTGTTCCACGCCGAGGACGAGGGATTCGCGGATCTCGGGGAGCCGTTCGACGACCTCGTAGATGTCGGCGGAGCCCATGCGGACGCCCTGCCGGTTGAGGGTCGAGTCGGAGCGCCCGTGGATGATCACCGATCCGTGCGAGGTGAGGGTGATCCAGTCACCGTGCCGCCACACGCCGGGGTAGGTGGCGAAGTAGCTGTCGTGGTAGCGGCTGCCGTCGGGGTCGTTCCAGAAGCGGATCGGCATGGACGGCATGGGCCGGGTGACGACGAGTTCGCCGACCTCGTCGACGACGGGCCGGCCTTCGGGGTCCCAGGCCTGGAGGTCGACGCCGAGGCTCGGCGCCTGGAGCTCGCCGAGGCGTACGGGGAGGGTGGGGACGGCTCCGGCGAAGCAGCTGCACACGTCGGTGCCGCCGCTGACCGAGGCGATCCACAGGTTCTCGCCCGCCTCCTCGTGCAGCCAGCGGAATCCGTCCGGCGGGAGCGGCGAGCCGGTGGTCGCGACGCAGCGCACGCGGCTGAGGTCGAAGTCCCGGGCCGGGTGCACTCCCGCCTTGCGGCAGGCCATGACGTATGCGGCCGAGGTGCCGTACAGGGTCGTACCGGTGGTCTCGGCGACGCGCCACTGCCCGGCGGTGTCGGGGTAGCCGGGGCTGCCGTCGTACAGGACGAGCCCCGCGCCGGTGAGCAGGCCGGAGACGAGGAAGTTCCACATCATCCAGCCGGTCGAGGTGTACCAGAAGAAGCGGTCGCCGGGGCCGAGGTCGCAGTGCAGGCCGATCTGCTTGAGGTGTTCGAGCAGGATGCCGCCCTGGGACTGGACGATGGCCTTGGGCAGCCCCGTGGTGCCGGACGAGTAGAGGACCCACAGCGGGTGGTCGAAGGGCACCTGCTCGAAGACCGGTTCGGTGTCGGCGGCGACCAGGCCGGCCCAGTCCAGGGCGCCGTCCGGGGCGGCCGTGCCGAGCAGGGGCACATGGACGAGGGCGCGCAGGGTGGGCAGTTCGGCGCGCAGTTGTGCGACGGTCTCGCGGCGGTCGTGTTCCCTGCCCCCGTAGCGGTAGCCGTCGACGGCGAACAGGACGACGGGTTCCACCTGCTGGAAGCGGTCGAGGACGCCGCGGGCGCCGAAGTCGGGGGCGCAGGAGGTCCAGGTCGCGCCGACCGTCGCCGCCGCGAGGAACGCGACGACGGCCTGGGGCACGTTGGGCAGGTAGCCGCTGACCCGGTCGCCCGGGCGCACGCCGAGCTCGCGCAGGGCGGCGGCGAGGGAGCCGACCTGGCGGCGCAGTTCGGTCCAGGTGACCGGTTCGGGGCCGTGGGTCTCGTCGACGTGCAGGAGGGCGGCCTCACCCGCGCGCAGCGGGTCCTCCGCGGCGCGCAGGGCGTGTTCGGCGTAGTTGAGGCGGGCGCCGGTGAACCAGCGCGCGCCCGGCAGCGCGTCGTCGGCGAGCACCTGGTCGTACGGGGTGGAGAACCGGACGTCGAACCACTCGGCGACGCTCTGCCAGAAGGTGGCGAGTTCGGCGACGGACCAGCGGTGCAGGGCGGCGTATCCGCCGTCCGCGGGGGCGCCGTGGTGTGCGGCGGCCCAGGCCTGGAAACGGCTGACTGCGGCGCTTGCTGCGCGGGCCTCGTCGGGCTCCCAGAGCGGCTGGGGCGGCTGCGGCGCGGCGGTGGACACGGGGGCGGCTCCCTGGTTCTCCGGGGTGGTGCGCGGTCCTCGGCGACGATGCCACGGGTCGCGGTCGCACACCAGGGCAGCCGCGGGTGGGGCGGGTGTGTCGGTGTTCCTCGGCGCCCGGGCGGGCGGGGCTCGCGCGCGGTTCGTGGCGGGGAACGGCCGGGACCGGGTGGCTCAGGTGAACGGCAGCTGAACGCGGGCCCCGTGCGGGCGATTCGGTGACACTCTGGCTCCATGATCGGTCGTGACCTGGTGCGTTCGGTGGCGGCTGCCCGCGCGGGCGGCCCCGCTCTGGGGCTGCGGGCCTGGCGGGCCGCCGTGCGCGCGTGCCGCGCCGAGGCGGAGGTCTCCGGGGCCGCGGGGCGGGGCGGGGAGCGTGCGCGGGTCCCCGGTGCCGTCACGGGGGTCGAGCCGGAGCCGGGCGGCGGCCTGATCCGCTTCGGGCGCTCGGCCCTGTACGTGCGGGTGACCGTGCGGGGCGCGGTGTTCCTCGGCTGGGACGGGGCGCGGCCCGGTCCTTCGTACGCCCTCGCCGAGGCGGGGGCGGCCGATCCGGACGAGCGGGTGCTGCTGGAGCCCGGTACGGAGGGCGGGTACCGGATCGTCGCGGAGCGGGTGACGCTGACGGTGTCGCGGCGCGGGACGGTCGAGGTGTGCACGCCCGGCGGGGTGGTGCTGCGCAGGGACGAGCCGCCGCGCTGGTGGGAGCGGTCGGCGCAGCCGCGTACCGCGCGTCCGGCGTACCCGGCCGGGGACGCCGGCCGGGTCACCGTACCGGGCCGTCGGGCGGCGTCCCCGCAAGGCCGGGACGGGGCGGCGGGGGCCGTGGAGAACCGGGAGCCGCCGCCGCTCCCCGTGGCGGACGCGGAGCGGGACGGCCTGTCCTGGCGGCGGGAAGCCCCCTGGGGCCAGGAGCCGGGTGGGCCGGAGGCCGGAAGCGGGCGCTGGGAGCAGCGCTCCGAGGTGGGCGCGGACGCGCGTTTCTTCGGGTCCCTCGCGGGCGGCGGACCGGCCGGGAGCGCGGGAGGCGGCGCGCGGCCGGACGGGGCGGGGGCCGCCGGGTTCCGGCTGGTGTCGGGCGCGTACCCGCTGGGCGCCCGGGACGCGGCCGGCGGCCTGCGGATGCCGGTGCAGGTCGTGGTGGCGGACGCCGGGGCTCATCTCGTGTTCCACGACACGACCTGGGAGGGGACGCTCACCGTCCGGGAGGGGGTGGAGGGGGCCGGTTCCGGGCACGACCGGCCCGGGGTGGCCGTGCTGGGGATGCGTGGCGGTCCGGTGCGGTACTGGATCGTGGTGGGCCCCCCGCAGCGGCTCGCCTACGGCTGGGCCTCGCTCACGGGGGCGCCGGTGCCGCCGCCGGACTGGGCGCTGGGCCATCACCACGCACCCGGTCCCGCTCTCGGTGCCGGAGAGGTGCGGGAGTTGGTGCGCGGGTTGCGCGCGCGGGCGCTGCCCCTTGACGCGGTGCTTCTCGACCCCGGGGCGGTGGCGGACGGGGCCGGTGACGGTCCGTCGAGTCCCGACCGGGAAGGTTTCCCCGGCCCGGTGGCGCCGGTCGCCGGGCCGGCCGGCCTCGGGGTGCGCACGGTGGCGGTGGTGCGCCGCCCGGACTTCACCGACACCGGCGTACGGGGGTGGCAGGGCGGCCAGGACGGGCGGCGGCCCGCCGAGGGGTACGCCGCCTTCGTCCACGACGAGGGGGCGGGCTTTCCGTCCGCCGCGCCGCGTGTCGGCCCTGGCGTGGCGGGCTCCGTCGTGCCGCCGCCCCGGCGGTCCGAGGACTCGCGCCCCTTCCTCGTCTCGGACTCGGGGTGGGCCGGGGCCCAGCGGTACGGCGGGGTGCGGCTCTCGCCCGCCGGTGCGGCCGACGGATGGGAGGCGCTGCGGGCCTCGCTGGGGCGGGTGCTGGGGCTCGGGCTGTGCGGGGTGCCGTTCAGCGGTCCGCAGGTGTCGGGGGACGGGGAGCTGGGGCTGCGGTCGCTGCAACTGGCGGCGTACCTGCCCCTGTTGTGCACCGGCCCGCAGGCGCTGGCCGATGCCGGACGGGACGAGCAGGTCCGGGCGGTGCTGCGGGAGCGGGCGCGGCTGCGGCCGTACTTCGTGACGCTGGCCCGGTACGGGACGCTGTGGGGCGCTCCGTGGGCGCGTCCGCTGTGGTGGCTCGCCCCGGAGGACCGGGCGCTGCGGGACTGCGAGGACGCCTTCCTGCTGGGTGACGCGCTGCTGGTGGCCCCGGTGCTGGCGGCCGGGCAGCGGCGGCGGACGGTGCCACTGCCGCCGGGACGCTGGTACGACACGGCGACCGGAACGGCGTACACGGGTTCCCGCGGGGTCGAGGTGGCGGCGCCGCTGTCGCGTCCGGCGGTCCTCGCGCGGGCGGGGGCGGTGATCCCGGTGCGGGGCGCGGACGGTGCCACGGAGCTGGAGGTCTGGGCGCCGGCCGAGGGGCAGGCCGGGAGCGGCGGGACGGTCGTCGTCGGCCCCGGGGACGGCTGGGAGCAGCCGGTGGTGGAGCGCTACGTCTCGCGGCGCGAGCCGGACGGGCGGGTGGTCGTGGAGCGGACGGACGACGGTCCGGACACCGGCCGCGCGGTGCGGGTGCGCGGCGCGGGGCCCGGGCCGCAGGCGGCCCGGGGTCAGATGTAGCGGCCCTCGAACCAGGCCTGCGCGGCGAGGGTGTGCAGCGGGAAGCCGAGCCGGGCGGGTGCCCGCAGGACGTGGCGGCCGTCGGTCTCGTCGGTGGGCACCGACCTGGGGAGCTCGGCGGCCGGCCGTACGGGCAGCAGGCCGAACAGGAGCAGGTGGCCGTCGTTCGAGGAGAGGGCGTCGGCGAGCCGTACGTCGCGTACGGCGGCCTCGATGCCGGTCTCCTCGCGCAGTTCGCGTACGACGGCGTGCCGCCAGTCCTCGCCGTGGTCGACGAAGCCACCGGGCAGGGCGACGGTGCCCCGGGCGGGCTCGATCGCGCGGGTGATGACGACCAGTCCGGTGCCGGAGCGGTCGTACACGGGCTGGAGGGCGACCGCCACCGGCAGCGGATTGCCGTAGGCCACCGCTCCGCACGCGCGGCAGGTGCGGGGCCAGCCGGCCGGATCGGGGTAGCGCGCTCCGCAGCTCGAACAGTGGGAGTCCCGCTCCGGCCGGGCGGGGGCGGGGGCGGGGGGACCGTCGGCGGTGGGCTGAGTCCGGGACACGCGCGGACTTTATCCGATCCCGTCGAACCTTTGCTCTCCCCCTCCCCCGCCGTGCCTCCGGCGTGCCGTCAGGGGCGCTGCAGGGAGCGCAGTGCGACGGGGAAGTCGAAGTAGGTGTCGGGGTACTGCTCGGGCTGGTGGGTGAAGTGCCACCACTCCTCGGGGAGGTTGGTGAAGCCCTCGTGCTCCAGGGTGGTCTTGAGGAGCAGGCGGTGGGCGCGCTGGACGCCGGTGACGCGCGGGTCCTCGGTGTGGGCGAGCGTGTCGAAGCAGTCGAAACCGGTGCCGGTGTCGACGGAGTTGTCGGGGAACCGTTCCTTCTTCGGCCCGTAGCACGGGGTGAGCGTCTGGCCCGGCCGGTAGGGGCGGGTGGGCAGGGCCGGCAGCCGCACCACGGTCAGGTCGAGGGTCGAGCCGCGGCTGTGGCCGGACTTCTCCGCGATGTAACCGTCCTCGAACAGGCGGGTCTTGTCGACGCGGGGGTAGAACTCGGCCTTCATCCGCTGGTCGCCGAGGTCCTTGGCCCACGCGACGAAGTGGTCGACGGCGCGCTGGGGCCGGTAGCAGTCGTAGACCTTGAGGGAGTACCCCTGGCGCAGCAGCGTGCGCTGGGCGCGGTGCAGGGCCTCGGCGGTGGAGCGGGTGAGCAGGCACAGCGGCTGTTCGTACCCGGTGACGGGCACGCCCATGAAGTTGTGCGGCGTGAAGTAGCGGATCTCCTCGATGATCGTCGGATCGACCCGGCGCAGCTCGACGAAGGACGCGGGCGCCTTCGGGTCGCGTCCGGCGCCCCGCCCGGCCTGGGCGGGGGCGACGGTCGCGCCGACGGCGAGCAGGGTGACGGTCGCGAGCGTGAGCAGGGCACGCACAGGGGCGGGAAGTCGTCGTCTCATGGAGCACCGGTCTACCAGGAACCACCCTCGTCCCACAGGTGCCTGACAGCACATCGCATACAACCGCGGGAGTGGCCGGACCGCGCGGTGGCACCTGGGGCGGCCTCAGGCGGCGCGCAGCGTGTCGGCGGTGAGGAGGGACCGCAGGCGTATCCCGTCCGCCGCGAGCGCCTCGGTGCCGCCCTGCTGCCGGTCGATGACGCACAGGGCCTCGCGGACCTCCGCGCCGAGCGCGCGCAACTCCCCCGTCGACAGGACGATCTGCCCGCCGCTGGTGACCACGTCCTCGACGACCAGTACGCGGCGGCCGCCGATCTCGGCGCCTTCGGCCAGCCTGCGGGTGCCGTAGGGCTTGGCCTCCTTGCGGACGAACGCGCAGGGCAGCCCGGTGTGCCGGGCGAGGGCGGTGACGACGGGGACACCACCCAGTTCGAGGCCGGCGAGGACCTCGGTGCCCTCGGGCACGAGCCGGGCCATCTCCAGGGTCAGGGCGTCGA
Source organism: Streptomyces sp. NPDC049954 (assembly GCF_040656295.1). Taxonomy (NCBI): domain Bacteria; kingdom Bacillati; phylum Actinomycetota; class Actinomycetes; order Kitasatosporales; family Streptomycetaceae; genus Streptomyces; species Streptomyces sp. NPDC049954. The sequence continues at coordinate 13,163 of NZ_JBFALS010000010.1, forward strand.
GCAACGCCGGGTCCGACGCGAAGCGGTACTTGTCGAAGTACTCGGTGCTCCTGCGTCCCGAACGGAGCAGGAAGTCGCCGGTGAGGTGGGCCACGGCGTTTACCCGGCGGGCGAGTTCGTCAGTTGTCATGATCGGCAGTATCCCGCTCGCCGGAATCGTACGAGCCCTCCCGCTCCCCTCCCGTCCCGCTGTCCCGCGCGCTACCGTGCCCGCATGGAGCAGGGAGCGGAACGGGAGTTCGACGGTTACGAGGAGTTCTGGCCGTACTACGTGGCCATGCACTCCCGGGCGGCGACCCGGTGGGTGCATCTCGCCGGCACGCTGAGCGGGCTCGCGGTGAGCGCGTACGGGCTGGCGCGCGGGCGACGGCGGTACGTGGTGGCCCTTCCGCTCCTCGGGTACGGCACGGCCTGGCCCGCGCACTTCCTGATCGAGAAGAACAATCCGGCGACCTTCGGGCATCCGGCGTGGTCGCTGCGCGGGGACGTGCGGATGATCCGGATGATGCTCGCCGGGCGCGACGGGGAACTCGCCGAGACCGCGCGGAAGTGGCTCGCCGAGCACCCGTGAAACGGGCGGGGCGACCGGCCTCACCTGGCGGCGGTCGGCTGCCCGGCCGCCGCGACGAGGGCCCTGGCGTGTTCCACGACCTCGATGAGCACCGTCTTGGCCGAAGCCCGTTCGCGCGCGTCGCACAGCAAGACCGGGACGTGCGGGTCGAGGTCGAGGGCCTCGCGGACGGTGTCGGCGGGGTGCCGGTTGGCGCCCTCGAAGCAGTTGACGGCGACGACGAAGGGGATGCCGCGGCGTTCGAAGTAGTCGACGGCGGAGAAGGAGTCCTCCAGTCGGCGGGTGTCGACGAGCACCACCGCCCCCAGCGCGCCCTGGGCCAGTTCGTCCCACAGGAACCAGAACCGGTCCTGGCCGGGGGTTCCGAAGAGGTAGAGGACGAGGTCCTCGCGCAGGGTGATGCGGCCGAAGTCCATCGCGACGGTCGTGGTGCGTTTGTGTTCCACCCCCCGGACGTCGTCGACGGGGCGGCTCGCCTCGGTGAGCGTTTCCTCGGTGCGCAGCGGACGGATCTCGCTGACCGCGCCGACGAGGGTGGTCTTGCCGACCCCGAACCCGCCGGCCACCAGGAGCTTCAGGGTGACCGGGGGCGCGGCGGAGGCGAGTGAGGTGTTCATACGGCCTCTTCTCGTGCCGTCCCCGCCGGTGTGCGCGACGGGGACGTGCGGGGTGAGCGGTGCGGGCCCCGGTTCACAGGGCGCGCAGCCCGTCGATGACATCGCGCAGGATGCTCTCGTCGGGCAGTTCGGCGGGCGGTACCGGCCGGGTGACCGTGACCAGTTCGCCCTCGGCGAGGTCGCCGATGAGCACCCGGACGACGCCGACCGGCAGGTCGAGCCCGACCGCGAGTTCCGCCACGGACTGCGGCGCGTCGCCGCAGAGCCCGAGGATGTCCATGTGCTCGGGGGACAGCAGCGCGTCGCCCGTCGCGTCCTGCGGGGGCGAGGCGGCGGTGACGAGCGCGATGAGGTCGAGCCGGTGCTGTCCCGCGCCGCTGGTGCGGCCCCGGGTCATCGCGTAGGGACGTACGACCGGGCCCGCCTCGTCGTCGAACCAGCGGGCGCTCTCGTGACCGGCGTCGCTCATGTCCTGCCTCTACCCCCCGGCGGACACGTCGGAGCGGGGGGCCTGGCCCAGATGGGCGCCGACCCGCTTGACGAGCAGGGTCATCTCGTAGGCGATCTGGCCGACGTCGGCGTCGGAACCGGCCAGCACGGCGAGGCAGCTGCCGTCCCCGGCCGCGGAGACGAACAGGAACGCCTCGTCCAGTTCGACGATGGTCTGGCGGACGCTGCCTGCCTCGAAGTGCCGCCCCACCCCCTTGGCGAGGCTGTGGAACCCGGAGGCGACGGCGGCGAGATGCTCGCTGTCCTCACGGTCGATGTCCTCCGAGACGCCGGTGGGCAGCCCGTCTCCGGACAGGACGATCGCCTTGCGGATGCTCGCTACCCGCGCGACCAGGTCGTCGAGGAGCCAGTTGAGTTCGCGGGTGCCGCCTGGGGCATTCGCGGGTGACGTAACGGCCCTTGGTGCAGTCATCGACCGTCCCTTTCCGGTGTGGTTCGTGGCGCTGTGCTGTCGGAGGCGGGTCCGGTGGCACCGGCCCGCCCCGCGTTCTGGCCGGCCGGTCGGGAACCGGCCGTCGTGTCCTTCGCCGTGCCGCCGGGCTCCTCGCCCGTCTCGACGCGGCCGCGCTGCCAGCCCTGCTGGAGGGCCGCCATGCGCTCGCGCACCTCGTCGGCGTCGCGTTCGGCGTTCTGTGCCGTGGACGACGCCGCCGGGGCGGGCGGCGGTTCCTCGCGCAACTGCCGCGCCAGGCTGGCCTGCCGTACCCGGCGGGGCAGCCCGCCCGGTCCGGCCGGCGGACGTCCGGGGGCCGTGGTGGGCGCCGAGGCCGGGGCGCGGTCCGGGGCGGGGCTCGTGGCCGAGGCCCTGTCCGGTGCGGACGACGGCGCCGACGACGCTTCCGGGGAAGGCTCGGGCCGGGCGGCGCCCGGGGACGCGGTTCCCGTCCGCGCGCGTTCCGCCTCCGCCGCGCCGTCCGGGCTCTCCCCGCGCACCGGCCTGCCGTGCGAGCTGACGAGCTTGGGCACCGGCCGGCGCGGCAGGGCGCCGAGGTCCGTCAGCGGGCCCCTCGGCCGGTCCCCGCCCTCGGTGGCCCCGGCGATCGCGGTCTCGCGTTCGTCCCTGGCCTGTTGGTGCTGTTCGCCGCCGTTGTCACCGGCGGGGCCCCTGCCGTTGCCGCGGGCGCGGAACAGTCCGCCGTGCTCGGTGCCGTCGTCGTCGGTCTCGTCGGGCTCGTGCGGGGCGTCGAGGCCCGTCACGCCGAGCGGGGCCTCCAGTTCCACGGGGCCGTCGAGCACCGCGTGCGCGGCGGCCGGGACCCGGCCCGGCTCCTGTGTGCCCGCGCCCTTCCGGGTCGTGCGGCGCGGCAGTCCCTTCTCCTCCCGGGACGGCGGCAGGTCGCCGATCCGCAGTCCGGCGCCGTCGGTGTCCCCGGCCTCCGTCAGCAGGGCCTCGGGCAGGAACACGACGGCGGTGGTCCCGCCGTACGGGGAGGGCTGGAGGGAGACCCGCACGCCCCGGCGCCGGGCCAGCCGGCTGACCACGAACAGGCCGAGACGGTCGGTGTCGGAGAGTTCGAACTCGGGTGTCTCGGCGAGGCGCTGGTTGGCGTCGAGCATCGCCTCGGGGGCCATGCCGAGGCCGCGGTCGTGGATCTCAAGCGTGAACCCGTTGCCGACGTGCTCGCCGAGGACCTGGACGGCGGTGTGCGGCGGGGAGAACACCGTGGCGTTCTCCAGCAGTTCGGCGAGCAGATGGGTGAGGTCGCCGACCGTGGGGCCGGTCACCGCGATACGGGGCAGCCGGCGCACCTCGACGCGTTCGTAGTCCTCGACCTCGGAGACGGCGGCGCGCACGACGTCCATGAGCGGCACCGGTCTGCGCCACTGCCGCGAGGGCGCCGCGCCCGACAGGATGACGAGGCCCTCGGCGTGCCGGCGCATACGGGTCGTGAGGTGGTCGAGGCGGAAGAGGTCGGCGAGTTCGTCGGTGTCCTCGGTGCGCCGTTCCATCGCGTCGAGCAGGGTGAGCTGCTTGTGCAGCAGCACCTGGCTGCGCCGGGCCAGGTTGACGAAGACCTCGGAGACGCCCTGGCGCAGCTCCGCCTGCCGGACGGCGGCCTCCACGGCGGCCCGCTGGAGCGTGTTGAGGGCCTGGCCGACCTGGCCCATCTCGTCCTTCTCGTAGGTCAGGCGCGGGGTCTCCGTCTCTACGTCGATCTCCTCGCCGGCCGCGAGTCTGCGCATGACGGCGGGCAGGCGCACCCCCGCCGCCTCGTGCGCCTGGCGGCGCAGCCCGGACAGGTCCCGCACGAGGCTGCGGCCGATGCGCAGCGACAGGTAGACGGAGAGCAGCAGCGCGAGCAGGCCGAGGACGCCGGCCAGGGTGGCACGCAGCAGCACCCCGTGCGCGTACGGGCTGATCTTGTCGCGGTAGCGGGTCTCGGCCCGGTCGTTGCGCGCGGCGAGGGTGTCGAGGACGGTGCCCGATGCCTCGGACCACATGCGGGCGCTCACCGAACTCGGGGCGCTGGGCACGGACTGACTCACTCCGTACTCGGCGTCGCGCAGCGCCGAGGTCCGGCCGCCGGACCAGTACGCCGTGAACTCCTTGCGCTCGCTCTCGGGCAGCAGCGCGAGGTTGGTCTCGTAGACGAGGTCGCGTTGCGCGACGAGGTCGGAGACGCTCTGGATCTCCTCGCGCCCGAGCCGTTCCTGGGTGAGGGCCGCGGTGACGACGGCGTCCTCGCGGGACAGGAGTTCGCGTGCGCGGTCGATGCCGACGACGCCCCGGCCGTACTTGTCGAGGGCGACGTCCTTGACCGAGCGCAGGTCGGTGAGGAAGCCGAAGCAGGGGTTGATCAGCCGGGTGTACAGGTCGAGCGCGGTGGTGCGCGAGACGCGGTTGTCCTCGACGGTGCTGCGGATGGATTCGAGGTCCTTGAAGCCGTCGACGAGGTCCGTGAGTTCGGACCGCGAGGTGGGGTTCATCCGTTCGCGCAGCCCGCGGTCGCGGGCCACCTCCTCGACCTTCGCGAGCGCCGTGTCGGTGCCGGTGCGGCTGCGCCGCAGCGCTTCGAGGACGTCGGCGCCGCGCGGGTCGGCGAGGTAGACGAGGGTGCGCAGGCGCTCGTGCTGGAGGGCCCGGGTGGCTTCCTGGACGGGGCGCGCGCCACGGTCGAGGAGTTCGCTCACGCCGAGGACCTGGTAGGCCTCCTGGCCGCTGATGACGGTGGCGTAGGCCCAGACCGCGCCGAGCGAGAGCAGCGGCACCAGGAGCAGCGCCACGATCTTCCTGCGGATCGATTTCCCGCGAAAGCGCATGGTCTCCCCCAGATCCGACCCCCTGCCGGCCCCGGACCGGCAGCCGGCCACCGGGAACCGGCCCCGTTGGGAGGGGCGCACGTTCCTCGTGAATCGGCGTGACTCTACTACTGCCTCAGCGACAACTCGAAGACATGTCCGGATACTTTTCGGCCGGATCGCGTGGGAGCATTCGGGAGGTGTCAGGTCATTGCGCGAGATGGCAGGTCAGTGGGGGGATGCCGGAGACCGCGCGGGAGAACCTCGCGGCCCTGCCGTACGTCTGTCCGTAGGGAAACGGTTCCGGTACGGGCCGCAGGTGAGCGGCGTGCCGCGGCCGTACGGGTAAAGCCGCGCGGGGCGGGCAGCGAAGAGAAAGGCCGCCCGCAGCCCCCGGGCGGTGGCCCGGTCCGTGAGAGTGGGGAGTTGACGGGTTGATGAGCACGGCAGAGCGCGGGACGGAGGACGTCCGGGAGAGTGCGGGGGCCCGCCCCGGGAAGCCCGCGGAAGAGGACTTCGACACTCCGCTGCCCGACTGGAGTCTCGCGGAGTACGGGGAGGACATGGAGGCGGACACGGAAGTGGCGCGCCGGCGGCGGGAGTCGGTTCGCCGGGACTCGCTGTGGGTCGAGGAGCCCGCGGTACGGCGGCGGCTGCCCGATCCGGTGCGCACCTCCGCGGTGCGCGCGGTCATCGTCGTGGCACTGACCCTGAGCCAGGCGGTGACCGCCTTCCTGTGCACGCTCGCCGGTTCCTGGCTCGCCTTTCCCATGGTGATCAGCAGTGTGGCGAGCACCGTGGTGGCGACCTGGGCGGTGCTCGACGTGTGGGTGACCCGCCAGGTGTGGAACCAGCGCAACGGTGTGGAGTCCCTGCCCGGCAGCACGGCACGGCAGTTGCGCCGGGAGCGGCGCCGGGCCCGGCGGGCGGCCCGTGCGGCGGCCAGGGACGCGGCACGCGGAAGGACCGGGGAACCGGCCGGCGCCGACGGGGACCCCGGTGTGGGCGGATCGCAAAGGACGGTCGCCGCCGCGCGAGCCGCCGCCCCGGCCGCCGCCGGGCGCCGGGCCCCGTCCAACGGTGTTCCCGCCGCGCGGCGGTCCGGTGAGGCTGCCGCGACGGGCGCGGAGACCGGGGCCGGGAGCGAGGCCCGCCGCCGCGAAACCGGCCGCACCGAGGCCGCTCGTCGGGCGGAGACGGAGAGCGCGGCCGCGTAGGGCCGCGTACGAGGGCGGGAGAGCCACCGGAGCCGAGTAGATCGACTCGGCTCCGGTGGCTCTCCCGTCTCCCGGTTGCCTCAGAGCGTGGCCGTGCCCCGGGCGCCCGTGTCGCCGGCCGGTCGCTTGTACATGCGCGTGGCGGTGATCTCGCCGTGCACGGCTTCCGCGTCGGTCGGGCCGGGCAGTCCCGGGCGCAGGTGCTCCTCGACGCTGATGTACTTGAGCCCGGCGCGCAGGTCCGCGTCGTTGCGCAGGCGGATGACGAGGGGGAACTCGGCGAGCGCCGTCGTGTCGAACAGGCCGGTCGTGTAGAGCAGCTGGACGCCGAGCGCGTCGGCCACGGCGCGCTGGAGTTCCAGCAGGTACGTCGCGTTGGCCCGGCCGATGGGGTTGTCGAGGAACAGCGTGCCGGCGTGCCGGTGCTTGTCGCGGCCCCGGTCGTTGGAGCGCAGCGCGGCCATCGTGCAGTACAGGGCGATCGCCGCGGTCAGCAGCTGGCCGCCGGAGAACACGTCCCCCATCTGTCCGACCGGGACCCGCTCGGCGCGCAGCACCGCGTCCGGCTTGAGGATCTCGACGCTGATCCCGCGCGGCTGGAGGGCCGCGTGGACCGAGCGCAGCAGCAGCGACATCCCGTCACGGCGCAGGTCGGAGTTCTTGCGGACGGCGGAGCGGGTCGCCTCGTCGATGACCTCGCCGAGGCGTTCGGCGAGCGTCGCGTGGTCGGGCTCCTCGAAGCGGATGCGCAGGAACTCCTGTCCGGACCACTCCCCCAGTCCTTCCGGGAGCCGGGACAGGCGCTGGGCGGAGCGCAGCGTCGCGAGGGAGGACTCGACGAGGCCGCGCAGCCGGTCCACGATCGAGTCCCGGTTGCGTTCGAGCTGGTCGAGTTCGTCGGTGAGGACGCGCAGCCGGGGTGCGAAGGCCTCGGCCCACTTCGCGGCGTGTTCGGGCAGCGCGGCGGCGGGCAGTTCGCGGATCTGCTGGCGCGCGGGGGTGCGGACCTGTTCGTAGCGCGTGGAGTTGGCGTGCCGCACCAGGATGTCGCTCGCCTCGCGGACGGCGGCCTCGGCGGCCGACAGGTCGGCCGCGCAGCCGCGCAGGGAGCGGCGCGCCTCGGCGGTGGCGGAGCGGGCCTCGGCGAGGGGGCCGTCGAAGGGCTCGGGCGTCTCCGCCGCGGCCTCGGGTCCCGAGGCTTCGGGATCGGCCGGGTCGCGCAGCAGATCGCGCAGCGCGGCGGTGCTCTCCTCGAAGCCGGCGGTGGCCTCCTCGGCGGAGCGGTGGGCCTGCTGGAGCTGTGCGTGGGCGGCGCGGGCGGTGTCGAGGGCGGCGGTGTGCTCGGCGAGTTCCCCGGTCGCGGTCCGCAGCAGGGCCTGGGCCGCTTCTGCGTCGGCCGGGACGCGTTCCTCGGGCAGTTCGGTGTGGGCGGTGCCCTCCTCGGGGGCGAGACGTTCGGCTTCTCCGCGCAGTCGGCCGAGCTGTTCGCTGGCCGTGGAGGCGCGGGTCTCCAGCATCTGGACGAGGGCTTCGGCGCGTCCGGCCGCGGCCTGCCGGGAGGGGCCGTCGGCGCCGTCGGGGCCTTCGAGGAGCTGGGCGGCGCGGGTGCGGACCTTGTTGCTGAGCCGGTGGAGTTCGGCGAGCGCGGCGCTCTCGTCGCTCTCCGCCCGGGCCTGTTCGGCGCGCAGGTCGGCGCCGACGCCGACCTTCTCGTACAGCTGGGAGGCGGCGCGGTACGCCTCGCGCAGGTCGGGCAGGGCGGCGCGGGCGGCCTGTTCCGAGGGTTCGGGCAGTTCCTCCGGGGCGCCGGCGATCTCGGCGCGCTCGGCGCGCAGGGCGCGGGCGGTGCGCCGGGCGTCGTCGGCGGCGCGCTGGGCGGCGCGGCGGTCCTCGTCGGCGGCGCGGGCGCGCTCCAGACAGGTCTGGGCGCGGGCCTCGGACTCGGCGGCGTCCTCGGCGAGTTCCCGCAGTCGGGACGTCCACCGGGCACGTTCCCGCAGCCGGTGGGCGAGGCCGGCGAGGGCGTCGGCGGCGCGGCGGGCGCGCTGCGCGGCCTCCTGGCGCTGGTCGCGGACGGCTGCGGCCTCGGCGGAGCTCTCCTCGGCCTCGGCGCGCAGGGTGTGGGCCTCGGCGCGCTGCCGCTCCGCCTCCTCGGCGGCCTCTCCTGCCTCGCGGGCGGCCGTCTCCAGTTCGCGCAGACGGCCGGGCGGGCACGCGGAGCGCCAGGAGGCGAGCCGGACGGACAGCTCGCGGTCCTTGGCGAGACGCGCGGCGAGCGCGCGGATGTCCTCGTCGCGGGCGGCGGCCCGGGCGCGCAGTTGCTGACGTTCCTCGTCCGCGGCGTGTTCGTCGTGCATCGCCGGGTTCGGCGGTACGAGGAAGACCCCGGATTCCCCGGTGGAGTCGGTGGCGGGGGCGAGGAGGGCGGCGGCGGTGCCGACGGCGACCGTCGAGCGGGGCAGCAGGGCGGCGCCGGCCAGGACCTCGCGGGCACGGCCGTGGGTGTCGGGGTCGGTGATGACGACGCCGTCGACGAGTTCGGGCCGGGCGGCGAGCACGGCGCTGTGGTCGGCGGGGTCGACGGCCTGGGCGAGGTAGCGCCAGCCGGGCAGGGCGGGGATGCCGTGCTCGCCGAGGTACTCGACGGTGGCGAGGACGTCGGGGCCCGGCGGCAGCAGTCCGCCGTCGCCGAGGGCGCCGAGGATGCGCGAGTCGTCGGCGGCGGCGGTGCGCAGGTCGAACAGCTGCCGTTCGGCGGCGGTGACGGACTGGTCGAGGAGTTCCCCGAGCGCTTCGGCGTTGTCGTCGAGTCCGTACGCGTCCAGGCCCGGGGCGAAGGGGTCTCTCTCGCCCCCGTCCTTGGTGCGCGGGGACGTACCGGTCCGCGCGCCCCCGCTGCCCGCGGCCCGCCGGGGCTGGGGTACGCCGGCCGCGTGGCCGGGCAGGCCGAGGAGTTCGGCGAGGCGTTCCTCGCGGGCGAGGGCGGCGGCGGTGGCGTACTCGGAGCGGTGGGCGTGGTCGGCGGCGTGCGCGGCGTCGGCGGCGCGGGCCGCGGCGAGTTCGGTGCGGGCGGCGGCGGTCGCGGTCTCCTTGGCCTGGTCGTTGGCGCGGGCCGCGGCGGCGCGCGCGGTCTCCCACGCGGCGGTCGCGGCCTTCTCCGCGTCGCTCGCGGCGAGCGCGGCGCGGGCCGGGTCGGCGTCGGGGGCGGTGTCGTCGAGCCAGCCGGCCTCGACCGCCTCCGCGGTCTCCTGCTCGACCTCGGCGAGGCGCTGGCGCAGGTGTCCGGTGTCGCTACGGGCGCGCTGGGCGTCGGTGGCGGCGGCGGTCGCGTCGCGGTGGGCGCTCTCGCTGTGTTCCTGGAGGGTCGCGGAGCGCTCCTCCTCCACGTTGGCGTGGCCCTCGGCGGCGTCGGCCGCGTCCTGGAGGGCGCGGACCAGGTCGGCGGCCGCGGCGGCGCGGGCGGCGAGCGCGGGGGCGGCGTCGCGTTCGGCCTCGCGGATGGCGGCGGAGACGCGTGCGGAGCGGTCGGCGGCGGCGCGCGAGCGCAGTACGGTCTCGGCGGCCTGCCACGCGGAGTGCAGCGTGCGGGCGTCGGCGAGTTCGCGGCGCTGGGCGGCGGCGGACTTCTCGGCGGCGGCCAGCGCGAGGGAGGCGTGCCGGTAGGCGAGTTCGGCGGCGACGAGGACGGCGCGGCCACGGGCGCCGCCCGCCTCGGTCACGGTGTGCTCGGCGGCGGTGACCTGTTCGGCGAGCTCGGCGGCGCGGCCACGTTCGAGGGTGGCGCGGGCGGCGAGGCGGCGGCCCAGGGTACGCGTGCGGCGCTCGGCGGCGGCGTGGATCTCGCGGCTGCGGGAACGGCTCGCGGTGGCGTCGACGATGCGGCCGAGGAGGTCGACGGAGCCGGCCGTGAAGTCCCGTTCGGCGATGAGTTCGGCGCGCCGGCCGAGCTTCCCGCCGAAGCCGTGGACGAGGTCGGCGAGTCCGTCGGTGTCCCGGGTGTCGGTGACGGCGCGCAGCAGCAGGTCGGTGAAGTCGGAGTCCTTCTTGACCGCGAAGAGCCCGGCGGCCTCTCCCTCGTCGGCGTTCATCTCGCGCTGGTAGCGGAAGAGTTCGGGGTCGAGGCCGAGTTCGCCGAGGTGTTCGGTCCAGCGCTCGTGGGTCTCCTCCCAGTGCACGTCGAGGTGGGCGTAGAACTTGCCCGCGTCGACGAGGGCGTCCCGGAAGCCCTTCATGGTGCGGCGCCTGCCCTGGGCGGCGGAGACGCCTTCGGCGAGGGGCCGCACGGCGGTGGACTCGGCGACCGGCAGCGCGTCGAGGCTCATTCCGGGCCCGGGCCGGAAGGAGTACCAGGCCTCGGCGAACTTCCGCGGGTCGTTGGACACCTGCCGGCCGCGCCACTCGCTGACCTTGCCGACGACGACGTACTCGCCGGTGCGGGTGTGCTGCCACTCCAGGGCGACGTGTCCGCAGTCCTCGGCGAGCAGGAACTTGCGCAGCACCCCGGAACTCGCACCGCCGAGGGTGTTGCGGTGGCCGGGCAGCATGACGGAGAAGATGAGTTTGAGCAGGACGGACTTGCCGCCGCCGTTCTCCAGGAACAGCACGCCGGCCGGGGCGGGCCGGCGCGGCGGGCCGACCGGCTCCTCCTCGAAGAACTCCGCCTGGGCCGGGGCGGGATCGGGCACGGGTTCGCCGACGCCCCGCAGGTCGAGCACGGTGTCGGCGTAGCGCGCGCCGGCCGGGCCGATGGAGTAGAGGCGGATACGGGACAGCTCGTACATGGCGGCGGACTCTCGTGGACGGTGCGGGAGTGGGGCGGGACGGTGCGGGGCGGGTCAGCCGTGGAAGGGGAGCCCGGCGTCGGCGACCAGGTCCAGGTCCTCGGTGTCGTCGGGCGGCAGCAGGCTCGCGCTGCCGTCACTGACCGGCACGATGCCGAGTTCCAGCAGTTCGGCCATGGCGGCGCTGCCCGCCATGTCGCGGACCTGGAGCTGGTAGCGGGCCGTGGTGCGGTAGGTGCCGCCCGAGTCGTCGCCGGTGCGCTGGAGGAAGCCGGACTCGGTGAGGAAGCTGACGGCCTTGGCCACGATGCCGGTCGTGGAACCGGCCAGCCGCCGGGCGTCCTTGGTGGCGCCGGTCGCGCTGCGCCGGGCCCAGACGCGCCAGGCCGCCTCAAGTCCGGGGGCCTCGGTGGCGGGGTCGGTGTTCTCCCCGGCGGCCTCGGCGCGCTCCTCGATGCGGCGGCAGGCCTGGCGGACGAAGGCGTCGACCCCGTTGACGGTGAGGCGGCCGATGTAGCCGTCGTCGGCGAGGTCCTCGGGGCGGGGGAAGGCGAGGGCGGCCACGGACAGGTGGGCGAGGCCGTGCAGGAAGCGGTCGGCGGTGTCGGTGGAGGCGCGGCGCGCGTAGTCGCCCATGCGGACCGCGAACAGGGAGTCCTCGGCGGCGGTCACGGCCATCCCGGCGCGCGGGGACACCTCCAGGACGATCAGCCCCAGTCCGGTGGCGACGGCGTCGGCCAGGCGCGCGAAGGCCGGGTCCTCGCGGTGCCGGCGCAGCAGTTCGGCGTACTCGGCGTCCCGGGCGGGCTGGAGCTTGGGCTGGAGCCCGAACGCGACGAGCCGCGCCGCGTCCGCCGCGTCGGCCGGGGTGAGGGCGGCGGGAGCGGGGGCCGGGCTCTCGGGCTCTGCCCAGGCGGGCGGCTCTGCGGCGTACTCGGTCACGGCTGGGGCTCCTGGGCGGTGGGACGGATCGGGGCGTACGGGGAAGGGTGCGGGGCTGGGGCCCGGTGCGGCGGGCGGGCGCTCACGCCGGCTCGGTGCGGTCGGCGGCCATGCCCGCCGCGTCGAGGAGCGCCGTGCCCAGTATCAGGTCGGCGCCGCCGAACTCCGGGTCGTCCAGCCGCGCGCCGTCGTCCACGGCGAACAGGAGGCTGGGCTCGCCCTGGCGGTAGGCGGTGCCGAAGGGGGGGCTGGCGGCGTGCACGGCGAGCAGCGCGACGAGGTAGGGCAGTTCGGGGTCCGTGTGGCCGTGGCGGTCCGGGCGGCGGGCCTCGGCGAGCAGTCCGGACAGGCGGCGCGGGGCCTCGTACTCCAGGGTCAGCAGTGCGGTGGCGCGGGCGAGTTGTTCCTCGCTGAAGCGGCTGTCGTCGGGGGTGGCGACGAGGTCGGGTTCGGGCATCTCGACGCCGAGGTGCTCACGTTCCTGCGGGGGTGTCAGGAGGAGGTCCACGAGGTCGCCGACGCGGACCGAGACGGGGGTGCGCAGCCCGGTGCCGCGCGCGAAGAACGCGTCGGTGACGCGCAGGGCCGCTTCGACGGGCAGCGGCAGCACGGGGGCGAGCAGCTGGCCGTAGAGGTCGAGCCCGGGGCGGCCGGAGCGGGTCGCGAAGGACTGCCGGTCCTGTTCGGCGCGGAACAGGGGGCCGGCCTCCAGCAGCCGGGACTGCAGCTGGGTGTGGCGGCGGATGCAGTCCTTGACGATGTCGACGAGCTCGGCGGCGCGCCGCTTGTTGTCGGGCTCCTCCGCCTCGTCGCGGGCCTTGCGGATGTTGGTGAGGATCGCGTTCTCGTGCCGGTAGCGGTCGGCGACGTGGTCGAGCGCCTCGGCGATCATGTCGGGCACGGTGTTCAGCCAGTCGACGGCGCGTACGTCGCGGCGGGTGGCCTCCAGGGCGCGGCGCAGCGTCTCGGAGTACTGGACGGTGCGGTAGCGGGCCTGTTCTGCGGCGAGCTGGGCGTCGGCGAGCCTGCCCCGGCTCACCAGCACCTCCAGCTTGACCTCGGCGGCGATCTGGGCGCTGGTGACGTCCGTGTCGAGGGCGCCGACCAGGACGTTGACGGCCTCGTCGGTGGTGCGCAGGTAGACGCTGCCGCCGGTGCCGGGCACCTCCTCGATCAGCTTGAAGTCGTAGTCCCTGCGGACGTAGCCGCCGTCCTGTCCGAAGGTGCCGTAGACGGCGCGGAAACCCCGGTCGGCGCTGCCGACGTTGATGAGGTTCTCCAGGACCCAGCGGGCGACCCGTTCGTGTTCGGCGGCGGGCCGGTGCGGGGCCTGCGCGGCCACCCGGGGCAGGAGTCTGGCCACTATCTCGTCGTGGTCGGCTCCGGTGTCGAAGTCCATGTGGAGGGTGACGAGGTCGATCGCGGAGAGGGCGACCTCGGCCATGGCGTACCCGGAGTACTCGCCCGCGAGGTTGGCCTTGCGGGTGTCCAGGTCGTGCAGCGGGGCGGTGCAGGCGAGCGCGCGCAGCCGCCGGGCCAGCCCCTCGTCGGCGGCCGGGCCCGGAGCGGGGCGCGGCCCCGCGCTGAGCTGGGACGGAAGGAGATCCGGGACGGCAGGCGAAGTCACGCCGAACAGAGTAGATCCTCGGTCCGACAACGGTCGAAACGGCGCTTTTTCGCGCGGACGGGCCCGGCCGCGCGAAGGCGGGGGCGGGCCCACGCCTGAGGGGTGCCACGGCTGACCCGTGACACCCCTCGGGCGCTGGTTTCCGGCCTCGGGCCGGGTGTCCTCGGGCCGTACGGCCGGTCAGGCGGCCGCCGTGTCCGGGCCGATGCGGCCGCGTACGGCGGTCTGCACCTCGTCCTCCTCGGCGGGGTCGGTCGCGAGGCGGCGGAGCTGGGCGACGACGCGGGCGTCGGCGGTCTCGGCGTGCCGGGCGGCGATCTCTCGGGTGGACTCCTCGCAGTCCCACAGGCATTCGACGGCGAAGCCCGCGGCGAAGGAGGCGTCCGTCGCGGCGAGGGCGCGGGCGGCGCGGCCGCGCAGGTGCGAGGAGGAGGTCTCGCGGTAGACGTGCCGCAGCACTGGCGCCGCGCACACGATGCCGAGGCGTCCCGCCCCGTCGAGCAGGGGCCCGAGCCCCGTGTGGTCGGTGCCCTCCCCGCGTACCGCCTCGCGCAGCGCGCCCAGCACGAGCGGGGCGTCCTGCGTGCCGCCCCGGCAGGCGAGCAGCCGGCCGGCCGCGGCCCCCAGGCGGTCGGGGCGGTGCGCCCAGCGGCGGGCACGGTCGACGGCGGCGACCGAGGCCATGCGTTCGAAGAGGTCGAGGGCGACGTCCGCCACGAGGGAGGAGCCGCCGAGCGCGGCCTCCTCGACGAGGTCGAGGGAGAGCGGGTCGTGCGCGTCGACGAGGTAGCGCAGAGCGGCGCAGCGGGCGCCGTCCACTCCGTCGGCGGCCGCGGCCAGGAGTGCGGCGCGGTCCTGGGGACCGGCCACGGCGACCAGACAGCGGGCGGCGGGCACGTGCAGGGCCGCGCCGCGTTCCAGTCCCTGCTGGGCCCAGTCGAGGACCGCCTCGACACTCCAGCCGGGCCGGGGCCCGCTCGGGGCGAGCTGGCGCTGCCAGCGGTCGAAGGAGCCGCGTTCGAAGGCGGCCCGCACCCGGGTGCCGGCGCGGGAGGCGGTGTCCTCGGCCCACAGGCGCCAGGGCCGCGGCTCGTAGGAGTCCCGGACGGCGGCGGTGAGTTCGGCCTCGCCCTCGGGGTCCTCGGGGAAGCGGGCCAGTACCGGTGCGGCCAGGGCGCGCAGCGCCTCGTCCTCGTCGCGTACGGCCAGCTCGTCCAGCGCCCACGCCCAGTTGGCGCCCTGGGCGGCGTACCGGCGCAGCAGCGCGAGCGCGTCGGCCCGGCCGTAGGAGGCGAGGTGGCCGAGGACGGACAGGGCGAGCCCGGTCCGGGTCTCCGCCGGGTCGAGGAGGTCCTCGGGCCCGAGGAGGTGGCGCTCGACGCGGTCGAGTCCGCCGTCGAGGTCGATGTAGAGCCGGGCGTAGTAGAGGGAGCGGTTCTCCACCTGCCAGTCGGCGCGGGGGTCGTGGCACACGCACTGGTCGAGAGCGGCCAGCGCCTCGGCGCGGGGTGCGGTGAGCGCGTGCAGGGTGCCGTCGCCGCGCCCGCGTTGCAGCAGGCCGAGCAGCGTCCCGCTGGGCGCTATGACCGGTTCGAACATGGGAAGGGCCTCACATCAAGCTGTCGACGCAACCGGGGACTCACGCGTTACCTGGTGCGACAACACGTCAGTGGGCCCGTGGTCCTGTGCTTGTCGTCAGACATCTTCCTCTGCCTCTCGTCGGTGGCCCCGAGGGGGGCCGGAGCGCGGTGCGGGTGGTGCGCCCCTTCTTCCCGGGGCGTACCGGCGCGAACCATGTCGTCATGATGACCCAGCCGTGAAGGCTGTGGCGAGCGCATTTACGGCGGCTGCCCAAAACCCCCGGAACCGACCTCCGTTTATTGCTGTTCACGCAGGTCGGGAGGGGGTTTGATCAATTGACGCCGAAGCGGGCCACCAGCTCGTCCCTGCCGAACATCCGGGCCGTCTCGATCGCCGAGGGGGCGCCGGCGGCGGGGTCGGCGCCGCCGTCGAGGAGGGCGGTGATCACGTCGTCCTCGCCCTTGAAGACGGCTCCCGCGAGCGGGGTCTGTCCGCGGTCGTTGGGCCGGTCCGCGTCGGCTCCGCGGGCGAGCAGGGCACGCACCGCCTCGGCGTGGCCGTGATAGGCGGCGAGCATGACGAGGGTGTCGCCCCGGTCGTTGCTGAGGTTCGCCGGGACGCCCGCGTCGACGTAGGCGGCGAGCGCCGCGGCGTCTCCGCCGCGGGCGAAGTCGAAGAGGCGTCCCGCGAGTTCCACGACCTCGGGGCCGGGCGTCTCTTCCGGTGCCTGGGCGTTGTCATTCACAGTCGATGGCCGCCTTGTCCATGGGGGTGAACGTGGGTGGTCCGGGAGCGTACCCGGCGGGAGACGGCACCACGGCCGTCCGGGTGAATCGCCAGGGTACTGCCCGGTACGGGCCGGGGGCCGTCGCCGGGGCGGCAAAGATCGACAAGGCCGCGCGAGGGGCGGAATTCCGGGCTCCACCGGTGTACGGAGCACCGGCCGGAGGCCCGGCACACCACCAAAAAAGTCCGTTGTTCACTCATTTGCACCTTTTGTCGTATAGATACATGCTGTGAGCCTGGAAGAACTCATGGTGACTGTCCCCTCAACCAGGAGAAACCCTCATGATCCTGTCCATCTCCGGCGTCATCCTGCTCGGCATCATCGTCTTCCTCTTCTTCAGGAAGGACGGGCTGAAGCCCTCGCACATGGTGGTGTGCGCGCTCTTCGGCTTCTACCTCGCGGGCACCGCGATCGCGCCGAGCATCAAGGCGGGCGGGGCGAGCCTCGCCGGTCTGCTGGGCGGCCTGAACTTCTGACCGGCTCCGCGCACGCCGGGCCCGACGCGTCCCGGCGTGTGCCCCCCTTCCCCATGGATTCCCCGCGGCACCGACGGGGCCGCACGGCCCTCGGCGGCGACGCGTACGACTCACCAGGAGACCGACGTGGCACGGCGACCACTCCCCCGCATCCTCCGCGACGGCGGCGTCCCCCTCGCCCGGGGCCGGGACCTCGCACGGACGGCCGCCGACGGCGCCACCGACGTCCTGCACCCGCTCATCGCCCTCTCCCGGGGGCTGGGCCGGCTCGCCGGGGCGGGCCGCCGCAAGTGGAGCGGCACGCCGAAGGACCGGCGCGGCCCGCTGCTGTTCCTGGTGGCCGCGCTCGCCCTCGTGGTGGGCCTGCTGCCCTACGGGCCGGCCACCGCCCTCGTCACCCTGCTGGCGGCGGCGGCCTGGCAGGGACGGGACCGCACCCCGCCGGTCCCGGAAGGGCCCGACGAGGACCAGGTGGTGCGGCTGTCCTCCCTGTACGAGGCCCTCGTCCCGTACTTCTCGGTCCCGGAGGACCCGGACCCGCTCTACACGTACGGCGGCGCGTGGGACCGGGCGCTGAGCGACCCGGTGTTCGACGACTCCGGCAGGCTCACCGAGCTGACCGTCACCTATCCCGCCTACTTCGACGACGGCGATCCCGGGGCCCGGGCGGGCGTCGAGCGGCTGCTGCACAACAAGTCCGGCCGGGGACGGGAGTACCACTTCGCGTGGGAGGAGGAGGCGAACCGGCTGACCGTCACGGCGCTGCCCCCGCTGCCCACCGACATCGCCGCCCAGCGCTTCGTGACCTCCCCGGGCGAGACGGTGCTCGGCTTCTGCGACCCGCTCGGCGTACGGCGCACCCTGCCGGTGGTGGACGCGAGCGGCACCGGCTCGCGCGACGTGCCCCCCGTCGTGTGGCGCACCGGGCCGCGCTCCGCCGAACCGCACCTGCTGGTCACGGGCCGGCCCGGGAGCGGCAGCAGCACCCTGCTGCGTTCGATCGCCCTCCAGGCCCTGCCGCACGGCGAGATCCTCGTCGTGGACGGCGGCGGCAGCGGTGACTACGCGTGCCTGAGCGGACGGGACGGTGTCCTGGGCGTCGAGTGCTCGCTGGCCGGGGCCCTGTCCAGCCTCACCTGGGTGGTCCGCGAGACGGAGCGGCGGCTGGTGGCGGCGAACCTCGCGCGGCAGGCCGGTGACCCTCCGCCCGAGGACACGCGGCGTCCGCTGTGGGTCCTGGTGGACCGGCCGGCGGTGCTGACTCACCTCGCGCGCTCCGAGGGCGTGGCCGATCCCCAGAGCCTGCTCCAGGTTCCGCTGCGTCACGGCAGGGCGGCCCACGTGACCGTCGTCGTCGCCGAGCAGTACGACTGCTTCGACGCGCTCACCGAGCCGGTGCTGCGCCACACCCGTGCCAGGGCCGCGCTGGGCCAGGTCGGCCACGAGCAGGTCGCCGAGGTCCTGGGGGCGCGCCCGGGCACCACCGCGGCCGGCGACATGCCGCCGGGCCGGGGCTACGCGCGTCTGGGCACCGGACCGGTCCTGCGCCTGCAGGTGCCGGCCACCCCCGACCCGTACGACGAGGCGGCCGCCGACAGCCACCGGCAGGCCGTCCTCGACCTGCTCCCGCAGCGTTTCGGCGTGCCTCTGGAGAAAAAGGCGGGCGCCCCGCCCGCGCGGGAGCCCATGCAGGAGCCCGCGCGGGAGCCCGTGGAGGAGGCGGACTGCCTGCCCGCACAGGAGGAACCCGACACCCGGCCGGTCCCCCGGGCGGTGTCGGTCGCCGAGGCGTAGGCGGGCCCCCGCCCCGGAGGCCGTCTCCCCGTCCGGGCCGCAGCCTCGGGCGCCCCGCCCCTCCCGCCCTCAGGCGATGAGGGTGCGGGGCGTCGCCGTGTGCGGACCCGCGCCGGAGCGCACGAGGTCCACGGCCGCCGCGAGCCGGGCGGCCGCCTCGTCGGCGAGCGGTCCCGACACGGTGAACGGCAGCCGGACATAGCCCTCGAAGGCCCCGTCCACCCCGAACCGGGGCCCCGAGGGGACCCGTACGCCGACGCTCTCCCCGGCCGCCGCGATCCGGGAGCCGGACAGCCCTCCGGCGCGCACCCACAGAGTGAGCCCGCCGCGTGGCACGGTGAACTCCCAGTCGGGCAGCTCGCGGCGGACCGCTTCGACGAGCGCGGTCCGGTTCTCCCTGGCCTGGGCCTTGCGCAGGGTCACCGCCGACTCCCAGCCGCCCGTGGTCAGCAGCCAGTTGAGGGCGAGTTGTTCGAGGACCGGCGTGCCCATGTCGGCGTAGGCGCGGGCGGCCACCAGGCTGCGGATGATCTCGGGGGCGGCGCGCACCCAGCCGATCCGCATCCCCGCCCAGAACGCCTTGCTCGCGGAGCCGACGGTGATGACGCTCGACCCGGCAGGGTCGAAGCCGCACACCGGCCGGGGCATCGCGGCCCCGGCCTCCCGGTCGAGTTCCTCGTCGAGCCGCAGTTCCGCCATCGTCTCGTCGGCGAGCAGCACGGTGCCCGCGTGCCGCGCCGCGTCCACGAGCGCGCGCCGCTGCTCGTCGCCGGCGAGCGCCCCGGTCGGGTTGTGGAAGTCGGCGACGACGTAGGCGAGCCGGGGCGCAGCCTCGCGCAGCACCTGCCGCCAGCGGTCGAGGTCCCAGCCGCTCAGCCCCTCCCCCATCGCGACCGGCACGAGCCTGCTGCCCGCGTCGCGCATGAGCTGGAGGATGTTGGCGTAGCTCGGCGACTCGACGGCGATCCGCTCCCCGCGCGGCGCGAACAGCGTGCGGATCGCGTCGATGGCCCCCATCGCCCCGGTGGTCACCATGATCTGCTCGGGCATCGTGGGCACCCCGCGTGCCGTGTACCGGTCGGCGAGGCTCCGGCGCAGCGCGGGCAGCCCCGCCGGGTAGTCCCCATGGGTGTGCGCGTACGGAGGCAGGGCCTCCAGCGCTCCCTGGAAGGCGCGGGTCAGCCACGGCTCGGGGGCGGGCAGCGAGGCGCAGCCCAGATCGATGTGCGAGCCCTCCTGTTCGGGCGGCAGCGGGGCGAGCCCCCGCGCGGGCAGCGGGGAACCGGCCGGGGCGGCGGTCCAGCTGCCCGCTCCTCGGCGGGATTCGAGGAAGCCCTCGGCGCGCAGCGCCTCGAAGGCGGTGGCGACGGTCGTGCGGCTCACGGAGAGCGCGAGGGCGAGTTCGCGTTCGGCGGGCAGCCGGGTGCCGACCGGGACCCGCCCTTCGAGGACGAGCAGCCGTATCCCGTCGGCGAGCGCCCGGTAGGCGGGCAACCTGCGCCCGTCCCCCGGCCGTTGCTGGGACTCCAGCAGCCGGGCCAACTGTGCGGAACTGACCGCGGAGGTCCACTGCGCCGCCATGGAAAATCAGTCCACCTTTCTTGGATTGGCCCTGTCGAGGCCAGGATAACGAGCCACAGAGTGCGGAGAGCAGTCCACTTCCGCCCTGGGGGCCTCTTGTGACCGCACCGCACGCCTCGTCCGATTCCTCCGGCACCGCCACTGCGCCCCTCCCCTCCCGTCGCTTGCCGCGCCGGCTGGTCCAGCTCTACGCGGGGCTGGTGCTGTACGGCGTGAGTTCGGCGCTGCTGCTGCGCTCGGGCCTGGGCCTGGAGCCGTGGAACGTCCTGAACGAGGGCGTCGCCGAGCGCACCGGTCTCAGCATCGGCACGATCACCGTGCTGCTGGGCGCCGTGATCCTGCTGCTGTGGATACCGCTGCGCCAGCGGCCGGGGCTGGGCACCCTGTCGAACGTGGTGCTCGTGGGGGTCTCGATGGACGCGGCGTTGTCCGTGCTGCCGGACGCGCACGGCTGGGCGCCCAGGGTCGGCGTGATGGCCGGGGGCATCCTGCTCAACGGCGTGGCGACCGGCCTCTACATCGCCGCGCGCTTCGGCTCGGGCCCGCGCGACGGGCTCATGACCGGTCTGCACCGGGTCACCGGCCGTTCCCTTCGGCTGTGCCGCACGGCGGTCGAGGTGGCCGTCGTCGTGACGGGCTTCGCCCTCGGCGGGACGCTGGGCGTGGGCACCGTCCTCTACGCGCTCGCGATCGGCCCGCTCGCGCAGTACTTCCTGCGGTTGTTCGCCGTGCCGGAGCCGGCCGCCACCTGAGCCAGTACCCCGCCCCCGGGGTGCCGGGCCATACTGCCGCCGTGATCACGCCCGTACGCCATCCCTTTTTCGACCGTCCGGTCCCGCTCGCGTTCGCCCACCGGGGCGGTGCGGCCGACGGCCTGGAGAACACCGTCACCGCCTTCCGGCGAGCCACCGATCTCGGCTACGTCTACCTGGAGACGGACGTGCACACGACGTCCGACGGCACCCTGCTCGCCTTCCACGACACGACGTTGGACCGGGTCACGGACGGGGCGGGGCGGATCGCCGACCTGCCCTGGTCCGAGGTGCGGCAGGCGCGGGTCGGCGGCGTGGAGCCGATCCCGCGGTTCGAGGAACTGCTGGAGGCCTTTCCCGCCGCGCGGTGGAACGTCGACGTCAAGACGGAGAGCGCCCTGCTGCCGCTGCTCGGCCTGATCCGGCGCACCGGAGCGTGGGACCGGGTGTGCGTGGGCTCCTTCAGCGAGGGGCGGGTGCGCCGGGCCCAGCGGCTGGGCGGCCCCCGGCTGGCGACCTCGCTGGGCACGTCGGGGGCGCTCGCGTTGCGCCTGCGGGCCTGCGGCCTCCCGGTCGCGCCGCGCCGCTCCGCCCTGTGCGCCCAGGTCCCCGAGCACCACGGCCGGGTCCGGCTCGTGGACGCCGCGTTCGTCCGGGCCGCGCACCGCCGGGGCCTGCAGGTGCACGTGTGGACGGTGAACGAGGCGGCCCGGATGGAGCGGCTCCTGGACCTCGGCGTGGATGGCATCATGACCGACCACACCGGGACGCTGCGCGAGGTCCTTCAGCACAGGGGCCAGTGGGACTGACGCGTCCCGGGGGGCGCGGCGGCCGGTCCGGACGGACGAGGGGCGGGGATGGGCGCGGACACCATCGGTACGGGGGCGAGGGGCGCGGACGGGGGCTCCGCCCTGGAGCGGCGGCGCCGGGAGCAGCGCGGCTGGTACTTCTACGACTGGGCCTGCTCGGTGTACTCGACGAGCGTGCTGGCGGTGTTCCTGGGGCCCTACCTCACGGAGGTCGCGAAGTCGGCGGCCGACGCCGACGGCTACGTCCACCCGCTCGGCATCCCGGTGCGGGCCGGTTCCTTCTTCGCCTACTCGGTCTCGCTCTCGGTGATCGTCTCGGTCCTGGTGATGCCGCTGGCGGGCGCCCTGGCCGACCGGACGGGACGCAAGAAGCCGCTGCTCGGTCTCGCCGCCTACCTGGGAGCCGCGGCCACGGCGGGGATGTTCTTCCTGGACGGCGACCGCTATCTGCTGGGCGGTGTCCTGCTGGTCGTCGCGAACGCCTCGATCGCGGTCTCGACGGTCGTCTACAACGCCTTCCTGCCCCAGATAGCCCCGCCCGAGGAGCGCGACGCGGTGTCCGCGCGGGGCTGGGCCTTCGGCTACGCGGCAGGCGCCCTGGTCCTGGTCCTCAACCTGGTGCTCTACCTCGGTCACGACAGCTTCGGGGTGAGCGAGTCGACGGCGGTGCGCATCTGCCTGTCCTCGGCCGGACTGTGGTGGGGCGTGTTCACGCTCGTGCCGCTGCGGCGCCTGCGGGAGCGGCCGGTGGCCGGGGCGGAGGGCGGCCGGGTGGGCAGCGGCTGGCGGCAGCTCGCCTCGACCCTGGGCGACATGCGCCGCCGCCCGCTGACCCTGTGGTTCCTGCTCGCCTACCTGGTCTACAACGACGGCGTCCAGACGGTGATCTCGCAGGCGTCGGTGTTCGGCTCGCAGGAGCTGGGGCTGAGCCAGTCCACGCTGATCGTGGCGATCCTGCTGGTGCAGGTGCTCGCGGTGGCGGGGGCGCTGGGCATGGGCCGGCTCGCCGCGCGGTACGGCACCAAGCGCACCATCCTCGGCTCGCTCGGCGCCTGGACCCTGATCGTTGCCTGCGGCTACTTCCTGCCCTCGGGGGCGCCCGTGTGGTTCTTCGTGCTGGCCGCCGGGATCGGCCTGATCATGGGCGGCAGCCAGGCGCTGTCCCGTTCCCTGTTCTCGCATCTGGTGCCCGCGGGGAAGGAGGCGGAGTACTTCTCCGCGTACGAGATGAGCGACCGGGGGATGAGCTGGCTGGGCCCGCTGCTGTTCGGGGTGACCTACCAGCTCACCGGAAGTTACCGGGACGCGATCATCTCGCTCGTGCTGTTCTTCGTGGTCGGTTTCGCCCTGCTCCTGCGGGTACCCGTACGGCGTGCGGTGCGCGAGGCGGGCAACCCGGTACCCGAGAGGATTTAGCGCCGGGCCGGGAAGGACGGTAGTGTACGCGTTTGGCCTGCGAGGCGTACCGTTACTGCGCGTCAAAGACAGGGAAACGGCACCTGATGTTCAGCACGATCCCCTGTCAGACGTGACAAACCGGACGCCGGTGGGTAAACAATGGGGCGGCTACGACGGCGACGCTTGACCCTGAACGGGAATCTTTACCGCCGACCGGACGTTGACCGGATGACGACGACAGCGACATACCTGTCCTGTGGGCGACCAAGCCCGGGAGGCACGATTCATGAGTGAGCGAGCTCTTCGCGGCACGCGTCTTGTGGTGACCAGCTACGAGACGGACCGCGGCATCGACCTGGCTCCGCGCCAGGCCGTGGAGTACGCATGCCAGAACGGACATCGCTTCGAGATGCCGTTCTCGGTGGAGGCGGAAATCCCGTCGGAGTGGGAGTGCAAGGTGTGCGGGGCACAGGCACTCCTGGTCGACGGCGACGGGCCGGAGGAGAAGAAGACCAAGCCCGCGCGTACCCATTGGGACATGCTGATGGAGCGGCGTACGCGGGAGGAGCTGGAGGAGGTCCTGGCCGAGCGCCTGGCCGTCCTGCGCTCCGGGGCGATGAACATCGCCGTGCACCCGCGCGACAGCCGCAAGTCCGCCTGACGGGCGGCAGCCGCCCCGCTGGGGCGGTTCACCGGCCTTGAAGGGCTGCGGGCCGGGACACGTGAGCGTACGTGTCCCGGCCCGCAGCCCTTTCGGCATGTCGGGGCCCGGTTGACGTGCAGGAGGCCCGGGCAGCCGCTGCCCGGGCCTCCTGCACACTCTGTTGGTCACCGTCCCGCCCCGGCCGGGCACTCACCGGTCCGTATCACCGGGGAGGCCGGCTCACTTCGTCAGCGGCGGCCTGGGCCCCTCGCCCTCGTCAGGACCGGGCGGCTCGGTGCCGTCCTGGTGGATCACCTCGCCCTGGACGACCTTGCCGTCCGGGCGGTGCATACGCGCCTGCTGGTAGGCCGTGCCGAAGGTGCCGCCACCGGCCCGGTCCAGCCTCCACTGGAAGCCGCGCTCGATCCTGCGGCTGAGCACCGAGCGGACCGGCGGGATCAGGAGGAGCAGGCCGAGGGCGTCGGAGAGCACACCGGGGATCATGATGAGCAGGCCACCGAGCATGAGCAGCCCGTTGCCGTCCCCGCGTCCGCGCTGCTCGGCGGCCGGGTCCTGGCGCTGTTGCAGGGTCTCGCTCAGCGAGCGGAAGGCCCGCCGCCCGGCGCGCTTGACGACCACGGCTCCGAGCACCACCCCGGCCACCAGCAGCAGGAACACCGTGAATCCGCCGGCCGCCCCGCCGATCAGGGTCAGCAGCCAGATCTCCAGCACGATCCACGCGGCGATGCCGAGCGGCACGAAGGTACGGGCCCGGGATCGCCGGGGTCGCTCGGGCCGGGGCGGCGGGCTGCTCGTCGTCATGCTCCCAGTGTGCCTGCCCGCCCCGGCCTCCGAAATCCGGGGGACGATCAAGGACGTGTCCTGGCCGCGGCGGTCAGGGCCGGACCGGGTCCGCGGGCTCGGCCGCCGCGGCGGCTTCCGGCTCCTGGCGGGCGCCGGCCCGCTCGCCGGCCGGCCTGCGGCCGAGGACACGGCCCACGCGCGCCCCCACCCCCCAGGCGGTGACCCGCCACAGCGCCTCGACCACGATGTCCTTGCTCATCTTGCTGTCGCCGCGCTCGCGCTCCACGAAGGTGATGGGCACCTCGACGACCGTGTAGCCGGCCCCCAGCGCGCGCCGGGCCAGGTCGACCTGGAAGCAGTAGCCCTGGGAGGAGACCTCGTCGAGGCCGAGGCCGCGCAGAGTCTCGGCACGGAAGGCGCGGAAGCCCCCCGTGACGTCCCGGATCGGCACGTCGAGCAGCAGCCGGGAGTACGTGGAGCCGCCCCGGGAGAGCAGTTCGCGCGACTTGGGCCAGTTGACGACCCGGCCGCCGGGCATCCAGCGGGAGCCGAGGACGAGGTCGGCGTTCTTGAGGGCGGTCAGCAGCCGGGGCAGTTCCTCGGGCTGGTGCGAGCCGTCGGCGTCCATCTCGGCCAGCACCCCGTAGCCGTGCTCGATGCCCCAGGCGAAACCGGCCAGGTAGGCGGCGCCGAGGCCCTCCTTGCCGGCCCGGTGCAGGACCTTGACCGCGGGGTCGGCCCCGGCGAGTTCGTCGGCGATGCCGCCGGTGCCGTCGGGGCTGTTGTCGTCCGCGATCAGCACGTGGGCCTCGGGCACGGCGGTACGTGTGCGCTCCACGATGGCGCGGACGTTCTCCGCCTCGTTGTACGTCGGGATGATCACCAGGGCCGTGCCCAGCGGCTCGCGCTGCCTGCCCCGGGCCCCCGATGCGGCCGGACCACCGCCTGTGTTCACTGCTGCCCCTCACTCCTGTACGCGGGTGACCACCTTAGTTGCCCACGACCGGGCGGACGGCGGCGGCGCGACACGGCGGGCCGGCCGAGAAGACGGGACAACCACACGAGCGGCGGGCACCATCCGCCCGGCGCCCACGAGAAGCGGGGAGAGTCCCGGGCGGCAGCGGGTGCTGCGGATGAGGGCCCGGCGCCCTTCGGGCCGGCCCGGGACCCGCTGGCTGCGGATCGACCGAGAACCGTTGTCTACTGAGCGGCCGGACCCCACCCGGGTCACACCGTCCCCCACGCCCGTGGCGGGCGGGGAGGGACCCCTGTTCGGCCGGCACGTTCCCGTGTCCGGTGGCGCGGGCGCTGGACCTGGCTGCCTGGGGAGAAGCTCCGGCGCGCTCCTCCCGTGGCCCAGTCGCGCTCAGCGGACGCACGGGACGTCGCCGATCGGTTGTCCAGTGGTGGACCCGGCCGAACCTACCCGCCGACCGCCGCACCCTGTCAACACCCCTGCTCACCGGCCGTCTCCTGAAGGGCACGGAAAAGCAGCAGGTCATGGCCCGGGGGGCGCGGCGGTGGCGGGGCGGCCCTCGCCAGCCGTCCGGCGTAGGCGCCGCAGGCCACATCACTCAACCGGCCGTACTGAACACGGTGCGGCCTGCCACGACCGTGCGCAGGCACTCGGGGAGCGCCCTTCCGGGGGTGAGATCGGGCAGGCCGGGGGTACCGGAACGCGGGTCGGTGGACCAGCGCGCGACCCGGTCGTCGGGGGCCTGGACGATCAGCTCGCCGGTGCGCCACACGGCGTAGTCCGCCGGGGCACCGGGCACCAGGGTGCCGGCGTCGTCACGGCCCATGGCCCGCCAGCCGCCCCGGGTGTGGGCGGTGAACGCCGCGCGTACCGAGACGCGGTGCTCGGGCGTGCGGTGGAAGGCGGCGGCCCGCACGGTGGCCCACGGGTCGAGCGGGGTGACCGGGCTGTCGGAGCCGAAGGCGAGCGGCACCCCGGCCCGCAGGAGGGCGGCGAAGGGGTTGAGGGTCCTGGCCCGCTCCACCCCGAGGCGACGGGCGTACATCCCGTCCTCGCCGCCCCACAGCGCGTCGAAGGCGGGCTGCACGGAGGCGGTGAGCCCGAGGTCGGCGAAGTCCGCGACCGTCTGCGGGGTGAGCATCTCGGCGTGCTCGACGCGGTGCCGCGCCGCTCGTACGCGCGCGATGCCGAGTTTCTCCGCCGCCGCCCGGACGCCGTCGACCACGGCGCTGAGCGCCGCGTCCCCGATGGCGTGGAAGCCCGCCTGGAGCCCGGCCTCGGTGCACGCGGTGACGTGGGTGGCGACGGCGGCGGCGTCGAGACAGGGGGTGCCCCGGTGCCCGCTGCCGGCGTCGGCGTAGGGCGCGTGCAGGCAGGCCGTGTGGGAGCCGAGCGCTCCGTCGGCGAACAGGTCGCCGGCCGCACCGTGGGCTCCCAGGGCCCGCACCCGGGCCGCGTCGGCGGCGCTCGCCACCTCCTCGGCCCAGTAGCCGGTCACCCGCGGTCCCGGCTCGGCGGCCGCCAGCCGCAGCAGTCCGGTGAAGTCCTCCTCGTCGGAGATCTCGGGGCCGCCGCACTCGTGCACCGAGCCGATACCGCGCGAGGCGGCGTGCCGCAGGGCCGCGCGCTGCGCCTCCGCACGCTGGCCCGGGGTGACGGCCCCGTACGCGGCGGAGCGGACGGCGTGGTGGGCGTCGCCGGTGAGCGGGGCCTCGGCGGCGAAGCCGGTGCGGGAGGTGACGCCGGGGACGAGGTCGAGCAGCGCGGAGGTGACCTGTGCGGAGTGCACGTCGATGCGGGACAGGTAGAGCGGCCGCCCGCCCGCGGCGCGGTCGAGTTCGGCCCGGGTGGGCGGCCGTCCGTCCGGCCAGCGCGCCGCGTCCCAGCCGTGGCCGAGCAGCACGCGGTCGCCGGGGCGGCTGCGCGCGTGGGCGGCGACGCGCTCCAGGGCCTCGTCCAGGCTGCCCGCGTCGGACAGGTCGAGACCGGTCAGCGCGAGTCCGGTCCCGGTGGTGTGCACGTGGGCGTCGGTGAAGGCCGGGGTGACCAGGGCCCCTTCGAGGTCGATCACCTCGTCGGCCCCGTCGGCGAAGGCGTCCGCGGCGCCCTCCGAGCCGACCCAGGCGATGTGACCGTGCTCCACCACCATGGCGGTGGCGAAGGGATCGGCCGGGCTGTGCACCTCGCCGCCGCGCAGGAGGACCGTGGGCGGGGGCGGAGGGGATGTCGTGCGGTGGGTCATGCGCACCAGTCTGACGGGTGGGGCGCGGGGGCGGACGCGCGCCCGCCCGCGGGACGATCCCGCCGCCGCAGATCTGCGGCGGGCGCGCCTCAGATCTGCGGCGGGCGCGCCTCGTAGGGCGTCGAGAGGACCACGGTGGTGCGGGTGGAGACCCCGGCCAGCGAGCGGACCCGGGCGAGCAGGTTCTCCAGGTCGAGCGGGCTGTTGACGCGGACCTTCAGTATGTAGTTCTCCTCCCCCGCGACGCTGTGGCACGCCTCGATCTCCGGGACCGGGGCGAGGCGTTCGGCGATGTCGTCGGGGGCGCTCGGGTCGAAGGGTTTCACGGAGATGAACGCGGTCAGCGCGAGCCCCACCGCCTCGGGGTCGACGACGGCGGCGTAGCCGCGGATGACGCCCCGCTGTTCGAGTCGGCGCACCCGCTGGTGCACCGCCGATGTGGACAGGCCCGTGGCCTTGCCCAGGTCGGTGTAGCTCATCCGCCCGTCCTTGACGAGCAGCTGCACGATCTGCCGGTCCAGCTCCTCCATGGCCGAGAACCTACAGGCCAAAGGCGGTGTGGGACAGCGGCTGCGGCTCTTGTCTCGCCCTGCGGCCACCGGGCCGCCCGGTACGCGAGGGAGGGAAGCGCCGAACGGGGGCGTGCGCCCCGGCGCAGGAGGGCGCGAATCTACGCGTGGTGAGTACCCGTCACCAGCGGCTGAGCCGGTCGCACCTCCTCGCCGCGCCAGCTTTTCACCCTTTTAACCGACGGGTGTGATGAACGCCACACCTGTCGGGTCGGGTCCGCACATGTGTGGCGATTACCGCGCGTACCGCGGGGGAAGTGCTTGCTGTGGTCGAGGCCGCAGCGCCTTGTCGGCCCACCCGAGGGGGAGAAACCCATATGCAGAATCCCAAGCGATCCGGTCGTGCCCAGCACGCGCGTCGCCAACTCGCCGAGCCCGTCGCCCCGGAGGGCGTCGATCCGGCCGAGGACGAGTTCGACGCGTACGACACCTTCGAGATGTACCGGGTGGTCTGCCCGCACTGCGACCAGCCCATCGCCCTGCTCGCGGACGAGGACGTCCTGCCCGAGCACGCGCTGTGCGCCTCGCCGTTCAATCCGTTCGGCCTCACCGTGTGCACGGGTACGGGCAGCTCGGCGACGTCCGCCAGGCCCGCCGAGGACGGCGCGCTCCAGGAGCAGGAGACGGCAATGCTGCTGACGCTCCCTCAGGGGCTCGACTGGCGCACGCAGCCCTTCTCGCACGTGGGCGGCCCCGGTTCGCGCCCCCTGAAGGTCACGCGCCCGGCCGCCTACCGCCGCGCGGCCTGACCGGCGCGTCACCCGTCACCGGGCCGGCGCCCGTGCGCTCCGGCGCCTCTCCCGGCTTCAGGGGACCCGCACGCCCCGAGCCCGAGCATCACCGCCGAACCGGTCGCCCGCAGGACGCGATGGCCTGATCCGCCCTCACCTGACGCCGGTCTCGGTCGTCCTCGCGTGGCGCGGGACCACCTCGGCGAGTTCCGGGGTGGCCGCGTCCGGGAGGGCGTGCACCAGGCCGGGCAGGGTCCCGAGGCGGCAGTCGCCCGGGAGGGCGGCCAGGTGCCGGGCGTGCGGGTCCGGCGACGGGGCCGGCCGGTGAGCCGATCACCAGGGCATGGCGTGGCGCCGTCGGCGGCCTGCGCCGCCTGGTTGAGTCCGTCCGGTCAGGGCGTGCGCTGCGGGGCGGTCGGGCGGCCGGCGCGGGTGATCAGCCGCTCCTCGCGACGCCGGAACCCCGCCACGGCGACAAGGGGTGCGTGGCCGTTGAGAGCTCGATACCGGGCGACGCGCCAGGCCGGTTCGGCCTCGCTGCCCTTGGGCTCGAACATGGTCTCCTCCAGGGCCGTCACAGCCGGGGCGATCCCGGGCAGGCCGGCGGAGTGCCGCCGCCCAAGGGCTGGGCGCCGATGCCCAAGGGCTGGGCGCCGATGAAGGTGACCGGCCTCAGCCGTTCCGGGTGGTCGGGCACGAGAAGCCGCGCCGGCCCGCCGCCCATCGACCTGCCGCCCCCGTGCGCCCGGCCGGCCTCCAGGGCGTCGAGGATCTTCACGCGTGCGTCGCGAGGCCGGTGAGCGCGTAGAGGTGCTTCTCGAAGGCCCGGGTCGAACGCCCCGTCTCCCGGTGGGGGTCGTAGCGCACCGCCCGCGTCCATGACGAGCCAGGGTGCGGGCGCGGCCCGGTGCCCCCGCTCCCCGCCCCGGAGCCGGAGGAGACCGGGGCGCAGGTCGATCAGGCGCTCCATGGCTTCCTGGTGTGCGCCGGCCAACCGCCGGGCCGGTGACCGGCCCAGGTGCGGGCGGCGGCCACCCGGTTCCCCCGCGCGGCCACTGAACTGATGCGCGAAAAGCCGCCGCGGTGACCGGGTGCGGGGCCGCGCGTTGGGACGGGCATGAGTTCCGCCCAGGCACCCGCCGGAGGCCGGCGTCGCCTCCGTACCCCCGCGCCCGCCCCGCCGCCTGCCCAGACCCCCGCAGAATCGGTTCCGCAGCAGTCGGCCGACTCGGCCGTGCCCTCCGGGCCGTACTTCTCGCGGCAGGCACCCGCGCCGCCCTGGGCGCGCGGTGAGCGGCCGGGCGGCGATCCCCCCATCTACCGTGCGATGCTCGCGCACTGGGCGGAGCTGGGGCGGAGCCTGCCGGGGCGTCACGATCCCGACTGGGAGGGGCTCACGACGCCGCCCGGCCGGTCCTTCAGCGGCTCTCGGGGCCCAGCAGCTGGCGGCCGATGACCATGCGCTGGATCTGGTTGGTGCCCTCCACGATCTGGAGGACCTTCGCCTCGCGGAGGTAGCGCTCGACGGGGAAGTCGGCGGTGTAGCCGTAGCCCCCGAAGACCTGCACGGCGTCGGTGGTGACCTTCATCGCGTTGTCGGTGCACAGCAGTTTCGCCATGGCCGCCTGCCGGGAGAAGGGCAGTCCCGCGTCCTTGCGGCGGGCCGCGGACAGGTAGAGCGCACGGCCGGCCTCGACGGCGGTGGCCATGTCGGCGAGCAGGAAGCGCAGCCCCTGGAAGTCGCCGATGGGCCGTCCGAACTGGCGGCGTTCGGCGACGTACGCGAGGGAGGCGTCGAGGGCGGCCTGGGCGAGGCCGACGGCGCAGGCCGCGATGCCCAGCCGGCCGGAGTCGAGGGCGGCCAGAGCGATGGCGAAGCCCTGCCCCTCCTCCCCGATCCGGCGTTCCTCGCCGATCCGGACGCCGTCGAAGTGCACCTGTGCGGTGGGCGAGCCCTTGAGGCCCATCTTGCGCTCCGGGGCGGCGGCGCTGAGCCCGTCCGCCTCCCCGGGGACGAGATAGGCGGTGACGCCCTTGGCTCCGGGGCCGCCGCTTCGGGCGAGGACGGTGTAGAAGTCGGCGATGCCCCCGTGCGTGATCCATGCCTTGGTTCCGGTCAACCGCCAGTGACCGCCCTCCCGTTCGGCCTTGGTGTGCAGGGAGGCGGCGTCCGAGCCCGAGGCCGGTTCGGACAGGCAGTACGCACCCAGGAGTCCGCCGCCGAGCATGGCCGGCAGATGGGCGGCCCGCTGTTCCCCGGTGCCGTAGGCGGCCAGGGCGTGGCAGGCCAGGGAGTGGACGCTGACGCCGAGGCCGACCGTGAGGCGGGCGGCGGCGAGTTCTTCGAGGACCTGGAGGTACACCTCGTACGGCTGGTCCCCACCGCCGTACTCGGCGGCGTAGGGCAGTCCGAGCAGTCCCGACTCGGAGAGCAGGGCGAACAGTTCCCGGGGGAAGGTCCCGTTCTCCTCCTGCTCGGCGGCGCGCGGGGCGATCTCCCGCCGGGCGATGTCCCGGACCAGGGACAACAGTTCCCCGGCTTCCTCCGAGGGCAGTTGACGTTCCACCGGCTGCGGGGCGTGGTCGGTCATGGCGACGCTCTCCTCCCTTGTCGGGCGCTGCGGCGGGCGCGCGCTCAGGGTGGGGCGACGCCGCCGGTCTCGATGCCCAGCCGATGCTGCCTTCCCGGATCGCGGGCGACACGTCCCCACGCCGGATCGGCGTATCGGAGGTGCGGCTGACCAGCGGCTGTGGCGGCACGAGTATGCCCGATCGAGTGGTCCGCGTCACGGGTGTGCGAACGGGGTGATCACCAGCTCACACTTGCCCGCCTGGCCTTGACGGGGAGGGGGCGGGGCCCTGGTCCCCTCGGTGCGGGACAGCGGGCCGCGCGAGCCGGAGCGGGACTCGGCGCACGCCGACCGCCGCGAGCGCACGGTGCCGCGCGGGGCTCGGGTGCGCCGGGAAGTACGGGCGAGTCCATCCGGCGGTTGTGGTGCGGGCGCGCGTTCCGCGGTGCTGCCCCTCTCCGCATGCGCAGTGACCGGCACCGGTCCTGGTCAGCGCAGCGCCTTCGTGAAGACAGCGCGGTGTTTGGCCGTGTGGTCGTGTTCACGCCGGGACCAGTCGATCCTGGCGAGGATCTGCTCACGGCCGGCCACGCGCGGCTCTGGACTGCTGAGCTGCTGTTGCCACCAGAGCGCGTTGCGGTTCTGTCTGTCCAGGACGGCCTCGACAAGGTTGCCGCGCTCGGAGTTCTCCAACCCGTAGGCACGGGCGAGGATGCGTACGTGGTCTGCCTGCGCGCGAGGAGGTGGCGCTTGCGCACCGGAGGAGACGCACCAGGTCCAGGCCATGTATCCAAGATCTTCCAGGGGATCGCCGGGGGCGGCGGTGTCGAAGTCGATGAAGGCCGCGGGGCGTCCCTGCTGGAAGACGACGTTGTTCGGCCCGGGATCGTGATGGCAGACGACCGGAGAGGCCCCGGTGAGGCGACTGCTA
The DNA here is from genome assembly GCF_040656295.1 of Streptomyces sp. NPDC049954. Taxonomy (NCBI): domain Bacteria; kingdom Bacillati; phylum Actinomycetota; class Actinomycetes; order Kitasatosporales; family Streptomycetaceae; genus Streptomyces; species Streptomyces sp. NPDC049954. The sequence goes on from NZ_JBFALS010000010.1 coordinate 45,312, forward strand.
CGCGTGGCCTCATGGAACGAGCGCAGAAGAGCACCGGCGTCCGCGACCTGATCGTCGTTCCACTGCTGGAATCTGGCGGGCACCCAGCCGGGTACGTAGGTGAACGTGTCGCGGCCCGCGCTGTCGAGTCCGAGGTACCTCGGCGCGCCGGTGAACCCGCGTTTCTGCAGGTGCTGCAGCAATTCGGCGACGAAGGGTGCGCCGGCCGCGACCGGTCGGCGCACGGTGTCCCCCACGCGTACCACCCCCGGGGTGATCCGGCCCCCGGACAGGGGGACCTCGCCCTCCATCTCGTTCATGGCACCAGCCTCCCTCCCCCGGACCGTTCCGGGTCGCGTTCACCGGAGCGTCGGCAGGATCTGCAAGCCGGTGCGCGCATACCCAAGGGATCTTCCCGGACGCTCCCCGGACCACGTCCGGCCGCAGCACGGGCCCCTCCCGGGAGCGTTCCGGAGGGGCCCGTGCTGTGCTCAGCGGATGCCCACCGCGGCAAGTGCGCGTCGCTGAGCGGGGGATACGTGCGCCGGGAAGTACAGGTAGCAGACGCCGCCGGTGCCGGAGAGGATCTTGCCGTCGGCTCCCTTGCGCTTGGTCCTGAGCCAGATCGTCTCCCATTCGGAGCGCCGGTAGACGCGGCGGACCGCCTCATCGCTCGGGGAGGCCGGGTCGTTGGCGACGACGTCGCCCTCGGCGGTGAAGCCGATGACGGTCATGAGGTGGCCCGAGGTGCCGTAACCGGCGCCGGTCAGTTCCTCCTTGAGGAAGGACTGGGAGGTGATGACCGGGATGCCGGCACGCACCAGCGTCTCCAGGTCGGTGAGCGAGCCCAGCCGGGTCACGACGCCCTGGAGGTCCGGGTACGTCGCCGCGTAGGCCGCGTTGAAGGGCCAGTTGCCGCAGCCGTCGTACTGGTAGTCGAAGGTGTGGCGGGCCGCGTGGCACACCTGGGGGTCGACGGTGCCCGGGGCGACCCAGGCGAGTTGCCCGGCGGTGGGCTTGCGGCCCCAGTACTCGATGATCATCTGCGAGGAGGTGGGGCTGCACCACGCCTCTCCGCCGTTGTCGTACTCGGGGTACTGGCCGGCGTGGATCTCCTGCGAGTAGCGCGGGACGGCCAGTTCGTGCACGAGCCCGGGCGTGGAGGCGGGCACCGTGTAGCGGTCGGGGATGTCGGAGCCCATCGCGCCCACCCGCCACACTGTGGGCGTGGCGCGGCTGCCGGGCCTGCGGTACAGGCTCAGCCGCAGCCGGTAGGAGACGAGCCGCAGGCCGGAGGCGGCGTCGTCGATCGAGAAGGTGTCGGTCCAGACGCTGCTGCGGCCGTCGCTCTGGTCGTCGACGGAGGTGCGCCGGATGTCGTGCTGCGCGTCGTCCCCCGAGGTCCAGCGGCCCATGACGTACCACGGGGTGTCGGTGCCGTCCGAGTAGGTGCCCGACAGTTCGACCTGGACCCAGGTGCCGGTGGGGGTGTCGGCGTTCCAGGAGGCGATGACCTCGGTGGCCGGGACGCTCAGCCGGTGGCGGGGCCCTGTCCAGCGGGCGTACTCGTAGCGCGTGGTGGTCTTCAGGTGCGGGTCGTCGTAGTCGGTGCGGCCGCTCGCCTGGCCGATCGCGATGCCGGGGCGGCGCCCCGCGAGGACGCGGACGCCGTCGGCCGCGCCGGAGCGCCAGTCGGCCGCACTCGTCCAGGCGCGGTTGTCCACCGGCCGGGTGGGGGCCTGGGCGCCGTGGGAGGGGGCGGCGGCCAGGGCGGGCGAGGCGATGCCGGCGGCGGCGACGGCCACGGCGGCGGTGAGGACGGTGCGGCGGGAGGTGGAGGCGGTCATGGGCGGGGTCCCCCAGTCTGGGTGAGTCCGGAGCGCGGCGGGACGGGCACCGGAACAGCGGTACGAGGGGTGCGGCAGGTGCACGTCAGCGCCCACTATCGCCCTCGTGCGGGCCCGCTGCCAGCCTTTCCGGGCTCGCCCCGGTCACCAATATTGGCCTGTACCTCTGGGAACGGGGAGGGGCCGCGCCGTGGGCGGGGCGGTGACGGGGCCGATGGAGTGGGGCGCGCCCCGCCTCACAGGCCCGTACCGGGGGGCGTCGTCCCCCCGGCCCCGTGCGGGCGGCACGCCGGTGAACCGTACGCTGGGCCGGTGAAACCCCCGCTCTCCGCCGCCGTCTCCGCCCCGTCCCCCGAGGATCTCGCCGGGATGCTGCGCGGCCTCGCGCCGTCCTGCGGGCCGGTCCGGCTGATCGGTGTGGACGGGCACGCCGGTTCCGGCAAGTCCACCTTCGCGCGCCGGCTCGCGCGGGCGCTCGGCGGGGCACCGGTGCTGCACCTGGACGACCTCGCCTCCCACGAGGCCCCCTTCGACTGGACGAAGCGGCTGGACACGCAGGTGCTGGAGCCCTTCGCGCACGGGGCGGCGGCCTCGTACACGCCGTACGACTGGGTGGAGCGCCGCTTCGGCGCGCCGCGCTCGCTCGCAGCGGCCCGCCACGTCCTCGTCGAGGGCGTGGGCGCGGGCCGGCGGGCCCTGCGGCCGCGGCTGGCGTACCTGTGGTGGATGGATCTGGCCAGGGAGCGGTCCTGGGCCCGGGGGCGCGCACGCGACGGTCCGGAGCTGGCGGGCTTCTGGGACGGCTGGGTCCAGGACGAGCGGCGGCACTTCGCCGATGATCCCTCCCGCCCTTTCGCGGACGCGTGGGTGCGGGAGCGCGGCGAGGGGTACGAGGTACACAAGAGGGACGAGCCGGACACCTCGACGACTACACCGTGACGCACCGTGATGGCCCGTCAGCAGGGCGCGGAACAGCCGAAAGCCGCCCCTCGAAGTTCCACAACTCGTCTTGACCGGGGGGCCGTACAGGTCTTACGTTCACCATGTGCGGCCAGGCGGGCCGCACTCCAGACGCGAGGCCCCCGGTTGTTCCCCCGTGACCGGGGGCTTCGTTCTGTCCACTGTGCGGCTTTCGTCTCGCTTGACGCACTCGTGCACTCACCCTCGGTCACCGGGCGCCGTGCCCCCCGTGTGCGCCCCAGTGCTTCACCCGTGCCCCCACAACCGCTCTGCGGCACTCTTCGGTCCGGCCCTCCCTCGCAGGTACGATGCCTTGCGGTGCGGTCCCGCTTGGGCGGGCGGCCCGCGTGTGGGGGGCAACATCCGTGCGTGGCACGGCGGTTCCACGCACAGTACGGCGAGGGACGAAGGCCGGCCGGCGCGGCCCGGCGGCACACCACGGGGGCACCGTTTGTGGGGGACGTGATGGACTTCGGCACGCACGGCGCACCGGGCCCGGCCGACCTCGCCTGGCTCCGGGGGGTGGACGCCTACACGATGGGCGCGTACCCCCAGGCCGAGGAGGAGTTCAGGTCGGCGGTGCGGATGGACCCGGGCATGGCGGACGCCTGGCTCGGGCTGCACGCGCTGCGCATCGACACTCCGACCGCGCTGTTGCGGATGTTCCGCCACCGCGACCGGTTCGGGGAGCAGCGCGCACGGCACCACAGGTCACTCAACTCCTGGTACTGGCTGGGCTGGTGGGTCCAGCCGGTGCTGGAGAGCGCGCGCGATCTGCTGCTCGCGCACGCCTCGCACTGGCTGGACGGGCGCCATGTCCCGGAACTGGACGGGGCCCTGGCGGGTCTCGCGCCCGTGGAGACGGACCGTCAGGTGCGGTTCCTGCACGCCTGCCGCGCCTATCTGGTCAAGGACTGGGACCAGTTGGTGCGGCACACCGATCCGCTGATCGACGACCCGCTGCTCGGCATCGAGGCGGGGCTGTTCGGCGGGATGGCCCGGGTGCGCCTGGAGATGTACGGACAGGCGGAGCCGCTGCTGTCGGCGGCTCTCATGCGCTGCCGCAGCGAGCAGCCCCAGCGCAAGGAGCTGCGTTACTGGCTGGCCCGCGCGCACGAGGGCAACGGGCGCAGCGCGGCGGCGCTTCCGCTGTACCGCGCGGTGCACCGGGTGGACGCGGGCTTCATGGACACCGCGGCCCGGCTGGCCGCGATCTCCGAGGGCGACGGATACCAGGACCTGGGTGAGGCGGTCGACCTCGCGGCGATCGCGCTGGGCGGCGGCGTCGGCCAGGACACCGCCGCCGGACCCGAGCCCGATCCGGTGTTCGGCGGGGACGGGAGCGGCGGGGAGGGCCTGCGCCCCGGGCCGGAGAGCGGCCCGCCGGTGCCCGGGCAGGACCTCGGCGACGTACGGGAGAAGGCGGTGGTGCCCGCGCAGCCGGGGCCGCAGCGGATACCCTCGGGCCCGGCGGACCCGGCGCTGCTCCAGGAGGCGCTCGCCGAGCTGGAGCGCATGGTGGGCCTGGAGCCGGTGAAGCGTCAGGTGCGGGCGCTGTCGGCGCAGTTGAAGATGGCGCGGCTGCGCACCGAGCAGGGCCTGCCGGTGCAGCCGCCGAAGCGCCACTTCATCTTCTCGGGGCCCTCGGGGACGGGGAAGACGACGGTCGCGCGCATCCTGGGCCGGGTCTTCTACGCCCTTGGGCTGCTCGGCGGGGACCACCTCGTGGAGGCCCAGCGCGCCGATCTGGTCGGCGAGTACCTGGGGCAGACGGCGGTCAAGGCGAACGAGCTGATCGACTCGGCACTGGGCGGTGTCCTGTTCGTGGACGAGGCGTACAGCCTGTCCAACTCCGGTTACGGCAAGGGCGACGCGTACGGCGACGAGGCGCTGCAGGTGCTGCTGAAACGGGCCGAGGACAACCGGGGGCACCTCGTGGTCATCCTCGCGGGCTATCCCGAGGGCATGGACCGTCTGCTCGCCGCGAACCCGGGGCTCGGCTCGCGGTTCACGAGCCGCGTCGACTTCCCCTCGTACCGTCCCGCGGAGCTGACCGCCATCGGCGAGGTGCTGGCGGCGGACAACGGCGACTGCTGGGACGAGGAGGCGCTGGAGGAGCTGCGCTCGATCGCGGAGCACGTGGTCGAGGAGGACTGGATCGACGAGCTGGGCAACGGCAGGTTCCTGCGCACGCTCTACGAGAAGAGCTGCGCCTACCGGGACCTGCGGCTCATGACGTGTCCGACGGCGCCGACCCGCGAGGATCTGTCCACGCTGCGGCTCGCCGACCTCATGCAGGCGTACGGCGAGGTGCTCTCGGGCCGGGGCGGGCTGCCGCCCGCGTCGTGAAGGGCGGACGGCGTCCGGCCCCGGCACCCGGCCCCCGCGCGGGGGCCGGGTGCCGGGGCCGGTTCGCCGGGCTCAGCCCGCCAGCGCCTGTTCCTGCGAGCCGGTACGGCCGCCCGCCGGGGACTCGGAGAGGATCACGACGGGGGCCGGGACCGGGTCCTCCGCGCGGTGGGCGGGGTCGTTGACCTCGCCGACCAGGAGTTCCAGCACGTCCTCCAGGGTCACGAGGCCGAGCACCCGCCCGGAGGCGTCGGCGACCTGCGCGAGGTGGGTCGCCGCACGCCGCATGACGGTCAGCGCGTCGTCGAGCGGCAGCTCGGCCCGCAGGGTCGTCATCCGGCGCCACAGGTGCTGCGGCACCGCCCGGTCGGCCTCCTCCAGGTCCAGGACGTCCTTGACGTGCAGGTAGCCCATGAACGCCCCGCCCGCGCCCTGCACGGGAAAGCGGCTGTAGCCGGTCTCCACGGTCAGTTCCTCGATGCGGCGCGGGGTGACGGCCGGGTCGACGGTGACGAGCAGGGAGCGGTCGAGCAGGACGTCGGTGACCGGGCGGGAGCCGAGTTCCAGAGCGTCCTCCAGCCGTTCCTGGGCCTCCGCGTCGAGGAGTCCGGCCTGTCCGGCGTCCTCGACGAGGTGGCTGAGCTGGTCGCTCGTGTAGACGGCCTCCACCTCGTCCTTCGGCTCGACCCGGAACAGCTTCAGCACGAGCCGCGCGCAGGCGCCCAGCAGGGAGGTCACCGGGCGGCACAGCCGCGCGAAGGCCACCAGGCCGGGGCTGAACCACAGGGCGGTCTTCTCCGGGGCGGCCATCGCGAGGTTCTTCGGGACCATCTCGCCGATCACGAGGTGGCAGAAGACCACGAGGGCCAGGGCGATGACGTAACCGAGCGGGTGCACGGCGCTCTGCGGCATCCGGATCGCCGTGAACACCGGTTCCAGCAGGTGCGCGATGGTCGGTTCGGCGACGGCGCCGAGGGTCAGCGAGCACACGGTGATGCCGAACTGGGCCGCCGCCATCATGCGCGGCAGGTGTTCGAGTCCGTACAGGACGCGGCGGGCGCGCGCCGACTCGGCGGCGAGCGGTTCGATCTGGCTGCGCCGCACGGAGACGAGGGCGAACTCGGCGCCGACGAAGAAACCGTTGACGAGGATCAGGACGACGGCGAGCAGGAGTTGGAGGACGCTCATCGTGCGGCCTCCAGGACCGGGGCGGCGGCGCCGCGCACGGCGGCCCCGTCGAGCCGGACGAGCCGGACCCGTTCGGCCCGGTAGTGGCCCACCTGACGCACGTCGAGCCGCCAGCCGGGCAGCTCCGCGCGGTCCCCGGGGGCCGGGATGCGGCCCAGCAGGTCCGCGACGAGGCCGGCGACGGTCTCGTAGGGCCCTTCGGGGACGTCGAGGCCGATGCGCAGCAGCAGGTCCACGCGCAGGCTCCCGTCGGCCTCCCAGGCGGGGCGGCCCTCGTCGGCGGGTGCGGGCAGGAGGTCGGGGACGTCCTGCCCGTCGTGCTCGTCGCGGACCTCGCCGACGACCTCCTCGACGATGTCCTCGATGGTGACGACGCCCGCGGTGCCGCCGTACTCGTCGATGACGACGCCCATGGGCTGCTGGCTGCGCAGCAGCGCGAGCAGGCGGCGCACCGGCATCGTCTCGGGCACCAGCAGGGGGGTGCGGGCGATGCGGCTCACCGGGGTGCGCAGCCGCTCGTGCGGGGGCACGGCGAGCGCGTCCTTGAGGTGGACGGTCCCGGTGATCTCGTCGATGCGTTCGCGGTAGACGGGGAAGCGGGAGAGCCCGGTGGCGCGCGTGAGGTTCACGACGTCCTCGGCGGTGGCCGTGGTCTGGAGACTGCTGACCTTCACGCGCGGGGTCATGACGTGCTGGGCGGTCAGTTCGCCGAGCGAGAGGGTGCGCACGAAGAGGTCGGCCGTGTCCTGTTCCAGGGCGCCGGCCCGGGCGGAGTGCCGGGCGAGGGAGACCAGTTCGCCCGGGGTGCGGGCGGAGGCCATCTCGTCGGCGGGCTCGACGCCCAGGGAGCGCACGAGGCGGTTGGCGACCGTGTTGAGCAGGGAGATCACCGGGCGCAGCACGCGGGCGAAGGCGTACTGGGGCCCCGCGACGAAGCGCGCGACCTGGAGTGGCCGGGCGACCGCCCAGTTCTTCGGGACGAGTTCGCCGATCACCATCTGCACGGCCGAGGCCAGCAGCATGCCGAGGACGACGCAGACGCCGGGCGCGGCGGCCTCGGGCACGCCGATCGCGGTGAACGGGCCCTCCAGCAGTCCGGCGAGCGCCGGTTCGGCGAGCATGCCGACGACGAGCGAGGTGATGGTGATGCCGAGCTGGGTGCCGGAGAGCTGGAAGGAGAGCTCCCTGAGCGACCGGGCGACGGTGGCGGCGCGGCGGTCGCCCTCGGCGGCGGCGCGCTCGGCCTCCGGCCGCTCCACGGTGACCAGGCCGAATTCGGCGGCCACGAAGAAGCCGTTGGCGAGGATGAGCAGGAATGCCGCCCCGAGGAGCAGCAGAGAGGTGGTCATACCGCCGCCTCCGTGCTGGGTCGGGGGGCGGCGCAGGTACTACCGGACGATCCGTCCATTGCCGGAGGGTTTCACTCCTCGGTTCGAAGGGACCCCCGCGGGCCGGGCGGCCGGGCGGGGGCGGCGACACTCGGCGTGTGTCGCGCTACCAGATTAATCACGAAAGGGGGCGGAGTGTCAGGGGCGACGGCCCCGAGTCCTCCCCGAACGGGTCTCGGGGATGTCCCCGATCACTTCCCCTACGGGGCCGGCCGGGGTCCTCCGCTTCCGTTCCGTCCTGTTCAGTCCTGTACGGCGGTGCCTCCGGCCCCGCGTGCCTCGACGAGGTCGCGCAGGGCGCGGGCGTCCACGAGGGCCTGTTTGCGGGCCAGTCCGGGCTGGATGCCGAGCGCGGGCAGGCTCGTGCCGTCGCTCAGGTTGAGGAAGACCCAGGGGTCGCCGGGGCGCAGGGTGACCTGGAGGACCTGCGCCCATTCGAGGGAGCGCCGTGTGGTGAGGTTCACGACGGTGATCCCGCTCTCGGTCGCGACCACTTTGGGCCGGGCCAGCAGGAACAGCACCCCGGCCAGCAGCGCGGCGGTCACCACGAAGCTGGCGCGTTCACCGCCGTGGAGCTGTTCGAGCAGCAGCGCGACGGCCGTGATGACGACGAACAGCGCCACCCCCGAGGCCAGCAGGATCACCCGGGACAGGGTGGGCCGGAAAGTCACGGGAAGGGCGGGCTGCCGGGCGGGGGCGGGCGTGGTCATGGGCGGGTCTTCCGGTGGGCGGCGGGTCAGAGCCGGCAGGCGTGGATGGCCGTGGTGAGGATGGCGCGGGCACCGAGGGCGTAGAGGTCGTCCATGATCCGCTGGGCCTCCTTGGCGGGGACCATGGCGCGGACGGCGACCCAGCCCTCGTGGTGCAGGGGCGAGACGGTCGGGGACTCCAGGCCGGGCGTGAGGGCGACGGCCTCCTCCAGGTGCTCGACCCGGCAGTCGTAGTCCATCATCACGTAGGAGCGGGCCACCAGGACGCCCTGGAGCCGCCGCAGGAAGCGCTGGACCCGCTCGTCGTCGGTGGCGGCGCCGGTGCGGCGGATCACGACGGCCTCGGAGGTGAGGATCGGCTCGCCGACCACCTCCAGGCCCGCGTTGCGCAGCGAGGTGCCGGTCTCGACGACGTCGGCGATCACCTGGGCGACGCCCAGTTCGATCGCGGTCTCCACGGCTCCGTCGAGGTGCACGACGGAGGCGTCGACCCCGGCGTCGGCCAGGTGCTTGGCGACGATCCCCTCGTACGAGGTGGCGACCGTGAGGCCGTCGAAGCCCTGGGGGGCGCGGGCGTCCGTCACCGTGCCGGGGCGGGTCGCGTAGCGGAAGGTGGAGCGGGCGAAACCGAGCGGCAGGATCTCCTCGGCGTCGGCGCCGGAGTCCAGCAGCAGGTCGCGGCCGGTGATGCCGATGTCGAGCTTTCCGGAGGACACGTAGATCGCGATGTCGCGAGGGCGGAGGTAGAAGAACTCGACCTCGTTCTCCGGGTCGACCAGGACCAGTTCCTTGGACTCCTTGCGCTGCTGGTAACCGGCCTCATGGAGCATCGCCGACGCAGGTCCGGAGAGGGAACCCTTGTTGGGCACGGCGATGCGCAGCATGGCGGGGAGGTCCTTTGCGAAAGGGGATACGGGGGGATTACGGGGTGTTGCCCGGAGGGTGCGTGCGGGGCGCGAGGACGGCCGGGCGGCCCGCGAGCGGGTCACGGCGTGTGCGCCCGGATCACGGACGCACGCGCATGCGGCCTGTCACAGATGCGCGTACACGTCGTCGAGGCTGATGCCGGTGGCGACCATCATCACCTGTACGTGGTACAGGAGTTGGGAGATCTCCTCGGCGGCGGCCGCCTTGCCCTCGTGCTCGGCGGCCATCCAGACCTCGGCGGCCTCCTCGACGACCTTCTTGCCGATGGCATGGACGCCCTTGTCGACCAGCTCGGCGGTGCGGGAGGTGGCGGGGTCGCCGGAGGCGGCCTTCTGCTGGAGCTCGGTGAACAGCTCCTCGAACGTCTTCTTGGACATGGTGTTCTTCACCTTACGCGGCCGGGCGGGCCCGGCGCGAAGCCGGGTCCGCCGCCGCTCACGATGCGGACAGGGTGCGGACGGGCGGCGGCCGGCGCGCCCGCCCGGCACCCGCCGCTCAGCGCTCAGCGCTCAGCGCCAGGGTTCGACGACGCCGCGCAGCACGGTGGCGGTCGCGACGGCGGCGGTGACCGCCTCGTGGCCCTTGTCCTCGTGCGAGCCGGGCAGCCCGGCCCGGTCGAGGGCCTGCTCCTCGTCGTCCACCGTGAGCACGCCGAAGCCGACCGGGACGCCGGTCTCGACGGCGACCTGGGTGAGGCCCTGCGTGACCCCCTGACACACGTAGTCGAAGTGCGGGGTGCCGCCCCGCACGACGACGCCGAGGGCGACCACGGCGTCGTAGCCGCGCGCGGCCATCGCCTTGGCGGCCACGGGCAGTTCGAAGCTGCCGGGGACCCGCAGCAGGGTGGGCTCGCTGATGCCCAGCTCGTCGAGGGCGCGCAGGGCGCCGTCGGTGAGGCCCGTCATGATCTTCTCGTGCCACTGGGCGGCGATCACGGCGACCCGGAGGTCCCCGCAGTTCTTGACGTTCAGCTCGGGTGCGCCTTTTCCGCTCACGCGCTGCTCCTCGGTGTGTGGGTGTCGGGATGGAAGGGGTGGAAGGCCGGGGGCCCGGCGCTCACTGCTCGCCGCACGTGGCCGGGGCGGCGTCGAGCCAGGGCAGCTCGTGGCCCATCCGGTCGCGTTTGGTCCGCAGGTAGCGCAGGTTGTACTCCCCGGCCTGCACGGGCATGGGCTCGCGGGCGAGGACGGTCAGTCCGTGCCCGGCGAGGGCCTCGGACTTGTCGGGGTTGTTGGTGAGCAGCCGCAGCGAGCGCACCCCGAGGTCGTCGAGGATGCGGGCGCTCGCGCCGTAGTCCCGGGCGTCGGCGGGCAGGCCGAGTTCGAGGTTGGCGTCGAGCGTGTCCCGGCCGCGTTCCTGGAGTTCGTAGGCGCGCAGCTTGGACAGCAGCCCGATGCCGCGTCCCTCGTGGCCGCGCAGGTAGACCACGATGCCCCGGCCCTCCTCGGTGATCCGGCGCATGGAGGCGGCCAGTTGGGGCCCGCAGTCGCAGCGCAGCGAGCCGAAGGCGTCCCCGGTCAGGCATTCGGAGTGGACCCGGACCAGGACGTTCTCCCCGTCGCCGAGGTCCCCGTGGACGAGGGCGACGTGCTCGACGCCGTCGGCGGTGGAGCGGTAGCCGTAGGCGGTGAACTCGCCGTGCTCGGTGGGCAGCCGCACCCGCGCCTCGCGCCGGACGGCGGGTTCGGCGGCGGATCCGGCCGGCTCGGCGCTGCGCCGGTAGGCGATGAGGTCCTCGATCGAGATGATCGTCAGTCCGTGCTTGCGGGCGAAGGGCACGAGTTCGGGCAGCCGCAGCATGACGCCGTCCTCGCCGGCGATCTCCACGATCGCCCCTGCCGGGCGCAGTCCGGCCAGCCGGGCGAGGTCGACGGCCGCCTCGGTGTGGCCGGGGCGGACGAGCACCCCGCCGGGGCGGGCGCGCAGCGGGAAGACGTGGCCGGGCCGCACGAAGTCGCCCGCCGCGCTGCCCGGTTCGGCGAGGAGCCGGAGGGTGGTGGCGCGGTCGGCGGCGGAGATGCCGGTGGTCACGCCGTGGGCGCCGGTCGCGTCGACGGAGACGGTGAAGGCGGTGCCCATCGACTCGGTGTTGCGGCTGACCATCTGCGGCAGTTCGAGCCGGTCCAGGACCGGTCCCTCCATGGGCGCGCAGATCAGCCCGCGGCACTCGCTCATCATGAAGGCGACGATCTCGGGGGTGGCCTTCTCGGCGGCGATGACGAGGTCGCCCTCGTTCTCGCGGTCCTCGTCGTCCACGACGACGACGGGCCGGCCGGCGGCGATGTCGGCGACGGCCTGCGCGACGGGGTCCAGGGCGAGCGACTCGTCCGGTGCGGTCCAGGGAGACGGTGCGGTCATGCCGGGGCTCCTTCCAGGGCGACGGTCGCGCGGGAGCGCAGCCACCAGTCGCGCAGGCCCCACAGGACGAGCGCGAGATAGATCACGTAGACGAGGCCGGAGAAGGCCAGGCCGCTGTGGAAGGCGAGCGGGACGCCGACGATGTCGACGAGCAGCCACGCGAACCAGAACTCCACGAGGCCGCGTGCCTGGGCGACCATCGCGGCGAGGGTGCCGACGAAGATGTACGCGTCCGGCCAGGGGTTCCACGACAGGCTCGGCACGGCGGCGAACAGGCCGCCGAGGGCGAGGGTGCCGACCGCGGTGCCGGCGGCGAGCACCCCGCGCTCCGTCCAGCTCGCGAAGCGCACGGCGACCGAGCCGTCCTGGGCCTGCCGCCGCCCCCCGCCGGTCCACTGCCGCCAGCCCCACAGGGCGACGACGATGACGAGGAGCTGTTTGCCGACCCCGCCGCTGAGGTGCGCGGAGAGGTAGGCGGCGACGAGGACGAGCCCGGACAGGAACTGGGCGGGCCAGGTCCACACCGAGCGCCGCCAGCCGAGGGCCAGGGCGATCAGGCCGATCGTGTTCCCCGCCATGTCGGACCAGATGACGTGCTGCCCGAAGACGGTGAAGGCCTCCGAGTTGAGCCAGTCGACGGTGCCGTTCATCGCGCGCCCCCGCTGTCCCCGGACGTCGGCACGACCCCGGCCGTCAGCATCCGCTCGACGTACTTGGCGATCACGTCGACCTCCAGGTTGACGGGGTCGCCCGGCTGCTTGTGGCCGAGGGTGGTGAGGCCGAGCGTCGTCGGGATGAGGCTGATGGTGAAGTGGTCCGCGGCCGCGTCGACCACGGTCAGGCTCACCCCGTCGACGGTGACGGAGCCCTTCTCGACGACGTAGCGGGACAGTTCCCCGGGCAGGGAAACGGTGACGATCTCCCAGTGCTCGGAGGGTTCGCGGCGCAGGACGGTGCCGGTGCCGTCGACGTGCCCCTGGACGATGTGACCGCCCAGGCGCCCGCCGACCGCCGTGGGGCGTTCGAGGTTGACGCGGGAGCCGGGGGCGAGCGCGCCGAGGCTGGAGCGCTTCAGGGTCTCGGCCATGACGTCGGCGGTGAACTCCTCGCCCTCCTGCTCGACGACGGTCAGACACACCCCGTTGACGGCGATGGAGTCCCCGTGCCGTGCCCCCTCGGTGACGACGGGTCCGCGCAGCCGGAAGCGGGAGGCGTCGCCGAGGTTCTCGACGGCGGTGACCTCACCCAGTTCTTCGACGATTCCGGTGAACACTCAGTGCTCCTTCTGGGCAGTGGTGGGGACGGCGGTGACGCGCAGATCGGGTCCGATGCGCACGGCCTCGGTCATGTCGAGCCGCAACGCCTCGGTGACGGTGGAGATTCCGGCGCCCTCCAGGGCGGCGGGCCCGGCGCCGAGCAGGGCGGGGGCGAGATAGCCGACGACACGGTCGAGGAGTCCGGCTGCGACGAGCGCCCCGGCGAGCCCCGCCCCGCCCTCGACCAGCACGCCGCGCACCTCGCGGGCGTGCAGGGCGGCGAGCAGGGCGCTCAGGTCGAGCCCGCCGTGTCCGGCGCGCGGCAGTCGCAGGAGTTCGGCGCCGGTGCCGGGGTCGGGGGCGTCCTCGGCGACGGCGATCAGGGTGGGCGCCGCCCCGTCGAGGACCCGGGCGCCGGGGCGTACGGCGGTGCCCTCGGTGTCGAGGACGACGCGCAGCGGCTGGCGGGCGCCCTCGACACCGCGTACGGCGAGGTGCGGGTCGTCGGCGCGGGCGGTGCCGGAGCCGACGAGGACGGCGTCGGCCTCGGCGCGCAGCCGGTGCACGTCGGCGCGGGCCTCGGCGGAGGAGATCCAGCGGCTGCTTCCGTCGGCCGCGGCGGTACGGCCGTCGAGGGTCGCGGCGTACTTCCAGGTCAGGTGCGGGCGGCGCAGCCGTACCGAGGTGAGCCAGGGCGCGTTGACCTCGGCGGCCTCGGCTTCGAGGAGGCCCGCCTCGGTCTCGACGCCGGCCGCGCGCAGGGTCTGGGCCCCGCCGGTGGCCTGCGGGTTCGGGTCGGCGACGGCGTACACGACGCGGCGCACCCCGGCCTCGACGAGCGCCTGCGCGCAGGGGCCGGTGCGGCCGGTGTGATTGCAGGGTTCGAGGGTGACGAGAGCGGTGGCGCCCCGGGCCCGATCGCCCGCGGCGCGCAGGGCGTGGATCTCGGCGTGCGGTCCGCCGGCGCGCTGGTGGTGGCCGGTTCCCACGATCCGCCCGGAGGCGTCGAGCAGGACGCAGCCGACGACGGGGTTGGGACTGGTGAAGCCGAGCCCGCGCGCGGCGAGGGCGATCGCCTGCCGCATGGCGGCTGTTTCGGCTGCGGTTGCCACCGGTGTCTCCTGCCTCTTCGGGCACGGACTCCGGGGCCTGTCGATGACGACAGTGAAAACGGGCTTGAGCACACGCACAACGGCCGGACGCGGTCGGTCCCTGGGCAGGAAACGACCTCGGCGGCACGTACATGTACGGCCCGCCGCGCACTGCCTCCCATCCGGACTTTCACCGTCGGTCCAGGAATTCCACCTGGTCAACCGCCCACTGGTGGTGGACGGGTCGCGGACTGTTACCGCCGGTTCGGAATTACACCGACCCCGGAGTGCGCTGCTGTTTTTACGCGTCCAGTGTGCCACGCCACACGCGTTCGTACAGAGGCCGCGTTCGTGGGATGACTCACAGGCAGGAGGGGATTACTTCTCCGGAGGCACGCGCAGGGCGAGGAGGGCGATGTCGTCGCTGGACCAGCCGCCGTGGCGGGCGGCCAGCGCGCGGGCGAGTTCCCCGACGGTGGCGGCGGCGTCCAGTCCGGCGGTGGCAAAGAGCGAGGCAGCGAGTCCGGCCTCGCTGGAGACGGGTTCGGCGGCGCCGGAGGCCCCGGGCCGGGGACGGCCCTCGAAGGCCCCGTCCGTGTAGAGCAGGAGAAGGTCCCCGGGCGCCAGGCGGTAGCGCACGTCGGTGAGCCGGACCGTGCCGAGCACGCCCAGCAGGCTGCCGTTGCGGCCGAGTTGCTGAACCCGTCCGTCGGCGCGGCGCACCAGGGCCGGCGGGTGTCCGCCCAGCGCGATGCGCCCGGACAGGCCGGTCCGGGTGAGGCGGAAGGTGGTGTACGCGGCGGTGAGGAAGCGGGACGCCCGCTGGTCGAGCATCGCGGTGTTGAGGCGGTCCAGGACGGCGGCGGGGGACAGTGTCTGGCCCGCGTCGGCCCGCACGGTGTAGCGGGCCATCGAGGTCACCTGCGCCGCCGGCACGCCCTTGCCGCACACGTCTCCCATCACGGCCCCGTAGTAGGGGCCGCGGAGCTGGAAGAGGTCGTAGAAGTCGCCGCCGACCTCGACGTCCGTCCTGCCGCTGACGGAGGCCGGAAGGTAGGAGGCGGCGGTCTCCAGGCCGGGTACCGGACGCAGCGCGGGAGGCAGCAGGCCCTGCTGGAGGCTGTGGGCGAGGTCGGCGGAGACCTTGTGGGCCCTGCGGGAGGCGTCCAGGGTCTGGCGCAGGTGTATCTCGGCGGACACCGAGCGGGTGAGGGTGGCCAGCGTCGTCAGATCCGCCTCCGACCAGGTGCGGGGGGACTCGTCGATGACGCAGAAACTACCGAGCACCTGGCCGTCGGGGGACAGCAACGGATAGCCGGCCCAGGCGCCGATCTTCATCGGCCCCACCGAGGGGTGGGTGCGGGTCCGTGGATCGGTGGCCGCGTCCTCGACGACGAACCGCTCTCCGCCCAGGCCGACCAGGAAGTAGCAGAAGCTCTCCCGTACCGGGTTCTGCCGGTCGTCGAGGGCGACGACGTCCACGCCGACGCAGGACTTCCAGAAGGAGCGGTCGGCGTCGACCAGGGTGACGAACGCCCGGCCCGATCCCGTCACCCGGGCCGCCAGCGAGGCCAGGTCGTCGAAGACCTCCTCGGGCCCGGTGTCCAGCAGGCCGGTCGCGGCGACGGCGCTCAGGCGCGCGGCGTCCGACAGCGCCGCCGGAAGTCCGTCCTGCCGCACCCCCGCGGGGAAATCGGTCTCACCCGCCACCGCCCTGACACCTCCTCGCAGCTTTGTCCGAAACCCGGCAAACCACGGAGCCTACTCCGGTGCAGGCCCGAGCCGGGAGTCGCGCTACGGATCACGCTCCGCCGAAGACCGCCTCCTGCGCGGCGTCGAGGGCCAGCAGGAGGGCGCCGCGCAGGACCGCCGTACCGCCGAGGGCGGCGGCCCGCACCTCGGTCGGCAGCGGGGTCATCCTGGTGAGGCGCTCCTCGACCCGGGCGGCGAGCGCGGGGCCTCCGGCCCGGCCGATCTCCCCGCCGAGCACGACGCAGCCCGGGTCGAGTACGGCGACGGCGGAGGCCGCGCCGAGCACGACCCGGTCGGCGAGAGCGTCGAGGAAGACCCCCGCGCCCGTCCGCACGGCGGCTCCGACCGCCGCGGCCGCCGCGGGTTCGTGCGGTCCGGGCCGGGCCCGGATCCCGTGCGCGGCGGCCAGGGCGGCGACGGCCTCGGCGGCGGCGAGCGAGTGGAAGCCACCCTCGCAGTTGTCTGCGGCGGGCAGCGCCCCGGTCCCCGGTACGGGCAGGAAACCGATCTCGCCGGTGCCGCCGGAGGCTCCCCTGCGCAGCGCCCCGTCGAGGACGACGGCGGCGCCGGCCCCGGCGCCCAGCCACAGCAGGACGAAGGTGTCCCGGTCGCGTGCCGCGCCCGCACGCTGTTCCGCGACGGCGGCCAGGTTGGTCTCGTTCTCCACCAGGACGCGGGCCGGCAGCCGCTCCCGCAGGGTGGCGACCAGGGCGCGGTGCCACGCGGGCAGGCCGGTGTGCCCCCGCAGCTCGCCGCTGACCGGGTCGACCAGCCCGGGCGCGCCGATGCCGATGCTGTGCAGTTCCTTGGCCCCGGCTCTGCGGGCGGTGTCCTCCAGGAGGGCGACGGCCCTCTCGACGGTGGCACCGGTGCCGGGGCTGTCCGGGGCGCGGGGGTCGACGGGCGCGGACGCCTCGGCGAGCGTCGTCCCGAGCAGATCGCTCAGGACGACGGAGACGCTGTGGGTGCGGACGTCGAGTCCGGCGAGGTGGGCCCGGTCGGCGACGATGCCGTAGACCCGCGCGTTGGGTCCGCGCCTGCTGGCCCCGGACTCCCCCACGACGGCGATCAGGCCGGCGGCCTGGAGGCGTTCCACGAGGTCGGCGACGCTGGGCCGGGACAGCCCGGTGAGCTGCTTGAGCCGGCTCGCGGTGAGGGGCCCCTGTTCTTGGAGCAGTCGCAGTGCGAGGCGGTCGTTGATGGCGCGGGCGGTACTCGGTGATGCGGGCAACGCGGCCCCTTCCCGTGGCGTCCTGGGCCCGCAGGATAAGCCCGAGCTATCAGGCAGGCTTCCTGATAGTTTACGGCGGCGCGCATCGGGCGCGCTCAGGGGCGGGAGCGGGGAATGGAAGAGTCGAGCAGGCCGAGCACGGCGGAGACGGTCACCCCGGCGACGGGACCGACCGCGGCTGGGCCGCCGTCGGCACGGGTACGCAAGGGCCGGTACGCGATAGCGGCGGTCTTCTGCGTACACGGCAGCGTGACGGGTTCCTTCGCGACGCGCGTGCCGTGGATCCAGGACCACGCGCACGTCGGCGCGGGTCAGCTGGGGCTCGCGCTGGCCTTCCCGGCGCTGGGGGCGGCGCTCGCGATGCCGCTCGCGGGCCGGATCAGTCACCGCCTGGGCTCGCGCACGGCGCTGCGACTGCTGCTCGCGCTGTGGACGGCGGCGCTCGTCCTCCCCTCCCTCGCCCCGAACCTGCTGGTGCTGTGCGCCGCGCTGTTCGTGTACGGGGCCTCGTCGGGGATGTCCGACGTGGCGATGAACGCGCTGGGCGTGGAGACGGAGAGCCGGCTCGGGCGGTCGATCATGTCCGGGCTGCACGGGATGTGGAGCACGGGAGCCCTCATCGGCTCGGCGGCGGGCACCCTGGCCGCGCATCTGGGCTCCGACGCGCGCCTGCACCATGTCCTGACGGCGGTGGCCCTCACCGCGATCGGCCTGGTCGCGTGCCACTGGGTCCTGGACCTGCGCAGCACGGAGGACGAGGAGGCCCCGCCCCGGTTCGCGCTGCCGCCACGCTCGGCGCTGCTGATCGGCCTGGTCGGTTTCTGCGCGGTGTTCGCCGAGGGGGCGAGTCTGGACTGGTCGGCCGTGTACCTGCACGGGGACCTGGGCACCTCGGCGGGTGTCGCGGCCGCCTCGACGACGGCGTTCACGGCGACGATGGCGATCGCCCGGTTCGCCGGGGACGGGCTGGTCAACCGGTTCGGGGCCCTGCGCACCGTCCGGGTCGGCGGTCTGATGGCGACGGCCGGCGGTCTGCTGGTGGTGTTCGCCCCGCATCCGGTGGTGGCGATGGCGGGATTCGGGCTCCTGGGCCTGGGGATCGCCGTGGTGGTCCCGTTGTCCTTCGCCGCGGCCGGCCGCAGTGGCCCGAACCCGAGCCAGGCCATCGCGGGCGTCGCGACCATCACCTACACCTCGGGGCTCGTGGCCCCCTCCGCGATCGGCACGCTCGCCGACGCGACCAGCCTGGTGGTGTCCTTCGGCCTGGTCACGGTGCTGACCTTCGGCCTGACGGTGGGCGCCGGTGTGCTGCGGTCTGCGGGGGGCCCGAAGAACTGAGCCTGTCTTCAAACTGCCGCCTGCCGCGCGGCGCCAGTTTGAAGACAGGCCCTAGCGAGCGTCCGGTGGCGCCGCGTCCTTCGCGGCGGTCCCCTCGCCGCAGGACCGGCCCGTGCGCAGGTTGGTGGTGGCGCCGTTGATGACGGAGTCGAGCCGGTCGCGTGCGCCGGTCAGTTCGGCGACCCGGCCGTCGATGCGGTCCCGTTCCACCGCCAGCCGGGCCAGCAGCTCCGGGGTGGCCCTGCCCTCGACGACGCACGGCAGCAGCTCGACGATCGCCCTGCTCGACAGCCCGGCGGCGTACAGCTGCTGGATCAGCCGGACGCGGTCGACCGCGCCGAGCGGGTAGTGCCGCTGGCCGCTGGGGCTGCGTTCCGAGGTGAGCAGCCCCTGCTCCTCGTAGTACCGCAGCGCCCGCACGCTGACCTGCGCCCTGGTGGCGAGTTCGCCGATCCGCATCCTGCCGTCTCCTCCGTGAGCCGGGCCACAGCGCTTGCCTCTGACGTCAGCGTCAGGTTTTAGCGTAACTCGTGCGGCCCCGCGACGGATCCCGTCCCGGTCCCGGCCGCCAGAAGAGACGTTCAGCCGGCAGCGGCGTTCGGCAAGCAGAAGGAAGTGCCCGCATGACCATCACCGACCCCGCGTCGACCGGCGTCCCCGCCCCCGTGCCCGTCGTCTCGGTGAAGCCTCTCTCGCTGCCCGCGCCGGGACGGGGGCAGGACCTGCGGTTGCGCGTGTCCGCTCCGGTGACCGGAGGCGATCTGCCGATCGTCCTTCTCGCCCACGGCTTCGGCTCGTCACTGGAGGGCTACGGTCCCCTGGCCGACTACTGGGCCGCCCACGGCTTCGTGGTGGTCCAGCCCACGCACCTGGACTCCAGGACGGTGGGGCTCCCGCAGGACGACCCGCGCACCCCGGGGGTCTGGCGCTCGCGCGTCGAGGACATGAAGCGGGTCCTCGACCGCCTCGACGTACTGGAGGCCGCGGTGCCCGGCCTCGGCGGCCGTCTGGACCGGAGCCGAGTGGCGGCGGCCGGACACTCCTTCGGCGGGCAGACGGCCGGCAATCTCCTGGGGCTGCGTGTGGTGGACCCGGTGACCGGAAAGCGGGAGGACCTGTCCGACCCGCGGGTCCGGGCAGGCGTCCTGCTCGCCACGGCGGGACGCGGCGGGGACGACCTGACCCCGTTCGCCGCCGAGCACTTCCCCTTCATGAACCCGGACTTCACGCACCTGACCACGCCGGCGCTCGTCGTCGTCGGGGACCGGGACGACTCTCCGCTGAGCGTTCGGGGACCGGAGTGGATGGCCGACCCGTACCACCTGAGCCCCGGCGCGGAAAGCCTGCTGACCCTCTTCGGAGCGGAGCACTCCCTCGGCGGCATCGCCGGCTACGAGGCCCGGGAGACCACCGACGAGCACCCCGGCCGGGTCGCCCTCGTCCAGCAGGTCACCCTGGCCTACCTCCGCCACGCGCTCGGCATCGACGGTTCCGGCTGGACGGCGGCGCGCAGGGCCCTCGGCGAGCGGGCCCACCCGCTCGGCCGGCTCGAATGCAGGTGACGGCTTCAGGTGACGGCCCCCGGCCGACGGAGCCCGCCCGCCGGGAGGACACGCGTCACGCGGCTGAGCCCGGTCCCGTCTCCCCCTCAACGGGCAACAGCTGCCCGGCCTCCTTGCGGAACCGCTCGCTCCAGGGGGTGGGCCGCAGCGTGTCGGGGTCGAGCCGGACCAGGACCCGGCGGCCCCGCGCGTGGGTGACCGCGCCGTCGGCGGAGCAGTACCGGAAGCCGTAGGTGAGGCCGGTGGTACCGAGCCTTTCCAGCCACAGGTGGACGGCGTAGTCGCCACTGAGCGTCACGGGCCGCTCGTAGCCGATGGTGAACTCGCGCACCGCGTTGCACGCGTCCTCAGCCTCGGCCCAGTTCCCCCGGTAGCTCCAGCCCAGCGCCTGCCAGTAGGCCGACCAGGCCCGTTCGACGAGCACCGGGTAACGGCCGTTGTGCAGCAGCCCGAGCGCGTCGAGGTCGTCGAAGTGCACGTGGGAGGGGACGAGCACGCCGTACGTCGGCGCGGCGGTGTCGGGGGCGGGGGCTTGCGCGGTCATGGTCTCGGGGCTCCTGGGCTGCAAGGATCGAACACTTCATCGTAGGCGCGAGAACGGGGCACCTGACCAGCGGGTTCGGCGCACGGGACAGGGACGGTCGACTTCGCGGTGCCCCCGCGGTCCTGGCCGGGCCGGGCCCGCCCGGGCCGGCCGGCGCACCCGGCCCGGGCGGACCCGCATGACCCCGCGTGACCGGTGCGTCCGCGGCTCCTGGCGAGGACCAGCCCTTACACACCACTAACATGTGCCGGAATCCATCAACGGGGAACATCCGTGCGGGCACCGTCGAGCGGGCCCCCGGAGAACGGGAGCGGAGCTCATGGACCTCGGCGTGCGCTGGAAACTGCACGGCGACGGACGCACACCGGCCCCCGGCGCCGTGGTGCGCCCGGACGAGCGGCTGAGCTGGCCGCGCACCGTGGGCCTGGGCGCGCAGCACGTCGTGGCGATGTTCGGGGCCTCCTTCGTGGCCCCGGTGCTCATGGGCCTCGACCCGAACCTCGCGATCATGATGTCGGGTGTCTCCACCGCGATCTTCCTGCTCGCGACGCGCGGCCGGGTGCCCAGCTACCTGGGCTGCTCCCTGTCGTTCGTGGGGGTCGCGGCCGTGATCCGCGCCCAGGGCGGCTCCAGCGCGACGGTGACCGGCGCGGTGCTCGTGGTGGGCGCCGTGCTGTTCGCGATCGGCCTCGCGGTGCAGAAGTTCGGGGCGCGGATCATCCACGCCGCGATGCCGCCCGTGGTGACGGGCGCGGTCGTCATGCTGATCGGCTTCAACCTGGCCCCGGTCACCGCGTCCACGTACTGGCCGCAGGACCAGTGGGTGGCGCTGCTGACGATGCTGTTCACCGGGCTCGCGGTGGTGTGTCTGCGCGGTTTCTGGTCGCGTATCGCGATCTTCCTGGGCCTGGTCTTCGGCTACGCCGTCTCCTGGCTCTTCGACCGGGTCTTCGGGCGCATCCACTCGGTCAACGGCGGGGCCGAGGCCGTCGACCACTGGCGTCTGGACCTGTCCGGGGTGGGCAGGGCCGAGTGGGTCGGGCTGCCCTCCTTCCACGGGCCCGCCTTCCACTGGTCGGCGATCCTGGTCGCGCTGCCCGTCGTGATCGCGCTCGTCGCGGAGAACGCCGGGCACGTCAAGGCGGTCGGCGAGATGACCGGCGAGAACCTCGACGGGAAGCTGGGCACCGCGATCTCGGCGGACGGCGTCGGCTCGATGCTGTCCACGGCGGTCGGCGGTCCCCCCAACACGACCTACTCCGAGAACATCGGGGTCATGGCGGCGACCCGGGTCTACTCGACGGCCGCCTACTGGGCCGCCGCCGGTTTCGCCCTGCTGTTCGGGCTGTGCCCGAAGTTCGGCGCCGTCGTGGCGGCCGTCCCTGGCGGGGTGCTCGGCGGCATCACGGTCATCCTCTACGGCATGATCGGCCTGCTCGGCGCGCAGATCTGGCTCGGGGCCAAGGTCGATCTGCGCAATCCCCTCAACCTCGTGCCGACCGCCGCCGGCATCATCATCGGGGTCGGCGGCGTCTCCCTGAAGTTCTCCGACAACTTCGAGCTGAGCGGGATCGCGCTGGGCACGCTCGTCGTGATCACCGGCTACCACGCGCTGCGCGCGATGGCCCCGGCGCACCTCAAGACGCAGGAGCCGCTGCTCGACGCCGGCACCTCCACGTACGACTCGGCCTCCACCGGCCAGGAGGACAAGGGGCGGTAGCGGCCGGTCGGCCCGTTCACTCGCTCGCTCGCCGTGGAGCCGGTGTCCCTCGTTGTGGGGAAGTCTCCGGCACGGCGGCCCGCGGACCCGGCCGGGGCTGGAACGCTGCTGTCATGGAGCGATCCGAGCAGTTCCCGCGCGTCCCGGACGGGATCGAGGGCGTCCTGGCGCGGATGCGCGCGCTCGGTGCGCACTGGCCGCCCGCCGACGGGGTGGCCGTCTTCCACCGGGTCTACCTGACGGTGACCGAGGAGGTGGGGCGCCTGGTGGAGCGGGGAGCGTTCCCCGACGCGCGCGCCGCGACGGTGCTCGACGTGTGCTTCGCCGAGCGCTATGTCACGGCGGTCGAGGCATACGAGTCGGGGCGCCGGCCCCCGGCCTGCTGGCGGCCGCTGTTCCACTCCAGGAACCATCCCGGGGTACGGCCGCTCCAGTTCGCGCTGTGCGGCGTCAACGCGCACATCGGTCACGATCTGGCCCTGGCCGTCGTGGACGCCTGTCATGCGCTGGGCTGCGAACCACCGGAGCTGCGGGACGAGTTCGACCGGGTCGGCGATCTGCTGACGGCCCTGGAGGAGCGCGTCAGGGACGAGCTCATGCCGGGCCCCGACCTGCTGGAGCTGGCCGATCCACTGACCCACCTGGCCGGTTCCTGGAGTCTGGAGCGGGCCCGGGACGCGGCCTGGGCGACGGCGAGGGCCCTGTGGGCGCTGCGCGGGCTGCCGCTGATCGCCGAGGAGGTGCGGGAGCGGCTCGACGCCGGGGTCGGCCTGGTCGGGCGGATGCTGCTCACCCCGTTCTCCCCCGGAGCGGCGCGCCTCACCGGGGCTGCCGCCGCCGCTGCCGCTCCCGTCCCCGGTGCTCAGTCCTCGGGCAGCGCGACGGGGGCGATCTCCTCGTAGCGGTCGCCCGGTCCCGGGTTGGCGGGGTCGCAGGCCCCGCCGAGGTGGTGCATGACGCCCCATACGGCGTTCAGCGCGGTCTGGACCGCGCCCTCGGCCCAGCCGGCCGTCCACGAGATGTCGTCCCCGGCGAGGAAGAGCCCGCGCCGGTCCTCGGGCAGGGTGTCCTGCACGAAGTGGGTGAACAGCCGCCGCTGGTACCGGTAGTGGCCCGGCAGGTTGGCCTTGAAGGCCCCCATGAAGTACGGCTCGTCCTCCCAGGACACCGTCACCGGACTGCCGATGAGGTGGCGCCGGATGTCGACCTTCGGATAGATCTCGCGCAGCGAGTTGAGCATGACCTCCATGCGCTCCTCGGCGGACAGCGGGAGCCACTTGAGGCTGTCGTCGCACCACGTGTAGGAGAGGCAGATGACGGCGGGCCGGCCGGGGCCGTTGTCCAGCAGATAGGTGCCGCGCGTCATCCGGTCGGTGAGCGTCATCGACATGACGTCGCGGCCGGTCTCCTCGTCCGTGTCGAGCCAGAACGGCCGGTCCACGGGCACGAACAGCTTGCTGGACTCCATGTAGTGGGTGCGCTCGATGGCCGTCCAGTGGTCGATCGGGAAGAGCGCGTCGTCGCAGGCGATCTTGGACAGCAGCATCCAGGACTGGGCGGTGAACACGGCGGCCCTGTAGGTGCGCAGCTTTCCGTCGGCGTCGGTCACGGTGACGCGGTTGCCGGCGGTGCGGTGCAGCCGGGTCACGGCGGGGCGGGGCTCCCCTTGGTGGAGGGAGGACAGCGAGGTGCCGCGCGGCCAGTGCAGGAGCTTGTCGGGGGCGTGTTCCCACAGCCGCAGCGGGAGTTGCTGGCTGCCGCCGACGATGCCGCGGTGGTGGTCGTCCGCCTCCGTGTAGACGACGCGCAGGATCTCCAGGATCGAGTTGGGGAAGTCCGTGTCCCAGCCGCCCGTGCCGAACCCGACCTGCCCGAAGATCTCCCGGTGCCGGAAGGAGGAGAATGCCTCGGACTGGCACAGGAACCCGTAGAAGGTCTGGTCGTCCAGTCGCTCCACCAGCCGGGACCAGATCTCCCGGATCGCGGGGACGTCGCGGGTGCGCAGCGCCGTGTTCATGGCGGAGAACTCGGCGCCCTCCTCAAGGCAGCGCCGCCAGGCCTCGGCGACGTCGCGGTAGACCTGAGGCAGGTCGTCGATGGTCCGGGCGTAGTGCGGCACGCCCTTGAGGTCCACGACCGTCGAAGGGGTCGCCGGGGACAGCGGGTTGGGGAAGGGGGCGGTGTCGAGGCCGACGAGGTCGATGTAGTGCTGGAGCGCCGTCGAGGAGGGCGGGAAGCGCATCGCGCCGAGTTCGGCGGTCAGCCCCGGCTCGCAGCCCTCGAAGCCGACGGTGCGCAGCCGCCCGCCGAGCTGGTCGGCCTCGTACACGACCGGCTTGAGGCCCATCTTCATGAGTTCGTACGCGGTCACCAGGCCGGAGAGCCCGCCGCCGATGACGGCGACCTCGGTGCCGTGCTCGGTGGCGGGCACCTGGCCGAGCCCCGCCGGGTGGGCGAGGAAGTCGTCGTAGGCGTACGGGAAGTCGGGCCCGAACATCGTGATGGGCGGCTGCGCCTCGGCGTGCGGGACGGCGGTGGGCACCGTGGACGTCATGTGCGGGTACTCCTGGGACTGCGGGGCTGGGGCGCGGGTTTCGGTGTGCTTCAGGCGCGGCCGGGGGCGCCGTAGAGGTCGGCCCGGCGGTCGGCGAGGTAGGGGTTGCGGGCGCGGGAGTCCGCGAGGGCGGCCGGGTCGGCCTCGCCGAACAGCAGCGCCTGCTCCGCGGTGCCCCGGACGAGGTCGCCGCCCTCGGGCCCGGCCAGGCAGCTCAGTCCGACGAAGTCGAACTCCCCTTCCTGGCCGGTGCGGTTGACGTACGCGATGTACAGCTGGCTCTCGAAGGCGCGGACCGGGACCACCGAGCGGGCCACGAACGCGTAGGGGTGCATCTGTGCGGTGGGCACCAGGAGCAGGTCGGTCCCGGCGAGGGCGTGGGCGCGGACGTTCTCGGGGAACTCGACGTCGTAGCAGATCAGGAGGCCCACCCGCAGTCCGTCGATCGTGGCCTGGACGACCGTCTCCGCTCCCGGGGTGAACACGGCGCGTTCGAAGTCGCCGTACAGGTGGGTCTTGCGGTAGCCGGCCAGTTCGGCACCGTCGGCGCCGACCAGCAGCGCGGAGTTGTGCACCCGCTCCCCCGCGCGTTCGGGGTATCCGCAGACGAGAGCGATGGAGTGGCGCCGGGCGAGCGCGCCGAGGCGCTCTGCGGCCTCCCGCCCGGTCACCGCGTACGCGGCGGTGCGCTCGCCGAGGGCGTAGCCGGTCAGGAACATCTCGGGGGTGACCAGGACGCGGGCCCCCGCCCCGGCGGCGCGGGCTGCGGCCTCGTTCAGCTCGGCGAGGTTCTTCTCCGGTTCGCCCGGGTGACCGGAGCTCTGGAGCAGGGCGAGGCGGAACGGGGGTGCGGACATGGCTGACCTCGGACGAAGCGGACGGGAACACCCAGACCGTACGGCCGCGGCCTGGAGCGCGACAAGACGCGAACGTGCGCCTCAGACCGGCGAATCGTTGCGGGTACCGGGGCCGATGCGGTGATCTGTTGCGTCCTCGCTGGTCTCGGGCCGCGCGGGGGCGGTCGGTGGGCTCTGCTGTCCTGGCCCCTTGCGGTGACCGGGCCGCGCGCCGTCCCCCTGGGCGAGCACCTTCGCCTCGCTCTGCAGGTGGGCGGCGTCCTTGCGGAAGGTGGGCAGCAGCCGCATGAGCGCCTCGCCGGGGCAGTCGGTCTCGTACGCCTCGATGTGGCCGAGGACGGTCGGCACGTTGACGGCGGTGTCCTTCGGGAACCGGCTGTTGCTGTTCGTGGAGACGAGCTGGGTGCGGGTGGCGGGATCGATCGCGGTGAGCCCGAGTTTCCAGGCGATGAGCTTCTCCACGGACTCGCGCAGCGGCTTCGGCACGGGCACCCCCGCCGTGTACGTGCCGATCGCGGCGATCCCGGTCGTTCCCGTGTTGAGGCCGACGGTGTGCGCCCCGATCACCGCGCGGTCCACGCCGCCCAGCCGCCCCTCGAAGATCGTGCCGCACTTGTCGACGAGGAAGTTGTAGCCGATGTCGCCCCAGCCCTTGGCGACTGCGTGGGCCTGGTAGATCTCGCGCACGAGATGGGGGCTGTCCGCGCAGTCGTAGCCGTTGGGGTTGTCGGTGTGGTGGATGACCACGGCGTGCACGGAGTCCGCGTAGTGCGGCTTCTGGTCGAGCAGGTGCGGGTCGGCGCCCCACTGCTCACGGGTCACGATGGGCGGTTTGAGCGCGTCGGCCGGGGAGGGCGGGCTGGCCGGGGCGCTCGGCGGCCGGGAGCGCGCCCCCGGGTCGGCGCCGAAGGGCGGGGCGCCCGCGAGGGCCAGCGCCAGCAGGGTGGCCGCGGCCGCGCCTCCGGCGCCGGTGGCCGCCCAGGCAAGGGGGCGCCGGCGTCCGTCGGAACCTCGCGCGACTCTCATCTTTGTCCAGCGTGAGGGCTCTCGTGCCGCCCCGCCGGTTGGATTGCTCCGGACGGAGGTCCGGGACCGCGGGCTACGGGCTACGGGCTACGGGTCGAAGCGCCGCAGCAGCGGGGAGAGCACCAGCACGGACTTGGTCCGCTCCACGAACGGCTCCCCGGCGATCCGCTCCAGGACCTGTTCGAAGTGGCGCATGTCGGCGGTGAACACCTGGACCACGGCGTCCGCCTCGCCGGTGACGGTCGACGCGGAGACGACCTCCGGGTACCGCTCCAGTCCGCGCCGGATGGCCTCCGGGGAGGTCTGGCGGCGGCAGTACAGCTCGATGAGCCCTTCGGTGCGCCAGCCGAGGACGGCGGGGTCCACCCGCACGGTGAAGCCCCTGATCGCCCCGCTCGCGCGCAGCCGGTCCACGCGCCGCTTCACGGCGGGCGCGGACAGGCCCACGCGCTGGCCGATGTCGGCGTAGGAGCGGCGGGCGTCCTGGGCGAGGACGCGGACGATGCGTTCGTCGAGTTCGTCGAGCACGGCGGAAGGGTTCACTTCTCCGAGGGACGTGGGTCGGCGGCCAGGCGGGAGTGCCGCACGCCGTATCCGAAGTAGACCACGAGGCCCAGCAGCATCCAGCAGGCGAAGACCACCCAGGTCACGGTGGAGAGACTGAACATGAGCCACACGCAGAAACCGAAACCGAGCACGGGCAGCACCGGGAAGAGCGGGACCCGGAAGCTGCGGTGCATTCCGGGCCTGATGCGGCGCAGGACGATGACGGCCACGTTGACGAGGGCGAAGGCGAACAGCGTCCCGATGCTCGTCGCGTCGGCGAGGTTGCCGAGCGGGACGACCGCGGCGAGCACCCCGCAGAACAGCACGACCAGGAGGGTGTTGGCGCGCGGGGTGCCGCTGGCCGCGTGGACGCGGGAGAACACCGGCGGGACCAGCCCGTCGCGGGACATCGCGAAGATCACCCGGGTCTGTCCGTACAGGACGGTCAGGACCACGCTCGCGATGGCGACGACGGCGCCGAGCGAGAGCAGCACCGGCCACACGTTCTGTCCGGTGACCTCCCGCGTGATCCCGGCGAGCGCCGCCTCGGAGCCCTCGAACTCGCGCCACGGTCTGGCGCCGACGGCGACGACCGCGACCAGGACGTACAGCGCGGTGACGATCCCGAGCGAGAGCATGATGGCGCGCGGCAGGTCGCGCTGCGCGTCGGTCGCCTCCTCCCCGGCCGTCGAGGCCGCGTCGAAGCCGATGTACGAGAAGAACAGGGTGGCCCCGGCCGCGCTGATCCCGCTCACGCCGTACGGGGCGAAGTCGGCGTAGTTCGCGGCGCGCAGCCCCAGGAAGCCGATCACGCAGAACAGCAGCAGCGCGGCGATCTTGACGCACACCATGATGGTGTTGGCGCGGGCCGACTCCTTGGCGCCGCCGAGCAGGAAGACCAGGGCGAGCAGGACGACGGCGAGGGCGGGCACGTTCACCACGCCGCCCTGCCCCGGCGGGGCCGAGATCACCTCGGGGAGCGTCACCCCGATCGTGCCGTCCAGGAACTCGTTGACGTACTGCCCCCAGCCCACGGCCACGGCGGCGACCGAGACCCCGTACTCCAGCACGAGGCACCAGCCGCACACCCAGGCGACGAACTCGCCGAGGGTCGCGTAGGCGTAGGAGTACGAGGAGCCGGCGACGGGGATCGCGCCGGCCAGTTCCGCGTAGGACAGCGCGGAGAACAGGGCGGTGACCCCGGCCAGCAGGAAGGACACGATGACGGCGGGGCCGGCCTTCGGCACGGCCTCGCCGAGGACGACGAAGATGCCGGTGCCTAGGGTCGCGCCGATGCTGATCATGGTGAGCTGCCACAGCCCCAGGGAGCGCCGCAGGCTCCCGCCCTCGCCCTCACCGCCCTCGGCGACCAGCCGGTCGACCGGTTTGCGTCGGGTCAGCGCGGACCGTTGCGGCAGTCCTGTTCTCGGCACTCTGGGCTCCTGTGGTGGCGGGGAGGGGACGGCGGCGGGGCGAGGGGTCGGCACGACCGTAAGGCAGCGCGGGACCGCCTTCCGGCAGGCCGACCCGCTCACTCCCCCGGTCGCTGCGCCCCGGCGCCCCGGTCCGCCCCGGGGGTCCGAGGCGGCGACCGCCTCTGCGGGACGCACCCGCCGCGCCGCCTCGGCTACCCCCACCTGCGGAAACCAACCATTTCCCGGTCCGGGGCCCCGGCCGGCTCAGCCGGCGGTGATGCGCAGGACGCCGGTGACGGTGCCCTGGTACCAGACGCCGCCGGGAGCGGCGGGGCCCGCCATCGGCGTCGGCCGTCCGGCTTCCGCCCCGGGCCGTCCCCCGGACGGGCGGAACGGTCCGGGGCCCAGGCGTAAACGGGCCTCTCCTGGGTACCCGCCCAGGTGGACTTGCCCGCGCCCGGGCGCGTGGACCGGCCGGCCGCCGTAGGAAACCGCGGCGCGTCCGGCCGCGGTCGGGTACCGGGTGGCCGCACAGGGGGCCGGGAGGGCGACGGGATCCGGGAACGACGAAGGGCAGTACGGGTATGACGGTCGGCTGCGGAGCACGAGGCTGATGCCGCGCATCCCGCAGAGTCTCGTCCTGGAGGGACCGGCGGCCACGAGCGCGGCGGCCAGGGACGCGGCCTCCCGTTTCGTCGCACACGTGTGCCCGTGGGCGGACGCCGAGGCCGTCGTCCTGGTCGTCGCCGAGCTCGTGGCGAACGCGGCGCGGCACACGCGCGGCCCCTGGCGGCTGTCCCTGTGGGCGCATCTGGGCGAACTGCGAGTCGGGGTGGAGGACTCCAGCAGCGATCCGCCGGTCGGCCGCGCTCCCGACCTGGCGGGCGGCGGCGGATTCGGCTGGCACCTCGTGCACCGACTCGCCCACCACGTCCTCGTCGTCGCGCTGCCGCAGGGCAAACGGGTCGAGGCGCGGTGGACGGCACCGCACCGGGGCGGGGAGCCGGCCCGGCGGCCGTGACCGCCGGGCCGACTCCCGCACACCCGCGACCCGGCTCAGGGCCGGTTCAGCTCCAGCTGACGTGCAGCGGCTTGCCCTCGGCGTACCCGGCGGCGCTCTGCACGCCGACGACGGCGCGCTCGGCGAACTCCTCCAGGCTGTGCGCTCCCGCGTAGGTGCAGGAGGAGCGGACCCCGGCGACGATCGAGTCGATGAGGTCCTCGACTCCGGGACGGGCGGGGTCGAGGAACATGCGGGAGGTGGAGATGCCCTCCTCGAACAGCGCCTTGCGGGCCCGGTCGTAGGCGGACTCCTCGGCCGTGCGGTTGCGCACGGCGCGCGCCGAGGCCATGCCGAAGGACTCCTTGTAGAGGCGGCCGTCGGCGGCCTGCCGCAGGTCCCCGGGGGACTCGTGGGTCCCGGCGAACCACGAGCCGATCATGACGTTGGAGGCTCCCGCCGCGAGCGCCATGGCCACGTCACGGGGGTGGCGCACCCCGCCGTCGGCCCACACGTGCTTGCCGAACTTGCGTGCCTCCGCGGCGCATTCGAGGACGGCGGAGAACTGGGGGCGGCCCACGCCGGTCGCCATCCGGGTCGTGCACATGGCGCCGGGGCCGACGCCGACCTTGATGATGTCGGCGCCCGCCGCGATCAGGTCGCGCACCCCCTCGGCCGCCACGATGTTGCCCGCGACGACGGGGACCTGGGGGTCGAGGGCGCGGACGGCCTTGAGCGCGGAGATCATCGACTCCTGGTGGCCGTGCGCGGTGTCGACGACGAGGGTGTCCACTCCGGCGTCGAGGAGCTGCTCGGCCTTCCCGGCGACGTCCCCGTTGATGCCGACGGCGGCGGCGACCCGCAGCCTGCCCGCCTCGTCGGTGGCGGGCTGGTAGAGCGTGGCGCGCAGGGCACCGGTGCGGGTCAGGATGCCGGCGAGGCGGCCCTCGCGGTCGACGGCCGGGGCGTAGCGCCGGTTCGCGCCGTCGAGACGGTTGAAGGCGTCGCGCGGGGCGATCTCCGCGTCGAGCAGCACGAGGTCGCGGGACATGACCTCGGAGAGCTGGGTGAAGCGGTCCACGTCCGAGAGGTCCCGGTCGGTGACGACGCCGATCGGGCGCATCGCCTCGTCGACGACGACCCCGGCGTTGTGGGCCCGCTTGGGCAGCAGGGACAGCGCGTCACCGACGGTCTGGTGCGGGCTGAGCACGATCGGGGTGTCGAGCACGAGGTGGCGCTGCTTGACCCAGGACGTGACCTCGGCGACGACCTCGATCGGGATGTCCTGCGGGAGGACGGTGATCCCGCCGCGCCGGGCCACGGTCTCGGCCATGCGGCGACCGGCGATGGCGGTCATGTTGGCCACCACGAGGGGAATGGTGGTCCCTGTCCCGTCCGGGGAGCTGAGGTCCACCGCCTGTCGTGAACCGACGGACGAGTGGCGCGGGACCATGAAGACGTCGTCGTACGTCAGGTCGTAAGGCGGCTGGAGGTCATTGAGGAAACGCACGTGCGCACATCCCAGGGTGTTCGAGGTGATCCCTGGCCGGTGGACCGAGGGAAAAAGGCACGTACTTCATCTTCCCATCCCCCTCCCCTCGCAGGCCACGGGATGATCGTCCAGAGCCCGGGTCCGCCGGATCGGCGGATCGTCCAAGCGCGGTCGGGGACGCCCGGACCTGGTCAGTCCCCGAGGGACAGCAGGACGGACAGGGGGGTGTCGCCGCCCCGCCAGTGGGCCACCGCCTCGCCCAGGATCTCCTGGGCCGTCGCCCACTGCCCCGGCGCGGCGTGCGCGTACGGCTGCCAGTGGGTGAGGACGAGGACACGCCCGCGTGCGGGAGGGGACCACGAGAGGTCGCGCAGGCAGTCGGCGAGCGCGTCCCAGTTGTGGCCGAACCAGTCGGGCAGGCGCAGGGCCCCGGCGCAGGCCGTGAGGAAGCCCGGCTTGTCGCGCACCCCCGACAGGTCGATCTCCACGGTGTCCCAGCCGTCCGCCCGCGCCGCCGCCAGCGCACCGGCCCAC
Source organism: Streptomyces sp. NPDC049954 (assembly GCF_040656295.1). NCBI lineage: Bacteria > Bacillati > Actinomycetota > Actinomycetes > Kitasatosporales > Streptomycetaceae > Streptomyces > Streptomyces sp. NPDC049954. The sequence continues at coordinate 76,936 of NZ_JBFALS010000010.1, forward strand.
CCGCTCGGCTGCGTCATCTCTGTCATCGGGACTCCTCGGCGAACACCGGCACGGGCGTACGGATACGGGGAACGGCAGACGCGGTACGGCGGGTCCGAGGTGCGGGCACGGCGGCCCGCACCGGCCCCGTCAGTGGTCGTCCGGGTCCGCGCGCTCCAGCGCCGGATGCGGGAGGCCGCCCGCCGTGAGCAGGTAGTCGGCGGCGGCGGTGTCCGTCACCAGGCTCGTGACCAGGCCCGAGCGCAGCACGGCGTCGATCGCGGCGGCCTTGCGGTGCCCGCCGGCGATGGCGACGACCTCCGGGATGCGGCGCAGCCGGTCGGGTTCGACGGTGATGCACCGCTCCCCCAGGTCCCGGCCGACCCGGCGGCCCTGCGCGTCGAAGAGGTGCGCGGACATCTCCGCGGCCACGCCCAGCGAGGCGTAGTGGTGGCGCTCCTCCGCGCTCAGCATGTCGTGCACGGTGGAGATCCCGGGCTCCCAGGAGCCGATGGACACGGCGGCCACGGTGACCTTGTCGAAGTAATCGAAGGCCCGGGCGATCCCGGTCTGGCCGCGCAGCGCGGCGGCGGTCGCCGGGTCGGGCAGCAGCATCGGCGCGTAGATGGGATGCGCCTCGCCGCCCGAGACCTGCGCGGCCCGCCGGACCGCCTCGACCGAGCCGCGCTCGGCCGTCCCCGCGTCGTACACACCGGTGAGCTGCACGACCGTGCACGGCGGCAGGGTGTGCAGGGCGGTGGCCATGTGGATCGTGGACCGGCCCCAGGCCAGGCCCAGGACGTCGCCCTCGTTGACCAGCTCGCCGAGCAGGTCGGCCGCCACCTCGCCCAGGTTCTCGGGGTCCGGGGAGTCGTCGGCCTCGGCCGGCGACTCGACGACCACGGCGTGCCGCAGGCCGTAGCGGGCGCGCAGCGCGTCGGAGCGCTCCGCGTCCAGCTCGGCCGGTACGCGGATCTCGATCCGTACGAGATCCCTTTCGAGGGCGGTCTCCAGGACCCGGGCCACCTTGAAGCGGCTCACGCCGAACTCCTCGGCGATCTGGATCTTGGATTTGCCCTCCAGGTAGAAGCGGCGGGCCATGGCCGCCGCCTGGACCAGCTCAGCGGGTCCCATCCGCATGGCTGCCCGACCCGCCGACATCGCGGACACGGCGATCTCCTCACTGCTGTTCACACTCTGGATACGCCGTTCATCCTCGCAGATGCGGCGTGGCCTGATCAGTCCTCGCGGGGCTGCTTCACGTTCCCGTGGCCCAGTCGTGTCCCGCTGTTCCGGCGGACCGCCCGTCTTCGGCGCTTTCCTGCCGCTTCCCCGCGTTCGACGGCGCCACTCCGCGCTTCCCCCGCCGCTTTTCTCAGTGCTTGCCGGCCGGGTCGGCCCAGGCAGCGGCGGCGGTGGCCTCCTGCGCCTGGTGCCGCAGCATCCGCACGGCGGCCTCGGGGTCGTCGGTGGCGTAGACGGCGGAGCCGGCCACGAAGACGTCGGCGCCCGCGTCGGCACAGCGCTCGATGGTCTCGGCGGAGACCCCGCCGTCGACCTGCACCCACAGGTCGAGACCGTGCTTGGCGATCAGCCGGCGGGTGCGGCGGATCTTGGGCAGCATGAGGTCGAGGAAGGCCTGACCGCCGAATCCGGGCTCGACGGTCATGATCAGCAGCATGTCGAGTTCGGGCAGCAGGTCCTCGTACTGCTCGACCGGGGTCGCGGGCTTGAGCGCCATCGAGGCGCGCGCCCCCTTGGCCCGGATCTCGCGGGCCAGCCGCACGGGGGCGGCCGCGGCCTCGGCGTGGAAGGTCACCGAACCGGCGCCCGCCTCGACGTACTGGGGGGCCCAGCGGTCGGGCTCCTCGATCATCAGATGGCAGTCCAGCGGGGTGTCCGTCGCCCTGCTGAGCGCCTCCACGACGGGGGCGCCCAGGGTCAGGTTGGGCACGAAGTGGTTGTCCATGACGTCGACGTGGAGCCAGTCGGCGCCCTCGACGGCCCTCGCCTCCTCGGCGAGACGCGCGAAGTCCGCGGACAGGATGCTGGGATTGATCTGCACGGCCATGGGCCCAAGCCTGCCATGGAGCGGGGGCGCGGCGACGCGCGGGCCACGGTGCGGTGCGGGCCGCCGGCTGGCCGGGGACGGGCAGAGGCGACGGCCACCCGGCCGGCCGGTACCGCCGTGCCCCGGAGGTGCACGGCGGTACCGGAGGTCACGCCGTGCGGCGGATCAGCGCGAGGTACATCGCGTCCGTGCCGTGGACGTGCGGCCACAGCTGCACGTCCGGGCCCTCGCCCACCATGGGCACGTCGCTCATCAGGCCCGTGGCGTCGATGAGTTCGGCGCCTCCCGAGGCGCGCAGGACGTCGTCCACCACGGCCCGGGTCTCGGCGGGGTGCGGGGAGCAGGTCGCGTAGCCCACGACGCCGCCGACCCGGACCGAGCGCAGCGCCTCCCGCAGCAGTCCGCGCTGGAGCGGGGCGAATCCCTCCAGGTCCTCGGGGCGCCTGCGCCACCGCGCCTCGGGCCTGCGGCGCAGCGCCCCGAGCCCGGTGCACGGCACGTCGACCAGGACGCGGTCGAAGCTGCCCGGCCGCCACGGCGGCCTGGTGCCGTCTGCGGCGATCACCTGGTAGGGGCCCGGGGTGCCGTCGAGCGCCTTGGCGACGAGTCCGGCCCGGTGCGGCTGTTTCTCGGCGGCGAGCAGCCGGGCGCCCCGGCCAGCGGCGATCCCGGCGAGCAGCGCGGCCTTCCCGCCGGGCCCCGCGCAGCCGTCGAGCCACCACTCGTCGCGGCCCTCCAGCGGGGCGTCCGCGAGGGCGAGGGCGACGAGCTGGCTGCCCTCGTCCTGGACCCCCGCCCGGCCCTCCTTGACCGCCTCGATGGCCCCGGGCTCGCCGCCCTCGGTGAGCCGGACGGCGTACGGCGACCAGCGGCCGGGCAGCGCCCGGTCGGGACCGAGGGAGTCGAACAGGTGGTCGGCGTCGGTGCGTCCCGGCCGGGCCACGAGGGTGACCTCGGGGCGTTCGTTGTCGGCGGCGAGGAGGTCCTCGATGCCCGCGCGTCCGCCGCCGAGCGCGTCCCACAGCGCGGAGACGATCCAGCGGGGGTGGGAGTGGACAACTGAGAGGTGTTCCTCGGGATCCTCGTCGTAGGGCGGGGCGACGGTCTCCAGCCAGCCGTCGAGATCGTCCCGGGCGATCTTGCGCAGGACGGCGTTGACGAACTTGGAGCGCCCGTCGCCGAGCACGACCCGCGCCAGTTCGACGGTCGCGGAGACGGCGGCGTGCGAGGGGATGCGCGTCCCGAGCAGCTGGTGCGCGCCGAGGCTGAGCACGTCGAGGACGGGCGGGTCCACCTCGCGCAGCGGGCGGTCCACGCAGGCCGCGATGATCGCGTCGTACGTCCCCTGGCCGCGCAGCGTCCCGTAGACGAGTTCGGTGGCGAGGGCCGCGTCGCGGGTGTCGAAGCCGCCCTTCTCGCGGGCGGCGCGCAGCAGCGGCGGCAGGACGAGGTTCGCGTAGGCGTCGCGTTCGTCCACGGCGCGCAGCGCGTCGAAGGCGAGGACGCGGACGGGGTCCTTCTGCGGCCTGCGGTAGGGGCGGCCCTTGCCGTTCCCCCCGCGTCCGGAACTGCGGTTGCCGGACTGGGGGCCGCCGTGCTGCTGGGGCCGGTGAGGCTGGTCGTTCAAAGGTGCTCCGCTGCTGGGACGAACCGGGCCCGGGGCCCGCCGTACGGGATCGCCGTCCTGGATCACGGACGGCTCCCGCCAGCGTACGTCGCCGGGGCGGGCGCCCCGGGCCCGGCACCGCTCGGGGCGCCGGGCCGGGACCGGCTCGCGCGGAGCTCAGCCCAGCTTCTCGCCCGCCGCGATCCGTACTCCCCGCGCCCAGTCGGCGGCCGCCATCGGCTTCTTGCCCTGAGGCTGGACCCACAGCAGTTCCACGGCGTACGAGCCCGTGCCGACGTACACGTTCTTCTTCGCGGCGTGCACGTCCGCGGGCGCGAGGTCGGTGCGCTCGGGCACGGGGGTGACGGCGACCAGCTTGAGGCGTTCGCCGCGGAACAGCGTCCAGGCGCCGGGGGCGGGCGTGCAGCCGCGCACCACACGGTCGACGCGCAGCGCGGGCGCCGACCAGTCGACCTGGGCGTCCTCGACGCTGATCTTCGGGGCGAGCGAGACGCCCTCGGCGGGCTGCGGCACGGCCTTGAGGCTGCCGTCCTCGATCCCGTCCATCGTCGCCGCGAGCAGCCCGGAGCCGGCGAGGGCGAGCCGGGTGAGCAGGTCACCGCTGGTGTCGGTGGGCCGGATCGCCTCGGTCACGGTGCCGTAGACGGGCCCGGAGTCGAGCCCTTCCTCGATCAGGAAGGTGGAGGCCCCGGTGAGGGAGTCGCCCGCCATGACGGCGTGCTGCACGGGGGCCGCGCCGCGCCACGCGGGCAGCAGCGAGAAGTGCAGGTTGACCCAGCCGTGCGCCGGAATGTCGAGGGCGACGCGTGGGAGCAGCGCCCCGTAGGCGACGACCGGGCAGCAGTCGGGCGCGATCTCGCGCAGCCGGGCCAGGAAGCCCTCCTCGCGGGGTTTCGCGGGCTTGAGCACCTCGATCCCCGCCTCCTCGGCCCGCTCGGCCACGGGGCTCGCGACGAGCCTGCGCCCCCGGCCGGCCGGGGCGTCGGGGCGCGTGACGACGGCGGCCACCTCGTGCCGTCCGGAGGCGAGCAGGGCGTCCAGTGCGGGAACCGCTACCTCGGGGGTACCGGCGAAGACGAGCTTCATAAGGGGCGTTCGGCCTCTCGGGCGGGGGAAGGCGGGCCGTTCATTCTAGGGCCTGTCTTCAAACTGCCGCCTGCCGCGCGGCGCCATGCACGCACTCTCGCCGCACCGGCCCCAGACCCCGGTACGTCCAGTACAGGAGTCTGGGGCCGGTGCGGTGAGCTGGGTGGTGTCCCCCTGCTCGAAGGGCTTGGTGAAGCGCCGGGCGCCGCGTGTGCTGTGCCGGACTTCGCGGACCGCCCCCTGGGCGCCGCCGAGCCTTCGGCGGAGGCCGGCCGCCCGCTGCGGCCACCCGGGCGCGGGCTCCACCACAGGGGGGCGTACGCGCCCTTGTGCGCCCTGCGCGTGGGCGCTCACGCCCCTCCCCCGTGACTACTCAAGGGGCAGCGCGTTGTCAAAGCAGCGTTGACCGAGGGCGGGCAGCACCACTCCCCCGCCACGGCGGCGTTCCGTTCCACCGCCCCGTCCCTTCAGCCGTCCCCCCGCCTCCTCACCCCGGGGCATCACACACCCGGGCCACGCTGTCACTCTTCATCTCATCCTTCGTCCCGTCCTTCATCTCGTCACCCACCCATCCTCATCTTCGCCGGTTCGAGAGGCTTGTTCATGGCCGACCACGCAACTCACGACGCCCAGGCTCGGGCCAGCCTGCATCTGCTGGTGCGGGACATCGAGCGGGTGCGTCGGCAGGTGGACGCACTGCGTACCCTGACCGCCCAGCTGGGCAACGTCTACCGCCCCCGCCGTTCCGGACCCTCCACCGGATTCGTGGTGTACGGGCGTGCCCCCGCACCCACCGTCCGGCTCGCCCAGGAACTGCGGGAGAGCGTGGAGACGCTCGTCACCGCCGCCGTGGACTTCGACCGCTCCCTCGGTTTCTCGTGGGACGCGGTGGGCTCCGCCCTCGGTGTCACCAAGCAGGCGGTGCACCGCCGTTACGGGGCCCGCCGGGCCACCGCGCAGGCGGCGGCCGAGGCCGAGCGCTCGGGCGATCCGAAGGCCGGCAGGGTCCTGCCGTCCCCGGCTCCGCTCTCCTCGCTCCCGCCGGGGGCCGGGGCGCTGCCCACGGTGCCCGCCGCCCGGGCCATGCCGACGCAGCCGAAAGCCACGGGCACCGCCCTGCGCGAGGACTCCCGGCAGGGCGCCCTGCCAGGGCCCCGCCAGGGCTGACAGGCCCGCTGCGCGGCACGCCTTCCGCACGCAGACAGCGCGTCTGAGCTTCCGCTGTCGAGCAGCGCGCACGAGCGCCTCCCTCCCGGTACGCGATAGTTCCGGGCGGGAGGCGCTCGTGCGTGCCGGGCGGCCCCGCCGGGGTGTACGCCTCAGCCGATGTCCGGCGGATCGACGCGCACGACGACCGGCTCGGCCGCCTTGCTCCGGGCCATCCGGGCGGCCTGAGCCGTCTTCAGCACCCGGGCCAGCTCGGCGCCCCCACCGCGCTCGACCCGGACCAGGGCCCGCTGCCACTGCTCCCCGGGCGGCGGCCCCCCGGGGCGGCGAGGGCGGCCGGGCTCGGTCACGGGCAGTGGTACCGGTCCCAGCACCTCGGCGCCCGCCGGGAGTTCGGCCCCGTCGAGGAAGTCGGCGACGGCGGCGGCGGGTCCGGAGACGGCCGCCATCCGGGAGACCGGGGGAAAGCCGAGATCGGCCCGCTCCCCCAGTTCGCGTACGGCGTGGCCCACCGGGTCCCAGCGCACCAGCGCCTGCACGGGGCGCAGGGTCGGCTCCGCGACGACCACGACGGTGCCGCCCGCGCCCTGCCCGCGCACCAGTGAGGCGGCGTCCAGCCAGCGGCGCAGGGCCTCCTCCTCGGCCCGCAGGTCGGGGCGGCCGAGCATCGCCCAGCCGTCGAGCAGGACAGCCGCCGCGTACCCGCCCTCGGCGACGGGTTCGGCGCCGGGCGTGGAGACGACGAGCGCGGGACCGTCCGGGACCGTGTCGAGGATCTGCTCGCGGCCCGAGGTGCGGACCGGGACGGCGGGGAAGGCCCGGCCCAGTTCCTCGGCGGTGCGCCGGGCGCCGACGATCTGGGCGCGCAGCCGGGTGCCGCCGCAGGTCACGCACGCCCACTCCGCCTCGGTGCGCCCGCACCAGCCGCAGCGCAGCCGCTGCGCGTCGGGCGCCTCCAGCGGCCCGGCGCAGTGCCGGCAGCGGGCCGGGGCGCGGCACTGGGCGCACGCGAGCCGGGGCGCGTATCCCCGGCGCGGGACCTGGACGAGGACGGGGCCGTGCTTGAGTCCCTCCCGGACGGTCTGCCAGGCGAGGCTGGGCAGCCGGGCGGCGCGGGCCGCCTCGTCCCTGGCCAGGTCGTGGTCGCCGACGGTGCGTACGAGGGGGGCGGCGGCCCTCGTCGTGTCGCGGCCGGCGGCGACGGGGTGCGCCCAGCCGCTCTGCACGAGCTGGGCGGCCTCCACGGTGCAGCCGACCGCGCCCAGCAGGAACGCGCAGCGGCGCGGCGCTCCCTGTGGTGCGGACCGGCTCTCCAGGGTGGCGCGCAGCATCAGCACCTCGCGCGCGTGCGGCTGCGGGGCGTGGTCCTCGCTGTGACTGCTGTCCCCGTCCTCCCAGATCACGACGAGGCCGAGGTCGCGGACCGGGGCGAACATCGCGGCCCGGGTGCCGACGACGGCGCGCACCGAGCCCCGGTGCACGGCGAGCCATTCGCGGTACCGCTTCTCGGGACCGGCGTCGGCGGTGAGCACCGCGTGCCGTCCGGGGCCGAGCATCTCGGTGAGCGCGGCGTCGACGCGCCCGGTGGTCCGCCCGTCGGGAACGACGACGAGGGCGCCGCGCCCGGAGGCGAGGGTCGCGGCCACGGCCCGGGCGATCTCCTCGGCCCACCGCGGGCCGGGCAGGGCGGTCCACACGGCGCGCGGTGACTGGCCGCGGGCGAGAGCGTCGAGGAATCCGGGGCCCTGCGGGTAGCGCTCCCAGCTCCCGGGCGCGGGTGCGGGCGGCGGCGGCAGCGGCTCGGGCGAGGGCCGGGACTCCGCGCGCGCGTTGCGGGGCGGCACGGCCAGTTGCAGGACGTCGGCGAGGCTCCCGGCGTACCGGTCGGCGACGGCCCGGGCGAGGGCGAGCAGGTCCGGGGAGAGCACCGCTTCGGTGGACACCACCTGGGCGAGCGCGGCGAGCGGGCCCGCGTACTCGGAGGCGGCGACCCGCTCCACGAGGAAACCGTCGATGAGGCCGCCGCCCTCGCGGCGCCCGTCGCGCACCTGGTGTTTACCGGCTCCGAACCGCACCCGCACCCGCACTCCGGGCTGCGCCCGGGCGTCGAGTTCCTTCGGCACGGCGTAGTCGAAGTACCGGTCGAGGTGCAGCACCCCCTTGTTCACGAGGACGCGCGCCACGGGCAGCGACTCGGCGAGCGGCGCCCCGCGCCAGGTGCGCGGTTTCGCCTTCGGTGCCCCGGCCTTGCGCACGCTCTCCCGGATGAGGGCCAGCTGCTCCGGCCCACCACCCCGCTCGCCCGGCTCCCCGCCGTTGTCCTCGCTGCTCACACCCCACATCTACCAGACGGCTCGGACAGCGCGCCGGGCCCGTGGGCCGCCCCGGATCAGGAGGAAGAGGCGGCGTGGTCGTCCTCACCGCGCAGGACGCAGAACTCGTTGCCCTCCGGGTCCGCGAGCACGGCCCACCCGGTGCCGTCGCTCTCCCGCCGGTCGGCCACGAGGGCGGCGCCCAGGCCGAGCAGCCGCCGGACCTCCTCCTCGCGCGAGGTCCCCGGGCGCAGGCACAGGTGGACCCGGTTCTTGACGACCTTCGCCTCGGGTACCTGGTTGAAGTGCAGGACCGGCCCCTCGGGCAGCATCACCTGGGTCTCCCGGTCCCCCGGCACGCTCTGCGGATGCAGGGGCGCCCCGGTCGCCGCACTCCAGAACCGGGCCAGCCCGTAGGCGTCCGCACAGTCGACCGCGATGTTCTGCACCACCGAAACCATGCGCCCCAGCCTGCCGCAGCACCCTGCGGACCGCCAGCCCTTTGCCGATGGCCGCACCGCAGAAGCAACGCCCCGGGCCCGCCCCTCCCGAAGGAGGGGCGGGCCCGGGGAACTGGCCGTGCGGGCGGGGTCTACAGGCCGGCGGCCTTGCGCAGGGCGTCGACGCGGTCGGTCTTCTCCCAGGTGAAGTCCGGCAGGGCGCGGCCGAAGTGGCCGTACGCGGCGGTCTGGGCGTAGATCGGGCGCAGCAGGTCGAGGTCGCGGATGATCGCGGCCGGGCGGAGGTCGAAGACCTCGGAGATGGCCTGCTCGATCTTCTCGACATCGGTCTTGGCGGTACCGAAGGTCTCGACGAAGAGGCCCACCGGCTCGGCCTTGCCGATCGCGTAGGCGACCTGGACCTCGCAGCGCGAGGCGAGACCGGCGGCCACCACGTTCTTCGCGACCCAGCGCATCGCGTACGCGGCGGAGCGGTCGACCTTGGACGGGTCCTTGCCGGAGAAGGCGCCGCCACCGTGGCGGGCCATGCCGCCGTAGGTGTCGATGATGATCTTGCGGCCGGTCAGGCCGGCGTCGCCCATGGGGCCGCCGATCTCGAAGCGGCCGGTCGGGTTGACCAGGAGGCGGTAGCCCTCGGTCTCCAGCTTGATGCCGTCGTCGAGCAGGGCCTTGAGCTCCGGCTCCACGACGAACTCGCGGATGTCGGGGGCCAGCAGCGAGTCGAGGTCGATGTCGCTCGCGTGCTGCGAGGAGACGACGACGGTGTCGAGACGGACGGCCTTGTCGCCGTCGTACTCGATGGTGACCTGCGTCTTGCCGTCGGGGCGCAGGTAGGGGATGGTGCCGTTCTTGCGGACCTCGGACAGCCGCCGGGACAGCCGGTGCGCGAGGTGGATGGGGAGCGGCATCAGCTCGGGCGTCTCGTCGCAGGCGTAGCCGAACATCAGGCCCTGGTCGCCGGCGCCCTGCTTGTCGAGCTCGTCCCCGTCGTCTCCGCGGGAGGCACCCTCGACGCGCTTCTCGTAGGCGGAGTCGACGCCCTGCGCGATGTCGGGGGACTGCGCGCCGATCGAGACGGAGACGCCGCAGGACGCGCCGTCGAAGCCCTTCTTCGAGGAGTCGTAGCCGATGTCGAGGATCTTCTCGCGCACGAGCTGTGCGATCGGCGCGTACGCCTTGGTGGTCACCTCGCCGGCCACGTGCACGAGGCCGGTGGTGATCAGAGTCTCGACGGCGACGCGCGAGGCGGGGTCCTCGCGCAGGAGCGCGTCGAGAATGGTGTCGCTGATCTGGTCAGCGATCTTGTCGGGGTGACCCTCGGTCACAGACTCCGAAGTGAACAGACGGCGGGACACATCGCTCCCTGGGGTTGCAGCGGCTGCTGGCTGATCATGGGCGAACCTTGCCGGGAGCTGCACCCGGCACGGGTTCCCCGCCAGTTTATCGGTCACTCTTTGCCGTCGACCCAGGTGTCTCGCCCCTTGGGAGTCCTGTGATCTGCGGCACTGCATTCTCGGACAGGGTCCGGGACGGCGCCAGAGGCCGCGCCGGATATCCGAACGGTTTTGCGTGACCGCAATACGGCGCGGCTCACGGGCCGTTCAGAACCCCTCCGGTACGACGGCGCCGGGTTACGGCAGACGGGCGAGAACCAGGTCCCAGACCGTGTCGGCGAGCGTCTCCTTGGGCCCGTAGGGCACCGGGGTCTCGCTGCCGTCGGCGCCCAGGACGACGGCCTCGCTCTCCTCGGCGCCGAAGGTCTTGGTCTCCCCGACCTCGTTGACGACGAGCAGGTCGCAGCCCTTGCGCCGGAGCTTGTCGCGGCCGTGGGCGAGGACCTCGTCGGTCTCGGCGGCGAATCCCACGATCAGCTGACCGGGGCGCGGCCGGGTGGCGGAGATCTCGGCGAGGATGTCGGGGTTGCGGACCAGGGCGAGCGGCTGCGGCTCCTGGTCCTCCTTCTTCTTGATCTTCCCGGTCGCGTACTGGGCGGGCCGGAAGTCGGCGACCGCGGCGGCCATCACCACGGCGTCCGCGTCCTCGGCCGCGCGCAGGACGGCCGCGCGCAGTTCGGCGGTCGTACCGACGGACACGAGGTCGACGCCGGCCGGGCTCGGCAGCGTCGTGTTCGCGGCGATCAGGGTGACCTCGGCGCCCCGGGCGGCCGCCGTACGGGCGAGGGCGTAGCCCTGCTTCCCGGAGGAGCGGTTGCCGAGGAAGCGCACCGGGTCGAGCGGTTCCCGCGTGCCCCCCGCGCTGATCACGAGGCGTCGGCCCGCGAGGTCGGCCGCCTTCTCGCCCCGGGCGCCGCGCGCGAGCACCTGGCGGCAGTACGCGAAGATCTCGTCCGGGTCGGGGAAGCGGCCCTTGCCGGTGTCGGCGCCGGTGAGGCGGCCCACGCTCGGCTCGATGACCAGGGCGCCGCGTCGGCGCAGGGTCGCCACGTTCTCCTGGGTGGCCGGGTGCTCCCACATCTCGGTGTGCATGGCGGGGGCGAACACGACCGGGCAGCGCGCGGTCAGCAGGGTGTTGGTGAGCAGGTCGTCGGCGAGCCCGTGTGCCGCCTTGGCCAGCAGGTCGGTCGTCGCCGGGGCGACGACGACGAGGTCGGCGCGCTGTCCGAGGCGGACGTGCGGCACCTCGTGGACGTCCTCCCAGACCTCGGTGGAGACCGGGTTGCCGGAGAGGGCCGACCAGGTGGCGGCGCCCACGAAGTGCAGGGCGGCCTCGGTGGGCACGACCCGGACCTCGTGGCCGGACTCGGTCAGCCGGCGCAGCAGTTCGCACGCCTTGTAGGCGGCGATGCCGCCGCTGACCCCCAGCACTACCTTCGGCTTGTCCACCACTGGCTCCCGGCTCGGGCCGCGGGCGGCGGGCCCGCTCGCGGCGATCTCTGGCGTCCATCACACACCACGGACCCGGCAGCGGTGCTGCCGGGTCCGTGGGGAAAAACGATGACGCCGTACCGAGGGCTGTAGTGCCGTCGGCGACTGACCGCGCGGTTGCCCGCGCGGAGCCCTACTGCGCGGGGCCCTCGACGGCCTCGGAGGTCAGCAGACCCGCGTTGATCTCGCGCAGCGCGATCGAGAGCGGCTTCTCGTGGACGTGGGTGTCCACGAGCGGCCCGACGTACTCGAGGAGGCCCTCGCCGAGCTGCGAGTAGTACGCGTTGATCTGGCGCGCACGCTTGGCCGCGTAGATGACAAGGCTGTACTTCGAGTCGGTGGCTTCGAGCAGCTCGTCGATCGGCGGGTTGATGATGCCCTCGGGCGTGGTGATGGAAGAGGACACGCTCTACCTTCCGAAAGGGGGAAAAGAAATCATGAGACTGATGTCAAGGCTAGCAGCTCGCGGGCCACGTCCTCGACGGCGGTGTTGACCAGGGTCACGTCGAACTCCGATTCGGCGGCGAGTTCGGTCTTCGCCGCCTCCAGCCGCCGCTCGATGACCTCGGGCGGTTCGGTGCCCCGGCCGGTGAGCCGGCGCACCAGTTCCTCCCAGCTCGGCGGGGCGAGGAAGACCAGCCGGGCCTCGGGCATGGACTCGCGCACCAGCCGGGCCCCCTGGAGATCGATCTCCAGCAGGACGGGTTCGCCGTTCTCCAGCCGTTCGGCGACGGCGTGGCGGGGGGTGCCGTAGCGGTTGCCCGCGAACTCGGCCCACTCCAGCAGCTCGCCGTTGGCGATCAGCTTGTCGAACTCCTCGTCGGAGACGAAGAAGTACTGCACTCCGTGCTGCTCACCGGGGCGGGGCCTGCGCGTCGTCGCCGACACGGAGAGCCAGACCTCGGGGTGTTCCTTGCGCATATGAGCGACGACCGTGCTCTTGCCGACCCCGGAGGGGCCGGAGAGCACGGTCAGCCGCGGACGTACGACCGGGGGTACGGGGGACGTCCCCCGGGATGAAGCAGCCATGTGGAGATTATCCAGCCTTCGCGGGGTGCCGGGGAACCTGGTCCCCCGGCACCGCGCGATGTCAGGCCGCGGTGCTGCCGAACTCGCGCTCCAGCGACGCGATCTGGTTGGAGCCGAGCCCGCGCACACGGCGGCTCTCGGAGATGCCGAGGCGCTCCATGATCTGCTTGGCGCGGACCTTGCCGACGCCGGGCAGCGACTCCAGCAGGGCGGAGACCTTCATCTTGCCGATGACGTCGTTCTCCTGACCCTGCTTGATGACCTCGTGGAGGGAGGCACCTGAGTGCTTGAGTCGATTCTTGACCTCGGCCCGCTCCCGGCGAGCCGCGGCGGCCTTTTCGAGCGCGGCTGCGCGCTGTTCAGGGGTAAGGGGCGGAAGAGCCACGCCTACGTCACCTCGGATGTCGAACTTGTCGGATACGGACCGGTGAGGAAGCTGGGTGCCCCACCACCAGGCGAGCGGCGAACCAGGAACCGCGCTCGTCCGCTCTCGTCGGAGACTAGCGGCCCGGAGGGCTTCAGTCAGCGAGAACAGCGGAAAAGTCCTGGTCAGCAGTTGTTGACAGGGGCATTTAGGACAAAACAGTCGGGTTTTCGCTCAGAACTGCTGTGCGAAGGTGCGTACGACACCCGGTGTCCCCCTCCTGCCCGTGCCCGCCTCGGCGTCCCCCGGGTGCCCGGCGCCACGATCCGTACACCCTCCGTGCCCGACAGGCCCGGAAAGTCCGTCGTTACCGGGGGGCCCGGTCGAGAACGGTCCGGATCTCGTCGGTCAGCGCCGCGGCGGCAGCGCGCAGACCGTTGACGGAGGGGCCGTGCCGCAGGACGCCCCGGCTGACGCTCGGCACGACCTCGTGCACCGAGGCGCCGAAGACGCCGGGCAGGTCCGCGGGGGTCGCGCCCTGGGCGCCGATGCCGGGGGCGAGCAGGGGACCGTTGATCGCGAGGTCGGCGCGCGCCTGCCCGAGGGTCGCGCCGACGACGGCACCGACCGAGCCGAGCGGCCGGGCGCCCGCGTTCTCGGCGGCCATGTGGTCGAGCATGACCTGGGCGAGACTGCGCCCGTCCGCCGCGGTGGCGCGCTGGACCTCGGCGCCCTCCGGGTTGGAGGTGAGGGCGAGGACGAAGACGCCCGCCCCGGAGACGGCCGCCGCGTCCAGGGCGGGGCGCAGCGAGCCGAAGCCGAGGTACGGGGAGACGGTCACCGCGTCACTGAACAACGGGGAGTCCTTGTCCAGGTAGGTCGCGGCGTACGCGGCCATGGTCGAGCCGATGTCGCCGCGCTTGGCGTCCATCAGGACGAGGGCGCCGGCCGCGCGGGCCTCCTCGACGGCCTTCTCCAGGATCGCGATACCGCGCGAGCCGAAGCGTTCGAAGAACGCGGACTGCGGCTTGAGGACGGCGACGCGGTCGGCGAGCGCCTCGACGCAGGTGCGCGTGAAGGTCTCCAGGCCCCTGAGATCGTCGCTCAGGCCCCAGGAGTGCAGGAGGGCGGCGTGCGGGTCGATCCCGGCGCACAGGGGCCCCCGGGTGTCCATGGCACGGCGCAGGCGGGCACCGAAGGGTTCGGGGCCGCCCGCGTTCGTCGGCTCGCTCATGTGTGGGCCTTCCTGGTGTCGGCGCCGACGGCTTCGGCGAGGGTCGTGTGGGGGCTGGTGGCCAGACGGGCGGCGAGGCCCTTGTGGAGGCCGCGGGCCCAGAAGGGGCCCTGGTAGATGAAGGCGCTGTAGCCCTGGACGAGGGTGGCCCCGGCCAGGATGCGCTGCCACGCGTCCTCGGCGTCCTCGATCCCGCCGACGCCGACGAGGGTGATGCGGTCGCCGACGCGTGCGTACAGGCGGCGCAGCACTTCGAGGGAGCGTTCCTTGAGGGGGGCGCCGGACAGTCCGCCGGTCTCCTGCACGAGGGCCGGGTCGGAGCGCAGACCGAGGCCCTGGCGGGCGACGGTCGTGTTGGTCGCGATGATCCCGTCGAGGCCGAGGTCCACGGCGAGGTCGGCGACGGCGTCCACGTCCTCGTCGAGAAGGTCGGGGGCGATCTTGACGAGGAGCGGCACGTGGCGGCCGGGCACCGTGCGGTCGGCGGCCTCGCGGACGGCGGTCAGCAGGGGGCGCAGCGCCTCGGTGGCCTGGAGGGCGCGCAGGCCGGGCGTGTTGGGCGAGGAGACGTTGACGACGAGGTAGTCGGCGTGGGTGGCCAGTCGCTCGGTGGAGGTCACGTAGTCGGCGACGGCCCCGGACTCGGGGACCACCTTGGTCTTGCCGATGTTGACGCCGACCGTGGTGCGGAAGACCGGCCTGCGGGCGGCGAGCCGGGCGGCGACGGCCGCCGAGCCCTCGTTGTTGAAGCCCATGCGGTTGATCAGGGCGCGGTCCTCGACGAGGCGGAACAGCCGCTTCTTCGGGTTGCCCGGCTGCGGCTGCGCCGTGACCGTGCCGATCTCCACGTGGTCGAAGCCGAGCATGGCCATGCCGTCGATCCCGACGGCGTTCTTGTCGAAGCCCGCGGCGAGGCCGAAGGGGCTGTGCATCCGCAGCCCGAGGGCCTCCGTGCGCAGCGTCTTGTCGCGCGGGGCGAGCACGGCGGCGACGAAGGTCCGCAGGACGGGGACGCGGGCGGCGAGGCGGATCCAGCGGAAGGCGAGGTGGTGGGCCTGCTCGGGGTCCAGGCGCCGGAAGAGGAGGCGGAACAGGAGTGCGTACACGGGAGTCGTCCGTACGGTCCGTGGGCCGGCGGGGGCCCGGGGCGAGGGCCCGGGGCGGGTGGGTCGCGCCCCGGGTGGAGGTGGGCTCATGGAGAGGGGGACACCGTTTCCGGTGTCCCCCTCGTCGGATCAGGCGTCCTGTCGGGCCGCTGTCAGCCGCTGCGCGTGTTCTTGCAGCGAACAGACCCCGGTCTCGCCCCGGTTGAGGGCGTCGATGCCCTGGACGGCGGCGGCGAGCGCCTGGACCGTGGTCAGGCAGGGCACGGCGCGGGCGACGGCCGCGGTGCGGATCTCGTAGCCGTCGAGCCGGCCGCCGGTGCCGTACGGGGTGTTGACGATGAGGTCGACCTCGCCGTCGTGGATGAGCTGGACGATGGTCTTCTCCCCGTTCGGCCCCTCCCCCTCGTACAGCTTGCGGACGAGGGTGGCGTTGATGCCGTTGCGCTTGAGGACCTCGGCGGTCCCGGAGGTCGCGAGCAGTTCGAAGCCGTGGGCGACGAGTTCGCGGGCCGGGAAGATCATCGAGCGCTTGTCGCGGTTGGCGACGGAGATGAACGCGCGGCCCTTGGTGGGCAGCGGCCCGTAGGCCCCGGCCTGCGACTTGGCGTAGGCGGTGCCGAACTGCGCGTCGATGCCCATGACCTCACCGGTCGAACGCATCTCCGGGCCGAGCACCGTGTCCACGCCGCGCCCCGAGGTGTCCCGGAACCGGGACCAGGGCATGACGGCCTCCTTGACGGAGATCGGCGCGTCCATCGGGAGGGTGCCGCCGTCACCGGTGCGCGGCAGCAGGCCCTCGGCGCGCAGTTCGGCGACGGTCGCGCCGAGCGAGATGCGGGCGGCGGCCTTCGCGAGCGGCACGGCGGTGGCCTTCGAGGTGAAGGGCACGGTGCGCGAGGCGCGGGGGTTGGCCTCCAGGACGTAGAGGATGTCGCCGGACAGCGCGAACTGGATGTTGATGAGCCCGCGTACGCCGACCCCCTTGGCGATGGCCTCGGTGGAGGCGCGCAGCCGCTTGATGTCGTGGCCGCCGAGGGTGATGGGCGGCAGGGCGCAGGCCGAGTCGCCCGAGTGGATCCCGGCCTCCTCGATGTGCTCCATGACGCCGCCGAGGTACAGCTCCTCACCGTCGTAGAGGGCGTCCACGTCGATCTCGATGGTGTCGTCGAGGAAGCGGTCGACCAGGACGGGCCTGCTCGGGCTGATCTCGGTGGACTCCTCGATGTACGAGGACAGGCGGGTCTCGTCGTAGACGATCTCCATGCCGCGCCCGCCCAGGACGTACGAGGGGCGTACGAGGACGGGGTAGCCGATCTCGTCGGCGATGGCCTTGGCCTCCGTGAAGGTGGTGGCGGTGCCGTGCTTGGGCGCGGGCAGTCCGGCCTCGGCGAGGACGCGGCCGAAGGCGCCGCGGTCCTCTGCGGCGTCGATGGCCTCCGGCGGGGTGCCGACGATCGGCACGCCGTTGTCCTTGAGCGCCTGGGCCAGGCCCAGCGGGGTCTGGCCGCCGAGCTGGACGATGACGCCCGCGACCGGTCCGGCCTGCCGCTCGGCGTGCACGATCTCCAGGACGTCCTCCAGGGTGAGCGGCTCGAAGTAGAGCCGGTCGGAGGTGTCGTAGTCGGTGGAGACGGTCTCGGGGTTGCAGTTGACCATGACGGTCTCGTAGCCCGCCTCGCTGAGCGCGAAGGAGGCGTGGACGCACGAGTAGTCGAACTCGATGCCCTGGCCGATGCGGTTGGGCCCGGAGCCGAGGATGATCACGGCGGGCTTCTCGCGCGGGGCGACCTCGTTCTCCTCGTCGTAGGAGGAGTAGAAGTACGGGGTCTTCGCGGCGAACTCGGCGGCGCAGGTGTCGACCGTCTTGTAGACCGGGCGCACCCCGAGGGCGTGCCGCACCTCGCGCACGACGTCCTCGCGCAGTCCGCGGATGCCGCCGATCTGCTGGTCCGAGAAGCCGTGCCGCTTGGCCTCGGCGAGCAGCGCGGGGGTCAGTTCGGGGGCGGCGGCGAGTTCGTCGGCGATCTCCTTGAGGAGGAAGAGCTGGTCGACGAACCAGGGGTCGATCTTGGTGGACTCGAAGACCTCGTCAGGGGTGGCGCCCGCGCGGATCGCCGCCATGACGGTGTTGATGCGGCCGTCCGTGGGGCGCGCCGAGAGCCGCAGCAGCTCGGCCTTGTCGCCGGTGGGCCCGGCGAACTCGAACTGGCTGCCCTTCTTCTCCAGGGAGCGCAGCGCCTTCTGGAAGGCCTCGGTGAAGTTGCGGCCGATCGCCATGGCCTCGCCGACCGACTTCATGGTGGTGGTGAGGGTGGAGTCGGCGGAGGGGAACTTCTCGAAGGCGAAGCGCGGGGCCTTGACGACGACGTAGTCGAGGGTCGGCTCGAAGGAGGCCGGGGTCTTCTCGGTGATGTCGTTGGGGATCTCGTCCAGCGTGTAGCCCACGGCGAGCTTCGCGGCGATCTTCGCGATCGGGAAGCCGGTGGCCTTGGAGGCGAGCGCGGAGGACCGGGAGACGCGCGGGTTCATCTCGATGACGATGATCCGGCCGTCCTCGGGGTTCACCGCGAACTGGATGTTGCAGCCGCCGGTGTCGACGCCCACCTCGCGGATCACGGCGATGCCGATGTCACGCAGCCGCTGGTACTCGCGGTCGGTGAGGGTCATCGCGGGGGCGACGGTGATGGAGTCGCCGGTGTGCACGCCCATCGGGTCGAAGTTCTCGATGGAGCACACGACCACGACGTTGTCGTTGCGGTCGCGCATCAGCTCCAGCTCGTACTCCTTCCAGCCGAGGATGGACTCCTCCAGGAGCACCTCGGTGGTCGGGGAGAGCGTGAGGCCCTGTCCGGCGATGCGGCGCAGCTCCTCCTCGTCGTGGGCGAAGCCGGAGCCGGCGCCGCCCATGGTGAAGGAGGGGCGTACGACGACGGGGTAGCCGCCGAGCGTGTCGACGCCCGCGACGACCTCGTCCATCGTGTGGCAGATGACGGAGCGGGCGGACTCGCCGTGGCCGATCTTCTGCCGGACGGCCTCCACGACGTGCTTGAACAGGTCGCGGTCCTCGCCCTTGTTGATCGCCTCGACGTTGGCGCCGATCAGCTCGACGCCGTACTTGTCGAGGGTGCCCGCGTCGTGCAGGGAGATCGCGGTGTTGAGCGCGGTCTGGCCGCCGAGGGTGGGCAGCAGGGCGTCGGGGCGCTCCTTGGCGATGATCTTCTCGACGAACTCGGGGGTGATCGGCTCGACGTAGGTGGCGTCGGCGATCTCCGGGTCGGTCATGATCGTCGCGGGGTTGGAGTTCACGAGGATCACCCGCAGGCCCTCGGCCCGCAGGACGCGGCACGCCTGGGTGCCGGAGTAGTCGAACTCCGCGGCCTGGCCGATGACGATCGGGCCGGAGCCGATGACCAGGACGGACTGGATATCGGTGCGCTTAGGCACGCTGGCCCTCCATCAAAGACGTGAAGCGGTCGAACAGGTACGCGGCGTCGTGCGGGCCCGCGGCCGCCTCGGGGTGGTACTGGACGCTGAAGGCCGGCCGGTCGAGGAGCCGCAGCCCCTCCACCACCTGGTCGTTGAGGCACACGTGGGAGACCTCGGCGCGGCCGTAGGGGGTGTCGGAGACGGCGTCGAGGGGCGCGTCGACGGCGAAGCCGTGGTTGTGCGCGGTGACCTCGACCTTGCCGGTGGAGCGGTCCTGGACGGGCTGGTTGATGCCCCGGTGGCCGTACTTGAGCTTGTACGTGCCGAAACCGAGGGCGCGGCCCAGGATCTGGTTGCCGAAGCAGATGCCGAACAGCGGCGTGGAGCGCTCCAGGACGGCGCGCATCAGCGCGACCGGGTGTTCGGCGGTGGCGGGGTCGCCGGGGCCGTTGGAGAAGAACACGCCGTCGGGCTGGACGGCGTAGACGTCCTCGACGCTCGCGGTGGCGGGCAGGACGTGCACCTCGATGCCGCGTTCGGCCATGCGGTGCGGGGTCATGCCCTTGATGCCGAGGTCCACGGCGGCCACGGTGAAACGCTTCTGTCCGAGGGCGGGGACGACGTACGCCTGCTCGGTGGCGACCTCGGCGGAGAGGTCGGCGCCCTTCATCTGGGGGGCTTCGCGGACCTTGGCGAGCAGGGTCGTCTCGTCGGCGACGGACGCGCCGGAGAAGATCCCGACCCGCATCGCCCCGCGCTCGCGCAGGTGGCGGGTGAGGGCGCGGGTGTCGACCCCGGAGATACCGACGACGCCCTGCGCCTCCAGCTCCTCGTCCAGGGAGCGCCGCGCGCGCCAGTTGGAGACGCGGCGGGCGGGGTCGCGCACGACGTATCCGGAGACCCAGATCCGCCGGGACTCGGCGTCCTCGTCGTTGACTCCGGTGTTGCCGATGTGCGGGGCCGTCATGACGACGACCTGCTGGTGGTAGGAGGGGTCGGTCAGGGTCTCCTGGTAGCCGGTCATCCCGGTGGAGAAGACGGCCTCGCCGAAGGTCTCCCCCACGGCTCCGTAGGCGCGACCCCGGAAGATCCTGCCGTCCTCCAGGACGAGTACGGCATCGGGCGTCTGCTGGCGCCCCTGAGTGGAGGTCGTCATCGTGCGGCGCCTTCCGTCGTGGTGGTCGGGTGGTTCTGGTGGTTCGGGCCGCTCACGGCGTTGAGCGCGGCGACCCACTCGGGGTGCTCGGCGCTGCGGTCGGAGCGGAACCCGGAGTCGATGAGCTTGTCGCCGAGGGCCCAGGTGACGACGAGCAGTCCGCCCTCGGTGAGGACCTTGCCCGCGATGCCCTTGTCGAGGCGGGCCTCGCGCAGTGCGGCGGTGGGGACGAAGAAGTCCTGGGCCCCCGGACGCTCGACGAGGAGTCCGGCGGGGGTCAGGCTCAGCTCGGCGCGGCTGCGGGTGCCCAGACCGTGCGCGACGATCCGGTCGAGCCACTGCCCGGCGGTCGTGGAGCCGTGGTAGCGGCCGCTCAGCGTGCGGCTCGGCTCACCGGGCTCGGCCGGGGGCTCGGGCAGGGCGGGCAGGTCGGACTGGAGGGTGCCGCGCCACTTCCAGCCCTGGCGCATGAGCCAGTACACCAGGGTGATCACGAGCAGCAGGCCGACGACCCAGCCGATCCGTCCCGACCAGTCCGTCACGTCCGCGGACTTCTGCTCCGCGGCCAGTTCGAAGAGTGTCACGCCAGTTTCCCGTCCACGACCGTCGCCCGGCCCCGCAGGAAGGTGTGGGTGACGCGTCCCGGCAGCTCACGGCCCCGGTAGGGGCTGTTGCGGCTGCGGGAGGCGAACCCTGCGGGGTCCACGCTTCCACGGTAGTCGGGATCGACCAGAGTCAGGTTCGCGGGCTCACCGGCGGCGACCGGCCGGCCGTGTCCTTCCAGGCGGCCGATGTGCGCCGGGCGCGCGGACATCCGGTCGGCGACCTGGGCCCAGTCCAGCAGCCCGGTGTCCACCATCGTGTGCTGGACGACGGACAGCGCGGTCTCCAGGCCCACCATGCCCATGGCGGCGGCGGCCCACTCGCAGTCCTTGTCCTCGTGCGGGTGCGGGGCGTGGTCGGTGGCGACGCAGTCGATCGTGCCGTCGGCGAGCGCCTCGCGCAGGGCCAGGACGTCGGCCTCGGTGCGCAGCGGGGGGTTGACCTTGTAGACCGGGTCCCAGGTGCGCACGAGCTCGTCGGTGAGCAGGAGGTGGTGGGGGGTGACCTCGGCGGTGACGTCCCAGCCCTTGGACTTGGCCCAGCGCACGATCTCGACCGAGCCGGCCGTGGAGAGGTGGCAGATGTGCACGCGGGAGCCGACGTGCGCGGCGAGCAGCACGTCGCGGGCGATGACCGACTCCTCGGCGACCGCGGGCCAGCCGCCGAGCCCGAGGTCGGCGGAGACGGTGCCCTCGTTCATCTGGGCGCCCGCGGTGAGCCGGGGCTCCTGCGCGTGCTGGGCGACGACCCCGCCGAAGGCCTTCACGTACTCCAGGGCGCGGCGCATGATCACCGCGTCGTCCACGCACTTGCCGTCGTCCGAGAAGACCTTCACGGAGGCGGCCGAGTCGTGCATCGCGCCGAGCTCGGCGAGCTGCTTGCCCTCCAGGCCGACGGTGACGGCGCCGACCGGCTGCACGTCGCAGTAGCCGGACTCGCGGCCCAGGCGCCACACCTGCTCGACCACACCGGCGGTGTCGGCGACCGGGAAGGTGTTGGCCATGGCGTGCACGGCGGTGTAGCCGCCGGCCGCGGCGGCGCGGGTCCCGGTGAGGACGGTCTCGGAGTCCTCCCGGCCCGGCTCGCGCAGATGGGTGTGGAGGTCCACGAGCCCGGGCAGCAGGATCTGGCCCGCGGCCTCGACGACGGTGGCGCCCTCGGCGCTCAGGCCGGTGCCGACGGCCTCGATGGCCGCGCCGTCGATCAGGACGTCCTGCGGCTCGCCGCCCAGGACCCGGGCACCTCGGATCAGGGTCTTGCTCATGTCGTTCACTTCTCCTCGGCGGGGGCGGC
Organism: Streptomyces sp. NPDC049954; assembly: GCF_040656295.1. Classification (NCBI taxonomy): domain Bacteria; kingdom Bacillati; phylum Actinomycetota; class Actinomycetes; order Kitasatosporales; family Streptomycetaceae; genus Streptomyces; species Streptomyces sp. NPDC049954. The sequence continues at coordinate 98,735 of NZ_JBFALS010000010.1, forward strand.
GGGTACGGGGCTGGTGGGCGCGGGGCGCTCGTGGGTGGGGGCCGGTTCCTGGCCGCCGAGCAGCAGGTACAGCACGGCCATCCGGACGGACACGCCGTTGGCGACCTGCTCGACCACGGTGCAGCGCGGGGAGTCGGCGACCTCCGCGGTGATCTCCATGCCGCGGACCATCGGCCCGGGGTGCATCACGATGGCCTCGCCCGGCATCCGCGCCATGCGGGCCGCGTCCAGCCCGTAGCGGCGGGAGTACTCGCGCTCGGTCGGGAAGAAGGCGGCGTTCATCCGCTCGCGCTGGACGCGCAGCATCATCACCGCGTCGGACTCGGGCAGCACCGTGTCGAGGTCGTAGGAGACCTCGCAGGGCCAGTTCCCGGCGCCGACCGGTAGCAGGGTGGGCGGGGCGACGAGGGTGACGTGCGCGCCGAGGGTGTGCAGCAGGTCGACGTTGGAGCGGGCCACCCGGCTGTGCAGGATGTCGCCGACGATCGTGATCCGCTTCCCGGCCAGGTCCTGGCCGAGACCGGCGTCCCTGCCCACGAGGCGGCGGCGCATCGTGAAGGCGTCCAGGAGCGCCTGGGTGGGGTGCTGGTGGGTGCCGTCGCCCGCGTTGATCACGGCGGCGTCGATCCAGTCGGAGGTGGCGAGCCGGTAGGGGGCGCCGGAGGCCCCGTGCCGGATGACGACGGCGTCGACGCCCATCGCCTCCAGGGTCTGCGCGGTGTCCTTGAGGGACTCTCCCTTGGAGACGCTGGAGCCCTTGGCGCTGAAGTTGATGACGTCGGCGGAGAGGCGCTTCTCGGCGGCCTCGAAGGAGATCCGGGTCCGGGTCGAGTCCTCGAAGAAGAGGTTGACCACGGTGCGGCCCCGCAGGGTCGGGAGTTTCTTGATGGGCCGGTCGGCCACCCGCGCCATTTCCTCGGCGGTGTCGAGGATCAGTACGGCGTCTTCGCGGGAGAGGTCGGCGGCCGAGATGAGGTGTCGCATCATCTGGGGCTCCAGGGGGTACGGCTCGGGGCGGCGGGGCGCGTCGCGGCGCGGGCGGGGGCGTGCGGGCGCACGGGCTCACCCGTACGGACCAGAGGGGTCGTACGGGTGTGCGTCAGAGGGCGCCGGGGACCTGTCCGGTCTCGGGACGGGCGGGGACGCCCAGCAGCACGGCGTCCCTGCCGTCCTCCTCGGCGAGCTGGACGCGGACCGTCTCGCGCAGCGAGGTGGGCAGGTTCTTGCCCACGTAGTCGGCGCGGATCGGCAGCTCGCGGTGGCCCCGGTCGACGAGGACGGCGAGCTGGACGGCGCGCGGGCGGCCGATGTCGCCGAGGGCGTCGAGGGCGGCGCGGATGGTGCGCCCGGAGAACAGGACGTCGTCCACGAGGACGACGAGGCGGCCGTCGATCCCGTCGGCGGGGATCTCGGTGCGGCCGAGGGCGCGGGCGGGCTTCATCCGCAGGTCGTCGCGGTACATCGTGATGTCCAGCGAACCGGTGGGGATGGCGCGGCCGGTGATGTCCTCGAGCTTCGCGGCGAGGCGCCGGGCGAGGTGGACACCGCGGGTCGGGATGCCGAGCAGCACCACGTCGTCGGCGCCCTTGGCGCGTTCGACGATCTCGTGGGCGATGCGGGTGAGGACCCGGGCGATGTCGGGGCCTTCGAGCACGGGGCGGGCCTCGGCCGGACCGGTGCTCGGGGAGTCGGGGGTGGGTGAAGAGCTGTCCATCGGAAACGGACCTCCTTCTCCGCCTCACGGGACGGTTCTTAAAGGACGTCGGAATTGCGCCACCCACGCTACCAGGAGGAAGAATGAACCCGGACCACCCCCTCGTTCGGGAGGCCGGTCCACCTGTTCCGCTTGACGCAGCCAAGTCACGCTGCGTAACCTCACAGTGAGTGACCAGCCTCGCGGCTGGGCCGCACCATGTCACCGTGTCCGGGGAGCTATATGTCCAGCGAATACGCCAAACAGCTCGGGGCCAAGCTCCGGGCCATCCGCACCCAGCAGGGCCTCTCCCTCCATGGAGTCGAGGAGAAGTCGCAGGGCAGGTGGAAGGCGGTCGTGGTCGGTTCGTACGAGCGCGGGGACCGTGCCGTCACCGTGCAGCGCCTTGCCGAGCTGGCCGATTTCTACGGGGTTCCGGTCCAGGAGCTGCTGCCCGGCACGACGCCCGGGGGCGCCGCCGAGCCGCCGCCGAAGCTCGTTCTCGACCTGGAGCGCCTCGCGCACGTCCCGGCCGAGAAGGCGGGCCCGCTCCAGCGGTACGCGGCCACCATCCAGTCCCAGCGCGGCGACTACAACGGCAAGGTGCTGTCGATCCGCCAGGACGACCTGCGCACCCTCGCCGTGATCTACGACCAGTCGCCCTCGGTCCTGACCGAGCAGCTCATCAGCTGGGGCGTCCTGGACGCGGACGCGCGCCGCGCGGTGGCCCACGAGGACAGCTGAGCGAACCCCCCAGGGGCCCCGCGGCCCGTAGGGAGACGTCCCGCCCGGTGGGGCGGACGGCCGGTTTCGGCCGTCCGCCCCACCGGGCGGTGCCGTGTCCGGGCCTCTCCGCCTGTTCCAGGGCCCTTCAGCAGGCTCCGGCGCTGCTCACCCGGCCCGGTACTGCCGTCCGATCACCTCGGGCAGCAGCCGCTCCGCGAGCCGGGGCGGAAGGGCCTGGAGCACCGCGAGCACGGGCGCCATGCGCTCGGGCAGCGCCCCGTCCGGGCCCACCCCGGCCAGCCCGAGAGCCAGCTCCACCTCCTCGGGGCCGAGCCGTTCCGGGTCGAGGGCCCCGGCGGCCGCCACCAGCCCCGGGTCGACCCGCACCGGCCCGTGGGCGCGGGCCCGGTCCACGGCGCCCGCGAGGTCGTCCAGCAGCCCGCGTACGGTGTCGGCTCCCGCCGCGGCCGCGGTGACCGTGAGATGGAGGTTGGCGGGGGACCCCGCGGCCGCCGGCTGCGGCTGGAGGTACCAGCCGGCGGCGCGCATCTCGTCGGCCACCACGAAGGGGTCCACGCCCTCGTCCTCGGCCGCCACGGCGATCAGCGAGGCGGCGGGCCCGCCCAGGACGCGCAGCCCCTCGATCTCCTCGATGCCCGCGCACAGGGCGCGGTGTGCCCGGTGCACCCGCAGGGCGAGTTCCGTGTATCCCTCGGTGCCGACGCGTTCGAGCACCGCCCAGGCCGCCGCGAGCGGGCCCGCCGACTTGGTGCCCTGGAGGGTCGCGTTGACCACCGGGTAGCCCGGCCAGGAGGCGTGCGCGAACCAGCCGTGGCGGCGCAGCCCGGCGTCCCGGAACAGCAGCACCGAGGCGCCCTTCGGGGTGTAGCCGTACTTGTGGAGGTCGACGGACAGGGAGGTGACCCCGGGCACCGACAGGTCGAAGGCGGGCAGCCCGGCCCCCTCCGCGGTACGCCGCAGGTGCCCGAGGTACCAGCCGCCGATGCACGCGTCGACGTGGCACAGCACGCCCGCTTCCGCCGCCGCCCCGGCGATCTGCGCGACCGGGTCGAGCACCCCGTGGGCGTACGAGGGCGCTGAGGCCACCACGAGGGCCGTGCGCGGGCCGAGCGCGGCGCGGACGGCCGCCGGGTCCGGGGTGAAGCTCACGGGGTCCACGGGGACGCTCACGACGTCGAGGCCGAAGAGGTGCGCGGCCTTGTGGAAGGCCGCGTGGGCGGTGACCGGCAGGACGAGCTGGGGACGCGTCACCCCCCGGGTCGCGCGGGCGTGTTCGCGGGCGGTGAGGACGGCGAGGAGGCAGGACTCGGTGCCGCCGCTCGTGAAGGTGCCGGCCGTCGTGGGGCCCCCGCCCAGCAGCCGGGCGGCGCGGCCCACGACGTCGTTCTCCAGGGTCACGACGCTCGGGAACACCGTCATGTCCAGGCCGTTGACCCCGGCGTAGGCGGCGTGCGCGGCGGCGGCGAGCGCGTCGAGTCCTTCGATCCCCGGGTCGTAGACGTAGGCCATGGTCCGGCCGCCCTTGACGGGCAGGTCGCCGGCGCGCAGCGCACTCAGCCGGGCGAGTATCCGGTCCCCTTCGGCGGCCGCGTCCCCGGCCCCCGGCTCCTGCGGCCCGGTGGCTGGGACCGGCTGCGTGCTGCGGCTCATTCGGCTCGCTCCTTCGCTCTCGTCGCTCGGCTTCACATGGTGGACCGGACGGGCGGCGACGGGAACGGGCCGGGGAAAACGGAACGGGCCCGCCGCACCCCTGGGGGGTGGGCGGGCCCGTTCGGCGGCCGGTGCGCGGGTCAGGCGTCCTCGCGGCGCAGCCCCGGCTTGAGGTCCTTGAAACGGCCCAGCAGGCCGTTGACGAAGGCCGGGGACTCGTCGGTGGAGAACTCCTTGGCGAGCTCCACCGCCTCGTCCAGGACGACGGCGTCGGGGGTGCCGTCCACCCAGACCAGTTCGTGGGCCCCGAGCCGCAGGATGTTGCGGTCGACGACCGGCATGCGGTCCAGCGTCCAGTCGACGGCGTACTGCGAGATCAGCTCGTCGATGCGGCGCGCGTGCTGCGCGTACCCCTCGACCAGCTCCATCGTGTACTCGCTGACCGGAGGCTGTCGGGTGTCGGAGCGGGAGTGCCGGACCCAGTCGGCGAGGACCGTGAGCACGTCGGCTCCGCGCTGGTCGGCCTCGAAGAGGATCTGGAAAGCTCGTTTCCGGGCCGTGTTGCGGGCAGCCACGGTTAGCTGTTCACCCGGCCGAGGTAGTCGCCGGTGCGGGTGTCGACCTTGATCTTCTCGCCGGTCGTGATGAACAGCGGGACGGCGATCGAGTAACCGGTCTCCAGCTCGGCGGGCTTGGTGCCACCGGTGGAGCGGTCGCCCTGGACACCCGGCTCGGTGTTGGCGATGACCAGCTCGACGGCGGCCGGCAGCTCGACGTAGAGGGGGTTGCCCTCGTACATCGCGACGACGGCCTCGAAGCCCTCCAGCAGGTAGTTGGCGGCGTCGCCGACGACCTTCGGGTCGATGTGCACCTGGTCGTAGGTGTCCATGTCCATGAAGACGAAGTACTCGCCGTCCTTGTACGAGTACTGCATCCCGCGCTTGTCGACGTTGGCCGTCTCGACCTTGACGCCGGCGTTGAAGGTCTTGTCGACGACCTTGCCGGAGAGCACGTTCTTGAGCTTGGTGCGCACGAAGGCGGGGCCCTTGCCGGGCTTGACGTGCTGGAACTCGACGACGGACCAGAGCTGGCCGTTGTCGAGCTTCAGCACCAGGCCGTTCTTGAGGTCGTTCGTGGAAGCCACGGTTGCGGAATCTCCTGGACGATGGGGCCTCTCCCCCCGGCCGAGGCCCGGGGAAGAGCTGGTGGACGACCGAGGAGAAGGCAGGCGCGCTAGAGCGCGAGCAGTTCCTTGGTCGTGATGGTGAGTAGCTCGGGCCCGCCGTCCGCCTCGGGGCGGACAACGAGTGTGTCATCGATCCGGACCCCGCCCCGGCCCGGGAGGTGGACCCCCGGTTCGACGGTGACCGGCACACAAGCGTCCAGTTTACCCATGGCCGCCGGGGCGATCTGCGGGTCCTCGTCGTTTTCGAGCCCCACCCCGTGCCCGGTGGACGCGGGAAGGCCCTCCGCGTACCCGGCGGACTCCAGCACCTGGCGCACCGCGCGGTCCACGTCGCGGCAGGCCCTGCCCGGGGTCAGCGCCTCACGGCCGGCCCGCTGAGCGGCGAACACGAGGTCGTACAGCTCGATCTGCCACTCCTCCGGGGCGGTGCCGATGACGAACGTCCGGCCGATTTCACTGCGGTATCCCCGGTAGCCGGCGCCCAGGCACACGGAGAGGAAGTCGCCCTCCTCGACGCGGCGGTCGGTGGGCCGGTGCCGCCCCAGACCGGCGTTGGGGCCGGTGGCGACGGACGTGGTGAAGGCGGGCCCGTCGGCGCCGTGGTCGATGAGGCGGCGCTCCAGTTCCAGCGCGAGATGCCGTTCGGTGCGGCCCACCAGGATCGATTCGAGCAGTTCGCCCAGGGCCTGGTCGGCGATCTCGGCGGCGATCCGCAGGGCGCCGATCTCCTCCTCGTCCTTGACCAGCCGCAGTTGCTCCACGGCCCGGCCCAGATCGGTCAGCCGCAGCCGGGGCGCCGTCTCGGCGAGCGCGCGGTGGCGGGCCACGGTCAGGTCGTGTTCCTCGACGGCGAGGGCCTCGGTCCCGCTCGCCGCGGCCATCTCGGCGGCCGCCACGGCCGGGTCGGCGGTGGGACAAGCCATGACGTGCACCCGCAGGGCCTCGTCGGGCCGGCCCTCCGAGGCGAGACCGCTGGGCAGCCGGGGGCTGAGCAGGACGTCCTCGGCGCCGCGTTCGGCGGCCAGCAGCAGGACGGCGCCCTGCGGGGCCGCCCCGCCCAGATACCGGACGTTGGCCGGGCGGGAGACGACGGCGGCAGCCTGGCCGCCGCCCGTGTAGCGCTCCCTGAGCCGGTCCCTGCGTGCCGCGTACGCCTCTGCCATGGGGCGAGCCTAAGTTCGGCTCGCGGTCGCGGCCGGTTCTGCGCGTCCGACCGGGTGCGGGGGCCGGGGACGGGGTGCGCGGGCCCGCTCGCGCGCAACGCTCACCACGGGGGCGGGCTGGCTATCGCGCGCGCCAGCACCTCGTCGAGGCACCGCGCGGTGGCGGCGACGTCGAGCTGGGAGTTGTCGATGATGGGCAGCCCCGATCCGTACCATCCGGCCATCCGGCCATGGATGCTGGCGACCTCCTCGTCGCCGAGGCGCCGGTTGCCGCTGCGGGCGGCGTTGCGCTCCAGCACGATCTCCAGTCCGGGAAGCAGGACGACCGGCAGCAGCCCCGGCCCCACGTGCCGTTTCCAGCCGCCGAGGCCGACCACCGGGCGGTCCGGGAAGACGGCGTCGTCGAGGATGCAGGAGATGCCGTTGGCCAGGAAGTTGCGCGCGGCGAAGCCGCAGGTGCGGCGAGCCAGCCGGTACTGCGCCTCGGAGTGGTCGTTCCAGCCGCTCTGCGGGTCGGCGAAACCGGAGTGCACCCACTCGCGGACGTCGTCGAGGCTGATGTGCGCGGTGGGCACGGGGCGGCGCGCGGCCCAGTACTTGGCGACGGTCGTCTTCCCCGCCCCGGCGGGGCCGATGAGCAGGACCGCGAGGGTCGTGCTCCCGGTACCGGCGAGCGGCCCGTGCGGCGGGGGCGGCACGGCGACGGGCGCCCCGGCCGGGAGCGGCACGTGTCCGGTGGCGTCGGACGGGAAGGCGGCGGCCTGCGGCTGGGCCGGGGCCGGCGGGGCGGCCGGTGGTGGCGGTCCCTGCGGAGGGGGCGGCGGCTGCGGTACGGGGCCGGGCGGCGGGCCCTGGGTGGCGCGCAGCGGCAGGGTCGGAGGACCAGAGCCCGCGGGGGTCGGCGAGCCCGGCGCGAAGGGGTGGGGGGGCGGCGGCCAGGGCCCCGGTGCCGACGCCGATCGCGCTGACTGCTGCATCCCGTGCCACTCCGTCTCGTACCGGCTCGTACAGGCGTTGGACGCGAGGGGGTGAAGGAGCGGTTCCCCCGGCGTCCAGCGAACGGTACCGTCCCCGGCCGTCGTTGTGTGAACGGCCGGGGAACCGGTGACGTGCCCGCCCGTCGGGCGGCGGGCACCGTGGCGTCAGGCGCGGTCGCCGTGTCCGGGGCCGTCCGAGACCTCTCCGTACGCGGCGAGCAGGACGGCCGGGTCGGGGCCCTCCAGCACGGAGGGCTTGGCGAGCCCGTCGAGGACGATGAAGCGCAGCAGGTTGCCCCGGGACTTCTTGTCGAGCTTCATGTTCTCCAGGAGCCTCGGCCACTGGTCGCCCCGGTAGGTGAGCGGCAGTCCGACCGACTCCAGAACGGCGCGGTGCCGGTCGGCGGTCGCGTCGTCGAGGCGGCCGGCGAGCCGGCCGAGTTCGGCGGCGAAGACCATGCCGACGGAGACGGCGGCGCCGTGCCGCCACGTGTAGCGCTCGTTCTTCTCGATCGCGTGGGCCAGGGTGTGCCCGTAGTTGAGGATCTCGCGCCGGCCCGCTTCCTTGAGGTCGCCGGAGACGACCTCGGCCTTGACGCGGACGGAGCGCTCGATCAGTTCCGCGGTGTGCGGCCCGGCCGGGGTGCGGGCGGCGACCGGGTCCTGCTCGATCAGGTCGAGGATCGCCGGGTCGGCGATGAAACCGGCCTTGATGATCTCGGCGAGCCCGCTGATGAAGTCGTTGACGGGCAGCGAGTCCAGGGCGGCGAGGTCGCACAGCACCCCGGCGGGCGGGTGGAAGGCGCCGACGAGGTTCTTGCCCTCGGCGGTGTTGATCCCGGTCTTGCCGCCGACGGCCGCGTCCACCATGCCGAGCACGGTCGTGGGCACCGCGACCCACCGCACCCCGCGCAGCCAGCTCGCCGCGACGAAGCCCGCCAGGTCGGTGGTGGCCCCGCCGCCGACGCCGACGACGACATCGGTGCGGGTGAAGCCGGACTGGCCGAGCGCGGTCCAGCAGTAGGCGGCGACCTCGGCCGTCTTGGCCTCCTCCGCGTTGGGCACCTGGATGGCGATGGCCTCGTAGCCCTGTTCGGCCAGATCGGCACGGAGGGCCTCACCGGTCTCGGCGAGCGCCTCGGGATGGATGACGGCGACCCGCTGGGCCTTCTCGCCGATCAGGCCGGGCAGTTCGCCCAGGAGCTGCCGGCCGACCAGCACCTCGTAGGGCTCGGTGCCGGGGGTGGCGCCCACCTGGATTCGGGTGGGGGCCTCGACGGTGTTCTCGCTCACGCTTCCTTCAGCTCCAGTGCGTCGAGGACCGCCTCGGCGACCTCTTCGGGGGTGCGGCCGTCGGTGGCGACGACCACCCGGGCGACCTCGGTGTACAGGTGACGGCGGGCGTCCATCAGCTCACGCCACTGGCGGCGGGGGTTGACCGCGAGCAGGGGGCGGGCGGTGGCGAGCCCGGTGCGCCGGACGGCCTCCTCGATGTCCATCGAGAGGTAGACGACGGGCAGTTCCCGCAGCAGGGCGCGGGTCTCGGCGTCCAGGACGGCTCCGCCGCCCAGCGCGAGGACCCCGTCGTGCCCGGTGACGGCGGCGCGGACGGCCTCCCGCTCCAGGGCGCGGAAGTGCTCCTCCCCGTCGTCCACGAAGATGTCGGAGATCTCGCGGCCCTCGGCGGCGACGATGTCGGCGTCGGTGTCGCGGTAGGTGGTGCGCAGCCGGTCGGCGAGCAGTCCGCCCACCGTGGACTTGCCGACGCCCATCGGGCCGACCAGGACGAGCAGGGGCCCGGTCACCGGATCTGGAGGTGGTCGAGGTACGAGCGGACGTTGCGCCGAGTCTCGGGCACGGAGTCGCCGCCGAACTTCTCGGCGACGGCGTCGGCCAGGACGAGGGCGACCATGGCCTCGGCGACGATGCCGGCGGCCGGTACGGCGCACACGTCGGAGCGCTGGTGGTGGGCCTTGGTGGCCTCGCCGGTGGCCACGTCGATCGTGGCGAGGGCGCGCGGGACGGTCGCGATCGGCTTCATCGCGGCGCGCACCCGCAGCAGTTCGCCGGTGGACAGACCGCCCTCGGTACCGCCCGCGCGGCCGGTGGAGCGCCGGATGCCGTCCTCGGTGCCGACGATCTCGTCGTGCGCCTGGGAGCCGGGGACACGGGCGAGGCCGAAGCCGTCGCCGACCTCGACGCCCTTGATGGCCTGGATGCCCATGAGGGCGGCGGCGAGGCGGGCGTCGAGCCTGCGGTCCCAGTGGACGTGCGAGCCGAGCCCGACGGGCACGTCGTAGGCCAGGACCTCGACGACGCCGCCGAGGGTGTCGCCGTCCTTGTGGGCCTGGTCGATCTCGGCGACCATCGCCTCGCTCGCGTCGGGGTCGAGGCAGCGCACCGGGTCGGCGTCGAGCCGCTCGACGTCGGAGGGGGTCGGCAGCACCCCGTACGGCGCCTTCGCGGCGGCCAGCTCGACGACGTGGCTGACGACCTCGATCCCGGCCGTCTCCTTCAGGTACGAGCGGGCCACGGCGCCGAGTGCGACACGGGCGGCGGTCTCGCGGGCGGAGGCGCGCTCCAGGATCGGGCGGGCCTCGTCGAAGCCGTACTTCTGCATCCCGGCGAGGTCGGCGTGGCCGGGGCGCGGCCGGGTGAGCGGCGCGTTGCGGGCGGACTCGGCCAGGACGGCCGGGTCGACCGGGTCGGCCGCCATGACCTGTTCCCACTTGGGCCACTCGGTGTTGCCGACCATGACGGCGACCGGGGAGCCGAGGGTGAGTCCGTGGCGTACACCACCGAGGAAGGTGACCTCGTCCCGCTCGAACTTCATCCGGGCACCACGTCCGTAGCCGAGGCGGCGCCGGGCGAGGTGGTCGGCCACCATGTCGGTGGTGATGGGCACGCCGGCGGGAAGTCCCTCCAGCGTCGCCACGAGTGCGGGTCCGTGCGACTCCCCCGCGGTCAGCCAACGCAGCCTGCTCAACGGTGCTCCTCCTGCTCGCGCCTGGAACTGCAACGGCGCGGCCGGGTGCGCGGCCCGTGCCCGCCGCCCCCGATCCTCCCATGAGGGGGCCGGGGAATCGGCACGGGTCCATCTGCCGGGACAGGCGCGGGCGGCCGGAAAGCCCCGGCGCGGGCGGGTCCGGCCGCCCGGTGGACCCGCGCGCTCAGCGTCCCGCGAGGGCCTTCTCACCCGCCGCGCGCATCGCCGCGAGCGGGGCGGGGTGGTGTCCGGTCATCTGCTCGACCTGGAGGACCGCCTGGTGGACCAGGAGGTCGAGCCCTCCGACGACGGCTCCCCCGCGCGCGGACCAGCGCGCCGCGAGCGGCGTGGGCCACGGCTCGTAGAGCACGTCGAAGAGGGTCCCCGGCCCGGCCGGGACCTCGGCGGCGAGCGCGTCGGTGCTGCCGGCGGGGGTCGTGGCCACGACGAGCGGCGCACGCAGGGCCTGGGCGGCGTCGTCCCAGGCCTCGGTGCGGACGGGGACGCCGAGGCGCTCGCCCCAGCCGCGCATCTCGGCGGCGCGGGCGGCGCTGCGCACGTACACGACGACCTCTCCCGAGCAGATCCGGGAGAGGGCGGCGAGGGCGGAGGAGGCGGTGGCGCCGGCCCCGAGGATCGCGGCGGACTCCACGCTCGTGATCCCGCGTTCGGCGAGCGCGGCGATCATCCCGGGGATGTCGGTGTTGTCCCCGGTGCGCCGGCCGTCCGGCCCCAGCACGACGGTGTTGACGGCCTCGACGGAGGCGGCGGTGTCGCTGAGGGAGTCGAGCAGGGGCAGCACGGCGCGCTTGAGCGGCATGGTGAGGGAGAGTCCGGCCCACTGCGGTCCGAGCCCGTCGAGGAAGCCGGGCAGGGCCGCCTCGTCCGTCTCGAAGCGCTCGTACGTCCATCCGGTCAGGCCCAGCGCCTCGTAGGCCGCCCGGTGCAGGACCGGGGAGAGCGAGTGCGCGATGGGGGAACCGAGGACGGCGGCCTTGTGTTCGCCGGTCACTCCCACTCCCTGTCTGTTGCGGGGCGCCCGTCAATGCGTCGCATTACTGGTTCTGCAACTTTCCGACCTCGTTGGCGATTTTCTCGTGTTCCTTGTACGTCTTGGTGAATGTCGTCTTGTCGCCGATCGCCGCGAAATAGTACCAACCGTCCTTCGACGGTTTTATGGCACCGGAAAGGGCGTCCGCTCCCGGATTTCCGATGGGGCCGGGCGGAAGTCCTTTGTAGAAGTACGTGTTGTACGGATGATCCGTTTTCCGCAGTTGCGCCTGCGTCATGTCGAGTTTGCTCTGGTTCATCGCGTAGTTGTACGTGGAGTCGAACTCCAGCATCCCGTTGGTCTCGGTGTTCCCGGGTTTCAGGCGGTTGTAGACGACCTCCGCCATCTTCTCGAAGTCGGAGTGGTTCAGCCCCTCCGCGTTCACCAGGCTGGCCACGGTGACGAGCTGGAGCGGGCTCTTCAGGTCGAGTTTCTTCGACTGGCCGACGATGTCGAGCCGCTCGTACTGCTTGTCCGCCTGCGCGACCATGCGCTTGAGCACGTCCTGCGGCTTCTGGCCCTTGGACACCGAGTAGGCCGAGGGGAAGAGGAAGCCCTCCAGGGGGTCCTTGATGTCCTTGTCGGAATTGGCCCACTTCGGCAGGCCGAGGCTCTTCCAGTCGTCCTTGGCGGCCTTGGCCGTCGTGCCCTTCGCGAGGCCGAGCCGGTCGTCGATCTGCGCGTAGACCCAGGAGTTGCGGTACCCCTCGGGCACGATCAGGGTGTTGCGGCTCTTCGGGCTGAGCATCAGGTCGACCGCGCTCTTGGCCGACATGCCCTTGCGCAGGGTGTAGAACCCGGGCTGGGCCGTCTTGCCCTTGGGGACGGTGCCGTACGCCTTGGTGAAGGCGTCGACGCTCTTGACGACGCCCTTCTCCTTGAGGCGGTTGCCCATGACGATGCCGGTCGCGCCGTCCGGGATCTCGACCACGACGGTGCCGCTGCCCTCGCCCGCGTAGTCGGGGGCGGGGCCGAAACGGTCCTGGTAGAGGTGGTAGCCGTAATAGGCGGCGCCGCCGCCCCCGCCGACCAGGACGACCGCGACGACCAGGCAGGCGCAGCCGCTGCGGCGCTTCTTGGGCTTCCCGCCGCCGCGCCGTCCCCGCCGGTCGTCCGCCCCGGCGTCGTCATCGGCGTACTCGTCGTGCTCGTCGGCCTCGTCGCTCGCGCGTCCCCGGCCGCGAGAGCGGCCCGCGTCCCCGTCGCTCGCGAAGAAGGGGTGTTCGGGTTCGTCCGGTTCCGGGTCCCAGTCGCCGCCGGCCGGCTCCTGCTCCGGTGCGGCGGCCGGTTGTGGCTCCTGGTACCCGTGCGAGGGGTCGGCGGCGGGATAGCCCTGGCCACCGCGGCCGTAGGGGTCGCCCTGGCCGTAACCGTCCTGTCCCGCGCCGTACTGCCCGGCCTGCTCGCCCCCGTAGGGCATCTGCTGCTGACCGGTGTCCCAGCCGTTGCCGTTGCCGTACTGCTGGGGATCCTGGGGCTGCCCGCCGTACTGCTGAGGCTGCTGCTGGCCGCCGTACTGCTGAGGGTGCTGCTGGCCGCCGTACTGCTGAGGGTGCTGGGGCTGTTGCGGCTGCTGGTACGGGGGGTACTGCTGCGCCGCCTGCCCCGGGTAGCCCTGCTGGCCCTGGCCGTGCCCGGGGTCGTATCCGCCTCCCTGCTGGGAGGGGTCGGCGCCGTACGCCTGCTGCTGCCCCTGGGGGTAACCCTGCTGGTCGTAGACCACCGGGTTGCCCCAGGCGTCGTACTGCTGCTGGGGGTAGGGCTGCTGCTGGTCCTGCTGTCCGCGGTACGGGTCCTCGCCCTGCACCCATCCCTGGTCCCCGTACAGGGGGTCCTCAGGGTGCCACGGTCCGGGGCCCTGGCCCCGCCCATACTCAGTCATCAGTCCCCTAGTGCCGCGGGACGGAACGCTGTGTCGTGATGGGTTCGCACAGCTCGGGCTCCGTCTCTCTGCTGTGCGGCAGCTGTTCGAATGCCACCGCATCGCGCGGAACGTTACCGTACCGCGATCAGGGGGCCACTTGGACGCCCTCCCCAGGGGCCTGACCGGTCCGCCGCTCGGATTCCAGAGCGGATTGGAGAATGATCACAGCGGCGGCCTGGTCAATGACCGACCTGCCCTTTTTCGATTTCACCCCGGAGGCCCGCAGACCCTGACTCGCCGTCACCGTGGTCATTCGCTCGTCCACCAGCCTCACCGGAACGGGCGCGACCAGCCGGGCCAGTTCCCTGGTGAATGCGCGGACCTTCGCGGCGGCCGGCCCCTCTCCCCCGTTGAGGGAGCGGGGCAGCCCCACCACGATCTCGATCGGCTCGTACTCCTCGGCCAGTGCCCCGAGCCGGCGCTGGGCGGCCGGGACGTCACGTCCCGGCACGGTCTCGACCGGGGTCGCCAGGACCCCGTCGGGGTCGCACGAAGCGACCCCGATCCGGGCGTCCCCGACGTCGATCGCGAGGCGGCGTCCTCTGCGCACGGGCGTCAGGCCGTCTCGGCGACGAGGCGCTCGACGGCGGCGACCGCCTCGGGCACGGCCTGCGGGTTCTGGCCACCGCCCTGGGCGACGTCCGGCTTGCCGCCACCGCCGCCCCCGAGGGTCTTGGCGGCGGCGCGCACCAGATCACCGGCCTTGAACCCGCGCTGCCTGGCGGCCTCGTTGGTGGCGATCACGGTGAGCGGGCGCCCGCCCGCCACGGTGAACAGGGCGACCACGGCGGGCCGGTCGCCGGGGATGCGGCCCCGGACGTCCAGCACGAGGCGGCGCAGGTCGTCGGCGCCGGTGCCGTCCGGGACCTGACCGGTCACCAGGGCGGTGCCGTGCACGTCACGGGCGTTCTCGGCGAGACCGGCGGCGGCCTGGAGCACCTTCTCCGCGCGGAACTTGTCGATCTCCTTCTCGGCGTCCTTGAGCTTGCCGAGCATGCCCGCGATCTTCTCGGGCAGTTCCTCGGGCCGGCCCTTGACCAGCTCCTGGAGCTGGGCGACGACCGTGTGCTCGCGGGCCAGGAAGTTGTACGCGTCGACGCCGACCAGGGCCTCGATACGGCGCACCCCGGAACCGATGGACGACTCGCCGAGCAGCTTCACGAGGCCGAGCTGGGCGGTGTTGTGCACGTGGGTGCCGCCGCACAGCTCCTTGGAGAAGTCCCCGATGGTGACGACCCGGACCCGCTCGCCGTACTTCTCGCCGAACTCGGCGATGGCGCCCTGCTTCCTGGCCTCGTCCAGGGACATCACCTCGGCCTGGACGTCCATCTCGCGGGCCAGGATCTCGTTGATCTTCTGCTCGACGTCGCTCATGACGGTCGTGGGCACGGCGGCCGGCGAACCGAAGTCGAAGCGGAAGCGGCCGGGCTGGTTCTCGGAACCGGCCTGGGCGGCCGTCGGGCCGAGCGCGTCGCGCAGGGCCTGGTGGGTGAGGTGGGTGGCGGAGTGGGCGCGGGCGATGGCCCGGCGGCGCACCTGGTCGATGGAGGCCCAGACCGGGGAGTCCACGGTGACCTCGCCGACCTGGACGCGGCCCTTGTGGACGTGCACACCGGGGACCGGCTTCTGCACGTCGTGGATCTCGATGACGGCGCCGGAGTCGAGCCGGATGCGGCCGGTGTCGCCGATCTGGCCGCCGCCCTCGGCGTAGAACGGGGTGCGGTCGAGGACGACCTCCACCTCGTCGCCCTCGGTGGCGGCGGGCGAGGGCACTCCGTCGACGAGCAGGCCCACGATGCGGGCCTCGCCCTCCAGGTGCTGGTAGCCGGTGAAGTCGGTGGACCCGGCGGTGTCGGCGATCTCCCGGTAGGCGTGCAGATCGGCGTGGCCGGTCTTCTTGGCGCGGGCGTCGGCCTTGGCGCGTTCGCGCTGCTCCTTCATGAGGCGGCGGAAGCCGTCCTCGTCCACCGCGAGGCCCTGTTCCCCGGCCATCTCCAGCGTGAGGTCGATCGGGAAGCCCCACGTGTCGTGCAGCAGGAACGCCTTGTCGCCGGAGAGCGTGGAGCCGCCGGACTGCTTGGTCTCGGTGACGGCGGTGTCGAGGATGTTGGTGCCGGCCCGCAGCGTCTTGAGGAAGGCGGCCTCCTCGGCGAGCGCGACCGTCTCGATCCGCTTGCGGTCGCTGATCAGCTCGGGGTACTGCTCGCCCATCGTGTCGATCACGACGTCGAGCAGCTCCTTGACGACCGGCCCCTCGGCGCCGAGCAGACGCATGTTGCGCACGGCACGGCGCATGATGCGGCGCAGCACGTAGCCGCGGCCCTCGTTGCCGGGGCTGACGCCGTCGCCGATGAGCATGACGGAGGTGCGCATGTGGTCCGAGACCACGCGCAGCGACACGTCCGAGGTGTGGCTCGCCCCGTACTGGACGCCGGTCAGCTCGGTGGCCTTGTCGATCACGACGCGCGAGGTGTCGATCTCGTACATGTTCTGGACGCCCTGGAGGATCATCGCGAGGCGTTCGAGGCCGAGGCCGGTGTCGATGTTCTTGCTCGGCAGGTCGCCGAGGATCTCGAAGTCGTCCTTGCCGAAGCCGGCGCCCCGCTCGAACTGCATGAAGACCAGGTTCCAGATCTCCACGTAGCGCTCGTCGTTGACGGCAGGACCGCCCTCGACGCCGAACTCCGGGCCCCGGTCGTAGTTGATCTCGGAGCAGGGGCCGCAGGGTCCGGGGACGCCCATGGACCAGAAGTTGTCGGCCTTGCCCAGGCGCTGGATGCGCTCGGCGGGCACGCCGATCTTCTCGCGCCAGATCTGCTCGGCCTCGTCGTCGTCCAGGTAGACGGTGATCCACAGCCGCTCGGGCTCCAGGCCGAAGCCGCCGTCCTCGACGGAGGAGGTCAGCAGCTCCCAGGCGTAGCTGATCGCCTGTTCCTTGAAGTAGTCCCCGAAGGAGAAGTTGCCGCACATCTGGAAGAAGGTGCCGTGCCGGGTGGTCTTGCCGACCTCTTCGATGTCCGGGGTGCGCACGCACTTCTGCACGCTCGTGGCGCGCGGGGCGGGCGGCTTGACCTCGCCGAGGAAGTAGGGCTTGAAGGGGACCATGCCCGCGGGGACGAGCAGCAGGGTCGGGTCGTCCGCGATCAGCGACGCCGACGGCACGACCTTGTGCCCGCGCTCCTCGAAGAAGCGCAGCCAGCGGCGGCGGATTTCAGCCGACTCCATCAGTGGTCCTCATTCCGGTTGTTCGGGTGCTTCAGGTGGTCTTCGGGGGCGGCGGTGTACACCGTGGTGGTGCTGCGCTCCAGGGCTGCGAGCCGCCGCTGGGTGGGGAGTTCGGGGGGTGCGGGCTGGTTGCGGCCGAGTGCCGCGTCGAGTTCGGCCTCGCGCTCGGACATGGACTCCCGCACGTCGAGCGCGAAGTCCCTCAGCCGGTGGCCCGTCTCGACGGCCTTGTTCGCTGCCTGTGCCGCGAGGCTCTCCGGGGTCAGCGCGCGGATCTTGGCGTTCACCTTGGCGGTGGCCCAGACCCCTGCGGCTGCTCCTGCGGTGAACCAGAACGTACGACGGAACATGGCGGACTCAGTCCTTCCGGGTGTCGTGCATCGCGTGCGGCCGTCAGCCGCGCTTGCGGCGGGAGCGGCGCGCCCCGGGGACGGCGCGGCCCACGATCACCGTACGGCGGGTGGGCACGGCGGCCTCGGGGGCTGCCTTGCGGCTCAGTGCCTGCCGTACGCCGTAGCCGAAGGCGGCGACCTTGACGAGCGGTCCGCCGAAGGTGGAGGCGACGGTGGTGGAGAGCGCGGAGGCGTTGGAGGTGACTTCCTGGACGTCGGAGGCGATCGCGTCGACGCGGTCCAGCTGGGTCTGCGCGGAGCGCACGGTCGCGGAGGCGTCCGCGAGCAGCGGGACGGCCTGTTCCGTCACTTCGGCGACCATCGCGGTCGTGGCCTTGAGCGTCTGTGCCAGCCTCACCAGGGCGACGGAGAGGAAGGAGACGAGAATCGCCCAGAACACGGCCACCAGGATGCCGGCCACCTCTCCACCGGACACTGTGCACCGCTCCTTGTGCTTCGGGTTCTGGCCGGCGCGCGCCGGCCGTGTCGTACGACGTCCGCGCCGGGCCGCGAGGCCGCCGCGGGCGACGGAAGTCGTGCCCCGAGCCTATCGCGGCCCCGGGGTGGGCCCGTACCGCATTTCGCCCGCGGACACCACCGGGGCAAAAACACCCGGCCCCCACGTCACGGGGACGGTGGGGGCCGGGTGGGAGTGCGCGGCGCGCTGGATCAGCGGGTGATCAGCGGGCGTAGTACTCGACGACCAGCTGCTCGTCGCAGATGACCGGGATTTCCTTGCGGTTCGGGTCGCGGTCCAGGCGGAAGGCCAGGGCCTTCAGGTTCACCTGGAGGTAGCGCGGGGTCTCGCCGTCGGTGTCGTAGCCACCCTCGCGCGCCACCTGGAAGGGGTGCTTGGAGCGGCTGCGCTCGCGGACCATCACGACGTCGTCGGGACGGACGCGGAAGGAGGGCTTGTCGACCTTCTGGCCGTTGACCTCGATGTGGCCGTGGACGACCATCTGGCGGGCCTGGTAGATGGTGCGGGCGATGCCCGAACGCAGGACCAGGGCGTCGAGGCGACGCTCCAGCTCGATGACCAGGGCCTCACCGGTCTTGCCCTCGGCCTTGCGGGCGCGGTCGTAGGCGCGGGCCATCTGGCGCTCGCTGATGTCGTACTGGGCGCGCAGACGCTGCTTCTCGAGCAGACGGACCTTGTAGTCGCTGTTCTGCTTGCGGCCACGGCCGTGCTCACCCGGCGGGTAGGGACGGGCCTCGAAGTACTTGACAGCCTTGGGCGTCAGCGCGATACCGAGCGCACGCGACTTCTTGACCTTGGGACGCGACTGGTTAGGCACGTTCTCCAGACCTCCGAAATAGGTTAGGTTAGGCTCACCTTACTCAAGGAGATCGCATGTCTCGCCCTGGGAACACCACGCGCATCACGAACAGCCGCGGCGCACAGAACGGCGACGCATCGACGGAGGTCCGATCAGCTCATGGTCAGCCGCGTCCCCGCCATGAAACTCATGACGTCCACGAGGGTTCCGAGGAACCTCAGGAGGAATGGGGGCCAGAAACCGCCCGGATGCCGTCAGCAGCCGAACGCACACGAACTCTCGTACAGAGTACATGCTCGGCGGTACTGCTCGTCCCGGGCCTGGAGTCGGCCCTTGCGCACCAGTTGATGCCCGAGGTGCGGGAGGTCGGCGACGACGGGGAGGTGCTGCTCGTCTTCCCCGCCGGCTCCCCCGTGGTCCGGGCGGCCTCGCGCGCGCACGACGACGAGCTGGCGGTGGTCCTGGAACTGACCGACGTCGCGCCGGTCTCCGTCCCCCACCGCATCCGCGGCCGGGCCTGGATCTCGGGCTGGCTGACCCGGCTGCCCGACGAGGCGCCCGGGGCCCGCGCGATCACCGGCCCACCCGGGATCGCCGGTCCCCCGGCCTGGGCGACGCTGCGACTGGAGACCGGCGAGATCTGCGTGGACGACCTGTGGGGTGCCGAGGCGGTGGACGCCAAGGACTTCGCCGCGGCCGCGCCCGATCCGCTCGTCGCGTACGAGGCCGAGCTGCTCCAGCACCTGCACGCGGCGCACGCCCCGCAGGTGCGGCGGTTGCGCGAGCTGATCGGGGAGCGGGCGCGGGGCGCCGGCTGCCCGGTGGCCGTCCCGGTGGCCCTGGACCGCTTCGGCCTGCGGGTGCGCTTCACGGGGGTGCGGTGCTTCGACGCGCGCTTCGACTTTCCCGAGCCGGTCGCGGACGTGCACGGGCTGCGGCGGGCGATGCGCGTGCTCTTCGAGGCCGCGGGGCACTGAGACGGGCTCCGCCGACGCGGGTTCGGGGCCTCGGGGAGAGGTCGGGGGACCCGCCGGACGTCGCGGCGCCCATGGGGTCTGAGGAGATCAGTCCTGCGCGCCGCGCAGCCGCTCACGCACCTTCTCCACGACGTCCGCGTACCGCGCCTCGGCGCCGTAACGGGTCGGCTCGTAGTAACGGCGGTCCTTGACCGCGTCCGGCGCGTACTGCTGGGCGGCGATCGCGCCGGGGACGTCGTGCGGGTACACGTACCCCTGGGCGTGGCCGAGTTTCGCGGCCCCCTTGTAGTGGCCGTCCCGCAGATGGGGCGGCACGGTGCCCGCGAGCCCCTTGCGCACGTCCTCCAGAGCGGCCCCGATCGCCAGGGTGGCCGCATTCGACTTGGGGGCGAGGGCGAGGGCGATGGTCGCGTGGCTCAGGGTCAGCGCCGCCTCGGGGAAGCCGATCATGGCGACGGCCTGGGCGGCGGCCACGGCGATGGGCAGGGCGGTGGGATCGGCGAGGCCGATGTCCTCGCTCGCCGAGATCATCAGCCGCCGGGCGATGAACCGGGGGTCCTCCCCCGCCTCGATCATCCGGGCCAGGTAGTGCAGGGCGGCGTCCACGTCCGAGCCCCTGATGGACTTGATCAGGGCGCTCGCCACGTCGTAGTGCTGGTCGCCGTCCCGGTCGTACTTCAGGGCGGCCTTGTTGACCGTCTCCTCCAGGGTCTGGAGGGTGAGCTCGCCCTCCTTCTTGGCGAGCGCGGCCCCGGCGCCCGCCTCCAGGGCGGTCAGGGCGCGGCGCGCGTCTCCGCCGGCCACCCGCAGCAGGTGTTCCTCGGCGTCCGCGGGGAGGGTCAGCGCCCCCTTCAGGCCGCGTTCCTCGGTGAGCGCGCGGTGCAGGAGCCCGCGCAGGTCCACGTCGGTGAGCGGCTCCAGGGTCAGCAGGAGCGAGCGGGACAGCAGCGGGGAGATGACCGAGAAGTAAGGGTTCTCCGTGGTCGCCGCGATGAGGGTGACCCAGCGGTTCTCGACGGCGGGCAGCAGTGAGTCCTGCTGGGCCTTGCTGAAGCGGTGGATCTCGTCGAGGAAGAGGACGGTCTCCTTGCCGAAGCCGCCGGTAGCTCGGCGGGCGCCCTCGATGACGGAGCGGACCTCCTTGACCCCGGCGGTGATCGCGGACAGCTCCACGAAGCGCGCGTTGGTCGCCTTGCTCACGACATGGGCGAGTGTGGTCTTCCCGGTGCCGGGCGGTCCCCACAGGATGACCGAGGAGGAGCCCGCCGGCCCCGGGCCGCCCTCGCCGACGAGCCGGCGCAGCGGGGAGCCGGGTCTGAGCAGGTGCTGCTGGCCCACCACCTCGTCGAGGGTGCGGGGGCGCATCCGGACGGCCAGCGGGCTGCTGCTCGGGTCCTTCTCCTGGCGCTCTTCTGCTGCGGCGGTGAACAAGTCGGGTTCCACGCCTCGAAGCCTATGCCACGGCACCGACAAGGCCCCGGGCCCGGGGCGCTGAGCTGCGGGGACGGGCTCAGCTGGTCCAGAAGTCCCACCAGCGGGTCAGGATCAGCATGCCGATGATCCCGATGTGCAGGACGGGCAGGACCCAGGGGAACTCGCCCACGAAGCCGCGGACCGCGGCGGGGGCGGGCAGGAAGCCGTTGCGGACGTTGTGCGCCGTGACGTACCAGAACATGATGATCGTCGCGACCCAGGCCAGGGAGCACCACAGGCACAGGGCGTTGATGTTGTAGAGCGACTGGTACTGGAGCCAGGTGCAGAAGCCGACACCGAAGAGCGTGCCGAAGTTGAAGGTGAGCCAGTACCAGCGCGGCATCCGGGCCCCGGCGAGCAGGGTCATGCCGACGCAGATCACCACGGCGTAGGTGGCGAGGCCCAGCATCGGGTTGGGGAAGCCGAAGGCGGCGGCCTGCTCGCTCTTCATGACGCTGCCGCAGGAGACGACGGGGTTGAGGCTGCACCCCGGGGTGAAGTTGGGGTCCTCCAGCAGCTTGAACTTGTCGAGCGTGATGACCCAGGCGGCGAGCAGCCCCGCCGCGCCCGTCAGGACGAGCATGATCGCGAAGGCGCGCGAGGCACCGAGGCGGGACACCGGGGTGCCCTCGGGCCGGTCGTCGTCCGCGTGGTCGCTGGAGACGTCGTCGTTCACCACAGTCGTATCGCTCATCACGCCGTTCCGTCACAGAGGGGGTCCGGGGGCTTCCGGGCCCCTGACATTGTGCCCCAGGCGCCTGTGTCCGCCAGGCGGTCGCAGGTCCCTTTCCGGCCCGCCGGGGGCGCGGGACCGGCCCGGACACCGGCGGGGCGTCCCGGCGTGCGGAACCGGAAACCGCCCGGAGGTGTGAGAAGCCTCCTGCCAAGTTGACGGCCGGTGGGGCTCCCTCTCCCCCACCGGCCGTCGTCTCGATGCCGTGTCCGCCGCCCGTCCAGGCGGCCGCCTCTCAGCCGAGCAGGCGGCGGATCTCGGCGACCACCTCGGTCAGCGCGACGGCGCTCTGCTCCCCGGACTCCAGGTCCTTGAGCTGGACCTGCCCGTCGGCGAGGTCGCGTTCCCCGGCGATCAGCGCGAGCCGGGCGCCGGAGCGGTTGGCGCTCTTCATGGCGCCCTTCAGGCCGCGTCCGCCGAAGGCGAAGTCGGTGGCGATCCCGGACCGGCGCAGTTCGCCCGCCGTCCGGAACAGCACCTTGCGGGCCTGTTCGCCGAGCGGGACGGCGTAGACGCTCGTGGTGGCCGGCAGGTCCAGGGTGACGGACTCGGCCTCCAGGGCGAGCACGGTGCGGTCGACGCCGAGCGCCCAGCCGACGGAGGGCAGCGCGGGCCCGCCGATCATCTCGGAGAGCCCGTCGTAGCGCCCTCCGCCGCCGACCGCGGACTGCGAGCCGAGACCGTCGTGGACGAACTCGAAGGTCGTGCGGGTGTAGTAGTCGAGCCCGCGCACGAGCTTCGGGTCGTCCTCGAAGGCGACGCCCTCGGCGGTCAGCAGTTCGCGGACCTCCTCGTGGTACTCCCGGCACGCGTCGCACAGGTAGTCGCGCAGCAGGGGCGCCCCGACGAGCTGCTTCTGGACGTCCTCGCGTTTGTCGTCGAGCACCCGCAGCGGGTTGATCTCGATGCGGCGCCGCGTCTCCTCGTCGAGGTCGAGTCCGCGCAGGAACTCCTGGAGGGCGGCGCGGTAGACCGGGCGGCAGGTCCTGTCACCCAGCGAGTTGAGCAGGATGCGGTGCTGCCGCAGGCCGAGCGAGCGGTACGCCTGGTCGGCGAGGATGATCAACTCGGCGTCGAGCAGCGGGTCCTCGGCCCCGATCGCCTCGGCACCGACCTGCGAGAAGTGGCGGTAGCGGCCCTTCTGGGGGCGTTCGTAGCGGTACTGCGAGCCGGAGTACCAGACCTTGACGGGCAGGTTGCCGCCCTTGTGGAGGTTGGCCTCCAGCACGGCGCGCAGCACGGAGGCGGTGCTCTCCGGGCGCAGGGCGAGCTGGTCACCACCCTTGGTGGTGAAGACGTACATCTCCTTGCTGACGATGTCGGTGGACTCGCCGACCCCGCGCGCGAAGAGCTGGACGTCCTCGAAGCCGGGCGTCTCGATGTAGCCGTACCCCGCGTCGCGCAGGGGCGCGGCGATCGCCTCGCGTACGGCGAGGAAGCGCGCGGAGTCCGGCGGGAGGAGGTCGTAGGTGCCCTTGGGGGCCTTGAAGGTGCTCACGTCTGTCGGTGTCACATTCCTCGTCGGGCGGCGGCGTCGGGGGCCGCTGCCGTGCCGGTGGCCACCTGCCGCAGATACGGGTTGGTGGCGCGCTCCCGGCCGATGGTCGTCTGGGGGCCGTGGCCGGACAGCACCACGGTCGAGTCCTCTAGCGGCAGGCACACACGGGCCAGCGAGTCGAGGATCTCGGCGTGGTCGCCGCCGGGCAGGTCGGTGCGTCCGACGGAGCCGGCGAACAGCAGGTCGCCCGAGAACAGCACGGACGGCAGGTCCGCGCCCTCGGGGGTCCTGAAGGTCACCGACCCCTTGGTATGGCCGGGCGCGTGCGCGACGGAGAAGTCGAGTCCGGCCAGTCGCAGCCGCGCGCCGTCGGTCAGCTCCTCGACCTCGGCGGGCTCCCCCACGGTCAGCTCGCCCATGAGGGGCATCCCGATGGAGCGGCCGAGGGCCTTCTCCGGGTCGCTCATCATGTAGCGGTCCGCCGGGTGGATCCAGGCGGGCACGTCATGGGCGCCGCACACGGGGACGACGGAGGCCACGTGGTCGATGTGGCCGTGGGTGAGGACGACGGCGACGGGCTTGAGCCGATGCTCCGCGAGCGTCTCCTCGACACCGGGGGCCGCCTGGTGGCCCGGGTCGATGATGACGCATTCCTCACCGGCGGCCGGGGCGACCACGTAGCAGTTGGTCCCCCAGGCTCCGGCGGCGAAACCGGCAATGAGCACGATCGTCCTTTGTGTCTGGTCTGTCCTGCGACGGTGGGTGCCGCTCCCGGCCCGGAAGCCGGACGGCGGCACGGACGAGCGTACCGGCGGTGCCGATTCCACAGCGAACCCATATACGGTACGGGGCACACAACAGGCCCCGTCCACGACGGACAACGGACACGAGGAGACACCCGGTGGTCAGCAACGATCAGCGCCGGCGCCAGCTCGCCCGGGAGAAGTTCCTGCGACAGCAGGAGCGTCGGGAGGCGGCTCGTCGCCGGGCCCGCAGGCGCAACGCGGTCATCGCGTCCGCCGTCGTCGTGGTGCTCGCGGCGGGCGGCGGAGCCTGGGCGGGCGGGGCGTTCAGCAAGGACGACGGCGACGGCAAGGCCAAGAGCGACGCGGCCGCGGCGCCCACGCCCTCGGCGAGCCCCAGCAAGGCCGAGGACCCGTGCGCGAAGCCGGCGGCCGGCAAGGTCAAGGACCTGTCGTTCAAGAAGGAGCCGGCGATGAGCGTCGACACCTCCGCCGACTACACGATGAACCTCGCCACGACGTGCGGGGACATCCCGCTCGACCTGTCGGCGAAGAAGGCCCCGCACACGGTGAACTCCTTCAAGTTCCTCGCGGACAAGGGCTACTTCGACCACACGAAGTGCCACCGGCTGACCACCGCGGGCATCTACGTCCTGCAGTGCGGCGACCCCAAGGGCAACGGCACGGGCGGGCCGGGCTACACGATCCCGGACGAGAACCTGAAGGACAAGAGCCTCAAGGGCAAGGTCTACCCGGCGGGCACGGTGGCGATGGCCAACCAGTACAACGCCCAGGACAAGTCGGGCCGCGACACCGGCGGCAGCCAGTTCTTCCTCGTCTACCAGGACAGCCCGTTGCCGCCCGACTACACGCCGTTCGGCACCATCTCGACGGCCGGCTCCAAGGTGCTCAAGAAGATCGCGAACGCCGGTGAGAACAGCGGGCAGGGCGACGGGACGCCGAACGCGACCGTGGTGATCAACAAGGCGACCGTGACGAAATCCTGACCCGGGGGCGGTCAAGTTCGCTTGCCCGGGATGCGGACAGCCGCCCCGCAGGTCGCCTATGTTGGCCGTGACGAAACTGTGGACGATGCCGGGGCCCCCGGGGGGCGCGCGGCATCATGTGGAGGAGGCGCTGTGAGCAGCGACCCGTGGGGCCGTGTCGACGAGACCGGGACCGTGTACGTGCGTACCGCCGAGGGTGAGCGGGAGGTCGGTTCCTGGCAGGCCGGCTCCCCCGCCGAGGCCCTCGCGTACTTCGAGCGCAAGTACGAGGGACTCGTCGTCGAGATCGGGCTGTTGGAGCGCCGGGTGCGGACGACGGACCTGTCCGCGAAGGACGCGCAGACCGCCGTCGACCATCTGCGCGGACAGGTGCGCGAGGCACACGCGGTGGGCGACCTCGCGGCGCTCGACCAGCGGCTGGACAAGCTGGTCGAGACGGTGCAGGCGCGCCGGGAGGAGCGCAAGGCCGAGCGCGCGAAGCAGACCGACGAGGCCAAGAAGGCCAAGGAGGAGCTGGTCGCCGAGGCCGAGCAGCTGGCCGGGAGCGAGCAGTGGCGCTCGGCCGGTGAGCGGCTGCGCGCGCTCGTGGACATCTGGAAGGGGCTGCCCCGGCTCGACCGCAAGTCGGACGACGAGCTGTGGCACCGCTTCTCGCATGCCCGTTCGGCGTTCTCGAAGCGGCGCAAGGCGCACTTCGCGGCGCTGGACGCGCAGCGCGAGGAGGCCAGGAAGACGAAGGAACAGCTGGTCACCGAGGCCGAGTCGCTGTCCAGGTCCACCGACTGGGCGCCGACGGCGGCCCGTTACCGGGATCTGATGACGCAGTGGAAGGCCGCGGGCCGCGCGCAGCGCGAGTTCGAGGACGACCTGTGGAATCGCTTCCGGGGCGCCCAGGACGTGTTCTTCGCGGCGCGCTCCGAGCTGTTCGCGGAGCGGGACGCCGAGCAGGGCGAGAACCTGAAACTGAAGGAGGCGCTGGCCGAGGAGGCCGAGCGGCTGCTTCCGGTGAAGGACCTCAAGGCGGCCCGGGCGGCCTTCCGCTCGCTCAACGAGCGCTGGGAGGCCGTCGGTCACGTCCCGCGGGACGCGCGACCGAGGATCGAGGGCCGTATGCAGGCCGTCGAGCGGGCGATCCAGACCGCCGAGGAGACCGAGTGGCGGCGCAGCAACCCGGAGGCCCGGGCCCGCGCGGCCGGCCTGACCGGCCAGCTCCAGGCGGCCGTGGACAAGCTGCACGGCCAGATCGACGCGGCCCGTGCCGCGGGTAACGAGGCGAGGGCCGGGAAGCTCGAACGTGAGCTGGAGGGCCGCCAGGCCCTGCTCGACCAGGCGCTCAAGGGCCTGGAGGAGTTCGGGGGCTGAACCACGGCCCGGTGACATGGAGCGGGGCCCCGTCCGTTGCGGACGGGGCCCCGGTGACATGGAGCGGGGCCCCCTC